>CAYZJB010000051.1:0-25546 GCA_964478735.1 uncultured Bacteroidota bacterium | reverse complement strand
CTAGCATATCTAGCCAATCCAAGTTCGACGGCATCTCCAACCACTCGAGAAATTCCTTCGCAACGAGACGGCTCCAACGTCCCACGTACGGTTCGTACAATTTCCCCGCTGCCCAAGTGTCTTTGCGCTCGGCTGTCATCGCATGCTCCACCTTGCAGCCCAACTTGAATTATCCAGCTCCAAACTACTTAATCCACTCCACGATGCAAATAGACTACATCCGTATTGATAATACGCTATTTCAGAGCATTATCTGTCTTCCGCTGCATAATAACCTACGGATAAAAAATCCGTCGTTGCTCGGACGCGACTTCCGCATGTTGGTGTTCTGATCGTGACTAAGGTAATTTCTCCTCCGCCATCACTCGTGCGATCGGATACAGATTGACCGTTGGATCCCAGTAAGGCGACCGTTGGTAAAACCAGTTCAACCGCCCGTACGCATTGGCCGCAAACGCCGCGTCGGTTTTGACGAGGTTCTCGAATTCTCGCCGCAGTGACGTGTCCGCCGCCATCATTTCCCTCGCCAGAATTTCCAGTTTATACGCTTCACCGTATTCTTTTTGCTCGAAGATCGCGTTGAAAAAGCCCCAGCTGAGAAACGAATCCGGACCTTTGGGCTCGAGCAGATGCATGATGACACGGTTCAATCGCTGGTCCATCCGGATCACGTAATCGCCCGCGGCAAATTTCCGCTCCTCGTCGGTCGGCGTCACGTCGGCCGTCACCATGATGCGGCCTTCAAACGGCGCATCGGCCCATTTGGCGTTGCGCAAACGGTACCCTTGCACGCGCAGCGTACGGTCGGAACCCAGGCGTTCCATACGGACGCGATGCGCCTTGAGCACGTCGATCACCGCCGTCCACTGCTGTGGAACGATGTACGCGGCCGGTACCGTTGCCGAGTCCGCCGCGACGGCGTCGGCAAAAACGGGCAGGCGATAGTCGATTGGCACAGGTTCCCACACCACCATCGGCCCGCCGGAGATCTCGCTTTTTTCGATGCGGTAATTGAATCCGAGGAAATCGATCGTGTCCGCTTTTCCGGTCGAACGGTACGTGAGACCGTAATGGCCGCGCATGGCCGCCGTGGCGCTGTCGGCCTGCCGGTTGGCCCGCTGCAGCGACCCGGACTCGCGAGCGACCAGTTGCAGCGTGTGCAGCAGCGTCTGATACGTTCCCTCCACGCGTGATTTGTAGTCCTTGAACATGTGCGTCTCGATCAACAGTCCGGGACGGTTCTGAGCCGCGGCAAATTCCGTGGAAAAACGCGGCGGGGCCGGGATCGCGGTAATGCCTTTCGTGAAGTCCAGATCGTCGATCGGAAAAACATAGGGCGACATCGGGAATCCCGCTTTCGACATCTCCGATCGCAGGTACGGCATGTAGACGTCGGCGCTCCAGCGGCGAACGGGCTCGGCCACGTTCTGCGAAAGATCGATCGCATACGTCACGACGTGCCGGTAGTCCGCGCCGTCGGTCACGTGACAGTCGATGAAAAGATCCGGCAGCCAGTCGTTGAACACCGCAAGCCAGTCGCGCATCTCCGGCGCATCGGCCTTGATGTAGTCGCGGTTGAGGTTCAGGTTTTGCGCCGAGACCCGCCACCCCATTTCCTTCGGACCGTTCTGATTGATCCGGTTGTACGGACTGACACGCTCGTGCCCGTCGACGTTGAAAAACGGCATGAACAGGATTGTGACGCGGTCGAGGACGTCGCCGTACTTACCGTCGATCAGCATGTCGCGCAAAAGCATCAGCATCGCGTCCTTGCCGTCGATTTCCCCGGCGTGAATCCCGGCCTGGATCAAAACAATCGCTTTGCCCGTCTTTCGGACTTTGGGCGCGCTGAATTTTTCGTCTTTGTCGATGATGACGAGGGGATTTTTTCTTCCCTGCGGAGACGTGCCGAATGAGGTGACGCGCAGCGCCAGCGACGCGTTATCAAGCCGTTGCAAATAGCTCATGGTTTCATCGTAACGCGGAGTTTCCAATCCGCCCGATTTTTCGAAAAACGTTTGCCAGTCTTCCTGGCGCGGACGGTCGCAGGCGGTGGACAGTAGCAAAAACAGGATGGCAGCGAATCGTTTCATAGATCGGAACCCTTCGTGTTATGAAAAACCGCCGCTAATGTAGGGGAACCTGAGAAAAGACAAAAGATCAAAAAGGGGGATCGGGTACCCGTACCAACCTTGAGATTTCTGTGCAACTATGAATGTAGGACACTGTGTGGGGCCTGTCCAAAAGGTCCTGCAGTCATTGCGCCTGTCCCGAGTGACCGAGGGAAGCGAAGCAATCTCATTATATCAATTAAAACAACAAGATTCCTTCGTCGCTTCGCTCCTCGGAATGACATGTACTGCCCATTTGGGATCTGCAAAGAATGTGAAATTTTGGTGGTTTGGTGCTGCGCGGACTTGGAAGTCCACGCCACGTAACATGAGTCCGCTCCCATAGTTCGTCGAAGGGAGCGGCGCACCTGATCGCCACGTTGTTTTGTCATTGACATCTACACAACATCTTAGCGGTCTTTGCGAGACGTTCACTGAGTTCCCGTGCGGACTTTTGAATAGGCCGGCTATTTCATTACAGGTACCGGTCCGGCGAGAACATCGACGCGCGTATTCGACGAAAACAATTCCGTAAGTTTCTCCTGAATCCGCTCGATCGTCACGCCCTGCACGGACGACTCGAACGTCGACGCATAATCCGCACCCAGTCCGAGCATGTCGAAGGTACTCAGCCGCGCCGCGCGTCCCGCGGACGTTTCCATCGCGCGCATCGCATCGGCGACGAGCGTCGTTTTAGCGGCGGCCAGTTCTTCGGTCGACGTACCGCCGGTGGTTAACTGTCGGACGACGTCATCCAGAATTTTCCGGGCCGAATCGGCCTTCGATGCCGTCGTACCGAGCGTCAGACGGATGGCGCCGCCGTGTTTGAACGGGTCGTAACGCGCCCCGACCGAGTAGGCAAGCCGGTGGTGCTGACGAATGGTCCACAAACGCGAACCGATCCCGCCGCCGAGGATCTGTGCGGTCAACGCGAGCACGGGAAACTCGTCGGCACGGACGGCACCGACCGGATACGCCGCAACGATGACCGTCTGAAGTTTTTCTCTCGGAACGTAGACCGGGGGCGGCGTTCGTACAGCCGGCGGTGCCGCGTTCCATTCGGATTCCCCGGACGGATACGTCGATAAACTCGCGGCGACCGAATCTCGAATCTTCGCACGGCACTTTCCCGCGACAATGACGACCGTGGTGTTGGGCGACGTGTAGGTTTCTCGATAATGGCGGATGACGTCGTCGCGCGTGATGGCCGCGAGCGATTCCGGACGACCGCCGGACGGATGGCCGTATCCGTGACCGGCGAACATCGTGCCCCAGACGGCGGTTTCCGCAACGGAGGCCATGTCGTCCTGCGACGCGTCGATTTCATTCCTCAGGCCGACTTTTTGAAGTTCAACAAACGTCGAATCGAATACGGGTCGCGTCAGACATTCCGCAACGATGTCCCATGCGGCGTCGAAATTTTCATCGAGACAGACGAGACGGATCGCGGTAAAGTCCGGATGTACGATTACATTGACCCGTGCGCTCAGGAACTCGAGTTCGCCTATGATCTCGTCGTTGCTGCGCGTTTCGGTGCCACGAAAAAGCAGGTTGCCCGTCAGATACGCGAGACCGTCCTTGCCGCCCGGTTCGGCCGACAGCCCGCCGCGCACGTTGACTTGCACGGCAACGATTTCGGACGATGACGGAGCGGTAAGGATCGACAATCCGGACGGCAGACGCAGTGTGTCGACATCTTTTGTCACCGGTGCACACGCGGTCCATACGATCATGCACAGGCCTATTCCGACGGATGTTTTCATCGGGTATCCATCGTCTGTTATCTTCTGCGCTATGTTAGGCGTTGCGAGCGAAGCGATCGCAATGACTTGCAATGGAGGTCGCGCAACTGCCGGCTGAGACTTCGTTCACGTTCCAATGAACCATGCGCGGAACCATCACACCTGCTGATTTTCCATATACAACATAAGATCGTCGAGAAACTTCATCGCCCGGTCGTCCGAAACCGGCGTCGTTAACTTGAGTCGCCGTGTGACGTACCGGCAAATTTTTGCCGATAATTTTTTACGAACGTCCGGTGGAAAGGTGTTCTTACGGTAGAAAAACTCCCTCACAAGGTAAATATCGTCGTTGGACAGCCGGCCGGTGAATGGGATACGGATCTGACGGAGGTAATCGGGGTGAATTTTAAGCGACCGTACATGGTCAAACCCGTGGATAAATTTTTCCCGAACGACGATCGTACCCGCGGCGAAGTCGCCGATCCGCTTATGATAACGGTTGCTCATGATCACGACCGAACCCAATCCGTACGTTGGAAAATACAGGACCGGCGGCAGCATGTCGGCAAACCGCATGATATTGCGGATCACGACGTCCAGAAACGCCACCGATTGGCCGTTGTCTTTGATGACGCGCAGGCCGAGGATGCGTTTGCCGATGGACTGTCCGCGCCACATCGTTTCAAACAGGATGAAATAACCTTCGTACAGGACAAAAATCGCGAGAATCAAAACCGCCGAGACCCAACCGTCCTCCACGCTGAAGGACACGGCCGACGAGAGAATCGCCGCGGAAATGGAAAGAACGTAGACCAGGATGACGAGAATCGCCATTTGAATGACCGCATCAACGACGTAAGCAAGAAACCGCGACGCAAGGCCCGCGAGTTGAAATTCGACGGCGATATTTTCCGCCGTCTCGAGGATCAGCCGCTGGCTTACCGAACGCATCATCGGCGGGTCGCGTGTTGAGGAATGGAAATTGAGTAAAAGCGGTTGGCGCAGGAATGACCGTACAGGTCGCGTCCCGGACGGTACGAACACGCGGCAGCCGACGGCATGCCCTGCATACAAAAGACTCGGTGAAACATTTCGTCCGTCGTCGTATCGGTCACGTCGATGAGGATGCCCTGATCGCATGCGATGCACTTTTCGGCCTGCCGGGCGAGCATTTTGCCCGTTGCGCGCGACACGATTGCATCCGACGCCGTCCAGACGGTTCCGTCCCCGCGATCGGAAAACTCGATTTGGCGAAGCCGTTGAAATACAAGGCGCCCCTGATCGAGCGTCAGTACCGCCTTGAAATCCATACGGTCGCCGGTGCGGAATTTCAACCGGGTCTGCGTCTCGCGTCCGACGATGGCAAACGCGCCGTCATCGAACGGGGCGTGTCCGATAAAAATGCTCGAAAAAGCGAGCATAAATCCCCTCAACTGCGACCATTCCTGCATCGGGCGGCTGCGCGTTGCGGGTACGACCCGCTGTCGGATCAGCGGTTTCACGGCCGTGACCGTACCGTAACATTCATGTTCCCGGTTCTCCGCGGCACGAATCCATTCCTCGAAATCTTCGAGCTCGTCCTGAAACTCGCGAAATCCGGCTTCGTCCGTTTTGACGAGCGATCGTGTTATTTTTTCTTCGTCGAAGAATTTGCAGCCGGGACAATTTTTTCCGACGTGTGAGTAACCCCGATAACATTTGCGGCGTTTTTCCAGTTCATGGCATTTCCAACGGAAATACGTGCAGCCGTTGGGAAAACATTCTTTGCGAAGGGTGTGGTACACCGACACGCGATGGCCGTGATGCGCATGGGCATCGTGCGTACAGAGAAAAATATCTTGTCGTTTATAAGGGTTTTGCATGGCGTCATCCGATGAACGACAATTCCATAGTACGCCGTGCGGCGTGGAAATGCAAGACGAGGGAAAATCGTTGATGAAATTCTGAAGAAATTGAGTTAGCTGGGGCACGTTGCAACGTGCCCCAACAAATCGCTAAACCTAAAACTTATACTGTTCGATGATCTCGTGCGCCATCTTAACGCTGAACGAATCGATCCGTTTGAGCGACGTCAGAAGATCGAGATGCATCGTGCTGGACCGTGCCGTGTCTTCACCACCCGCCGTCAGCCGTGCAAAATGCTTCTCGCGGCTTTGAATTTCAGCCCGGGCAATGCCGCCCTTGGTTCGAATGATCTCATCTGCCGCTTCACGGTCTTCCTTCTGCAACGCCGTTAACACAGTATCCAGACGCATGTGGACCATCTGGTAAAATTCTTTCAGATCGGACATGCCCGCGTTGGAAAAGCGAATTCCTTCCGACGTATATTTGTTGGCCATTTCGGAAATGCCCACGCCGATGCGCTCCGCAATGTGACGCTGGTCGTCGAGCGTGAGCAGAAGCCGCATGAGCCGCTTGGACTGCGTCAAGCTGATGTTCTTTTGCGACAATCGTGTAAGATAACGCCGAATTTCATATTCGAGTTTGTCGACGTTTTTCATCGCGTCCTGCATTTCCGCAAGTTTCTTTTCATTGTCCGCGGTAAAAAGATTCATCACCTGTCCGGCCATCGTTCGGATGATGCCGCTTAATCGCTCCTGTTCGAGGTGCGCTTGTTGCAGCGCAATTTCCGGCGTTTCGAGGTACGCGTTGTTGAGATACTTCGGTTTGAACTCCGCACTTTCGGGTCTTTCACGGACCATCGTCGAGATCAATTTCACAAACAGCGGCACAAACCCGATCAGGATGAGTGCGGACGCGATATTGAAGATCATGTGGCCGTTGGCGATCTGGCGCTGGACACTGTCGGTTCCCATCCAGTGCGTCACGCCGATCACGAGCCGCTCGAAGGGAATTAGGATCGGCGTAAACACGACGACGCCGAACACGCTGAACATCGTGTGTGCCACCGCCGTTCGCCGGCCCCCGGTCGACGAACCGATCGCGCTGAGGAGTGCAGTCACGCAGGTACCGACATTGGCGCCCAGAACCAGCGGCATCGCGGATTCGAAGGACAACAATCCCTCACTGGCCATTACAACACAAAGTCCGATCGTCGCCCCGCTGCTTTGAATGATCGCCGTAAACACGAGCGAAGCGAGGATGCCCAGCAGCGGTTGTTCGCCAAACTGGATCAGCCACTGGATGAACACCGGCATGGATTTGAGCGGTGCAATCGACTGCGACATCACCGCCATGCCGAAGAAAATGAAACCGAATCCTAAAATGATTTCACCGAGATAAATGTACATCTTCCGTTTGGTCACCAGCGTCATCAAAAATCCGCCTCCGACCAGGATCAAGGCATAATCGGAGACGTTAAACGCAATCAACTGGACCGTGATTGTTGTTCCGATATGGGCGCCCATCAGGACGCCGATCGCCTGGGTCAGGGTCATGAGGGACGAATTGACCAGTCCGACGACCATGACGGAGGTGGCGGAACTGCTCTGAACGATCGCCGTCACGAGGATGCCGACGATGAGACCCATGAACCGGTTACTGGTGAGCGCCGAAAGGATCGTGCGCAGACGATGGCCCGCCGCGCGCTGTAACCCACCCGACCCCATGTTCATGCCGAACAGAAAGATCCCGAGTCCGCCAAAAAGCCCGATCGCGACAAAAAACCACCACAAGGTTCTCTGAGCGCGCACCGTGACCTGCGGGGTGTCTCCGGTCATGAATTCCGTGCGCGCGATGATGATATAGTCGCCGGCCTGATCGCCAAGCACGAAACCGTTTTCCGCAACCCCGTGTTCGTTGGACAGGACGACCGTCTCCCGCAGTGCATGACCTTGGGATTTCGATGGTTTGGCGACGACCTCGAACCGCACGGGCACGCCCGCAACCGGCCGGCCGGAGGAATCGCTGACCATGATCTTGATTGGCGCACCGAGGTCTTCGCCTTCCAGACCGACGAATAATTTCTGCCCGGGTTCGTACGAGATGTTGTTAAGGGAGACGTGTTCCTGGGCCATCAGAGCCGTGGTAATAAGCAGGCACAAAGCAGACAAAAACGCTTTCATGGTTCCTCCACGCAGAATGGACGAGCACTAACGCCGTTCCCTGCACTTGATGAAGGGAACGGGTTAGAAGAATTTTCGGTCGTTATACGGTCGCTTTGGCCCCTTGACACTTCTGAGATAGACGGCATCAGCATATAGCTGAGACTACGCTTGTGCCCGGGGAGGTGTTCAGCGACCCCGCTTAAGAATTAATGAGTCAGCTCAATGAGTCTACTGGAGATTTGGCCGTATCCACAATGACGGCGGTCATCTATGGACAATCGGTCTTACGAAACGGAAAATCGATTTTTTTGTCCTTTCCGTTGATCGTCCCTTCGATCCACGCGGTCAGCTTTCCACCGGACTCGAACCGGTATCCGATCCGCTGTGGGAAATCGTGCTCCGCATTTTCAAAAATCGCTTCCTGCTCCGTCAACCGGATCAGGCGAAACGAGGCTTCCTGCTGACCGGACGGATTGGCCGTATTTTTCACAAAACGGCGTTTTTTAAGGAAAAAACGTTAAAAAGCCTTTTTTGGAATATCCCTCATTCTATGGCAAGACAAAAGTCTATTTCCATGTCAAATGATCGGAATACCCTCAAATGCTACAGTGAAATTAACCCTTCTCGTCAAACTCGTATTTCGCGAATTGTCCGCTGTGCGTACGGATGGCATCTTTGATGATCGCGATACCGGCGTCGGTGTATTTTTCCCCTTCATCAATAAGCTCGCGGATTCGGTCGAACTCGGCCCAGTGAATATGACCGACCCGCGGACGAATAACGATCTGGGCTTTTTCGCAGGCCAGCGCATCGTTGCGCAACGCTGTAATCAGGTTGGTCCGGAAAAGGATATCGATCACGTTGCGCGGCATGGGTTCATGTTCGAGCGACCGGCTCACGTTGACGGCAATGACGAAGTCGGCGCCCAGTTCAAACGCCGCTTCGATGGGAATCGACGCCCCAACGCCCCCTTCGACCAGCACGCGATCCCGATAACTGATCGGCGGAAGAAAACCGGGAATGGACGAACTGGCTTTGACCGCTTCACGTAAACTGCCGCTGCGGAAGAGCACGACCTCTCCCGTTTCGAGATCGGTTGCAACGGGAGCGAATTTGACCCGCGTATTTTCCACGAGCCCGTTGCCCAGCAATCGGTCCATCACGACCGCGAGCCGATGTTCCTTCATCAGTGAAACGCGTTTGCTGTCGATCTGGATCTGCAAATCGCCGTTGGATTTGCGAGCGATCTGGCCATAAAAATTTTCAGGATGGAGCTGGGATCGGAAGAGTTGAAAGCCGGTCCGTCGGAAATCGTCGCCCGTAAAAAAATCCGTCACTCGCCGTTCGACGTCCCCGATATCCAGGGTCTCGGCATACATGCCGCCGACAAGCGCTCCGATGCTGCTCCCGGTAATGACCTGGATCGGAATCTTTTGTTTTTCCAGGGCTTTGAGAACGCCGATATGGGCGAGTCCGCGGGCCCCGCCGCTGCCGAGCGCCAGTCCAACTTTGACCTTCCGAAACAGGCCCATCGCGTCAGCGCAGTGTTACTTCGCGCTTCTCCTTTGCCGACTGATAAATCGCCTCTGAAATCCTCATGATTTCCAGGGCCTCCTCCGCGTTCGACATGACCGGGCGGTCATGCTTCAGACATTCGACGAAGTGGGTGAGCTCGTACTCGTACGATTTTTTGTAATTATTCTCGGCCTTTTCCACTTTCGTCGGCGTGACGTTGACGAGGTTGCCGTGCATTTCCTTGTGGATCCGCAACGGGTTGAGCAGTGCACCGCCGGCCGTACCGAAGAGATTCGTATACATGAAGTCGTTTTCCATGAGCAGCGTCCAGCTGACCTCGAGGCTGAGCACCGCATCCGATTCGAACCGGACCATCACGGTTGCCGAGTCCTCAATGCCTTCCTTCTGATAATGATTGTACGTCGCGCTAAAGACGCTCCTGACCTTTGGAAACTCCATCAACCACAGAGAAAGATCCAGCATCGGAATGCCGAGGTCCATGAAGACGCCGCCGCCGGCCATCGTTTTTTTTCGTGCCCACTCGCTCTCGTTCCACGATCCGCGGCGACGCAGCCATCCGGATTTACAGTAGAAGATCTTTCCGAGTTCCTTACCTTTGACGAAGTTTTTCAACACCATGGCGTCCGGACGAAACCTGTGATTCATCCCGATCATCAGCGTGCGTTTGCGCTTTTTGGCTTCATCGGCCATGCTTTTGGCCTCGTCATAGGTCCGGGAAATGGGTTTTTCGACCATGACGTGTTTACCCGCCCCGAGGCTCGCCAGCGTAATGGGAGCGTGCGTGTGATTGGGAGTACAGATGATGACGGCGTCGATGTCTTCACGGGCAAGCAGTTTTTCATAATCGGTGTAAAAATTCGCGACCCGGTACTTGTCCGCCAGCGCGGCGACCTTCGTTTTGTCGTTATCGGCAATCGCCGTAATCTCAACGTCTTCCATGCGGGACAGAATGGGAAAGTGTACGATCTGCGCGATCGCCCCACATCCGATGATACCGACCCGAACACGCTTGTTCCCTGCTTTGTCTTTCGGCATGATTCCTCCGGCAAATGAACGTCAACGATTTAAGGCGTACGAAAACGTAAGAAAATTTCTATGGAAAAGAAACAGCCAAATGCCGCGTTCGGTTTATTTCCTTAAAAAAAGGATTGCATTGGCGACGGAACGGCTCATGCTCATCCAGAACGAACGAAACACCGGATCGTCCGCATAAACCACCACGTGGCCTTTTCCCACCGGTTCGTCGACCAGATAGGCCGTTTCCGCCAGGCGCCGGACCAGGATGCTGTCTCCGTAACCCGCGATCAACGGCTCCTTCATAAACCGGGCCACATTGTGCCCTCGTGAGGAGAGGACGAACGAATTCTGACCGGTCATCATGACGCCGATATCGCCCTGATCGTACCCGTACCCCAGTTCATGAGTCGGATCGATTTTTACTTTCAGCACCGTACCGGGAATGGTGTTTTTCTGTTCGTAGACCTCCCGTTCGAAGCGCGTCATGACCTTCAACCGGTCGTTGATCGCGCGATCCGCTTCTTTTTCGAGCGACGTTTTGTCGTCGGCCTTTTTGTCACCCGTCGATTGTAAATCGGTCAGACCCGATTTACTTTTCGTCGCCCAGAGTGCGGAGGAGCCGGTCGCAATGAATACTCCGCCGTCTTCGATCCAGTCTTTGATCCGGTCAACGGCCGATTTTGCAAGATAATCGTCGAGGGATCCCCAGGCGGCCGGACAGATAACGACGGTATAGTCGTCAAGATCGGTCCTGGAAATGGATGCAACATTGATCAGAGTAAAATCGAATGTTTGCGAGTGATCGAGCCAAAACCAGATCGCGCCGAGATCGGGAGCGCTGATCGGATCGCCGGAAAGCAAGGCGATTTTCGGTTTCTGCAGTACCTGAATCCGGTTCGATCCGAGATCGTGCCCGAAATCGGACCACCCTGTATTCACGGCTTCGATTCGCACGGGATACTTATCCACGAGGCGTTTCAATTCGGTGACCAGATCACCCGACTGCGATCCCGGCAACATGACGATTGTCCCTCGGGTAAACGACCTCCCCTGCAGCGTCAGAGGAACGGAAGTAAACTGAAGCTGGTGGTTTTTACGGAGCAATTCCCCGCAAACCTGTGCCGCATACTCCTGATTCCAGTCCATTAGAAACGCGTAAGGGTTTATCGCGTCCGCAATGGTGCCCCTCGTCGGAAGGTCGCGCACCGGCGTCATGTTTGGCAGATCCGGTTCCGTTTCACTCTGGTACGTTTCGACATGATAGGCCAGCGGCAACGACCACGCGGTGATATCGTAAAACAGCGAATCGGATCGGATCTGGTTCCATTCCATCAGGGCCTGAAGCAGGCGGCGTTTGGGTTGACGCAGGGGAATGACGTATGCACCTCCCTGAAAGCTCCGTGAGCCGATGGATTGTCCCGACATCGATGTCAGTTTTGGAAACGACGACTCGGTCTCGTACACTTCGATCTTCTGGGCGAGAAGAATCCGAAGAATTTCACTCGGATGAGCGCCGGCTTTTTCGCGGGGAATGACGTACGCACGGCCGGTCCCGTCCCATTTCAACGATGATTTCCAGAAATCGTAGAAGTCGTTTAACTGCTCACGTCGATTGAGTACCGCCGTTTTTAAGGTTGTCCACGACGTGATAAAGTGGTGCGTGAGACGCTCGTTCAGAGTCAACGTGTGTCCGTCCTTTCGGCGGTACGCGACGCCCACGCCTCCGGCCTGCTCGAACGTGACCCCAAGCGCCCCGTTGAGCGAGGGCCAGGAATCGCCGAACCCCGGATAGTGCATGTCGAAAATTTCCCGCGTAAAATATCGCCAGCCGTGCCGATCAAACGCACTGGCCCATGACCGGCCGTACACATTCGCCCATTTGGTAAACGTTTTTTCGTCTAAGAACTTATTGAACGGCGCCGTCGGCGGAGCAAAATAGTACGTACTGTTGGCCCCCATCTCGTGAAAATCGCCGTGGAAAACGGGCATCCATTGCTGATAAAAGGCTACCCGCGAGCGTGATTCGTCCTGAGTCAGCCAGGACCAGTCGCGATTGAGATCGAAATAATAATGGTTCCACCGTCCACCCGGCCATACGGCTTCGTGTTCGAGTGCGTTCGGATCGGGGTTCGGAAAGCGGCCCTGCCTGGCATCGACGTGATTCACGTACCGCTCCCGCCCGTCCGGGTTCGTGAGCGGATCAATGAAGATGACCTCGTGTTCGAGCAGACTGTCGAGCCAGACGGCCTCGCCGGCCGCCAGGTTGTACAACACCATGATGGCCGCTTCGGTTCCGGACGCTTCGTTGCCGTGAACGTTGTACGTAAGCCAGACGAAGATCGGTTGAGCATCGATGATCTTTTTCGCTTCTTCGTCTTTCGTGACACGAGCATCGGTCAGACGCAAATTCGCCTGGCGGATGTCGTCCAGTCGTTGATGGTTCGACGGCGACGTAACGATCGCCACGACCAGATTTCGCCCCTCCGGCGTTTTTCCGTACACCCGCAGTTCGATGCGGTCGCTCAATTCGTCCAGTTTGTTCAGGTAACTTTCCAGCCGATCGTAATGGGTAAATCGTTCTCCCGGGACATAACCGAAGAATTCGTCCGGTTTCGGGATGTCCAAGCGATAACCGTCGCAGGGAAAAAGAATGCCTTGAGCCTCCACCGCGGTGGATGTCAGGCTGAGTAAAAGTAACGCAAACCAACGCATAGGTTGTCCTTTTTTAACGGCGCAGCCGAACACGGGGATCGGCCATCGCGTACAAAATATCACTTAAAAGATTTCCGGCAATTACCATCATGCCGGCCATCATCGTACATCCGATAATCAACGGATAGTCCCTCGCAAAGATCGCGTCCACGGTGACCCTCCCCATTCCCGGCCACGCAAAAACGACCTCCGTAACGACCGCTCCGCTGAGAAGGAAGGGAAAGGACAGACCGACGACGGTGATGATCGGCATCAGCGCATTCCGAAACGCGTGGCGGCGGATGACGTCGCGTTCCTTCAGCCCTTTGGCGCGGGCGGTCCGTATGTAATCCTGGTTCAACACTTCGAGCATGCTGCTGCGCATGTAGCGGACGGTCGAAGCCGCTGAGGCGATTCCCAAGACAAACACCGGCATGATCATGTGAGCTATGCGGTCCTGCAAATACGCCATCGTTCCCAGCCGTTCCGCGCCGATCGAAGACATTTGCGACGCGGGCAGCCACCCCAGCCATAGCGAAAAGACCAGGATCAGCATGAGTCCCAGCCAGAAGTTGGGCATGGAATAAAAAAACAATCCGATCACCGAAATGGTCCTGTCGATCCACTGTCCGTGTTTCAATGCGGAGACGATTCCAAGCAGAATGCCGACGACAAGATCGACGATCAGCGCCGCCGCCGTCAGGATCAACGTATTCCACGCCGCCTCGCTCAAAATCGACACGACGGGTTGATGCCGGCTGAAGCTGGTCCCAAATTCGCCCTGTAGCACGCCCTCGAACGGAGGAAGAACGCCCAGCCATTTTCCGTATTGTACGGGAAGCGGGTCATCCAGTCCGAGGTTTTTCCGGAGTTGATCGGCGGCCGAAGGATCGATCGACGGATCGAGGAAAAACGTGGCCGGATCGCCCGGTGCGAGACGAATCAGAAAAAACGTCATCGTCAGAAGCCCGAATAGAAGTGGAATAGCAACGAGTGAACGACGTATGAGGTATCCGATCATATCAGTCTGTCGTCCAGTTTTCGTAATGGCTGTACGCGGAAAGAAAATCCACGTGTGTATTTTCCAGGCGATTTTGTATCGCGACGAGATTGTCGAACCAGTACAGATACGTCACCGGTTGTTCCGCATGAAGAATTGCCTGTATTCTGCGTAGCGCGTCTCCACTGGGGTCTTTCAGGGAAACCGGTAAAAGGCTGTCGACCATAGTGTGACCAAACGCACACACGTTAAATGCATTTTTTTCAAGATCCGAACCTACTTGACCGGACAGGTCGGGCCAGACGGCAATGGCCATTCCGGCAATAAAAGCGTCAAATTCGCGATTTCTTAGCCCATTATTGTATACGTTTGTCTCCAATTTTTGTCCAATACACCGGACACCGAGCTTCTTAAGATCGGCAATCACGTTTTCCAAAACGAAATCCCGGCGGGCGTTACCGGCATTTGTTACAATCGTAAATTCAAAAATTCGCCCGTCTCTGTCGAGGAGACCGTCGCCGTCGTGATCGGCCCATCCCGCCTCTCGTAACAGAGCCCGGGCGCCATCGGGATCGTACGGCAACGGCTGAAGCGTATCATTGGATGCCCAGCGGAACATCGGAGATACCGGACTGACGGCCGGCTGACCGTACGGGCCCAGCCAGACCTCGATCATCGACTGACGATCGATTCCCATCGTCAGCGCTCGTCTCACACGCGGATCGCCAAACAAGGGATGGGGGACACGCTTTCCGGTTTTACGATACGTTTGCATGTCGATATTAGTCCAGCCCACATAGTCGAATCGCCGGCTTTTCTGTGTTTCGATGCGAAAATCTCCCGACCCCAGCGTTTTGACGTTTTCAGCGGAAAGTCCTTCGGTAAAATCCAATTGCCCCTGTTGAAATTCCACCAGACGTGTATTGACATCGGGAATAACACGGAAAATGACCGACTGAAGACGCGCCGACTGAGGGACATGCCATTGCTCGTTCCGTCTTAAGGCGATGGTCTGACCGGGGGCACGATTGAAAAATCGAAAATGACGGCCCGTGACGGGTCGTAGGTTGAAAGCCGATCCTGCCATTTCAGACGCTTTCAGATTTTGGAGGGCGTGCCTCGGGACGATCTGTAACGCCGTGGCTCTGAGCTGTGCCGGCTCATCTACGTCTTCTTTGAAATGAAACGTTACGGTCGAGTCATCGGCGACCTCGATATCGGGTAACCCGGTCGAATCAAGGTGTAGGGACTTGATTGCAGAACGTCGTGGAGAGGCTATCCCCGGATCGGCATATAAGCGGAACGAGAATCGAACGTCTTCTGCCGTGATACGTTGACCGTCTTCCCAAAAAGCAGGACGAAGAACATAGGTCAAACTGCGTGACGTCGACTGCCATCGCGAAGAAAGGAATGGGTGATAGACGGCGCGCCCTACCGTTGTGTCAAAGTCGGCTACGGTTAACTCGGGAAACAAAAAAGACAAGACGGTAGCGCCTGTTCCGCCGACCTGCAGGACAGGATTCAATACAGGTACGTCGGCAGGAATACCGATAATTGCAGTAGCTTCAGGTTTCGATTGACCGCACGAGGCTATTATAACAAGTATAGCGAGGCAAAAGATACCGCAAAGAGATCGGTAATTATACAAAATACTTGACATACACATATGTTGCAGGGGCCACAAAAAGCAGGCTGTCAAATCGATCAAGGACTCCGCCATGGCCCGGTATGATCGAACTGCTGTCTTTGACGCCGGCGTCACGTTTCAGCCACGACTCCGCCAGGTCGCCGAGTTGACCAAAACTACCACCCAGCGCACCGATGATCGAAACCTGTAATGCATCCAGATAAAACGTTTCACCTGCCTGAATAAACAAATAGCGCACGAGTAAGACACCCGTAATTCCCCCGATGAAACCTGCAATGGCCCCTTCCCAGGTCTTTTTAGGGCTCACGCGCTCGAAAAGTTTGTGTTTCCCAAAAAACTTTCCCCCATAATACGCCAGCGAGTCACATGCCCAGATCGAACCAAGAACCAAGCAGATTAATTGTACACCCGCGGAGGTTACCGGATACGACCCATTTCGAAGTTCCAGCAGACTGACCAAAGGCAGAGTAACATACGCGATGCTCCACAATGTGGCACCGGAATTCAGATTAGCCGATCCGTTTGATTCAAACATCCCAACAACAAGGATGGATAACACGGCACATAACATCATAATCAGCAAAAGACTCGAATACCCGGTGTAAAACAATAAGCAAATAGCTAGGGTAAATCCGATGCTCAGTGCAGGATGCCCGTTTGCCCCTTTACTGGCTAGGAGTGAATTGCTTTCTCTTACTCCTTGCACGCTGATAATCGTAATCAGGGCAAAGAACAACCATCCACCCTTAACAATACATAAGAAAAACAGTGGAATAGCGACTAGAGCGACCAGTAATCTCTGGACGTGGCTTGACACTCGTTTAAATCCTTATTTTCCTTGAAAATTCGCCTTCCTTTTTTCGAGGAATGCTTTCGTACCTTCTTTCATATCTTCCGTGGAAAATACAAGGCCGAACAGATTGGCTTCAAGATTCAGGCCCTCTGCAAGCGTCATCTCCATTCCGCTTTGCACTGCTTCGATCGACAACTTTATCGCTACGGGAGCTTTGCTTCCGATGGTCGTCAATATCTTCTCGCAGGTAGGGATCAGTTCATCTTTTTTTACGACCCGGTTGGCCAATCCGATACGATAGGCTTCATCGGCACTGATCATGTCCCCGGTCAACAGAATCTCCAAAGCCCGGCCTTTACCCACGAGTCGCGGCAGTCTCTGCGTGCCACCGTTACCGGCAATGAGTCCCAAGTTGACCTCAGGTTGGCCAAACTTCGCAGACTCGGACGCGACCCTCATGTGGCACGCCATCGCAAGTTCGCATCCTCCGCCCAGGGCAAAGCCATTGACTGCAGCTATCACAGGCTTCGTCATTCGCTCGATGGCACAGAGCACGGTCTCACTGCGAAGGGCAAATTCTTTGGCCGTGACCGGGGTTTGAACGGCCAGTTCGGCAATGTCGGCGCCGGCCACGAATGCTTTTTCACCGCTGCCGGTAAGAATGACTCCGATCGTATTGGCATCCCCGTCGATAACGTTCATGACGTGGGCCAGTTCGTTGAACGTTTCGGTATTGAGGGCATTCAGTTTGTCGGGCCGGTTGATCGTTACGTACGCAATACGATTTTTGGTCTCGTACAACAGGTTTTTGTACGCCATGGTTTTCTCCTTACAGTCTAATGTGCGATTTGTTGAATGGCCGTTTTTGCGTAATCCCGGACAACGTCACGGGAAACCTCGGTCAATTTTCGAAATTTGGGATCGGGAATCAAACGTTCTGTCGATACGACCGCTTCCTCATACCAAGTCGACCACGCGTTCAGAACCTCTTCCTCAACGGCGCGCGGAAATCCGGAACCGATCCGCTTTTGCGCTGTCGTGAGTTCGACTTCAAAGCGTTGCTTCGCCGCCGTTTCCAGCAAGGGTAGCAGTTCCGCGCCCTGATCGTATGACAATGAAGCGAGTCCGAATATTGCGGTGCCGACGGACACGCCGATATTTTTCATTTCCGCCGGGTCGACTTTATCCGCGTCATCTAGCGATGAATGATAAAATCGATCCGGAAAATGCCAGGTAAGCGCCGACGGCACGCCGGCTTCGACAAAAGGCACATGGTCACTCCCGCCTTCAAAAGGGTTGGATACAAAATTCCAGTTACGCCCCCGGCTCCGGGATGTAAACACACTGATCAGGTAATCATTGAGATACGTGCCACGGATGAGATGTTCCCCGATCGGCTCCTTGCCCCAACCGGACGCGGTTTCAAGATAGCGCTCACTCCATCGGACCGCAGGGTCGGGGAAGCGTTCGATACGACAGACACCGCCTGTCTTTTTTGTGTTTTCACCGACCATGTCCAGGGATATCATCGCGACGGTGTTTTTGAAGGTTTCCATGTGATTTCGAATCCATGCACCCGTTCCTCCGGAACGAAACTCGTTGACGTACTCGCTGGCCCAGATGAAGTCGATCGTGCGTTCCGGAGCCTTCAGTCGGCCGTCGACGATGGCTTGCCGGGCCGATCGGGCCAATTCCATCAGCACCGCCGCACCGCTGGCATTGTCATTGGCGCCCGGCCGATAATGATCGAGATGCGCGAGTAAAACAAGGTGTTCCTTGGGTTTCTTGGTCCCCTGGATTTGTATCGTCACAACCTTCAGTTGCCCCGGGATAAACTCCGACGCCAGATCGACGTCGATTATCGATTCCCCTTGCCTTAGAGCCTCTTGAAGCCTCCGGTGTTGATTCGGGCTGATTTTGATTCCGAAGCTCCGGATGTCGGCGGAATACGGGATCATGTCCTGAACGACAATGTCCGGGGATTCATTCGGTCTGTTCAATTCCGGCACGTGAGCAGAAATGACGCCGGCGGCTCCTCGATTTTTTACGGCGTGATAAAATAAGACGGCAGGAGGCGCCAGGCCCAGCACGATCTTTCCACGAAGGTCCTTTCGCAGGTAATCGTCTTCTTTCTCGCCGGAGTCAACGTCGACGACGGTCAATGGTCCTTTAAACGGATAAGAGTTTTCACATAACATGAGCGGTACGGAATCGAAGTCGGTAATCACGCTGTTCCCGTGCAGGCCCGAAAATTTCAACTTTCCGCTTATCGGCCGCCATGCCAGAGGTCCATCCAGCGGATACGATTCAAGGCTCGCCGTAAAACCGGAATCCGATCCGTAACCCGCTTCGTTCAGTCCGGCCATTATGATCGCCACGGCACTGTCGTACTCCGGGGTACCCGTCAGGCGGTGAAAACGCGTCAGCCGTCGGACGGTCTCCATCGTACGCTCCTCATCGAAAACAGCGTCCATTGTATCGAGATACGGTTGGATAAAATCGAGTGTGGTTTTTTCTGAACGCGGCTCACCGCAGGCGATAAGCAAAAACACCAGCCCGAATCCGAAACGGCGAGTCATGAACGGTCCAGTGCGAGTTGCATGATCTTTTCCATCAGCGTTTCAAAATCCATTCCTACCGCCCGGGCGGCTTTGGGGACGAGACTCGTTTCCGTCATGCCGGGTAACGTATTGACCTCGAGGCAATAAAATAAATTATCGGCGCCCATCCGGAAGTCGACCCTCGAATACCCTTCGCATCCGAGGGCCTGGTGCGCGAGTTTGGCAAAGTGACGGACTTTGTCGGCCTGAGACGTGAGCAAATCGGCGGGACATACGTAGTCCGTCATTCCCCTGGTGTACTTGTGTTCGTAATCGTAGAAACCGCCTTTGGGAATAATTTCGATGACCGGAAGCGCCTCGCCGCCGAGGACCGCAACGGTGATTTCCCTGCCTTCGATATACGATTCGACGAGCACATCACCAAACCGGGCCGCCTGCTCAAGGGCGTCGCCAAGCTCGCCCCACTCTCGCACGATGGACAGGCCGACGGTCGAGCCTTCTTCATTCGGCTTGACGACCATCGGCAATCGCATTTCTTTTTTCAGCCGCTCCGTGAGTACCGCAAGCTCCAGGGGTTGTTTGAAAAACAGGTACGTCGGTGTTTTGATGCCGGCCGATTCGAAAAGCCGTTTGGAATAATATTTATTCATGGCCAGGGCGCTCGCGAGAACCCCCGATCCCGTATACGTTTTACCGATCGTCTCCAGCAGTCCCTGCAGAACGCCGTTTTCTCCGATGCCGCCGTGTAAACCGTTGACGACAAGATCGGCCTCCTGGACGGCGGGGTGTTGAATGAGTTCGGCCAGTGTTTTCGACGGATCGGCGATCCGCAACAATTCGTTCAGCGTCGGCGCCGACGAGCCGATCGGACCGTCGAGCCATGTGACCGTCTGCCCGGTCGCCGCGTCCAGCGTGATCACCTCATGACCGCGTTGGCCAACCGCAAGGGCCATCGCCTTCGACGAAGCGAGTGAAACATTGCGTTCCGAGGACCACCCTCCGGCAAGAACGACGACTTTCACTAACGTTGCTCCATAACTAAGACGGCCGGAATCTTATCCGGCCGCCATGTGTATTCTGTGAAAAACGCCTACAGCAGATTCATGAACCATGAAGGCACGACGCCAAGCACGATGATCCCCGCCGTGCTGATGAAGATCGCCGCCCGCGTCGACCGGTTGACGTCGACGTCTCCAAGTTCCTGCTCCGCCTCGCTGAAATACATTTTGACCAGAACGTTCAAATAATAATACACGCTCACGAGGGCCGTCACGACGGCGACGATCGTCAGCGTGACGTAGCCGGCATCGACTGCCGATGAGAAGATCTGCAGTTTTGCGATGAATCCGCCGGTCAGGGGAATCCCGGCCAGCGACAGCATCGCAATGGTCATTGCCATGCTCAACATCGGATATTTCTGACCGAATCCCGCCAACTGATCGATCTTGATATTTTTTCGCTCGCGGCTTTCGAAAATATAGATCACCGCAAACGCGGTCAGATTCATCAGGCTGTAAACCAGCACATAAAATATGATCGACGACGACGTCAGTCTGGGATTGGTCTCCCGAAGCAGGGGCCCTGCGAGAATGGCCATGATCATGTAGCCCGCATGGGCGATGCTCGAAAACGCCAGCATGCGTTTGATGTCCTGCTGGATCAAGGCCAGCAGGTTGCCCATCACCATCGTGATGATACAAATCCAGTACAGGATCTCCGACCAGTCCAGGTACAGCGGGCTTAGCGTATCGACAAAGACCCGGGAAAACGCGGCAAATGCAGCGGCCTTGGGGGCCGTTGCCAGAAATGCCGTGACGGGGGCCGGCGAACCCTGGTACACGTCGGGCGACCACATGTGAAACGGAACCAGGGCGACTTTAAAACCGAACCCGATCAGGAGCAACGCAACGCCGCCGAGCATCAACGGATCGCCGAGCAGGTTTCGAGCGTGCAGGTAATGGGCGATCGTAAGGAGGTCCATCGAACCCGTGGCGCCGTACGTCAGCGAAATACCGTACAGGAAGAAGCCCGACGCAAAAGCGCCGAGAAGAAAATATTTCAACGAGGCCTCGAGCGAATGGATCCGTGCGCGGTTCATGCCGATAAGGACATAGAGACCGATGGAGAGCACTTCCAGCCCGAGAAAAATGACCATCAATTGCTGGCTCGACGCCATGATCACCATCCCCAGCGCAGAGATCAGGAGAATGGAGAAGAACTCACCCGCTTTCGTCGGCTCGACGCCGTCGTGCGTCATCAAACAGACCAGCGTCGTACAGATCAAAATGATCGCGTTGAACGCATTGGAGTACGTATTGACCGTGATCATCCCGCTGAAAACGAGCCGGTTCAGATCCCAGATCAAAAACGTATTGACCAGCGCGGCCAGACAGGTAACGGCGGACAGGTACGCCAGCATTCGCCGGGACGAGGGCACGAATACGCCCAGCAGCAGAACCAGGCACGACCCGACGGTAAGAATGATCTGCGGCAAAATCGCCGCCATTTGAACATCGGGAATAATGATCTCCACAACGCCTCCGATTCGATAAAATTACGTACCACGCAGCACGACGACTTCGTCGTCGCGGCGGGTCAGACTGTACACTCTGCATTCCGGGTTCTGGATCATGAACCGAGACAGCGGGCGGGAAATCGTGTCCTCGAGCGCACGATTGAGCCCGCGGGCGCCTTCGCGGCGAAGGTCCAGCCCTTTGACGCACAGATCGATGATCTGATCGTCGATGTGAATCCGATAATCTTTTTCTGCAAAACGGTGGATGATGACGTTGATTTTCTGCCGCGCGATGGTCTTGAGCGTTTCTTCACCAAGGGCCCGAAACACGACAATCTCGTCAATCCGGTTCAAAAATTCAGGAGAAAAATGTTTCCTCAGAGACTCGCGAATGCCGGCAGAAATCTCTCCATGCTCGTCCCGCTGCTCGGAGGTAAAGCCGAGCTTCGATTTTCCGTAGATATGTTCGGCTCCGAGATTTGACGTCATAATGATTGTCGTATGGGAAAACGAGATCGTCTGGCCTTTCCCGTCGGTCATCCGGCCGTCGTCAAAGACCTGCAGGAAAGCCTCGTAGATTTTCGGGTGCGCTTTCTCCATTTCGTCCAGTAAGATGACCGCGGACGGGTCCTCCCGAACGGCCTTGGTCAGGCGGCCTTCGTCGTCGTAACCGACGAAACCGGGCGCCGTACCGATCAGTTTCGAGAGCGCGTATTGATCGTTGTACTCCGACATATCGATGCGCACGAGGCGTTTTTCACTGCCTTCGAGGGCCTCCGCAAGCGCTTTGGCCATCTCCGTTTTGCCCACTCCCGTCGGCCCAACGAAAAGAAAAACACCGTCCGGCCGTTCGGGATTGACGTCGAGGTCGCTTTTCGTCATACGAATGACTTCCGCCACCTTCCGAACGGCCTCTTCCTGTCCGACGACGCGCGCACGAAGCTGCGCCTCCAGGTCCATCATGCCTCCCATCGCATCGATGCGGATGTTGGATTCCGGAATCCGGGTGACCTGAGAAATCGCCTGGGCGATGAAAATATCGGCGACTTCGACGACGTCCTGTGAACTCGCAGGCTTCGAGAGGCTGGCCTTTATCGCTGACCGCTCGAGGATGTCGCAGGCTTTGTCGGGCATGTACCGGGTACGGACATAGCGATCGGACATATCGTAAATCGTTCGCAGCGCTTTGTCGCTCACCTTGACCCTGTAAAAATCTTCGAGTTTTCCCCTGTGAGACTCCAGAATCTGCATCGTCTCTTCCGATGTCGGCTCAAAAACCGTGATCCGCGTAAACCGCCGCTCGAACGCCCCGCTTTTGGCGATATTTTTTTGATACTCTTCGTCCGTCGTCGCGCCGATTAATTTGAAATCCGGCTGGGTCAAAAGCGGCTTGAACATTTCATCCAATCCGCCCGTCTCATGGCTGCTGTAGGATCCGGCGCCCATCAACGTGTGAAGTTCATCGATAAAAATAATCACCTTGTTGCTGCGGCAAAACTGCGCGAGCTGCATGAATTTTTGTTCCAGGGTTCCGACGTAGCGCGTTCCGGCGACGACGGCAAACACTTCAAGTTCAAGAAGCCGGTACGGTTTCAGAATTTCCGGTACCTCGCCCCGGGCCAGTAGATGAGCGAGTCCGCTGACCAGAACCGTTTTGCCGACGCCGGGTTGACCCACGATCAATGGATTCGCTTTGCTGCGACGGCACAGCACCTCGATTAGTTCTCGAAGTTCCGTCTGACGTCCGTAAATGTCTTCGATCTTGTTTTCTTTGGCCAACTGCGTAAGATCGCGCAAGAAATTGGGCATGCCCGCGAGCGCGGTCTCTCCCAGCACCGTCGTGGGTGCCGTCGACGTCGTTCCCGTCGTCTGCGTTTGCGATTGATAACTCGGATCGATTTCCGTCAACAGGTCGTCGAACCACTTGTAGTTGGGATCGAATTGTTTGCCTTCTTCGAGTGTTTTTCTGGAAAGGTCGTTTCGTCCGAGTTTGTGATAGGCAAGCGCAAGGTAGTAGAATCCGTAACTGTTTTTGCTTTCGATGGCGAAGGATTTTTTCAGAACGTCGATCGCTTCCTGGTATTTCTGCAGGTCGCAAAAGACACGTCCCAACTCGCGCATGACGCGCGCATTTTTAGGTTCGAGTTCGAGAAACCGTTCGAAGGACCGCACGGCATCGTCCTGCCGGCCCAGATTCATCAGGCTGTACCCGTAGTAATCGTAAACAAAGGACTCGTTGATCTTGTTGGGATAGGTTTTTTCGACGAGTTCGCAGAGTTGTTTGTCGTCTTTCAGGTCGTAATACAGGATCTCGAATATATGGTGCATCGCCCAGTTGAAATAGCTGGCGTCGGCGCGCTGATATTCTTTCATCACATCGATCGCCTTCTGAGGATTGCCCAGCTTGCGGTACATTTCTTTCGTCTCGTAGGCGGCGTTGCTGTCCTTGACGTTAAGCTTCAGGATTTTTTCAAAACACGTCAGCGCTTCCGCCCATTTGCTCTTTTCCTTGTACAGACGCCCCAGGCTCCGCAGCGTCTCGGCATTTTTCTCGTCGAACGCGAGGATTTTTTGATATTGCTCGACGGCCGCGTCGAACTTGTTCTGCTTTTGGTAAACTTCGGCCAGTCGGTTGAGCAGGTGCGACTGATTGGGACGTGCGCTGACGGCCTGTTTGAAATTTTCTTCGGCCTTTTGATAGTTGCCCTTCGCCAGATAGAGGTTGCCCATCGCCTGGTACACGGCCGTGGCCTGCGGGTTGTGCTTGAGCAGTTCCTGGCTGGCCGATTCCAGCTGAGTCACGTCCACTGCCTCTTCGATCAGATGGTCGAACGTTTTGTCGTATGAATTGCTCAACGAGATTCCGGTCAGATACGACTTGGCCGCCTGCGTGTGCTGGCCCAGACGGTCGTACACCATGCCCAGCGTCGTGTGGTGGGTGGATTCGCTGGGTCTCAAACGAATGGCTTCCTGCGCGGATTTCAGCGCCTTATCGAGCATGCCGATCTGCGCATAACAGAGGGCGACGCACTGATAATTCCATGAGTCCTGAGGATTGATCTGAAGGGCCCGCTCGCACGATACGAGCGCCAGGGCGTCCTTGTGCGAATCGTGCAGGAGTAAACCGATTTTTCGGAAATCTTCGTCCTGAGTGTAGCCGGCTTCCTGAAGGGTATGAATCAAAAAGGCCGCTTCATCAACTTTGCCAACCTTGATCAGTTGAACGGCTTCGGTGACGATCGGAACGAAGGAACGCGAATCGATGTCCGGTTGTATTTTTTGCCAGAGCTGTTTGAGATCGGCGGAGACGGCATGCTGACACGACGGGCAGCGTTGCGACGCTTCAATGGAAAAGGGGTTGGCGCAACTCGAACAATATGTTGCCTTGAAATCCTGCATACCGTGCTTTCGAGATCACCGGAAACGGCTGAAACAGAGGGGCCGGAGCGAACGAATCGACGCCATCCTCATTCTTGCAGCCTGGCCGGCAAAATCTTCGCCTTACTGTCTTGCTGTTGTTGATACTGCTCAACCGCGGTTTTATACCCTTTAAGATAATGGTCCATCGTGGCTTCCGTCTTGTCCATAAAAGTCTTGGGGTACACGCCGAGCCAGAAAATGAGAATAACGAACGGAAGGATGACGGCGTACTCTCGTTTCGACAGGTCGGCAAGACCCTTGTTTTCTTCATGGGTGACCTCGCCGTACATCATGCGCTGATACATCCAGAGCAGATACACCGCCGCCAGAATAACACCGACCATTGCAATCGCGGCATAAATTTGAGAATGGTCGTTCACCGAATTGAATGTTCCGATCAAGATAAGAAATTCACCGACAAATCCGTTGGTTCCCGGCAGACCCAGCGACGAGAGACAGACGACGAGAAATATGACGGAAAATACGGGCATGACCTTCCATAGAC
>CAYZJB010000050.1:0-25558 GCA_964478735.1 uncultured Bacteroidota bacterium | reverse complement strand
GTCCGTTTTGACCGCAACGAACTCGCCGGCAGTTTCGGCGACATCGGAACCGATCTGCCGCTGATCGTCGGAATGGTGCTTGCCGCCGGATTGGATGGGGCCAGCGTTTTTATCGTCTTCGGCATTTTACAAATACTGACGGGCGTGGTGTACGGCCTGCCGATGCCGATGCAGCCGCTCAAGGCGATGGCGGTCCTGGTCATCACACAAAAACTGACAGGTAGTATCCTCTTTGGAGCCGGGATCGCGATCGGCGTCACGATGCTGGTGTTGACCTTTTCCGGCGGCCTGACGTTGCTTGCCCGGTGGATACCGCGATGCGTCGTACGCGGTATCCAGTTCGGTCTCGGACTGTCGCTTGCATCACTCGCCTTGAAAAACTACGTGCCCGCCATCGGAGGGAACGGGTACGCCCTGGCAACGGCGGGATTTCTGGTGATGATCGTACTCTGGGGTAATCGGCGATTCCCGCCGGGGCTTCTTGTCATCGGCATCGGGATCGGATATGCATTTATCGACGGGCTTTCTCTGCAGGCGATCACGGATGGTTTTGCCGTTATGCTGCCGGTGATGCATCAGCCGAGCTTCGACGACATCCTGACCGGGTTCGTCGTGCTTGCGCTTCCACAGATTCCGCTTTCGTTGTCGAACTCCGTCATTGCGACCGAACAGACGGTTCGCGACCTCTTTCCCGATCGGAAAATCGGCGTCCGAAAAATTGGGCTGACGTATTCGCTGGTCAATCTTGCCGCGCCGTTTTTCGGCGGAATTCCCGTTTGTCACGGCTGCGGCGGACTGGCCGGCCATTATGCATTTGGGGCGAGAACCGGCGGATCGGTGATCCTGTACGGCGCGTTCTATGTCGTCATCGGATTGTTTTTCAGCGGACCGTTACACGAAATCGTGAAAGTATTTCCTTTGCCGGTTCTGGGCGTCGTCTTATTGTTTGAAGCGTTGACGTTATTGTCGTTCATTCGGGATCAGAGCCATTCTGCACGAGATCTGGCCGTCGCGTTGCTCGTCGGAGTGATGGCGCTCGCCCTGCCTCAGGGATTTTTGGTGGGATGGTTGGCCGGAACGATCGTGTATTATGGTTTTAGAAAATTCGGAGAGGGGAAATAACGATCTCACCAGCTACTTTGAATCGCCCTTATTTGCCAAAATCGTCTGCACGATCATGCGTCCGTGGAATCGGCCGTTTTCGATAAACAGTTTATTCGTATTTCGACCCGCCGAAATCGATCCGGCGATAAAAAGTCCCGGTACGTTCGTTTCCATCGTTAACTCATTATGCTTTGGGATCAGCGACGTTTCGCCCACCTCGACGCCGGTGCTGCGTAAAAACGTCGCGTCGGGGTGGTAACCGGTCAGGGCGAAAACGTAATCGTTTTTGATTTCCGTTTCCTCGCCGGTGCGGACGTTCCGGATCGTCACGCTGTCCTCCGTAATGCGGGTCGCGACGCTGTCCAGATGCAATTGGATGGCCGCTTCTTTCACACGATTGAGGAAATCCGGCAGGACCCAGTATTTGACGCTTTCCTTGATTTCCGAACGGCGATGGATCATGGTGACCCGCGCCCCGTAGCGGTATAATTCGAGCGCGGCGATACAGGCGCTGTTCTTTCCGCCGATGACGAGCACGTTTTGATTGAAAAAGGGATGCGGATCGGTGTAGTAATGCGAAACTTTCGGAAGATCTTCGCCGGGAATGCCGAGCCGGTTGGGCTGGTCGTAGTAGCCCGTCGCGATGATGACGTAGGACGAGAGATACGTGAGAGAACGGTCCTGCCGGTCGCGTGCAGTCGTGCGGAAGGTATCGCCCGATTTATCGATCGAGATGACGCGCTCGTAGGTATGAATGTTCAATCCCCAGTGGGAGACGACGCGTTTGTAGTACCCCAGTCCTTCCTCGCGCGTCGGTTTGGCGTGCGGCGAGGTGAACGGGACGTCGCCGATTTCCAAAAGCTCCGACGTCGTAAAAAAAACCATATTGGCCGGGAAATGATAGATCGAATTGACGATACAGCCTTTTTCGATCACGATGTGACTGAGGCCCGCACGGGCACATTCCGCCGCACACGCGAGGCCGGTCGGCCCGGCGCCGACGATGACAACGTCAAAACTCAATGGGCGGCCTTTCGCTAATGGGCTCGATCCGGATCAGTTGTTTTTTTTGTTTCAGATCCGTGATGTGACGCGTCAGCGTCGTCCACGCTTCCTGAAGATGCGCAACGTCTTCTTTTTCGTCTTCCATGGTCTTCATCGTCTGGCGAAGCGCCTCACGTTTTTTTTCGAGTTCGTCCAGTTGAATAGCGGCGATACAATCGTCGAGATCGTACTGATCCTGGTCTTCGACCAGCAGCCGCGAAATGGCTTTTTGAATATCCGACGGCAGGTCGGGTAAAATTTGTGAGGCTTTGAAATCTTCATCCTGTAAAAACCGGTGATGAATGTGCTCCATCGTCTGTTGAATGCCTGGATTTTTGAAATCATCCGGCCGGAGGAATTGGAATACGTATTCCGCCCGTGCACGGCCCTGCGTCAGCAGGGTTCGGAGGATGTCCCGCTCCGCACGCAGGATGTTGGCCGGAAGGTCGGCTCTGGCGGCCGGTTTGGGTTCAGCCCGCGGAGCCGCTTCCTGTCGGGCCGAGCGTTTGATGATCTTGTCCCATTCTTTCTGGATGGCGTCGTCGGAAATGCCGAGGGACGCCGCCATTTCTTTGAGGTAGAGATTCTGTTTGATCGCGTCGGGAATTCGTACGAGCGTTTCCATGAGTTCGTGAATGACGGCGGACTGGCGGTTGACCGATCCGTGTTTGCTGTCGGCGAGACGAAATTCGACGAACGTCGGTGCGTCGTCGAGTAACTGCCTGAGCGCATCGGCGCCGAATGCCATCACGTACGAGTCCGGATCCTGATCGGGCGGCAGGGTCGTGACGCGAACGTTCAGCCCCGCTTCGAGCAAGATCGAGCCGCCGCGGACCGCCGCCCGGCGTCCCGCTTCATCGCCGTCGTACAGGAGGACGACGTTGGGTGAGTAACGGCGGATCAGATACGCATGATCTTGTGTCAATGCCGTTCCACATGACGCGACGGCGTTGGTGAAGCCGTATTGATGAAGGGAAATGCAGTCGGCGTATCCTTCGACGAGCAAAACGCGGTCGAGTCCCCGAATGGTATCGCGGGCCTGATAGAGCCCGTACAGCGTTTTGCTTTTGTGGAAAATCGACGTTTCGGGTGAATTGAGGTACTTCGGCGACTGTTTGTCGTCGACCAGTTGCCGTCCGCCGAATGCGATCACGCGGCCCGTGGGATTGATAATGGGAAACATCACGCGATGGCGGAAGCGGTCGTAGTAGCCGTTGGCTTTGGCAACGACCAATCCGGCTTTTTCCATGACGGCCATATCCATCTGCTGCTGTCGGGAGTGAGCGACCAGGCCGTCCCATGCATCCGGCGCGTAACCGATGCCGAACGTTTTGAGCGTGGATTCCTTAAATCCGCGCCGTTCGAGGTATTGCTTCGCTACGGCTCCTTGCGTTTCGTGCAGCCTGTCGTAATAAAAGCGTGCAGCCATTTTCGTCGCGACGTACAACGCATCAAGGTCTTCTCGTTCCGCCGGTGCAGACGCGTCTCTCGGAATTTCGATCCGGGCGCGTTCAGCCAGCAGCCGAATGGCTTCCGGGTAGGAGATTTTTTCCAGGTTTCGGATAAACGCGATGACGTCGCCGCCTGTGCCGCAGCCGAAACAATAAAAAATCTGTTTTTCGGCGTTGACGGTGAAGGAAGGCGTTTTTTCCTGATGGAACGGGCAGAGTCCGACGTAATTGCGTCCGCGAAGTTTGAGCGCAACGTGTCCTCCGACGAGGTCGACGATGTCCGTGGCCTGTTTGACCTGATCGATGATATGTTGGGGAATGCGCATCAGCTGAACAGTCCCGTGCACACGTTCAACAGCCCGACGACGGCGTCCTCTCCGCCGGCGGGGTTCAATTGTTCCAGCGTACGAACGTACAACACTTCCATCAAGCTGCCGCTGATGATCGGGATTCTCAAATTATCGCTGGTCCGCATCGGGAGCAATTCGATCACCGCCGCCGTCAGCGCGCCCGTCAGGCGGATGGAAAACGGAATGTGGATGAAGAAAAACGAGACGACGATGCTGGCAATGGCAAACGCCAGTGTGCCTTCGAGTGTTTTGCCGAAAACGTGGACACGGCCGAATTTTTTTCCCACGATGGCGGCCACGCCGTCGCCAAACACGAGGAACAACAGACAGAGGATGGCGATGTCTTTGTGGAAAATCAAAATGACGAGGAAGGACGACAGCAGCAGATAGGTGGCGCCCGACGCGTGGCGGGACTCGTCGAGGCGAAGCATCCGCCCGAAGATACGCTGGAATCGCACGGAGACCGTCGGGCTGGCCATGCGGGCGTATTCCACGGCCACCGCCAGGCCGAGCAGACATCCGATGACCCACACGGCCGTTGTGTAGTCCGTCATCTGGTATCCGAGAGGAATGGCCGCGGAAAGAAAATGAAAACCCTTTCGACGCGCTTCGTTGCCGAAACGGGCATCCGCGTGATCGGACGTCTCGTGTTCAACCATGGGGCGCAATATAGGCGCGGACGCGGTTGAAATCAATCGCACGCATGACGATTGATTTACGTATTTCGCTCTTTCCTCATTGTACGCATTGCCCTATATTCAACGCGATCAGTGGCCCTACCACGAAACCGACCATTTAAAAGGAGGCCTTTTCATGCGAACCGTATTCGTGATGATCATGGTAGTGATGCAAGCGGCAATGCTTCGTGCCGGGGACGTGGACGGTGCAACGTCGGCGCCCGTCGAAGTCAAGCCGGGTATATTCGGTCCGGCGGCCGTCGTACGGCAGGGCGCTTTCGTTGTCGCTGCAGAAACGCAACTGTACTTTGAGGGAGACAGCAAGTTCGGCGTACTGGGCCATCTGCGCTACGGACTGATGCCGAGTTTTGAGATCAATGCGGACATCGGCGTCAATCGGGGAGAATTTTATTTTGGGGCCAATGTCGATTACCAGGCCGTACACGATCGCGCCGGTTCGCCCGGCGTATTGATCCGGGGCGGCGCGTTTGTCAATGATCCGGTCGGAAGCGGAATCAATTTCGCTGGATTGATCGGAAACCAATTCGACCTCATCAATTTGTACGGCGGCCTGGAAACGAAGTTCATCGTCGATCCGACCGATGTGACGGTATTCAATCTGCTCGGCGGCATCCAGATTCCGTTCCAGCGAAACATGCGGTTCATCGGCGAATTCGGCCTTAACGCCAACAACAAAGACGCGTCGTATCTCAGCGCCGGAGTCTTGTTCGTCCTGTAACCCATGTTCAAAATCTTAAACAATCTCACAGCCCGTCGACCGTTCAACAGCAGTACGGAGGTCCGTGTCACGTACAAATGTACGCAGCGCTGCCGGCAATGCGTGATTCCGTTCAAAAACACGCACACCATGACGGTGGACGAATTTTCTCGGGTGATGGCCAACTTGAGGGAGTACGGCGCGTACGTCGGATTTATCTCCGGCGGAGAAGCCACGATGGTCGACGGGCTGGAAGCAATGTTGCTCGAGGCGAAACGCACGTTCGCCTACGCGACGACCCTGGTCACGGGACTGTACAACCGTCCCGAAAAAATCGAACGGATCGCCCGCGTATGTCTGGAAAACGGGATCCATATCCAGACGTCGTTCGACGGCCTCGGGGAGATCGGGGATGAATTGCGAGGCGTGAAACATTTTGCCGACGTTGTGTCCGATCGCATGCGGATGATCACGGAGTTACGCCGGCGCATTCAAAAAAACGTCAGGCGCAAATCGCTGCTCTACGCCAATACGGTCATCAGCGACCGGAATCTGGATCAGGTACCCGACATCGTCGCCCATGTCAAGTCGCTGGGCTGGAAGTCGACGATCGGCATGTATCATACGCTCACGTTTTCCACTCGATACAACGACGACATGATCGTTCGTCCCGGTCCGCGACTGGATAGCGTGATCCGCTTTCTTGACGGCAACCCCGACATTTTGAACCTCGACGCGTTCATCCGCGGCATCCCGCCGTACGTCGAAGATCCGAACCTCAACTGGTGCCCGTTCGTCAAATCGCCGTACCTCTCGACACGAACGACGATCATGGAAAACGGCGACGTACATTTGTGCAAAGGCAATCCTATTGGGAACGTGTTTCGCCAGAGCCTGAAGGACATTTTCTCGAGCTACGAATACCGGAAACGGATCGACGAATACAAAAGCTGCAACGGCTGCTGGACGACGTGCTATACCCAGCGCTATCTACTCGTGAGGCCCAAATCGATCGGGGAAGCCGTCAAGAACGTGCGGAAGCTGAGCAAGACGCAAAAAATAGAAATCTAGCGGATACTTTCGGACCGTTTCCCGGTGATCATTACAACCCACCTCAAAATATCCCGCAAATTTCGCAAAGGTATTTATTATGGATCATAAAGTTTTTTGCGATCGCAGCGAGATTTTTGTTTCTAGCCCTTATTCGATTTCTTTCGCAATTCCTTTCGGATCACGAGCTTGAGGCCCGACCATACGTCGTCAACTGCACACACCTTCACATCGACGAGTCCCAGAGGTAATGCGACGGCGCGGACAATATCTTCGGTTAGATCGGTTGCGATTGTTGCCGATTTTTTCGGCCATGATACCCAGATTGCGGCGTTCGGTTTGATCGCCGCCGCCGCTTTCTGAAGTAATTTCTCAAGATCGCTCCGGCTTTTCGAAAACACGTGGACGACGTCCGTTCGGCTGGAAATTCGGGAAGTCAACGTGACATCGTCGGGGAGCGGCGTGACGATGCGCTCGTAGGCCTTGGGTGCACCGATGACGCACACGGTGTGTCCGCTCTGAATTCCCAACTTATCGGGAAGAGGGGTTCCTGAGTATCCGGTCATCGGGTTTCGTGTTTTAATCGTGGAAAATAAAAAAAGGCCGTCTTTTCAGACAGCCTTTTTTTGCCGTGTAATCCATTTAGTTTTGCATCACGACTTTCGCACGACGGCGATTCGCCATGGCAAAACTGAATAGAAACTTGATGGCCAGGAGGAACAGCCCGAGGCCGAGACCGGTGACGAACATGGTGCTGCCGCACATGCCGCCGCCTTCGGAAGCCTCGGCGGTCATCGTGAATGTTCCCTGATCGAAAACTTCGTTATAGTCGAATTCCCACGTCGCTTTACTTCCTTCGGTTTTGTCGGCGTTGCTGTTCTCGACCTTGGAAGGCATCGTGACGTGGAAGGTGTATTTGAGCTCCGCCCATGCCGTGCGATTGGTGTCGGTAATACCGGCGGATTTTTTTGCATCGAAGACTTCGGTAAATAATACTTTCTTGTCCTTCAGTTCGACAGTCACCTTGGTGTCGCCGAAAGGATCGGCGAATTCCTTGGCATCGGCCCACTTCTTGGACGCCGTCAAATGATATTTACCGTCCTTGGTCTCTTCACCGGTCGTCCAACCGTCTTTTTCAAAAGCTTCTTTTTTGCTTTTCAATTGGTCTTTGCTGGCTTCAGCAATGGCGATATCGACCTTGCGGTCCATTCCGCCTTTGCTGTCGATCGTCGTGGTGGTTTCCGTCTGAAAACATCCGGCCAACAACCACACCGACAATGCGGTCAACGCCAATGTCAGCGTCCTCTTCTTCATACTCTCTCCTCCTAAGAATGAGTGATGCGAAATGTCACATGAAAGGCACGAAAAACCTGGTGTAGTCTACGCCAACATCGATTCATTTGCAAGAAAATTTTCGTTCGCGCGAACTTTCAACGATGTTTTTGATTCAAGTGCCGTGCTGACATCCAGATCGATTTCCATTTCAAACCAAAAATGACCGTCGTCCATCACGTACGTCGGAGCAGGCGCCACTGATTATGAAAAGCAACGGATACTTCAGACCTTCACTGAGGGTATCGTTCTGGATATGGTATTCGCACTCGACGAAAATCAGGCTGGCGTGATAGAAAACCAGGAGTCCGAAGGCAAAAATCCGCATCCAGTCCAAAAAAAGAGCCTGGTTTTGCCAGGCTCGATGTTGTTTGAACTGTGATCCTACTGCGTGCAACTTGATCACGCATTTCTCAACGCATCGACGATCTTTAACCGCGCCGCGCGGATGGAGGGAAAAAATCCGCCGACGAATCCCATGACCAGCGCAAAAATCATGGAATTGAAGGCAATGTCAGCCGACAATGAAAAAGAAAACGCGAGTTCGGAGAACGAATTGAAATTGACCGTTGAAATGGTGAAGAACTGGAGAAAGGACGCCAGGGCCACACCGACGGCGCCACCGGCGGCTGAGATGAGAAGCGTCTCGATCATAAAGCTTCCCAACACGCTGCGGCGTTTGAAACCGAGCGCCCGAAGCGTCCCGATCTCCGTTGTGCGGGTCGCCACGGCGGTGTGCATGGTAATAACAGCTCCGATAATGGCGCCCAGACTGAAGATGATCGTAATGGCCGTGCCCAGGACCGCGATGAACGTGGCCAGTCCTTCTGATTGCTCTTTGTAAAACGTCACTTCCGTTTTCGGTTCATACTGGTTCAATCGTTTGTCTTCGTCGAACGCTTTTTTGAATGATTCGATCGAGACGCCGTCCGCGAGACGTACGGCCATGGTTGAGACGGAGTTCTGTCGATTGAAAGCCGCCTGGAGCTGTTTCGCATCTCCCCAGATTTCCGATTCGAACGCCGTCCCATCGGCGTCCATCACGCCGACCACCGTCCACTCGTCGTTGGCAAATTTGATTTTGCTTCCCATGCGGGCCCCGTCGAAACGGTCGGTAATTGCTTTTCCGACAATGACCTCCCGGGATCCCGCGTTGAACATATTGCCGTCGATAATTTTGATCTGCTGCCGGAGCTTGAAAGCGGCCGGATCGACGCCGCGCACGCTGACGTTGCTCATGCCGCCGTCACGTTTATATAGATTAATGACGACGACCGGTTCGGCGGACATCAACGGCTGTCCGTTTGCATCTTTTGCAATCTGCGGCAGAGTCGCAATGACGTTGACCGCATCGCCCGTGATGATGCTGGAAATTTCACCCTGCGACGAACGACGGGAGATGACGGCGTTGTTGTCGCTGCCTCCGCTGGCCAGTGTTTTTTCTACGCCGTACGACATCATCAGAACGGCCGTGTACACAAATACCACCAGCGCGATACCGGCGACGGTGATCAGCGTTGTCAATCGGCGGCGTCGAAAACCGCTCATCATGTACTTGAACGGTACGTTGGGCGTAAGCCATTTGAGTAAAGTATTCATAACACCTCTTATCCTGCGAAGCGCAGTCCTTCGACAATTTGAGTTTTAATCGCCTGGACGACCGGAATGATTCCCGCCGCGATGCCGACGATGATCGCAAAAACGAATTCGAGAAAGATCGTCGTGTCGGCCAGAATAAAAACGGGGAAGAAATTTTTAGGAACCACCGCGGCGAACGCTCCGACGAAAAACAGCGTGAGCGCGTATCCCATGAAGCCGCCGAGCAGCGCGATGAAGATGGATTCTCCGGCCACCAGTGAGAATAAATGTTTGCCGTTAAACCCCATCGTTTTCATCACGGCATACTCGATGTTCCGTTCACGTGCCGACATGATCATCGTATTGGCCAGCACGAGGAGGATGATCCCGATGATCATGAACGCCATGACGTTGATGGCGGTAATGATGGCGCTGTAGGCGCCGATGAAACCTTCGTTAAACGCGCGCTCGGTTTCGGTTTTGGTTTCCGCGCTGGAGTTTTTGAACAGGGCGTCGATGCGCTCCGAGATTTCCGGCGCGTCCGCGGCGTTTCCGATCTTGGCCGCGTACCAGCCGATATTGCCCTCACGTCCCGGCATGTCCCGTTTCATCCGTTCGTCCAGGTATGTCCAGTGAAAAAACATCTGTGTACCGTCGACGGCATTCGACCGGGGGCGGTAAATGCCGCGTACGACAAATTCCCATTGCCCGGGATAAATGTCGCCCTCGATCGACATGATGTCGCCGATTTTCAAACCGTACCGTTCCGCGATGTCTTTTCCGATCACGCACGCGTTTCGCTCTTTCTGGAACGCGGCTTTTTCGTCGTCGGAGATCAGGAATTCCGGATACACCTCGAAGAGCGTTTCCGGATCAGTCGCCATACGCGGGAAAAACTCCGATTTGTCTTTATACACGCCCTGGAACCAGTTGAAATACGTCACGGTGCCGACACCGGGAACTTTTGCGATCTGTTCCTTATAGGAATACGGCAAGGGAAAAATAAAAGAAACGGCCTGCCGAACGATCAAGCGATCGTTGGCCGTCGCTTCAACGGCCGCGTACCACGACGTGATCACCGTACGGAGCAGGCCGAATGCACCGACGGCGATCCCGATTCCGAAAATCGTCAGAATGGTTCGGAACTTATGCCGAAGCGCGTTTTTGATCATCATTTTAATCAGCATCGTCGTCTCCTTAGCTTAACGTGCCCTTGTCCAGGTGCCGCTGGGTGTGGGCCCTTTCCGCGGCGTGCGGATCGTGGGTGACCATGATGATCGTTTTGTTCAGTTCTTTATTGAGCCGCTCGAGCAGCGTCATGATCTCTTCGGCGGAGTGGCGGTCCAGATCGCCCGTCGGTTCGTCCGCGACCAGAAGCGTCGGATCGGTCACGATGGCCCGCGCGATGGCCACCCGCTGCTGCTGCCCGCCGGAAAGTTGGTTCGGATAATGTTTGATCCGGTCGCTCAGCCCCACGATGTCCAATACACGCTTGACATGCTCCTCGCGTTTTTTCTTCGGCAAATTCGTTAGATGCAGCGGTAGTTCGACGTTTTCAAACGCCGTCAGTACGGGCATCAGATTGTAAAATTGGAAAATGAACCCGACGTGACGCGAGCGCCATTTCGCCAGCGCCGTTTCACTCAGCGTCGAAACGTTGGTGCCGGCCACATGGATCGCTCCCTGGGTCGGTTTATCGATGCCGGCGATCAGATTGAGCAGGGTGGTTTTGCCGGAACCTGACGGGCCCATCAGAGCGAGAAATTCGCCTTCGGGCACGGATAAATTAATGTTGTCCAGAACCGGGACCTGCAGACCGTCCCGGCCATACGTTTTGCTCACATTTTGCACTTCAACAATAGATGCCATGTAGCTCCTCGAGTTAATTTATTCAGCTAACTTTGTCTCATTTCGATTCCATCGTCACTTTGTCGCCGTCGGAAAGATCGGCGGCGGGCCGGTCGACCAGTTTATCGCCGTTGGCCAGACCGCGTAAAACCTCGATCCGTTCTCCAACCATCGCACCCGTTTCTACGACCACTTCCTCGACGCGATCGCCATTGAGCCGGTACACCCATTTTTTGGAATTATTTTTGGCCATGGCCGACAACGGAATCGTCAATTTCGGTTCCATTCGTGCGGTGCTATCGGAAATCGCTTCGCTCAAAAACGTCACCTTGGCGCTCATTTCCGGCAGAACACGCGAATCGATGTCGACGAACTTGATCTTCGTCAATATCGTCGCTTTGGCGCGATCGGCCGTCGGGACGATTTTCCAGACCACACCGCGGTAGCGTTTTTCCGGAAACGCATCCAGTGCGATCTCGCAGGGTTGATGGATTTTGACGCGGTCGATATTGGATTCGGACACGTCCGCTTCCATTTGCAGCGAGCCCATGTCGGCGATGGTCACGACGTTGCCGCGCGAATTGGCGCCGGAGGCAAACGGCGCAACGATTTCCCCGACGTCCGCGTTTTTGGTCAACACCGTACCGTCGAAGGGCGCGCGGATCACCGTATTTTCAATTTCCACTTCCGCGGCCCGCACGGCGGCTTCAAGCGCTCCGACGTTGGCTTTGGCCGACATGACGGCGGCCTCGGCCGTTTTATACGTGGCTTGGATCACGTCGAATTCCGCCTGGGTGATGACTTTCGTTTCGAAGAGGGCTTTGTTGCGATCGAAGTCGCTGCGGGCGCGGGCGAGTTCCGCCTCGGCCTGAGCGACAAGCGCTTTCGATGCGTCGAGACTTGCCTTGGACTGCTGCAGACGCGCTTCCACGTCGTTGCTTTCCAGCCGTGCAATAATCTGTCCTTTGACGACACGATCGCCTTCTTCCACGGCAAGGTACACGAGCCGGCCCGTGCCTTTTGAAGCGACCGCCGCCTGGCGTTGCGGGACGATGTATCCGCTGGCCGTTAAAATGGCGTTGGCCTGTGACGGCGACGTCAGCGAGGCCGTCACGGTCTTGACCGGACGGACGGGCTTCAACAGCGACGACAGGACAAAATATCCGGCAACGATGATGACGAGCGTGCCGGCAATGCCGACGACCCATTTGAGCGCGGAGCCGGACGATTCTTCCGTGTGGTTGGCATCCCGGTCGATGCGCAGGGAACTCAAATCGACGCTTTTATTTTTGATCTCCATTTCTACCGTATTTCCTTTCAACTCAGTTTATCCCGCAGGTACGTCGCCACGTTTTCCGCCGTCACCCGTTCCTGGGTCATCGCGTCACGGTCGCGCACCGTTACCGTACGGTTTTGGAGCGTTTCGGAATCGATCGTCACGCAGTACGGCGTGCCGATCTCGTCCTGGCGCCGGTACCGTTTCCCGACGGTCCCGCTTTCGTCATAAAAAACTTTGAACCGGGTTTTGAGGTCGTCGTACAGTTTCGTTGCGATTTCCGGCATGCCGTCTTTTTTGACCAGGGGCAGAATCGCGGCCTTGACGGGAGCGAGACGCGGGTGAAATTTCATCACCGTGCGAATTTCCGTTCCGCCTTCGCCCGTCGGCGCTTCTTCTTCACGGTACGCATTGACCAGCACGGCCATCACTCCGCGCGATGCGCCGGCGGACGTCTCGATGACGTAGGGGATGAATTTTTCTTTCGTCTGATCGTCGAAGTACTCGAGATTTTTGCCGCAAAATTCCTGATGGCGCTTGAGATCGTAATCGGTCCGGTTGTGAATGCCCTCGATCTCGCCGAAACCGAACGGAAATTCGAACTCGATGTCAAATGCCGCCGCGGCGTAGTGCGCCAACTTTTCATGTTTGTGGAAATTCAGTTTCGACGCGTCAAATCCGAGGTTCAGATACCATTTTTTACGTTCTTCCATCCAGTAGTCGAACCATTGCATGTCGGAACCGGGTTTGACGAAAAACTGCATTTCCATCTGTTCGAATTCACGCGTACGAAAAAGAAAATTCTTCGTATTGATCTCGTTGCGGAACGCCTTACCGATCTGGGCGATGCCGAACGGGATTTTCTGCCGCGTGGCGGCCTGGACGTTGTGAAAATTGACGTAAATACCCTGTGCCGTTTCCGGACGCAGGTACACCACCGCGCTGCTGTCGTCGATCGGACCGATATGGGTTTTGAACATCAGATTGAACTGACGCGCTTCAGTAAATTTGTTTTCCGCATGGCATTTGGATGCCTTACGACCCTGGTACGCTTTATTACCGCACAAGGATTCGTCGATCTGGTCTTCGCGGAATCGCGCCTTGCATTCTTTGCAGTCGACCATCGGATCGGTGAAATTTTCGACGTGGCCGCTCGCCTCCCACACGCGGGGGTGCATGAGGATCGAGGCGTCGAGCCCTTCCACGTCGTCGCGGAACGTCATGGCCTGCCACCACGCGTCTTTATAATTCTTCAAAAGTTCGACACCGAGCGGGCCGTAGTCCCAGCACCCGTTGAGGCCGCCGTAGATTTCACTGGATTGAAAAATAAATCCCCTGCGTTTGCATAACGACACGACCTTGTCCATCGTCGCCTGTGCCGAATCCGGTTTCTTCATGTCTCCTCGTGGCATTTTTGAAACGGGTGAATGTAGGCGATCCGTGATCATTATGCAACCTTTCAGGGCCTAAGATACGGGCGAAAAACGGTGAGGATGACGGACAATCGGTGAATGGCGGAGTGAAAGCGGCGGGCGGAGAGAAGATCCGCAGATTACGGATACAGGCTTATTTATTTATTTTAGAAAGAAATCGACGGATTCCCTCAAACGTGTCTCGCCAGCCTTTTTCACATCCGTTGAGAAATTCGTCGCCTTCGGGTCCGGCGGGGAACCCTGCCTGCGTGACTTTCAAAATCGATCCTCCGTTTTCCTGGCGAATATCAAACTCGGTCACGAATAATACTTCAAACGGGAGCGGCCCCGTTCGGGCGTAATAACGATAATTGTCCAGCACCAATCGGCGCGGCGGGTCGTATGTCGCGATCACGGCCGATGTGATATAGTCGGGATCGTCTTCGTCGTCGCCCCACGCTGCGATCCACAGGCCGCCCTCCTGTGCGATCACGATCGCTCGCGCAGCGCTCCACCACTGACGGATCGCCGACGGCGTGACGAGTAATTTGAAAATTTTTTCGGGCGGAACGGGGAAGGATTCTTGGTGAGCGTGACTGCGGGTCTTCATGCGATACCTCCGCGGGTTGCGAAAATATCGCGCAAATTCGATTATCAAGCGATATAAAAAATCGATGAGGCTTCAGCTTTACAGAACGCATTGTCGCTGAGTTTATCGAAGCGACATTCTAAGAGGGGTGCGTTTTACAGTTCTCAAAACAAAAAACGTCTCTAAAAATGCCGCTTGTAAACCGTCTGCAGCATGACGGTCCAGATTTTGTCGCGCAGCGCCGATATCCGGAAATCATACGTATCGGCATCGCGACGGTACCAACTTTCCCTCAGACGAGTCGGTTTCTCTCCGACGGGATATTCGTACTCGTAATGGAGAGTATCGTTATCGACGATAACGTCGCCCGTCACGATTCCGCCCAGAACGTCGAATTCCCAGAACCGAATTTGCTTCGTCTGGGAATCCCACGCACGGATGCCCTCGTTGCGCAAACCGAATTCTCCCCGGTCGTTCCAGTCGTCACCATAATGTTTCACTTTGACGATTTTCCCGTTCAATCCCCATTCGAACGTCGTCATCCATCGAACGGACGCCCCGTTGGACCACGTGCCTTCCGCGACCCAGTGTCCACCCACCAGTTTCCCGAATGGCGTTAGCGGAGTGTCCTACGCATAAATCGACACCGAAATGAAGAAGAAGAGCCAACGCCGCATTCTTTTCCTCCTAATTAATTAAATTATTTTACCACAGAGACCACAAAGAATTTGTATACCGTTGCGACGGCATCCTCTGTTTTGGAAGATTCTTTGTGTGCTCTGTGACCTCTGTGGTGAAAAACTGTCTTTATCGCCAGGCGCCGATGATCAGGCCCATGACGACGAAGGCCACGATCATGTACCCGGCGTTGACGAACATGTAGGCGCCGGATCGGCATTCGAACAGGGCAATGACGATAATGGCCATCGCCACCCAACCGAATCCGGCCAGAAATCCCGCCGTCGCGCCCCAAGCCATGTCCGTCGCGGCATCGTTGAGGAACATGGCCAGATTGACGGACATGACCAGACAGCAGATGAACGAGACGCCACCAAAACGAAACTTTTCCGCCGGGTCCGGCGCATGCAGCAACTGCTCGCGGAGAACGTCGATCGGTCTCCCATAAAGGCAATCGCCGTCGATGACACGATTGTACAGATGATCCATCGGGAGTTGTAAGAACGGATACGCCTTGCCCGGACGGAAGCGGATGACGAACATCGACGAATCCGGTTCGGCGCCGATCGACAGGAATAAATCGCGCATGCCGGACACCCAGGAACGCCGGAACGACTGATTGGGCCGCTGGGTTACGTGATCGTACGTGTAATTCGGTTCGTCGGTCAGATCGATGATGATCTCGATCACGCCTTCGGGCAGCGTTCGATCTTCACTTCCGGTATATAACCGGCATAATAAGTGAACAATTCGACGTACGGCGCCAGCGCGCCATTGGGACGGTGAAAGGCGATGAACATGACGGAAATGATTTGAAACGCGGACCTATATTAGAATCCATCGGCGCAAGGTGCAATGACCAAATGAGGTGAATCGTCGAAAGCCAGCGTCAGTCTTGTATGTTGCTATCGTTCGGCGTAGTTTCTCGCGACACTGATGAAACGCACCGAGATGCCCTCGATCGATATCCTCTTCATGGGTACGGCAGAATTTGCCGTGCCGTCGCTACGAAAACTCGCCGCATCCGGACATCGATTGATTTCCGTCGTCACGGGATTGGACGAACGGCGCGGGCGGGGCCAGAAAGTTTCACCGACTCCCGTCAAATCGGCGGCGCTTGAACTGGAGCTTCCGGTCATTCAACCGGAGTCGCTGAAAGATCTGTCCTTTGCCGAAACCGTCCGGCAACTCCGACCGGACCTGATCGTCGTCGTCGCGTTTCGTATTCTACCGCCTCAGGTTTTTGAAATTCCCCGCCTCGGCAGCGTCAATCTTCATTCGTCGCTGTTACCCAAATACCGCGGGGCGGCGCCGATCAACTGGGCCATCATCAACGGGGAAAAGGAAACCGGCGTGACGACGTTTTTCATTCAGCAAAAAGTAGACACGGGCAACGTCATCGTGCAGCGTTCGACGTCGATCGAGGAGACCGACACGGCGGGTACGTTGCACGACCGTTTGTCGCTGCTGGGGGCGGACGTTTTGCTGGAGACCGTCGATCGTATTGCCTCCGGTACCGTGCAGCCGCAGCGTCAGGACGATCGTCTCGCGTCGCCGGCCCCCAAAATTTTCAAAGACGATTGCCGGATCGATTGGACCCGGTCTGCGGACAGGATTTACAATTTCGTTCGCGGTCTGTCACCCTATCCGTGTGCCTGGACCCTGCTCGACGGCGTGACGTACAAAATTTACGCCGTGCGGCAAACGAATGAGCGAAACGCGTCGGCGCCCGGGACCGTCGTCCGTGCAACGTCCGATGCGATCCTGATTGCTGCCGGCGACGGCCGAGTGATCGCCGTGACCGACCTTCAACCGGCCTCTCGAAAGCGGATGTCCACCGCGGAATTTCTTCGGGGGCACAACATCGGGCACCTGAAACGATTTGGCTGAGTCAATCATAATCTACCGGAGGTTGTCATGGAATTTTGGGTGGAGATGGCGGAGTGGCTTGTGGAATTCATTAATGACGACGAGGATTCCAATTGGGACGATGAAAAATTGACTGAACTCGCCGGAGAGCTGGAAGACCTGTACGGCGCGGCACAAGAAATCGTGAAGTCCGATCGGGCCGCCCTCATTTCTTACGCAAGTGACGTCATGATGCTGATCGAGGGGACCAAAGAAGCGATGAACCAGGACAATCACCGAAGGATAGAAACGCTGCTGCAGCGCCTGCAAAAGCTTGTCGACTATGTTGGCCAACACTACGACGATTAGCGTGACCGTCAGAAAAAGACTTTGTAGAGCAATTTGATATTGCGCCCCGGCTCCGGCATGATCGATCGTACGCGCGAAAGGTGGCGGCGGTATTCGGTATCGCCGATGTTTTCCAAGCTGAGGACCCACGTATGCAGTAGATTTTTGTGTTGAAGATGGTACTGCAACGAAGCATCGACGACGACGTAGCCGTCGGTGGTATCTTCGAACCGCGCTACCCGATCCTGATCGTCCGCTGCTCGAACCAGTCCAACAAGCGTCAGGTTCGAAATCTGTTTTTTGATCTCGACTTTTCCCGCAAACGGCGGCATGGCCGGCAACGGTTGATTCGAATCGGCCAGTTCCCCGCGAACATAACTCGCCGTGACGGACAGCGAGAATGACCACGGCAATTGCTGGTGCCATTTGAGTTCACCGCCCGTCATGATGGCGTGTTGTCCGTCATACTGATAAATCGGCAACTGCGTCGCGATATGGATGGCGCCGGAGTTTCTTGGAAAAATATAGTCGCGGATGTCGTTTCGGAAAATCGAGAGGTTGATATCCGTTTTGTCATTGCCCCATTTTCCGAACCATTCGAGTCCCCAGCCGTGTTCGGACTGCAGATCGGGGTTGCCCACTTCGAACGAATACGCGGCGAGATGCGGGCCTTCGCTGTACAGTTCCTCAATCCCCGGCGCCCGTGCCGATCGCATCACGGACACGCCGCTTTCAACATGTTCGCCGAATCGGTAGGCCAGCGAAGTTGCCCCGGAGGCAATGGTGTACGAACGGTTTCGTATCCGGCCGATGTCCGTCATTTCCTCGACGGATGGATCGACGCGGCGGTGATCGAGCCGCAACGAACCTTCCCATTTCCAGTTTCCAAACGTCGCTTTTTCGTAGGCAAAGGCGGCCATCGTCCATTCCTTGGTATCGGGCGTAAAAATGAAACCGCCGGGAACGTAATCGCGATATTCCGTCCACACGCCGATCTCGCCCTTGCCCAGTTTCCAAAACGGGCGCAGATGGGTCAGCCACGTGAGATCGTAGTTGAGCACGGAAAATTGCGTGCCGATACTGCCGTCGGACTCGAATTCGCGGTGGAAATATTTTGAATAACCGTATCGCCACTCGGTCCGTTCAAAACGGCCGCCGTCGAAGTGGACGTCCAGCTTGCCTTCGAAATGGGTGCGGTCCAATTTGATCTTGACCCCGTTGGGGTGAGCGCCGACGAATCCTCCGGGAATGCCGTACTCGGATTGATAATAACTCCCGGCGGCTCCGGCAAATCCCCAGTCCCAGAAATAACTTGCACCCGCGGAACCGTTGACCGTTTGAATGCCCGTATTTTTCAAGTCTCCGGCGGGTGTCGAAATGTCGCCGGCGTCCCGTACGCTGAAATCCAAACGCCATCCGATTTTCTGAAACGGCCCCGTCAAAACGGCGCCGGCCGAATAACCTCCGTTGACCGTTTCGCCCTGCCCGCTCACGTTGCCGTGGAACCCTTCGAGCGCGGCCGAGGGGACATAACCCCTTTCCACGTTGACGACGCCGCCCAGGGTATTCGATCCGTAAAGCAATGTCGCCGGACCGCGAATGACTTCGATGCGTTCCGAAGTGATCGGATCGATCACGACCGCGTGATCTGCCGAGGTCGCCGACAGGTCGCCCGTTCGCCCACCGTCCTCAAGGATCAGCAGACGGTCGCCGCTCAGACCCCGAAGCACCGGCCGTGCCGGCGCTGGGCCCATGCTGCGCTGGTCCATTCCCGTTTCGCCCGCAACGGTTTCCGCCACGGTCTTGCCGAGATTCTGCCGGAGTTTTTTGCCGGACATTTCCAGCACGATGTCTTTTTTGTCCGATTGCATCGCGTCTTCGATCACGATCTCGCTGCCGGTCAACGGTGCAGCGGTGATCCGGATCGTGATTGCGATCGTATCGTTGGCCTTGATCTCGACGGGCTGAAGCGTCTGTTTGTATCCGATCCGGAACGTCGAAACGACGTACCGTCCGACCGGCACGTTCACGAGTTGAAACGAACCGTCGTCCCGGCTGATAGTCGAACGGTGGGCTTCCTTGACGAGAATCTGCGTCCATCCGACGGGTTCGCCCGTCTCCGCGTCCACGACCTTGCCGGTCAGATGGCCGACAACCGGTGGCTCTTCCGCATGAGCGGTGTTTAAACAAAAAAACAAAATTCCGGCAATACCCCATGGGAGTATTGCCAGTAGAAGGGTTTGGATTTTCATTATTGAATCACCACCGGGATCGTTGGAGACGTGTAGTCCGGGTGGTCCACGTGATAAATCTGGACTTGAATCGTCGTCGAACCGGCGGTCTTGCCTTTGAGCTGGAATTCCCATTTTTCATCCGGGTCCGTCGCATCGGCATGCCACAGGACCGACGCCACCGACGTATCGGCGACCACGACGTTCAGTAGTTCATCTTCCTCATCCGGGCGAAACTCGTCCCGGTCCGCGTCGTCGGCGATGAACCACACGGCGATCGGGTCGGAGAACTGGTTATTGGCCGGGAAAGTCAATTGTCCGGTGACGATCAGGGAGTCCACCGACACCACGACGGTGTCGGCCATTTTGAGGACAAGGCCACGCACTTCGGCATGTTCGTTTTCGCCGCTGTCTTCGTTGGAACATCCGGCACCCCAGAGTAAAAGAGCGGCGGCGACGGGGATCAAAAATAAATTTTTCGAATGGAAAAACATGATAGCTCCTTTGGTCATGAAATGGAAAACGGCAACTTACGGTGTCGGACCTGCCGAACCTAAAGCCGTTGTTCGTTTTTTTGGAAATGACTAAAAGGAGCGTGGAGGACCGCGAAGGAAAACGCTGGACGTGTGGGAGTCCCGAAGCGTCCCTGATTCGAACGAAAGAACGGACGTACCGAGAAGTCGAACGGAGAGACTTGTGGAAGACGGAAGTTCGGCCGCGAGAAGGAACTGGCAGCGTGGGCAATGTTCCGACAGCGGCAGTGCGGCATGCACGTGATCGACGCACGACGAGTCGTGGATCTCGTGAGCCAAAACCGGTTTCGGAACGATCGGGCCGTGATCGTGAAAGACGCCGAACGCCGACAGCACGACGGCCAGGCCATACACGGCCACAGTCGCTTTTTGGAACCGGCTATTTGAAAAAAGTCGAATCACGGTATCCTTTGCTCAGGACGCAAGGTAATGTCCGATTCAACGACATACAACGGAAAATATTTCATGAAGCCACGTTCAAGCGAAGGGAATTCGATGGCTATTTGAACATAAAGTCTTTGCGATCTTGGCGAGATTTTGTTTTCGAACGCTACCGTCCGTCCTTCAGGAGCGGTTTGATCGGGCCCTCGACGTTGCCTTCGATGAATTGCTTGACGACGGGATCGGCCGTGGTTTTCAATTCCTCAGGTGTACCGGCAAACCGGACGACGCCGTAATGCAGCATGGCGACCCGGTCGGAAATTTTATACACACTGCCCATGTCGTGTGTGACGACGATGGACGTCATTTTGAGGTGCTCGTTGAGGTTGATGATCAGTTCGTCGATGATCGCGGACATGATCGGATCGAGACCCGTCGTTGGTTCGTCATACAACACGTACTTCGGGTCCATCGATAACGCCCGCGCGAGACTGACGCGCTTTTTCATGCCGCCGGACAACTCCGAAGGCCGGTATTTTTCGATGCCCGGCAAACCGACGATTTCGAGTAAGTGGGCAACCCGTTTGGCAATATCTGAATCGCTCATGTCCGTATGCTCTCGCAGACCGAGGGAAATATTTTCCTCGACGCTCAGGGAGTCGAACAGTGCGCCGTTCTGAAAAACGAGGCCCATTTTTTTTCGGATTTTGGACAACTCGTGCGCCGTCATCTCGCTGATGTCTTCGCCCTCGATGAAGACCTTGCCGTCGTCGGGCCGGAGCAGGCCGACGATGTGTTTGAGCATGACGCTCTTTCCGCAACCGGAGCGCCCGATGATCGTCGTGACCTTGCCGGTCTCGATCTCGAGATTGACGCCCGACAGGATCCGCTTGTCGCGGAAATATTTCCAGACGTTGAGGAGTTGGATCATTGGAGCAGGACCGATGCGACGATATAGTCGTTGACGAGGATGGCCGCCGACGAGAGCACGAACGCCTTAATCGTGGCCTGCCCGACGCCTTCGGCGCCGCCCGTCGTCGCAAAACCGACGAAACATCCGACGAGCGCCGTCGAGCCGCCGAAGAGAAACGCTTTGATGACGCCGGACAGCAGGTCCCGAACGGTCATGAAGCGTTGAATGGAGGACAAAAACGAGTTCAACGAAACGTCCATCGTCGTATAGCCGATGAACGCCGAACCCGCGATGGCGATGAAATCGGCAAAAATCGTCAGTACCGGCATCATGATGAAACCCGCCAGGATTCGCGGGTTGGCAAGATAGCGGATCGGATCGATGGCCATCATTTCCAATGCGTCGATCTGTTCCGTTACCCGCATCGTTCCCAGTTCCGCGGCGATCGACGCGCCGAAGCGTCCGGCCAGGACCAATCCCGTCAGGACAGGCGACAGCTCGATCACGATCGCACGCGCCGTGGCGGACCCCAAAAAAGCCGAGGGGGAACCGAATCCTTCCAGTTGATAGCCGGCCTGCACGGCGGAAACCATGCCCGCAAACGTCGCGGTCACGACCACGAGGGGAATCGAATTGACACCCACGATCAACATCTGTTCGACGATCAGATGACGGTCGCGGAAGACGTACTTGATATTCTTGAACCCGTAGAAGAGCAGAATGGTCGATTCCCCGAGGCCAGTGAAAAAGATAAGCGCTTTTTTACCGAGTTTGTCGAGCAGAAAAAATTCGGATATAGCATAGATGATCTCGACAAACTTGTTCATGTCACTCCGGCCTCATCGTGGGGAAAAATAACACGTCGCGGATCGACTCCTGATTGGTCAGGATCATCACGAGCCGGTCGATGCCGATGCCTTCACCGGCCGTCGGTGGCATGCCGTATTCCATCGCACGCAGGAAATCGTCGTCGAGGACCTGGGCCTCTTCGTCGCCGCGGGCCCGCAATCCCATCTGCGCTTCGAAACGCTGACGCTGGTCGATCGGATCGTTGAGTTCGCTGAACGCATTCGCGATCTCGCTGCCGAGGACGTAGAGTTCGAAACGCTCAACGACGCCGGATTTGGACCGGTGCTTTTTGGCCAGCGGACTGATTTCAATCGGGTGTTCGGTAATGAAGACCGGCTGAATGAGGTGCTGCTGGACTTTTTCACTGAAGAGTTCGTCGATCAGTTTTCCCCGGTCCCACGCCGGATCGACGGCGATGTGCCATTCCCGGCACCGGTCGCGAAGCGCGTCTTCCGTCATCCCGCTCACGTCCGTTCCCGTGTATTTGCGGATGGCGTCGAACATCGAAAGGCGTTCGAACGGCGCGCGGAAAGAAATGGAATGTCCCATTGTCTCGATCGTGTCCGTACCGTGGACCTCCTTGCAAACGGTGGAGAGCATGTCCTCGGTCAGCGTCATCAGGTCGTGGAAGTCCGAATACGCTTCGTAAAACTCGAGCATGGTGAATTCCGGATTATGGAAGCGGTCCATTCCCTCGTTACGGAAAATTTTGGAAATCTCGTAGACCCGTTCGATACCGCCGATGATCAGGCGCTTGAGGTACAGCTCGAGCGCGATCCGCATGTACAGTTTCAAATCGAGCGCGTTGTGGTGCGTCACAAAAGGTCGCGCCGACGCACCGCCGTACAGCGGCTGCAAAATCGGCGTCTCGACTTCGAGGTACCCGCGCTGGTCGAGAAAACGGCGGATGGCGCGGATGATCCGGCCGCGCATGACAAAAACGTCCCGCACTTCCGGATGCAGAATGAGGTCCGCGTAACGCTGGCGGTAACGAAATTCCTTGTCTTCGACGTCGCTGAAACGCTCGACGGTACCGTCGCCGAGAATTTTTTCCTTGCCGGCGGGAAGCGGGCGCAGGCTCTTGGACAAAAGGTGAAGTTCCTCGGCCTTGACCGTAATTTCACCGCTCCGGGTCCGGAAGAGAATTCCTTTGACGCCGACGACGTCCCCGATGTCGAGCAGTTTTGAAAAAACGTCGAACCACGTGTCGCCGACGACGTCTTTACGTACGTACACCTGCACGCGGCCTTTGGGGTCCTGGATGTGGGCGAACATCGTTTTGCCCTGGCTGCGATGGGCCATGATCCGTCCGGCGATCGTCACGCGACGGACCATGGGATCGTTGAGCAATTTGTCGTCCCGGACGCCGAGTTCTTCGAATCGTTCGATCAGGTCGGCGGAGTAAAATTCCCTTTCGAAACGATACGGAAATGGCTCGATTCCGAGTTCACGGATTTTCGCAAGTTTTTCCTTACGGACGCGTAACAGTTCTTCTTCCATGGTCCTTTCAGTGGGTCAGGGTTCGCAGGGCCTCGCGTGTCAGGATGCGGTAGGCCGGATGATACGATTCGGAGTAGGTTGTCGAATGATGCACGGCGGGGTAACCGCCGGCTTTCATACGTCGGTCGAACGAATCGGCCTCGACTGTCGAGTAGCCGAACGCACCGGCGTGACGAACAAATTGCGTCCAGAGTCGGACAAATTCACCTGCATCCGGCTTGAATGACCGGTCGGTGATAAGCATGGCGCGGAAGAGCGCTTCGGCCGATCCACCACCCGCCAGGTACGGACGAAGATTGACGCGCACCACCGCGGAGTCGGATCGCAACGGTTCGACGACCGATTCGCCGTCGTACGGCGCCAGATGCGCTATTTCCTGAAGCAGGTACGACAGAACAACGGACGTGTCGGTGAGAAAATGGCCGATCCCGTTCGCCGATTGATAAAGCAATTTATAAACGTCTTCGATCTGCATTCGAGGTCGGGTTTGAATATGCCGTGCGACAATTTCCAACTCGTCTGGAATGCCCGCGCACGACGTCATCCACGCGATGATGCATACCATCCATCTCAACATCGGCCCGAATGTGCCGAAATTAAACGTGAAATGAAAATGGAAATTGGAAGGGAAAGAGCGACGGTGGATGACGTTCAGGAGAGGACGATGTGCACATTTCCGTGCGGACGGACGTGAAGTTTTTGAAAAACAGCCTGTACCAATCGATCGCAACGGGCTCCGCGAAATGAAAATACTTCCGAACCCACCGCGCTCTGCGAGATCGTTTTCCTCAGCATCGCTTTGGCGCGGTGCAAGCGAACTTTCACGTTGCTTTCGCTGATCTGCAGGCACTCCGCCGTTTCGCGTCCCGACAGGAGTTCGATTTCGCGCATGATAAAGACGGTCTGATACGCGTCGGGGAGTTGCTGAATTGCGTTCTCGAGGAAAACCCGCAGCTGGTTCTGATAGGTCAGATCGTCGGGACCCGGCCGGTGATCGAGCAGTTGGTTTAGCGATTCCTCTGGAGCCGTGACGACCCGCTGCCGGCGCGATTTTCGTCCCAAACATTCGTTGATCATAATGCGGGTCAACCAGGTGCCGAACGAAGACCGGCCTTCGAAGGTCGACAATTGCTCGTATGCACGAATATAGGTTTCCTGCATGGCCTCCTGTACCTCGCTTTCGTTGTGGAGAATGGAGATGCCGATGCGAAAGAGCCGTTGATTATAGCGGCGCATCAGCAGTTCGTATTCATTCGTGTGACCGGCCAAAACGCGGGTCACAATGTCGGTATCGGGTTTTTCCATCATGGGTTAGATCAATCCGTCCTCCTGAAGGTTACAAGGACTGCTCTTGTAACGCTAACCGGTGTGATTTCATCCAATCGATGTCAAATTCACAAGGAGGTTTTATGGCGTATCGAATGCTCTACTGGACGTACGGGCTGGTTCCGATCGTGGCCGGTCTGGACAAATTTACCAATCTTCTCGTCGACTGGACGTCGTACGTTAGCCCGTTGACGGTCGGTCTGCTGCCGATGGAGGCCGGCACATTTATGATGATCGTCGGCGTGATTGAAATTGCCGCCGGGATCATCGTACTGGCGAGGCCCCGTCTGGGCAGCGCCATCGTGGCAGCGTGGCTGGTCCTGATTGCACTGAATTTGCTATTAGCGGGGCGGTTCGATATCGCCGTACGCGATCTGGTCATGGCGGTCGGGGCGCTGGCATTATTTACGCTGTCGGCATCCTGAAGCGAGATCGTTGTCGTCGGGGCCCGTTGCAACGTGCCTCAACGTAGAGGTATTCGTGAGTCGAAGCCGTATTCACATCGATCGCCGCCTCCATGCC
>CAYZJB010000049.1:0-26000 GCA_964478735.1 uncultured Bacteroidota bacterium | reverse complement strand
GAAGCATGTAAATATCTACGCAAAAAACGTAGATGTTGCGGATACAGAGTCTAATCTACAATGTTGGCGGTGGCCAACAGTCGCTGCGAATTGAGTATGGAAATGTGCTTGCCGCTGAGTTCGATCAGTCCGTCGTCTTTGAACTCGGACAGCAGGCGAATGACGGTTTCGGTCGCGGTTCCCACCAAGTTGGCGATATCTTCTCTCGACAACATGGTTTTCAAAGTTTTTCCGTCTTCTTCGAGACCGGAGAACTCCTTCAGCATCAGGATGGTTTCCGCAAGGCGCTCCCGGACCGTATGGTAGGCCATGTTGAGCAGTCGGGATTCCGCTTCCTGGACGTCGTGCGAAAGAAGTTCCACGACACGTACGGACATCGACGACTTGTTTTGTACGAGGTCCATAAACACGCTACGCGGGATAAAACACACCGTGGTGTCCTCCAGCGCGGTCGCGGTCTGGGCATATGTCGTCCCTGACAAAAGCGACGCGTGACCCAGAACGGATCCGCCTTTGGCCAGACGGATGATCTGTTCTTTTCCGTCGGCATTGATCTTGGACAACTTGACGAGCCCCTGACTCATGCAGAAAAGTCCCGTCGGCGTGGTTCCTTCGTAAAAAATGACCTGACCTTTTTTGTACATGTTACCGCACTTGTTTGCCGATAACGTCGTCAGTTCGTTATTCTGAAGGTCCGAAAAGATCGAGGTCACGCGCGCCTGGCAGTTCTGGCAGGCAGGAATTTCAAAACGTTTTTTCATAGCGACCCTCACTCGACGATGAACAACACTTGCCCTTTTTCGACGTTCTGTCCGGGTTTGACCATCAAACGGCGGACGGAACCGCCGAAGGGCGATTTCATTTCATTTTCCATTTTCATCGCTTCCAGGATCACGATGCCGTGTCCCGCTTCGATCACGTCTCCTTCAGCGACGAGCACTTTTGAAACCAACCCCGGAATCGGCGCTTTGACTTCGCCTGTCGTCTTCGATTTACCGGCCCCGATGAGCGAACGCATCAAAAATGTACGTTCGTCCTCCACGTTGAACCGAAAACGATACCCGCGCGTATAAACCGAGTAGGTATCACGGGACTTGTTGATAATGACGCGGTAGGAATCGTTATTGGCCAGCATCGAATACACGGACCCGCTGCCGGCGTCCTTAAAATCGACGGTATAAACGACCGGATTGTCCAAACCGACTTTGACTTGAAAAGCCTGATCGCCTTCAGTGATTTCGATATCATAGGTGTGATTTTCTGTGGAAACTTTGTAATTCATGGCCACCGAAGGTCCTGAAAAAAGCTAAAAAAGCATGCCTTCATGTGCAATGAAAATCGTGGCTGATAAAGTTCATAAAAAAGCTTATTTTTCGCTTCAATCCGGACCTCCTGTACGATGCAAAAACAAACACTTGTCGCCGCCGGCCTCGATCTGGGCGGTACGAACCTGAAATTTGGTCTGGTCGGGCCTTCCGGTGACGTCCTTTTCATGTCGACCCGCCCGGCCGGTAACGGCAATGAACGGGAAGAAATCCTGCAAGGAATGGGATTCGCATTACGCGAAGCCATTCAGTGGGCCGACAAAAAAAACCTTTCCATTACGGCTGTCGGGGTGGGCTGTCCGGGAAATATCGACGTACGGACCGGTACTTCGATCGGACCGACTCCTCACTTGCCCGACTGGGAAGGCGCACCAATCCGATCGTCGTTGAGCCGTTTCGGTTATCCTGTTTTTGTCGACAACGACGCAAACATGGCCGCGTACGGTGAATTCAAAGCCGGCGCCGGACGCGGGTGCAGCGTCGTCGTGACCCTGACGCTCGGAACCGGAATCGGCGGCGGTGTCGTTATCGACGGCACGATCTTTCGAGGTTCAGGGTTTAGCGGCGCGGAACTCGGACACGTGTGCGTCGAAGCAATGGGGCGTGAATGTGCGTGCGGTAACCGGGGATGTATGGAACGATACGCGGGCGGCAAGAGCATCGTCGATGATGCGCGAAACGCTCTGCAACTGGGACGACCGTCATCGCTTTCGCGGGTTGCCGACATCACCCCGCTTGAAATTTTCAATGCCGCCGGACGCGGCGACGCGCTGGCACGAGAAATCACTGAACAGGTGGTCACGTATCTTGCGGCGGGATTGTCTTCGATTGTCAACGTCCTCGACCCCGACGTTATTCTCATCGGAGGCGGTATCGCCGATGCGGGAAACGATTTCATTGCGTGTATCGATTCCGCTCTGCGTAGTCGCGTGATGAAGCCGGTCAAAAAACGGCTCGTCGTCCGTCATGCCGCCCTGGGAAATAACGCCGGCTTCATCGGTGCCGGTTTGTATGCGCTCGACCAGATGCGGAAGTGACCGGTTACTTCCTTTCTTGTTTTCCAATTCATCTCCTTCTATCTTTTCGCCATTCAAAGGACAGATTATGAAACACATTGCTCTCGCCGGCCTCGTGATCGGTACGTTCCTGCTCGGCATGATCGTACAGGAAAAAACACGGCGCTTTTCCAAAGACGACATTGCCGCGGCTGAAAAACTCATCGGCCTGACCTTCGACGAAGCCAAACGCGATTCGATGTGGGACGATTTGCACGACCAGCTGGCGAATTACGAATCGCTGCGGGCCGTAACGCTGCACAACGCCGTGACGCCATCGATCTCGTTCCGCCCGATGCCCGACGGGTGGGTGCCCCCGTCCGGGAAATCGCAATTCCGACTGACCGAACTTCAATCCGTTCAGATGCCGAAAAATATCGACGATCTCGCTTTTTACTCGGTCAAAGAACTGGCCTGGTTGATCAAAAACCGCAAGGTCTCTTCCGTTCAATTGACCGAAATGTATTTGAATCGCCTCAAAAAATACGGCCCGCGCCTCGAATGCGTGATTACCTTGACGGAGCAACGAGCGCTTGAACACGCACGTCGCGCCGACGAAGAAATCGCCAAAGGAAAATACCGTGGACCTTTACATGGTATTCCGTACGGCGCCAAGGACTTGCTCGCGGTCAAAGGCTATAAAACCACGTGGGGGGCCATGCCGTACAAAGATCAGACCCTCGACCTGGACGCGACGGTAATCCAAAAATTGGACGAGGCGGGAGCCGTGCTGGTCGCCAAACTCACGATGGGTGCGCTCGCCTGGGGTGACGTGTGGTATGGAGGAAAGACACGGAATCCGTGGAACACGGATCAGGGATCCAGCGGGTCCTCCGCCGGCTCCGCCAGCGCTACGGCTGCCGGCCTCGTCGCATTTGCCATCGGAACGGAGACCTGGGGATCGATCGTCTCCCCTTCGACGCGGTGCGGTCTCTCCGGGCTGCGGCCGACGTATGGCCGTGTATCCCGCCACGGCGCGATGGCATTGTCGTGGAGTATGGACAAGATCGGACCGATGTGCCGTTCGGTCGAAGATTGTGCGATCGTATTCCAGGCAATTGCCGGCGCCGATCCGAAAGATCCGACGGTTTACGATTTTCCTTTCGACTACGACGATCGAACCGACTGGAAAAAACTCCGAATCGGCTATCTTGCGTCGGAATTCGAAAAGGACTCCGCCAATGCACCGTACCACAAAGCCGCTCTTGACTGGTTTCGAGCCCAGGGCGTCACGTTGATTCCGCTCGATCTGCCGGCACTTCCGTATAAGGATATCTCCTTCATCCTGTCGGCGGAAGCAGCGGCCGCGTTCGACGATCTCACGCGCTCCGGACGCGATGCACTGCTCGTCCGGCAAATCAAAAATGCATGGCCCAATGTTTTCCGTGCGGCCCGTTTCATTCCCGCCGTCGAATACATTCAGGCCAACCGCATTCGTCATCTCGTGATCAACGACATGGCCGATCGGCTGAAAAATGTCGACGTTTATCTGTCCCCGCCGTTTTCGGACAACCTTTTGTTGACCAACCTGTCCGGACATCCCTGCGTCGTCCTTCCGAACGGATTCACGCCGGAAGGCCAGCCGACGAGCATTTCCTTGATCGGGAAACTCTTTGGCGAAGCCGACGTGCTGCGGGTCGCAAAGGCGTATCAGGAAGCGACCGGCTTTCATAAAAAACATCCCGATTTAAAATTCTAACAGGAAACAAAACGAATGATTCGCCACGACTGGACCCTGGAAGATATTCGTTCCATTTATCACCGGCCTTTGCTCGACCTTGTTTTCGATGCCGCATTGGTGCATCGTCAATACCATGATCCGACGGAGGTGCAGGTGTGTACGCTCCTTTCCATCAAAACCGGCGGCTGTACGGAAGACTGCGGTTACTGCTCACAGTCCGTTCACTACCGGACGCCGGTGAAAGCGCAGGCACTTTTATCCAAAGAGGACGTGGTCGAAAAAGCGCACCAGGCTAAACAGCAGGGAGCCACTCGCTTCTGTATGGGTGCGGCGTGGCGGGAAGTCCGGAACAATCGTGATTTCGATCGCGTACTGGAAATGATCGAAGCGGTCAACGACCTTGGACTGGAAGTCTGTGCAACGCTCGGCATGGTGACGGAAGAGCAGGCCGTGCGTCTCAAACAGGCCGGCCTTCACGCCTATAATCACAACATTGACACGTCAGACGACTATTATCGTCACATCGTCACGACACGTTCCTACACCGATCGATTACAGACGCTCGTCAATACGAGAAAAGCAAACCTGACCGTTTGCTCGGGAGGTATCATCGGAATGGGGGAGTCCGAAGAGGATCGTATCGCCATGCTGCAGACCCTCGCTCGACTCGATCCTCACCCGGAATCGGTCCCGATCAACGCTCTGGTTCCGGTCGAGGGCACTCCACTGGCGGATCAGAAACCCGTGTCGTCCTGGGAATTCGTCCGGATGATCGCGACGGCACGAATTCTTTTGCCTCGTTCGATGGTGCGCCTTTCCGCGGGCCGATTACAACTGTCGGATGAAGCCCAGGCGCTTTGTTTTTTGGCCGGGGCCAATTCGATTTTTGCCGGCGACCGGTTGTTGACGACCCCCAATCCGTCGGCGGATGCCGATCGCCGGCTGTTTTCACAACTTGGCCTTCACGCACGTAAATCGTTCAAAACAACCGATGCGTACCGTTCATGACCGGATGTCCGATGCCCTGCGGCGCCGTGCGGAGTTCGGTAATCTTCGCTCGCTGACGGTTGTCGACGGCCTGATCGATTTTGCTTCCAATGATTATCTCGGTTTTGCTTCCCGTCCCGAAATTCTGAACGCCGTTGATTCCTCCGGCCGGTTCGGGTCCACCGGGTCACGCCTTCTGACCGGTAACAGCCGCCTGGCGGGCGAGCTCGAGCGGCAGATCGCTTCTTTTCACGAAGCGCCCGCCGGACTGCTATTTAATTCCGGGTACGACGCCAATCTCGGACTAATGTCATGCATCGCCGATCGAGCCGATACGGTCCTGTACGATCAGTACGTTCATGCATCGCTGCGCGACGGCATCCGATTGTCGCCCGCCCGCAGTTTTCACTTCCGGCACAACGACCTCGACGATCTACGGAAGAAGATTCGACAGGCCGACGGTCGTGCGTTCATTGTCGTCGAGTCCGTGTACTCGATGGACGGAGACAGCCCGAACCTTGTGGAACTGGCAGAGGTGGCGCGGCAATATCAGGCCAGCCTGATTGTCGATGAGGCCCACGCAACGGGTGTTTTCGGAAAAGGCGGCAGAGGCCGCGTGACGGACTTGGATTTACAGGACGTTTGTTTCGCACGGATCCATACGTTCGGAAAAGCCCTGGGCTGTCATGGTGCCATCGTGCTCGGTTCGGAAACTCTTCGGCAATTTTTGATCAATTTTTGCCGTCCTTTTATTTACACCACGTTTTTGCCCGATCACAGCCTGTACGCCATTCGATCCGCGTATGACATGTTGAATGACGCCATCGTCGGCGAGATCCGGGATCGGATCGATTTTTTTGTACATCATATTCCATCAGAACTCCGGCACATTTGGATACCGAGTCATAGCGCCATCCAGTGTTTTCTTTTCCAGGGTAATGCCCGCGTTAAAGCGATAACCCGCCAATTGTCCGGCGCCGGGTTTGACGTTCGACCCGTTCTGCATCCGACGGTCCCCGAAGGCAAAGAGCGAATCCGCATCTGCCTTCATGTTTTCAACGGTGAATCCGAAATCGAACGGCTTTTGAACAGTCTGCACGATACATGGAAAAAATATTCATAGCGGGCATCGGAACCGACGTAGGGAAGACGGTTGTCTCCGCCGTTTTGTGCGAGACCCTTCGTGCGGATTACTGGAAACCCGTTCAGGCCGGAAATCTGGACGACAGCGACAGCATGATGGTCCGTCGCCTGGTAACGGTACCGATGACCGTACATCCGGAAGCCATTCGACTTTACGCAGCGATGTCGCCGCATGCCGCCGCCCGACGTGAAGGTATCGAAATTCATACCGAACGGTTGCAATGCCCGCCCACGTCGCGTCCGCTCGTCATCGAGGGAGCTGGCGGACTGATGGTACCAATCAATGACCGAGAACTGATGACCGACGTGATTAGGCATCTTGGCGCGCCCGTTGTTCTGGTCAGTTCCATGTACCTCGGCAGCATCAATCACACGCTGCTGTCCCTCGCGTGTATTCGACAATTGGAACTTCCGTTTTACGGCGTTATATTCAACGGCGAATCGAATTCCGATACTGAAAAAATTATTTCCTCGTACGCCCCGATCATCGGACACGTAGGAAAAATTCATCCGTCGTCGGAATCCATTCGTCAGCAGGCGCAGTTGCTCGGCAACCATCCGTTCTGGAAATCCCGAAGATGAACACATTCTGTCAGACACTTCGATTTGCCGTACCCGGACTTGCCCTTTTATTTTACTGGTTCGTCGGCGGGTCGCCCACCGCCATGTCGTTGATGGACCATTACAGTTATCATGCGGCCTATGCCGTCTGGATTCTTTTGCCCTATGCGCTGTGGATCGTACTGAGTTATCGTATAGAAGCCAGAAGTCCGTTTTTGACCAGCGGGATCCTCATCCTCCTGCTGGCGCTCGTCGTACATATTCGTGTCCTGCTCTCGTCTCCGCATGCAAACATGTTTTCCATTTTGATCATGCCGTTTCTTCAATTGATGGTAATGACGATTGTCTATGTGACCTATTCCATGACCCGGCAACTGCGCAATCGGCCATGACGATTCAGGAACGCGATCGAGCCGCGATCTGGCATCCGTTCACTCATTCACGAAACGAAAACCGGATTATTCCGATTCGTGAGGCGCGCGGCGTATGGCTGGTCGATGAAGACGGACGACGTTATCTTGACGCCATTTCCTCCTGGTGGGTCAATTTGCACGGTCACGCCAATCCTTTCATCGCCCGGCGCATCGAAGCGCAGATGCGCACGTGCGAACACGTCATCTTCAGCGGTTTCACTCACGCGCCGGCCGTCGAGCTGGCGGAGAAATTGCTGGAACAAATGCCGTGGACGGACGGAAATGTCTTTTTTTCTGACGACGGTTCGACGGCGGTAGAAATCGCCATCAAGATAGCGCTTCAGTACTGGTATAATCGGGGTGAATCCCGCCATAAAATCGTGGTACTCAAAAACGGTTATCACGGCGACACGTTCGGTGCGATGAGCGCGGGAGAACGCAGCGCGTTTACACGGCCTTTCCAATCGAAACTGTTCGACGTCATTCCCATCGATATCTCCATGGAAGAGCATTTGCCGGCCGCCGTCGAAACGGTGCATGCCCATGCCCGAGAAACCGCGGCGTTTTTGTATGAGCCGCTCGTGCAGGGCGCCGGCGGAATGCTGATGTGTCCCGCAAGCAGTCTGGAAGAAATCCTTAGGGTATGTAAAGCCCACAACATCCTTGCCATCGCGGACGAGATCATGACGGGCATGTACAGAACCGGATCATTTCTTGCCTCCGATCGCATTCCGACCAAGCCGGATATGATCTGCCTTTCAAAGGGACTGACCGGCGGCTTTATGCCAATGGCGGTCACGCTTTGCACAAAAGACGTTCGAAATTCGTTTCGCTCCGATGAGTCCGATCGCACGTTTTACCACGGCCATTCGTACACGGGAAACCCTCTTGGTTGTGCGGCTGCTCTGGCCACACTGGACCTGTTGTTTACCCCGTCCTGTTTGGAAAGAATTCGATCGATCACGGATCAACACAGACAGTTTGCGCTTCACTTGCAAAAACATCCCCTCGTCCATCACCCGAGGTCGACGGGAACTATCCTTGCGTTTGAAGTTGCTCACGCCACGGCATCGTATTTCGATTCATTGAGAGACCGGCTGTATCACGAATTTCTGACCCGGGAAGTTCTACTGCGACCACTCGGTAACACGGTTTACGTCATGCCTCCGTACTGCATTCGCGACGATGAATTGCAATTCGTTTACGATGCAATTCTCGATACGCTCGCCCAACTGAGTCCATGATCCAAATACAGTCCATTGCAAGTATTAGCCCCGCCGGCTACGATGCCGCGAGCGTCACGACATCTTACACAAGAGCACGGCCGTGTTTCACTACCCACGAACGCAGCGGTCTGGCCGTCGGGCGTCTCTCAGAAGAAGCGGAATCTGCACTCGAATCGGTAAAACTGGATCCGCGATATTTCAAATTAGATCGCACAGTGCATCTCGCCATTTTCGCCGCTCGTCAGGCAGTACAAAATTTGCATGAGCCACTAAAACTACCGTCATGCGTTAATTTTGCCTCATCCCGAGGTGCCACAGCGGCCCTTGAACGCAGCATTAATGAATACGAAAAAACAGGAAAAATACGACCCCATGCCTCTCCTTTGACAACGCTTGGCAATATTTCAGCCTGGGTGTCAAATGATCTGAGACTGGCTGGAGCATATTTTGATCACTCCATGACGTGCAGCTCCTCTCATCTATCGCTTCTAAATGCTGTGGCATGGTTAATGTCCGATATGGCACAGTGCTGCATTGTTGGAGGATCAGAGGCACCGTTGACAGATTATACTTTAGAAATGATGCGTAGTATGGGCATTTATTCAAAAATTCCTGCCGATAGCAGACCCTGTCGCCCTTTTGATAATGATCATCATTCGGGTTTGGTCATTTCTGAAGGTGCATGCGCAATGATTCTAACAAAATCCGATGATACAAAACAACGCGACAGGATTTGTATATCAGCAATAGGAACTGCTAGTGAGGGATTTACATCAGGATCAGATATCTCTAAGGATGGATTCAGTTTATACACGTCGATGATGAACTGTGTAAAACAAGTAAAAACAGACATAGAAATGATCGTTCCACATGCACCCGGCACAAACCTTGGCGACGAAGCCGAATGGAATGCCATTCACAGGTTATTTGGGTCATCAAAACCTGAAATCTTGTCGAATAAGTCGATCATCGGGCATACCCTCGGCGCTGCTGGTGCACTTGGAATTGAATATGCCTTTCACCTCATGACCGGTAGTTTAAAAGGATATTTAGCTCCCAAAACAGTCATGATTAATACTGCCGGCTTTGGAGGAACTGCCGTCAGTATCGTACTATCCCGTTAAGACACCCGTGCCACGCTCGATTTCTTGAAACCATGTTTGAATCTGTTTGCACGACTGACGATGAAACATTAGATTTGCCACCATGAACCACATTGGCATGAATACAGGCGGTTGGATTGAGGTGATCGCCGGAAGTATGTTCTCCGGAAAGTCCGAGGAACTGATTCGTAGACTGCGGCGAGCTGAAATTGCTCGTATGCGGGTCCAGGTCTTCAAGCCTGCCATTGACAAACGGTATAGTGACGGTCATATCGTCTCCCACAGCGAATTAAAAATGCCGTCGGAATGCATCGAAAAAGCGGAAGAAATTCTCGATCGTCTGGATCCAAGAACCGAGGTTATCGGGATCGACGAGGCTCAATTTTTTGATGAAAGTCTCGTTGCCATTTGCAATCGACTTGCCGACATGGGAAAACGCGTGATTGTCGCGGGACTGGACAAAGATTACCTGGGTAAACCCTTCGATCCGATGCCTCAGTTACTCGCGGTTGCCGAATACATAACGAAAACGCAAGCTATCTGCGTCATTTGTGGAAGCCCGGCCAATTATTCCCAGCGCGTCATTGATAAAGACGAACGTGTCCTCGTGGGGGCAACGGGCATATATGAAGCACGCTGCCGCCGGCATTTCGATCCTAAACCCGTACCTCCGTCCCGGACCTGACCATGTTTATCGATTTTACAACCGTTCGGGTCGTCGGAGGGCACGGCGGTAATGGCTGCGTTTCATTTCGGCGTGAAAAATACGTTCCGAAAGGCGGTCCCGACGGCGGCGATGGCGGACGGGGCGGCAGTGTGCTTTTCGTCGCCGACAGGAATCTTCATACCCTCCAGGATATCGTCCATCACCGGGTCTTTCGTGCTCATTCCGGCGAAAGCGGCTCCAGTAACAATAAACATGGCCGTGACGCGGCGGACATTCACGTCAAGGTGCCGGTCGGAACATTATTACGCGATTCGAAAACCGGGGAAATCATCGGTGATCTTACGGAACACGGCCAGATATGTCCAGCGGCAATGGGTGGAAAAGGAGGTCGCGGGAATTCCTATTTTAAATCTCCGACAAACCGGACGCCTCGTAAAGCCCAACCCGGAATGCCCGGGGAAAACCGCACCGTTGAACTTGAATTGAAAGTCCTTGCAGACGTCGGATTGATCGGTTTCCCGAATGCCGGAAAGTCGACACTCCTGTCGGTCGTTAGCGCCGCACGGCCGAAAATTGCCGACTATCCATTCACGACGTTGTCCCCCAATCTCGGTATTGTCAAAGTGCCGCAATTTCAGAGTTTCGTCGTCGCCGACATTCCGGGACTGATCGAAGGGGCACACGAAGGGAAAGGACTTGGTATCCAGTTTCTCAAGCATATCGAGAGAACTCAACTGCTCACGTTCCTGATCGACTGCCAGTCTCCGAACGTGGAAAAAGACTATACCGTTCTGAAAAAAGAATTACGTTCCTACAATCCCGTGTTGCTCAAACGACCGCGTTTGATCGTGCTGACCAAAACGGATACGACGACGAAACCGATAAGAAAAAAATCCATGCGCGATGGAACACCGGTGCTCGCCATTTCCGCGGTCTCGCATAACGGTGTCGATTTGCTGATCCGTGAGTGGTGGAAGAATATCCGAAAAAAACGGATTGGATAATTTTCGTGTATTTCATATAAAACAGCCCTCGATGTCGCTGAACTCGTTTCAACGTCTCCAACCAACAATGTCGATCAGGGAATGAAAATCTTCATTGCCGGTGCAAGCGGATTCATCGGCGCCCACTTGGTCCGGGCACTGAGCGCTTCCGGACACGAGCTTGTGATCGTGTCGCGGACTTCGAAAACGCCATCTCCGCAATCACGTACGCAAACATTCGTATGGGACGGCCGGTCGATGGGGGAGTGGAGCCAGGCGCTAAAAACTTGTGAAGCCGTAATCAACCTGTCGGGAGAATCGCTGGCGGCACAACGGTGGAACACCGAGATTAAAAAACGATTTCGTTCCAGTCGCGTCGATATAACCTCCTTGCTGGTAGATGCGATGGACGATTCCGCCGTGCACACGTTTATCAACGCAAGCGCCGTTGGATATTACGGCAACATCGAGCGTGGAGACGTTGACGAATCTTTTCCCCACTCGAACGACGAACTGGGCCGGCTTTGCGCCGACTGGGAAGACGCGGCTCTTCGCGCGTCGCCGAAACGAAGAGTCGTCATGCTGCGCATCGGTGTCGTTCTCGGCAAAGAAGGGGGAGCGCTCAGGGAAATGCTAACCCCGTTTCGTTTATTCGTGGGCGGACATCCCGGATCCGGTCGGGCATGGTTTCCATGGATTCACGTAGGTGACGTCGTCCGGGCGATCGAATTCTGTCTGTCCAACCGGGACGTGCAGGGTCCCGTCAATTTATGCTCTCCCAATCCGGTAACGATGAAGTCGTTTGCCTCGACTCTTGGTCGTGTTATTCATCGTCCCTCATGGGCCCATCCGCCAAAATGGGCCCTGAGAATACTTCTCGGCGAATTTGCCAACTATGTCGTTACCGGACAAAAGGCCGTACCGGCAAAACTGATCGAGCATGGTTTCGTATTCGAATACCCGATGCTGGATGGTGCCTTGAGGCATCTGCTTTTGTAGTAACCGGACTCATTACACGTGACAGTGGGACAATTGATAGCGCTCTTTTGAAAGAACACGAGGATAATACTACTTGAACCACAGCGGGAGACACGCCTCTAAGCGTTTGGAGCAGACCAATTGGTTCGTTGCCAAATGAACACCAATGCCTTCACAGGTCCGCGTCCTTATACGGAGACTTGCATCCCGGTTTTTTCCGAGTGCGCGCCTTCCCGTTGAAGCAACCGAATCGCACTCTTACGATGCAGACCCATAACCTTACAAAACTCATCCAGAAACCTGGACTTTTCCTCCTTGACGGCCGTCAAATACCGCCTGCGGACGGCCTCGATATACTCGCTTTCTTGCTCAACGCGCTCCTTTCTTGGTAACACATATTATGACGCAACGGCCTGATCTCAACCCAGCACTCGGTAACATTAATTAATTGTAGTCAACGCGTCGGGGGTTGCCTGGGTCGATTGCTATTGACTTTCGGCGTTTCCTTCGCTATCTTCCCTGCCCAAAACGAATGACGGGAGACGAATGTGAAGCGAACCTATCAGCCGAGTAACCGGAAACGGAAAAACAAACACGGATTCCGCGAGCGGATGAAGACCAAAGGTGGACGGCGTGTTCTTGCCTCCCGCCGCGCCAAGGGCCGAAAGAAACTTTCGGTTAGCGACGAATAATACACTTGTTTCTGATTTTTCAATCCGAGGCTTCTTTCAGCGATGGAAGAAGCCTTTTTAACTTATGCCAGTCGTAAAAAAGCTCCTGACCCACATTCTGATCCTCTTTGTCAGGGCCTATCAAACCTTAGTATCACCTCTTTTTCCTCCATCATGCCGATTCTACCCGACGTGTTCATGCTACATGATCGATTCTCTAAAATTACATGGCCCTTTTAAAGGGTTATGGCTTGGGATAACTCGTGTAGCACGATGCCACCCGTGGTCAAGTGGCGGTTTTGATCCGGTACCGGAAAAGAAATAAGACCAGGAGAACTTATGGACCGCAATACGGTAATTGGAATTGTGCTTATTTTAGCCATTATGATCCTTTGGCCTTTTTATTCTCAAATGGTGGCACCGCCAGACGAAATATCTACACAAAGAATCGATTCCACAATGGTTCACAGGGATACCGGAGAAATAGGTAAAACCCGCGATTCATTGGTCAGTGAAGCGAAAACAATTACAAAAATTCAGATCGCCAAAAACACATCCAAAATCCAACGCCGTCCTGAACAAGTTCTGTCCATCGAAACCGATTTATATTCGACTCGCATATCCAGCCGCGGAGGTCGTTTTTTAAACTGGTTCTTGAAACTTTACACGACGCAGAATGATGAAGCCGTCAACCCGGTCGATTCAACCGTCAACTTCAATATCACGTTCAAATACAAAGACCTGCTCATTGAGACGCGTGACCTGGATTGGACTTTTTCTACGTTTGATCCGATCGTCTGCCGGGGATCCCAGACGCAAGATTTTACCATGGTCGCTCCTATCGATTCGATCCGACGTATCGTAGCGCAGTACCGTGTGACGGGTAATACGTACGATCTCGCGCTCTCTGTTCGTTTTGAAGGATTCGGAGATGAGGTTCCGAGCGGTGAATATAGCGTCGAATGGAAATCTGGGATGCGCCCCGTCGAAAACAATGTTGCAGACGAAATTTTGTATCAAAAAGCTTATGCGATGCTCGGCGAGGACAAAGAGGAATACGATGTCGACGACCAGGCTGAGATTACCTATAGCGGAACAACGAAGTGGATTTCGACGAGAAACAAGTATTTTGCACTTTTTATTATTCCTCTCGCTGAAGACGGAGTGAGCGCCCGATTCTCAGGAATGAACATAACCGAGAGCGACCATCTCGTCAATCGGTTGTATTCTATCGGATTGGGAATGAAGTTCTCACCCGGAAAGGCGCAGGACTTCAAACTCTATATCGGTCCCACCGATTATACCCTGCTGGCAAGCTATGAAGAAAATCTGAATGTCATTGTCGAATGGGGATGGGCCATTTTTCGTCCTTTTACAAAAGCGATTTTTTACACGTTCAGGTTTCTTTACGATGTCATCCCCAATTACGGATGGGTCATTATCGTTTTTGCCTTGCTTGTAAAACTCCTGCTCTGGCCGCTGACTCACAAGAGTTACGTTGGCATGCAGAAGATGAAAGAAGTCATGCCTCGTCAGAAAGCGCTGCAAGAAAAATACAAGGGCAACCCGACAAAATTACAACAGGAAATGATGAAGCTGTATAAGGAAGTCGGCTATAACCCGCTTTCCGGGTGTCTGCCCATGCTGATCCAAATTCCAATCCTATTCCCGATCTATCAGGTTTTCCGTGAATCGATCGATCTCAGACAGGCACCTTGGTTCGGTTGGATCCAGGATCTCTCACTTCCCGATACGATTTACGTCGCGAGAACGGGACTTCCTTTGATCGGCAATTTCAACATCAATCCGTTGCCGATCATTATGACCATCCTGACATTCGTCCAGCAGAAAGTTGCCCCGATGACACCGATGGGTGATACGACTGACCCGGCTCAACGATTCAATCAGAAATTCATGATGTACGGAATGCCAATTTTGTTCTACTTCTTGTTCAATAACTTCTCTTCCGGACTCGTCCTTTACTGGACCATATTCAATGTCCTGACAATGGTTCAGCAGCTTTATCTTACACCAAAGCCTAAAAAAGCATGATACCCGACGACACCATTGCCGCCATCGCCACGCCTCCGGGCGTTGGGGGCATTGCCGTCGTGAGAATCAGTGGGTCAACCGCAATAAATACTGCGGGACGTATATATCAAGGCCGACACAGCCTTACAGAATCTCAGAGTCATCGTGCTCTTTTTGGTATGATCATCGACCCAGAATCGTCTGAACGAGTTGACAGTGTCATCGTTAATGTTTTCCGTTCACCCCACAGCTATACCGGTGAAGACACGGTAGAGATCAGTTGCCATGGGGGTGTCTTGAATAGCAACAAGATACTTGAGCTCGTTTTGAAATCCGGCGCCAGACTAGCAGAACCTGGCGAGTTCACTCGCAGAGCATTCCTTAATGGCAAAATGGACCTGACACAGGTTGAAGCCGTCGCCGACCTGATCCACGCCAAGACGGAGGCGGCTCGTCGATCCTCCGCTAACCAGGTCGTCGGGTTGCTATCGGATGAAGTAAAAAGTCTAAGGTCCGAGTTAATTCAGCTTTGTAGTTTGATTGAAATCGACCTCGACTTCGCGGAAGAGAATCTCATCGATATCGGACGGCAAAAAATTATGTCTTCAATACACAAAGCCAAAACACGGCTTCAAAAGCTTCTGGAAACTTATACTTTTGGTCATCTCCTTCGTGAAGGCGCGTATGTCAACATCGTTGGACCGCCTAACGTTGGAAAATCCAGCATAATGAATGCCCTGCTCAGAAAAAACCGCGCCATTGTGTCCGACGTGCCTGGAACGACTAGAGATTATATTGAGGAAGGGATCGACATCGATGGTCTACCCGTTATACTTCGGGACACGGCCGGACTCAGGGAGTCAAAAAGCGCTATTGAGGCTATCGGCATAGAGTTGACTAAAGAACATTTAGAACGTGCCGACCTTAACATGCTCGTTGTCGATTCCTCAGTTCCCGACAATCCTGAATCCCAAATGGCTGCCGACAAAGTATCGAAAACCGAAGTTCCTTTTTTAGTATGTCTCAACAAAATTGATAAGTCTGACGATAATCGAATTAGCGAGCTCGAAGAAAGGTTTAAGAGAACGATCAGGGTTAGTGCAAAAACTTTTGTTGGAATCGATAGATTGCGAAGCGAAATTCGATCCATGCTTGCCTGTGAAGTACCAGCCGATTCCCCAGTCATTAGCCGTATGAGGCACAAGGAGGCCATTTCGAAGAGTTTGTCTTTTCTTAATTCAGCGGAAAAAACAGTCAAAAACGGCTTTTCGAATGAATTCGCGTCAGTTGACGTTCGATCAGCAGTTGATTCGCTGGGAGAAATAATAGGCGAAGTGACTTCAGTAGAAGTATTGAACAACATATTTTCAAACTTTTGTATCGGAAAATAACGTTTCACGTGAAACATTTCTTGTGCTGCATTAATACTCTGGTTTCACGTGGAACATACAGGAAGTTCCTATAAAACTATGTCTTACGATGTAATCATCGTTGGAGGGGGGCATGCGGGTTATGAGGCCGCATTTGCAGCTTCCCGCATGGGATGCCATACTCTTCTCTTGTCTATGGAAGTCGATAAAATCGGGACACTGTCTTGTAACCCCGCAATTGGTGGGACCGCAAAAGGTCATCTTGTAAAAGAAATCGACGCTCTGGGCGGGGAAATGGGGTTTATTACCGACGAAGTAGGAATTCAATTTAGAATCCTAAATCGTTCCAGAGGACCCGCGGTCTGGTCACCTCGCGCTCAGGTTGATAGAGCAGGCTACCCTGCTGTAACTCAACGCCGGTTGAAATTGCAGCAAAATCTTATCCTTCGTTCTGCCAATGTAGTAGATGTGCTGGTTAACAATTACCGAGTCGTTGGTGTCAAGACAAGTGAAGGAGAGTCTATTTATACCCGTACGGTAGTTCTTACCTGCGGAACTTTTTTGAATGGAGTGATTCATATCGGATTGGAAAGCCGTAAGGCCGGACGATACGACGAGGCACCGGCTTACGGGATTACCGAATCTCTTAGGTCGCTCGGATTTGAAAGCGGGAGACTTAAAACCGGTACACCTCCTCGAATCCACAAAGACTCTATTAATTTTAGCTTGTGCGAAATCCAAGAAGGTGATCCAATACCCGAGCCTTTTTCTGCACGAACAGAATCAATCAAAAATCGACAAATACCCTGTCATTTGACCCATACCAATACATCTACGCATGAAATCTTGAGATCCGGTTTCGATCAGTCTCCCATGTTTACCGGCCGCATAAAGGGAGTTGGACCCCGCTATTGTCCGTCAATCGAAGACAAAATCAACCGCTTTGCCGGTAAAGACACGCATCAGATTTTTCTGGAACCGGAAGGATATACGTCGATAGAATATTATGTGAACGGTTTTTCGACGAGTCTTCCGAAAGAAGTGCAGTTGAAGGCAATGAAAACGATCCCGGGCCTGGAAAACGTAGAAATGTTGCGCCCCGGATACGCAGTAGAGTACGATTTTTTTCCTCCGTATCAGATCAATCTCAATATGGAGACGAAAAACATAAAAGGTCTTTTTTTCGCCGGTCAGATTAACGGCACTTCCGGTTATGAAGAAGCGGGGGCACAGGGACTGATGGCCGGGATCAATGCCGCGCTGGACGTGAAAGGTCAGGAACCCTTCATGCTACGCCGGCATGAGGCATACATGGGAGTGCTTATTGACGATCTGGTTAATAAAAGTACACTGGAACCTTACCGGATTTTCACATCACTTGCCGAATATCGGCTATTGCTAAGGCAGGATAATGCGGATTTGAGATTAACGGAATACGGACGCCGTCTGGGTATTGTAAACGATGCGCAATACAGAAAATTCGAGAAAAAACGAAATTCCGTTGAGAAGGCGATGAGGTGGATTTCGGAGGCACGGGTCTCGCCCGAAGACATCAATGTTTTTCTTGACGATCGCGAATCTCCACGGATTTCTGAAAAAACTCCGCTCGCGTGGATCCTGAAACGGCCGGAAGTAGACGTTGCCGGTCTTCTGGCGAGTACTTCGATATTCGATAACGGGCTCAACACCCTTCTCGACGATCCAAACACCGTCCGAGAAATCGATACATCGATCAAATACGAGGGATACCTCAAACGGCAGACGGAACTCGTGGAAAAATTTCTTCGGCTCGAAGACAAAAAAATTCCTGCTTCTTTCGACTTTCAGAAGATCAAATCGCTTTCGACGGAAGCTAAAGAAAAACTCAGTAAAGTTCGCCCGCAAAATGTAGGCCAGGCCAGTCGCATTTCAGGGGTAACGCCCGCCGATATTTCCCTCCTGCTTGTTTTCCTTGATCGTAGAACCGAGTCCTCCTCCTCGGCACGGGCATGACGTTTCCGGAACTGTATCTTGTTTTACTATCCTGCGGCATTTCCTTGTCGGATCGCCAAAAGGATCAGCTGGAATCCTTTTATTTCCATCTGGTAAAATCCAACAAAACAATCAATCTTATTTCGAGAAAAGAAACCGAGATCATTTCCCGCCATTTTTTGAACTGCGCGCTGGTCCGATGTTTGAAGACTTTCCCTACAGATAACCGGATTCTCGACATCGGTTCCGGCGGTGGATTCCCGGCCATGATCATGGCGATCCTTTATCCCGACGTTTCATTCGTGATGGTCGAATCGATCCAAAAAAAATCAGAGTTTCTAGAAACGGCATCCCGGGAGATCGGATTGGTAAATGTTACCGTGATGCGTGACCGAGTTGAGAAATTGTCAGGTCAATTTGATTTTATCACCTGTCGGGCTGTCGCACCGGTTGATCAGATTGTACACTGGTCTTCGCATCTGCTTAAGCCGGAAGGAGAGTGGATTCTGTGGAAGGGCCGCAATTACCGTGAAGAAATCGGATCGCGATCCGTCATGATCCATGACCTCGAACGGCTTCATTCCTCGCAGAACGGCGTCCTTCTCTTTCTGAGGAAATGACCCGTATTTAACCCACTTTTTTCTTGAATTGAATCGTGGGAACGAGCTATATTTCACGCGTCTGATGCCCCGGAGAGAGCCCATCGTCCTTTTCTACTGATTCTTAAAACCGAACGACATTCTTTTTGAAAGCAGAATCGCGTGCGTAAAGCGCTATCGGTGTTGTGTCTGGCGATTTCCTGGCCGTCGTCCGTTGCCGCACAATCCGGCCAGGATTCCGTCGTGGTCGAAACCGAAAAACTACTTCGCGAAATTTTGTCGTCGGCCAACAGTTATTTCGGCTTTAACGGCTCGATCGAAGAGGACATACAAAAAACTCTGGAAGAGGTTTCCTGGGAACTTTCATCCGGCGCGTCGTCGACCGGTTTTCGTCTCTACCCTTTTCTGAATTATAATCAAATCAGTGTTGATCCGAACCAGAATTATCTCCTCTCGCGCGGATCGATCATTGATTTTTCACAAACGCACACGCTCCTGCCGAATTACCAGGTCCTTTCGGTCTACGATTCATCCGGCCATTATGTATTCGAAGATCAATTTGGACGCCAGCGCTCGAGTCTGAGGGACGGCACCTATATTCCGCAATCCGATTACTTTTCTTCAAGTTTTTCACATCAATCACGGAACCTTCTTAGTAGATCGGTGGCGGCCGCGCTGTCGAGAAGCGATGAAAAAAAATCGGGGGCCGTTCGTATTTTCAGTACGTCGGTCACTACGAATGAAACGTTTCGAAAAATCTTCGGCGGTGATCAGGTTGCCGTCGATGCCCAGGGGAATATTAATTTAAGCGTTTCCGGTGCGTCGGAAAAGACCTCCAGTCAAAGTCTTACGACCGGACGCCGCAGCGATTTCACGCCCAAGTTCGAGCAAAAACAACAATTCAACCTCCGCGGTACGATCGGTGAAAAAGTCGAGATCCTTTTCGATCAGGACAGCGAGCGGGAGTTTGATTTCGAAAACAGCGTCAAACTAACGTACACCGGGTACGACGATGAAATTCTGCAGAAACTTGAGGCGGGCAACATCGAACTGTCGCTTCCGGCAACCGAATTCGTAACCGCCAGTTCACAAAACAAGGGACTGTTCGGCGTCAAATCGATATTCAAGTTTGCCAATCTTAACGTTACGACGATCGCCAGCTTGCAGCGAGGAGAAAAGACGAAATTGAGTTATAAGCCCGGCTCCGGGCAGCAGACAACTCAAGAATTACGTTCCTATGATTACGCCCAAAGTCAATTTTTCTTTTTGTCTCCTATTTATAGGGCAAATTTTGAAACATACATTGGAGATCGAACGCATGTCTACGATCCCAATCAACAGATAATTACTCTCGAAGTTTATGTAGGTGCCCCGGAAAATCAAACCAATCCTTCCTCGGTCCGTGGTACGGCTACTTTTGAAAACGATACACCGGTCGATGCCATATTCAAGAAATTGGCCCTTAATGACGAATATACGTTTGATGAAAAGCTCGGTATCCTATATCTCAGGACTAGACTTAACATTCAAGATGTACTCGCCGTGTACTATCAAACTCAGGACGGCACTGTTTTTGGCGACATCAATCGTGGGGGAACAGTAGATGATCCGTATCAATTGAAACTGATTCGGAGGGGTAATCCTCAGCCAACCCATTCCACATGGGATCTGGAATTAAAAAACGTCTACCTCTTGGGTCAAATTACCCCTGATGATGCTAAATCCTTGCGGATTCGTTTTCAGTCTCAGTCTGGGGATATCAAGAACTTGCCGACAACGATACCCGACCGTAACGGACAATCTCGAAGCATCATGGAAATCCTCCACGTCGACGAGAGAGGACAGGGGGGAACCGTCGGAGCGGATAATCAGATCGATGAGACCTTCATTGATTACAATAGGGGATTGCTTTTATTTCCAAGATTAAGACCGTTTGATCCACCTGCAAACGATCTGGGCGGTGGATTTTCAGCCGAGCTATATCCCACGGATTCGATTTATCGATTTCCCAGCTTTTATGATTCCGACCGTCTTCCAAATACAGAGAGTGCAAACCGCGCTAAACCACAATTCGTAATCACCTATACAAGCTCGTCCCGATCTACGTCTACAATTAATCTTGGCATCAACGTACTCGAAGGAAGTGAAGAAGTTATTCTTGAGGGTCAGCGACTGGAAAGGAATATCGGCTATACGATCGACTATTTCTCCGGTACCGTCGAGATCCTAGATCCGCGGTTTCTTCTGGGCAACGCGGGTTTGGAGATTAATTACGAGCAGGCTCAACTTTTTCAGATCGACAAAAAATCCATTTTCGGAGCGCGGGCAGAATATAACCTTTCGGAACATGGGTTGGGCCAGAATTCCTTCATCGGCACCACGGCCCTTTTTCAGAGCCAATCCACGATCAATAAACGCGTTCAATTGGGTGAAGAGCCATTCAGAAATTTCGTTTGGGACGTCAACACGAACCTCGAATTCGAATCTCGGCCGTTAACCCGTGCAGCGAACTGGCTTCCTTTTGTCGCTACGACTCAACCGTCACGAATCAGCTTCCGAGCCGAATACGCGCATTTGATCCCCACGCCCAACACGAGCAACGGTCTCATACGGAATCCGGAAAACGGTGTGGCCTATATCGACGATTTTGAGGGTGTGAAGCGAACATTTCCACTCGGTGCATCGAGAAAAACGTGGTCCCTTTCGAGTGTCCCCGTCGGTCGCGATACCTTACAGCGGGGGTACATGGTATGGTATCAGATCAAAGAACCCCGGCAGAATATTTCCGCCATCGACGTACAGGCTTCCGATCGAGTCACAACACTAGGAATCGCTTTTCAACCTACCAATTCCAATCCCCAGACGTCATGGGGTGGAATCATGCGCGCCTTTTCCGGCAATGCAAGCAATGAAATTGCGACCACCCAGTTCATGGACATCTGGATACAAAACCAGAACAATCATAAGGCCCGCCTACATATTGATCTCGGATCCATTTCTGAAGACCAGAACGGCGACGGACGACTCAACAGTGAGGTCAAGTCCAATTTTCAGGTCGGAATAAGTGAGAAGGAAGATCGAGGATTGGATGAATTGGATGATGTACAGGAAGACTCAACTCTTACCGCAAATGGAATTCCTCCCGGTACCATAACGTTGGATGCGGCTCAACAATCAGTCTTAAGTCAGCTCAAAATCAAGTATCCTTGGGGTGTGATCAAATACAGCCGGTCGGGCCCGGGGGACGACCCCTTTGGCGATAATTGGATCGGTTCCCATGCACTGGAACCTCAACGGAAAATTCCGCAGGCAGTCGAGGACGCTCTTGCGACAAATGACATTACCACTTTAAAACCCAATGGGACCGATCAAAACGCATCCGACGGTGAGCGCCGCGGTGATACAGAAGATTTGAACATCAATGGTGTTTTGGACGGTATTAATTCATATTTCTCTTATACGATTTCCGTCGACACGCTGAGCCCGGATACGAGCCTTTTGATTGGTACGGGTAGAGACTCCTGGAGGCTGTATCGCATTCCCATCCAGCGCATCGACACAACTATCGGCGCTCCAAATATTAATCAGATTATCGCCGCTCGCGTCTGGATCGAACCGGAAACGAATTCAACGGACGTCATTTCCTTCCAGTTCACGGAATTCCAATTTGTCAACTCTGAATGGACGCTACCACGCGATCAGTTTCCCGGAGGCGTTATCATTCCTCCAAACGGTAAACAGGTGCCAGCAGAAGAAATCGACAAAATCGTGGAAATTTCAGCGGTCAATACGGAAGAAAACGCTCTTCTCTATCAAAAACCAAGGAACGTCAAAACCGAAAAACTGGAAAACCAGTCCGGCACGCGTTCACAAGAAGTTCGTGAGCAATCCCTGGCCATCATTCTCAACGACCTTCCGCCCGGAGCATCCGCCATCATTACCAAGAGCCTGCCGCAATCGCTCGATTTTCGTAATTACGGCCAGCTCCGGATGTTCGTTCACGGCGATACGACGCCGCGATCGACTTTCCAATTACCCGCTGAAAATGAACCGACCAACAGCCCGCTCCGTTTCTTCCTGCGTTTCGGAACCGATATCAACAATTATTTTGAGATTGAGCAGAATCTGTACCGCAACTGGGCAGAAACGCGAAACAACATCGACATCGATCTGTCCGAGCTGAGCCGTCGTAAGTTTGCAACGTCTCAGACCGACGACCAGAACCGAAAAGTATTTCCGACATCGGATGGAAAACTCCTTCGGATCAAAGGCAACCCGTCTCTTTCTAATATTCGAAATCTCTTCATCGGCGTGACCAATACCGACCCGGTTCGAGGTTATAGTGGACAGGTCTGGACCAACGAACTTCGCGTCAGTGACGCCAACGACAAACCCGGTAACGCCGCAAAGGCTGCCCTGTCGTTCAACATGGCGGACCTCCTGAGCATGAGCGGACTGATTCAATACCGGTCCGCCGAATTCCGAACGGTCGAACAGCGATTCGATGCTAACGGGGGAAACGTCAGCAACTGGGGTCTGAACGGAACATTGAATTTGCAGAAATTTTATCTTGAGCGGTGGGGCATATCGCTTCCATTGGTATTTAATTACAATCGCTCTCTGAGCGATCCCAAGTACCTCCCGGGAAACGATATCCTCGTAAAAGATGCGCGGATTCAGAACGAAGAAAACCTCGTGTTTTTACAGACGGCCTATCAATTTGCCGTGGATTCCGTCGCGCAACTCATAGCGATTGGCTCTGACACGTCGGGCAGCGGCCGAAAGCTCGACAGTCTCCAGACCCTCCGGACGCTCGCGGAAACTTTCGACGAACGGATTCAAACGATCACCATCAACAAAGGATTCAGTTTCAGTTTTTCCAAACAAAAGCGGAATGAAAATTTCTGGCTGACACGGTACACGCTCGATAACCTGACGTCGAATCTCTCATATACGGTTGCGGAGTCAAGAAACCCTCAGTATGTGATCAACCGGACAGCCAACTGGTCCAGTTCGACGTCGTATTCCATCGGATTTCAGAAAAAATCGGTTAAGCTGTTCTCATGGGTGCCGTTACAGGCCACGCCGCTGATCGGATCTTTATTTACGAGTATCGGCGCAACAGATTTTAATTATAAAATCATCTCTTCGGCTTCGACAGATTTTTCGATCACGTCCAATCGTACGACGCAAGTGGAGCGCGACGCGAACGGAAATCCCATCCGACGAAATATTCCATCGACGCTAACGGCTTCACGCGGCTACGGGCTGAATCTGTCGCCTCTGCAATCGCTTACCTCGGCACTATCGGTCAAATACCAGTCAGACCTGCGGGGTCTGTCTCCCTCTCAAATTGCCAAAGGAATCGCGAGAGGATTGAACCCGCTGGATGGTTTTGACGACTTCGTGTATGCCCAGGCCGTAGATACCATCAAGGGAAGTCGCATCGACAACGATTCTCTAATTTTTAACCGAGACTTCAATTCATCGAATACGTTTAATTTAAGTTACCGACCGGAATCGTTTTCATTTCTCACACACAACCTGACATACAACTCAACCCATACTCTGGCTCGGCAGCGACCGCCGCAGAGCGCGTTTAACCACGTTTCCGCCCTTTCACGGCGCCTTCAGATCGATGCGACATACAGCCTGAGAAACATGATCGGCTCGGTCAGTGAAACCGTTAAAGGCCAGCAACCGTCTCGCGGCCGATCGCGCCGGGACCGCTTCAAGAGTCTTAATCCCGGAGAGACGTCTTCCGGAGGCTCTAAAGATACAACAAAGACCGAATCGGAAAATAAATTGCAATTCGTCACCCGAAAAATCGGCGGCGCACTCGAAACCGCGTTGAATACGATCAATGACGTACGGTTTAACATAAGTTTCGACAATAGTTTTGCAATGAACGGCCTGGATCAGCGCCCGACGGCAAAATATTCATGGTTCGGCTATACGGAAACCCGTAACAGCGGATTCATTTCCCATCTCTTTAATTTTGATCTCGACACGGTTCAACAGTTTAACCGGGTCCATTTAGATTCCAGCCGGGGTCTGTTTACGTACGGCGTACGTAAGTCTCTCAACTATGGATTCAACTACGGGTTCAATTTTACCTATTTTACGGTTGACCTTCGTTACGATTACAGTCAAAGCCGCAGCCTGCAAAGTAACCGGGAAACGCGTACGTTGACGCGTTCCAATTTATTTCCATGGTTGAAAGTTTCTCCGCTTCCGATTTTTTACGATTTCACCTTGCGCGTGAACAACATCGGCCGCTGGCCGATATTTAACCTGATGGCCGGTATGACGAGGAATATGAACGTCAGTCTGACATACAATTCTAAAGAAACGCAGAATTTTGGGCAATTTACGACGACGTTTACGGGTGTCATCGTGGATGGTGATTCCAACGGTTCGCTATCCGGAATCAATGTCATCCGACAAAGAAATGGCAGACAATTGCAATTAGAATCGATCACAAAACAGGAAACGTTTCCGCAAATCGGTTACGATATCCAATGGAAGGGCGGTGTCGTACAGAACATAACGTTCTCAAACGTTAACCAAACGACGATTTCAAGAAGTTCGATTCAGACAACCAACAACATCAGTATCCTTTCCAATATATCCTTTACCAAGCGTGGTGGATTCCGCATTCCGTTATGGTTTCTCAAGAAAAAACAACTCAACAATGAAATTAGATTCGCTTCGACATTTGCTTTGACCAAACGTAAATCGTTCACAGAAAACCAGATCGGCGGAGTAAGTGTCAACAAACAGAAAGTTGATGAAACAACCAGTTGGTCTGTCGAACCGCGATTCGATTATTCTTTTACCAACCGCTTAACCGGAGGATTATTTTTCAAATACGAATACAACAAGGGCCTGCAATCCGGAAAGATAACCCGTTTTCTGGCCGGACTGAATGTTAATATCTCAATTGGTAGTTGATAGAAGTTGTGAATAGAGGTGTGAATTTATCGAGAAAAACGAAAGGGCTAAAGGTCGTTTTGAGCAACAAACATATCATCTTGTGTTCGATATCAACACTGGACACGTTTATCGATAATCAAATTAAGTTCTTTTTTTACAATAATTTAAGTTATGTATTTCTTGCGTTTTCACAATTCCACATCCTAACTACTACAACACCTACTAAATAAAATATAATCATATCATGCTTATCTTAAAATCAAACCGAACAAAATAGGGATTCAAAAGTTGGAGACTCAT
>CAYZJB010000048.1:0-26472 GCA_964478735.1 uncultured Bacteroidota bacterium | reverse complement strand
TTAGTGGGCCTTCAGGCTCAACGTAACACTGCGCCGGTTAACCCTCTCCTATTGATTCTATAATTTGCCGTAGCATTCACATAGTCAAGGCTATGTGAAAAAGCTCAGATAGACGCATAGAACAATATTTCTAACTCCAATCGAGCAAAGAAAGTCTTTGAAAGCATGGACTCTATGAACAACGCTCGAAATCATTTTTAGGGAAGCTCGACCGAATGAAGAAAAACGGCTCTAAAAAAGCTCAACAGGAAACGTGTTTTTTCTTGACATTCTTTTCTATAGACGGAGGCGGATGTGCCTTCGGCTCAGAACCCTTCGCGATGTTCCATAGTTCGCGCCCAATGAAAAAAAAATCGCCTGAAGGATCAGGCGATTTTTAGATGTGGAGACGACGGGAATCGAACCCGTGTCCGGGAATAAGCTACCGCAGGCCTCTACATGCGTATCCGCGTTTTAAGGTTTTAACCGGCCCATATAAAACGGGCAAAAAGCGAACCGGCGAGCCCTATCCCGCTTGCGCGGGAGATTTCACCGCCGCGCACCGGGCCGTGCGCTTTGGCTAGTCTATCTAAGATGACGTCTGACCTAACCCCGATAGACGAGAGTCAAATCAAACGGACTGCAGAGAATTAACTCTTAGGCAGCCAACGCGTAAGCGTTGTTGTTCTTTATGGTTTGCCCGCTTCTTTTACGAGCACACAGACAAGCTCGGCACGCCACCTGAAGCCGCCTAGACCCGTCGAATCCATTTCGTCCCCATTTGTCAAAGAACCGTTGTCACCGGTAAAACGCAGTTATCGTTCACCGCATTCCGGGATAAAAATAGCCGCGTGGTGCGGCTATCTCGTGCATCCACTAGGAGTCGAACCTAGAACCTCCGGATTAAGAGTCCGCTGCTCTGCCAATTGAGCTATGGATGCAAAAATGCGCGTGCAATCTATATAAACCGACTTCGTCATGCAATAATTTTTTGCTCATCCCAAGCTGGAATCCGACCCAAAATCTGTCATCAGTCATAAACGTTTGTTTATATGAAATACATAACTAAGTAGTTATATGTATTTTTAACGAATGTGACACGTGTCACACGGTACCGTCGGCGGAAGGGTATAATTTCAACGTTACCGGTAATTACGCCGGTGCTTATAGAAAGGAAGCCCTTTCATGTCGCGCTTTTTTAAAAAACTCTCTGGCCCGGGGATCACTCTCGTCATGCTGGGAGGAATCATGATGGGATGCGGAGGAAATTCGAATGACGATCCCATCTCCGCGTCGCTGAGTATGAAAGTCACGACGGCTCCTCTGGCAAAAGCCGCCGCCGATACGGTTATCCTGACCGAGGTCAAAATCCTGCTCTCTGAAATCGAGCTGGAAGGTCTGGAAACCGTCGACACGGACGACGACGGCGATGAAGACGGTGAAGAAATTGAACTCGGACCCTTTGTCGTACCGCTCAACCTCAACGGAAATCTGACGACCATCGCAGGAGCCATGATACCGAACGGGACCTACGATGAGATCGAATTTGAGATCCGTAAACCGGAAGACGATGAAAACGTCGGCGATGCCGACTTTGTCGATGCCACGGATCGCTATTCCATTGTCGTTCGCGGAACGTATCATGACACTGCTTTCGTTTGGAAAACCTCATTGGACATCGAACAGGAACTGGAACTCAATCCACCGATGGTCGTGAACGACAGCCTGGGAGCGAGCAACGTCTCAATTCTCGTCAACCCGTTTAGCTGGTTCTTTGACAATGGTGTCGCCATGGATCCTCGTGATGAAAGTAACCGCAGCCAGATCGAAGCCAATATCCAAAATGGATTTAAAGCGTTCAAAGACGACGACAAGGACGGCGACGACCACGATGAGGATGACGATCACGGCGACGATTAATCGATTCTTTTCTTTCTAAATTAAAAGGCCGCTTCTTCAAGCGGCCTTTTTCTTTACAAAAGATTTACATTTGAGTTGTGCACTGTGTCACAGCCGTAAAATGGCGACATGAGTTTTTTTGAAAACGGCTTTGCGTGATTTTTAATGCAAATCGAAAGGGATGCCTCATGATCATGAAGAGACTTGTGTATGTAACCCTAGTGATCAGCCTGATCGCGTGCGGCGATGACGACAAGGATAATTTAACAATGTCGGTGCGTGGCGCATATGACGCCGGCCTTGGAAAAGCCAAAAGCCACGTTACGATCGATACCGCCAAAATTCTGGTCACCCGGATCAAATTGAACGATGGTGCCGCAGACAAGGATTTCCGTTCAGGACCGTTTGTCGTGTTACTCACCGACACCAGTCTTCATCAAATCGCAGTCGGCAACGTTTCGCAGGGTACGTACGATCAGGTCAAATTCGAACTTCATAAACCGGACCAAAATGAAGATGTGCCCGACCCCGATTTTCGAGAAGGACCGGGGGGCAATGAGCGTTATTCCATTATCGTCATCGGATCGTATCAGGGCAATCGGTTCGTGTTCAAATCCAGGAACACGATCAACCAGACCCTCACGATCGATCCGCCGGCCGTGATCGAGGACAGCATTGGAGTGGCCAATCTGACGTTACGTGTGGATTATGACCTGTGGTTTTTGAACGGATCGGTCGAACTTGACCCGACGGATACAACGGCGAGTAACGTGGCTTTTATCGAAAACAGCATTCGAGATTCGTTTCGTGCGTTTCGCGACGATGACGGGGACGGAGACCCAACGCCGATCTGATGTAACTTTTACCGTCATTTCACCTACGTAATTTTTCTCATTTTTTATCACGGCGTGACTTTTTTCCACGGCGTGCGCGGTACGGTCTTACATTGGTGTTGTACTCCGCTACCGAAAATTCAAACGTTGGGATCACGCCGTGAATTATTTACGTGTGATTTTATGTTGCTTGGTTCTGAGCTGTAGTTCCGGCGATTCAGAAGATGTGCCGGTTACGGACAATCTGAGCGTCAGCGCCGTAGGCGTCGGTGAGGCACTCGGAAAGGCATCCCTTCAACACGTGATACTCGATACGGTAAAAATCCTGATCAAACACGTCGTCCTGATGCCGACGGGTAGTATGGTCTTTCCGGATTTTAAAACGGGTCCGTTTGTGGTACAATTGACCGACTCGCTTAAACCGTTGACCGTTGGCCATATGACCCCGGGTTCCTACGATCGGGTCAAATTTGAAATCCATAAAGCGGACGCGATCGAGACCCTTCCGGACCCTGATTTTCGCGACGGCCCGCAGGGTCACGATCGATACTCATTGATCATCATCGGTCGTTATCGGGGATCGTGGTTCGTGTTCAAGTCTCGCAGCACGATCAATCAAACCCTGACGCTCGACACACCGCTGGTCATCGACGAAACGACCTCCGACGCCAACGTCACTTTGCAGCTCGATATGGCCTCGTGGTTTACCGACAGAGCCGGTGACCTGGACCCTACCGACGATCAGCCGAGCAATGTTGCCGCGATTGAGAAAAGCATCCGCGACTCCTTCAAAGCTTTCCGGGACGATGACCGGAACGGCCTGCCGTGACATGATTATGCTTTCATAATTGGTTTTTACTTTCCACCTTTCCCAAAAATTTGAGATACCCCGGAATTTTTTTCTCGATGATGGCTAGTGATCCGAGCAATGGCGACGGCCTTTTTTTATCCGCTTTCGTTTTTTTGAATGGGTGGCTCGCTATCCTATTATGGTGGCTGGTATGGCGTCCTTCCTCTTCCCGATGGGTGGCTCTCACTTTAGGGTTCAACCTGACAAGCGCTGGAATAGTGTTATTTTTTATGGGCATTCGCATCCTGGGAGGCTCTTCCTCACTTGCCATTATTTCAGTTATTGGAGCGCCCGTTCTGGCGGAACTGTTATGGATCATCCGAAAAACATGGACGCGTATTCTCTGGAGGCCACTGTCGAGGGATGCGATTAAAGGTTTCGCGGCCTTTATAGGACTCACCGGACTTTATTTCATCGTCCTAAGCCCCTTGCTGCTAAAGAATGGATTTGATGGAGACGGCAACCTGCGTCTTTTCGGCGAATTCAAGACCGAAGTCCTTCAGCATATCAGCATGTCTCAAAGTTTGAACCACTTTATCGTTCCGCATTCGCTTCAATCTTTTGCCAACCCACTCGGCTTTTACCATTTCTTCCCCAACGTTTTTCTCTATGTCATAATGGAAACGTCGGGCGGAACGCATCCTGTTGTTGTGTATAATTTTTTTACGGCCATCTTGCTGTTTGGGATCTCATTGAATGTATTTACTCTGACTTTTCTCCTGTGGAATCGCCCAAAGATCGCCTTGATTGCCGTCGCGTTATCTTTATTTTGCTACGATATCAGCAGTCTGGTGCTTTGGATCCGCGGACTCTGGCGCGATCACGCCTTGTTTTTTGGAGCTTTTGAGCCTGAAATGCTCTCCGCCTGGACTCCCATCCTCACCCAATTCCAACTGCTGACCAATCCCAGCTACCTCTTCTCGTCCGTTCATCTTCTTGGATGCATTATACTGACGCACGAATGGAAAAAATCGGGCGGACGCTGGATGATGCTTGTGACCGCGGTGTCATGGGCGTTTTTACTGAAAGCCAAGGTCACGGCATTTTTGATGGGGATTGCCGGACTGTTCGTATGGAGCATCGTGGGGGTGCTGACACGAAGAGACCTTGGAGGATTGAGACTGACCGGACTCGTTTTACTGCTGACGGCGCCTGTGTTTTGGATGTCACTGGGTCATTCGAAGAACAGCGCGGAATTTTCAAACTGGTATTTCCCTGCCAACTTTGCCTTACGAGCCAATTGGATCGATGCACGAACGCATGAAGATATCCTATCGCAGGGCTACCCTTCAAGCGGAACTTCGTTCCTCAAACTCCTGGGCGCCGCCGTATGCTACTACGCAGGACTTGTGGGTTTTCGTTGGATCGTTCTTCTGCGAAGCAAACCTTTGCAGCACATGGTCCTTCATTTATCGCGTCAATCCGTACATGCATTGGCGGGATGGATTGCCCTCGCCGGTATGGCGGCTTTTGTTGTTATTGCAAACGGTGTCGCCCGATACGATTCGATGTGGTTTTATCTTACCGGTCTGTTTATACTTAATACGTTTGCCGCAGAGCGGATCGAACACGTTTTTAAAGCGGCTTATGGAATAGCAACTTGGCCTGTACGACTTACTACCGGGATCTTAGTCGTTTTCTCTTTTCTAACTTTTTTCATACCGGCCATCGCCGCACGATGGCGCGACCCGGTGACAATTAATCAACCCACGGTCGAAGCTTTACAATTTATCAAGGCTTTGCCAGGCAATCTCGTAATCGCCACTCATTATTATCATATAGATCCGTCGCGAAAAGAGGATGAAAGTTCACTCATCACGGCGTTGACGGGCAAACGCGTTGTCTGTGAGGGAATTCAACAAGACCACCATTTCAGGAGCGGTGACCCGGATTTTCGAACGCGTGTATCCGAAGTCAGGAATGACATGGATTCATTATTTTTTACAAAAAACCGAGAAACGGCGCTTCGAATCACCGACGACTATCATATTGATTTGATCTATTTACAGAATAACGATTCCGTGACAAGTTTGCGAACCATGAATTTTCCCGTGTTATTTCAGAACTCTGAAATCACGATTTTTAACGTTTCCCCATCGGTTGATAAACCATTGTAACCCGCATGAAAAAGAAACTGCTCAGCGTTCTGATCCCCATGTTTTCAGAAGAAGAGGTCGTGGCGGAGTGTTATAAACGCGTCAAAGCCGTTTTACGATTAGTTGATGACGTGGATCATGAGATCCTTTTTATCGATGACGGCAGCCGGGATCATACGCTCGAACGACTGAAAGCGATCCGCACCCGCGATGACACCGTACGCGTCATCCGCTTTTCGAGAAACTTTGGGCATCAGGCGGCCGTGACGGCAGGACTGGAGCGCGTACGCGGGGATGCAACGATCATACTCGATGCCGATCTGCAAGACCCTCCCGAACTCATTCCTCAACTCATAGAAAAATGGCGGTCCGGATTCCATGTCGTGTACGCGATTCGCCGAAAACGAAAAGAGGGATTTTTCAAACGGGTGAGCTATGCCGCGTTCTACCGTCTGCTAAAAAGGCTGGCCGACGTTGACATTCCGCTGGATTCAGGAGATTTCTGCCTGATGGATCGGGTCGTTGTCGATCAGCTGAATCAAATACCTGAGCGCAATCGTTTCATTAGAGGCCTTCGATCATGGATAGGGTTTTCTCAAACCGGTATCGAGTACGAAAGAGATCGTCGATTCGCCGGAGAAGTCAAGTATACCCTGCCTAAGCTAATCAAACTAGGATTGGATGGACTGTTATCCTTTTCCTACACCCCGTTGCGTCTCGCCACGTTTTTAGGTTTTATCACGTCTTCGGTCAGCTTCGTCGGTGGAATCGGCGTCATCATTTCAAAATATATTGCCGATTACACCCCGAGGGGGTGGACTTCAACCCTGGTCATTGTTTTTTTCCTCGGTGGAGTTCAACTCATTACACTGGGAATTATTGGTGAATATATCGGCCGTATCTATGATGAAGTTAAAAAACGACCCGTTTACATTGTTGAAGAAGACCTGGATAACCGCTATACTCGCCCGGCAAACTGACTTCTCGCCGCGGCCTTTCTTGATTGACTCGCATCATTATGCTACATTACCGCCCATTTTGAGAAGACAATGAAACACATCCTGCTGATCCATACCGGCGGTACGATGGGCATGCCGAGCGGTGGAAGCCGTCCGGCGGCTCCACAACAGTTTGCCGACGAACTTTTCCGCCACATCCCCGGCGTCAAAACCATCGCCGACATCGATTTCAAAAGCCCGTTCAACGTCGACAGTTCCAATATCACGATTTCCCACTGGATCGAGCTGGGAGCGCTTGTCGCCGAGCATATCGACCGTTACGACGGCTTCGTGATCATTCACGGCACGGATACCATGAGCTATACCGCCTGCGCGCTCTCGTACGCATTGAACAATCTCCCGAAGCCCGTGATTCTGACGGGCTCCCAGCGTCCCCTGTCGGATATCCGTACCGACGCCAAAAACAACCTGATCAATGCGATCGAACTGGCGACATACGATATTCCTGAAGTCGGGATCTTTTTCGATTACAAGCTGTTTCGCGGAAATCGCGCCAAAAAAATCAGTATCGATAATTTCGATGCGTTTGCTTCACCCAATTACCCCGCGCTGGCCGAAATCGGACTGAACATCGAAATCAAAGGACATCACCGGCTGCCTTCGGGAATCTTCCGTATGGACCGGCAATTCAGCCATCGGGTCGCCTGTTTCCGCCTTTTCCCAGGTTTCGATCCGAACGTTCTGGACCCCATGATCGATTCCGATATCCTCGTCTACGTCATTGAGGCCTTCGGCTCCGGCAATGTCCCCATCCTGGACCGCTCGATGATTCCTTTCATCGAAAAAGTCACGCACTCCGGACGCCTGGTCGTCATCACGAGCCAGTGTATCAACGGCGCCGTGAATTTCGATCTTTACGAATGCGGCAAACAGGCCATGCGGGCCGGCGCCATTTCCGGGCGGGACATGAACACGGAAGCGGCCGTGATTAAGGCCATGTATCTTCTCGGACAATTCGACAATCAGATCGCAAAAGTCCGAAGTAATTTTTCCATAAGCCTTGCAGGCGAAATGACCGAGGCCGGATGATCATCTTCGAATCATCGGATGCCATGCGACGGTGGTCGATGTCCGAACGTCAACACAACCGTACGATCGGGTTTGTTCCGACCATGGGGTTTCTCCATGACGGTCATTTGAGCCTGGTGGATTACGCACGGCGTCATGCCCGCGTCGATTCGGTCGTCATGAGCATTTTTGTCAATCCGACGCAATTCGGTCCGAACGAAGATTTCGACCGGTACCCGCGCGATCGGGCCCGCGATGAAACCATGGCCCGGCAAGCGGGAGTCGACGTCCTTTTTTTGCCCGATATCGAAGATATCTATCCGGCCGGCGCCCGGACGTTCGTCGAGGTCGAAGCACTGGGATCGATCATGTGTGGCGCTTCGCGGCCCACGCATTTTAGAGGCGTCACGACCGTCGTTACCAAACTGTTTAACATCGTACTCCCTCATGTCGCCGTGTTTGGACAAAAGGATGCTCAGCAGTTTTTGATCCTGCGCCGGATGGTCCGCGATCTCAAACTCGATATCGATATGCGCATGGCCCCGATCGTACGCGAGCCCGACGGACTGGCGATGAGTTCACGTAATGTTTATTTGAACGACGACGAGCGTCGGCAGGCCCTTTGCCTTTCTCAATCGCTCACGATCGCCCGCCGCATGATCGAGAATGGAAAAACGTCGACGGCGGAAATCATTCACGCCATGCGGTCCCACATCGATGCACATCCCCTGGCACGGCCGGATTACGTCACGATCCGTGATCCCGACTCGCTGGAGGAACTCAACGTCGTGAAAAAACCCATGCTCGTCGCACTCGCCGTTTACATCGGTAAGACGCGACTGATCGATAACTGGATCCTCGAATGAAGTCGTTTTCCACTCTTATCATGGCCGCCGGAAAAGGTACGCGGATGAAATCCGATCTGGCCAAGGTGTTGCACCCACTGATGGGTCGACCGATGATCCATTATGTGATCGCAATCGCGAAATCCCTCGGATCCGAACGCATTGTCGCCGTCATCGGACATCAAAAGGAAAAAGTCCGGACACAGCTCGCCGACGAGAACATCGAGTTTGCCGTCCAGGAGCCCCAACTCGGTACGGGTCACGCCGTGATGCAGGCGGAGTCTTATTTCGACGGATATGACGGAACCCTGCTCGTTCTGTCGGGTGATGCACCGCTGCTCAAGGAGGAAACGATCCGTCAGCTTTTGCAGCTGCATGAAACCGAACGCGCAACCGCAACCATCCTGACCGCCGTACTTCCCGATCCGACCGGTTACGGACGGATCATTCGGCGGTCCGATGGCTCAGTACAAAAAGTCGTCGAACAAAAAGACGCTGGCGACGCAGAGAAATCGGTGAAGGAGATCAATTCCGGAATCTATGTTTTTTCGTCATCGCCCCTTTTTGCAGCGCTCAAAAACGTTCGCAACGATAATGCCCAAAAGGAGTATTATCTACCCGACGTCATCCCCATCTTTCTGGCCAACCGGCAAAAAGTCTGTGCGATGACCGCGCCGGATTTTCTGGAAATCTCGGGCATCAATACGATCGAACAATTGGAAGAAGCCGAAACCATTTTAACCCAACGAGTCAGGAATACCTAAATGCATGCAGTCACTTTGGTCCCCGGCGACGGAATCGGTCCATCCATCATGGAGGTGGCCGTCCGTGTGCTGGAGGCGAGCGGAGTAAAATTCGACTGGGACACGCGATATGCCGGCATGACGGCCGTGGAAAAATTCGATTCGCCGATTCCGTTCGAAACGCTCGAATCCATCCGTAAAACGCGCGTCGCCTTCAAAGGCCCGCTCACGACGCCCGTCGGCGGCGGGTATCGCAGCGTCAACGTCGCGCTGCGGCAGGAATTCGAACTTTATGCCAACGTCCGGCCGGCCATTTCATTCGAGGGCGTCGCCTCGCGTTATCACGATGTGAATATTCTGATGGTGCGTGAGAACACGGAAGGCCTGTATTCCGGCGTCGAGCACGTGATCAAGGACGAAGGGAAGATCATCGCCGCCGAAAGTACCGCCGTGATCACGCGCAGCGGATCGGAGCGTACGATCCGGTACGCTTTCGACTACGCCCGAAAACACGGACGCCGACGCGTGACGCTCGTTCATAAAGCGAATATTTTGAAATGTACGACCGGGCTTTTTCTGGACATCGGAAAAGAAATGGCCAAAGAATATCCCGACGTCGAATTCCGCGACCGGATCATCGACGCCTGTGCGATGGACCTGGTCATGGATCCGTCGCAGTACGACGTTATCGTCACGACGAATCTTTTCGGCGACATTCTATCCGACCTTGCCGCCGGACTGGTCGGCGGACTCGGACTGACGCCGGGGGCCAACATCGGTAAAACCGCCGCCATTTTCGAAGCCGTACACGGCAGCGCGCCCGATATTGCAGGAAAAAATTTAGCCAACCCGACCGCCGTTATCATGGCCGGCATTATGATGCTCGAACATCTGGGGGAAATCGATGCGGCAAAACGCGTGGACCATGCGGTGAAAGAAGTCATCCGCGAAGGTAAATTCGTCACTCCGGATCTGAACAAGTCGAGCAAATACGGAACGAAGGAAATGGGCGAGGAGATTGTTAAAAAACTTACGAAATGATGAAGGTGTTCAATATTGTTTAAATCATTGAGTCGGCCGGCATTCCAAATGTCCATATCAATGGTTGCCGCCCAAGTTCGAGTTCAACATTCCTCAAGAACTCTTTGAAAATCGTCCGCTAAGTGCGGAATCGGCATATAAACCCGCGTTCATGATTTCAATCGCCTGAAGCTGCCCAGCAAGCGAACGTAATCGACAGTACTCGTGAACTGATTTTTCGAGTTCTACCACGGTTATTTGCGCCGATCTACTGTGCCACTCTGATTCATAGTAAAAATGTAGACCGACCGTCTACATTGACAAGCCGCGGTCAGAGGAAATTTCCGGCGTTTGTGTTTTGGTCATGCGGGACAGACGGTACAAAATACCTACGGCAATCAACGCAACTCCGAACGTCGCGATCCACAAAACGACCGACCCGTGCGCCGCCATCATCGTAGTTCCGGCCCACGGCCCAATCACAAAAGCGATGCTGAACATCATCTGAAGCAGTCCCATGTATTGACCGCGCCGGTTTTCCGGTGCGATCTCCGACGTAAAGGCCGCGGCCGTCGGAAAGAAAATCATTTCGCCGAACGTCCAGATCGCAAACGTTACGATCACCCCGCCCAGGTCCCATACCGCCGCTTGCAATCCATATCCCAACCCTACCAGCAACGCGCCCAGCGCCAGCGCGCGGGCATTGTTCCAGTGCGACATGGTCATGTTGACGTGAATTTCCAGAAGTATGATGAGCCCGGTATTGACTAGCCAGATCAACCCGTACGCCGATTCCGTCAATCCGATCTCATTGACCAGAAACAACGGCATGGCCGCTTCGTTCTGGAAAAACACGATCAGGACCAATACGGTTGCCAGCAGGAAGAGCACGAGTTGGCCGTCCCGAACCGGTGAAAAAATATCGGCCAGGCGCGGGGCTTCCGATTCACGTGGCCGGTCGCGAAGCGACGACAACGTCAGGAAAATTCCGGCGATCAAGGCCATGCTGCCATTGATGTAAAAAATAAGATCGTAGGAAACGAGGACCAGAAATCCACCCAGCGACGGGCCGATGCTCATACCCAGGTTGATCGCCAGTCGATTGACCGCAAATGCAGCTTTACGCATATGCACCGGCGCGTACTCACCGACGATGGCCAGACTCGCCGGACGGAACGCCTCGCTGAACACAGCCCAGAGAATCGTCAGTGAAATGATCATCCATGACGACTGAACCCACGGATAGAGAAGAAGCAATACTCCGGCCGACACTAATCCGCCCCGCATCAGGCGTACGGCTCCCCAGCGATCGCTCAGATAACCCGCGATCGGCGATGTCATCATAGCGCCAATCCCGTAACAGCTGATGACGAATCCCGTCATCTGCGGGGAATATTTCAGCTTGTTGGCGAGATACAAGGCGAGAAACGGAAGGGCCATCGTTCCCATCCGGTTGACGAGCGTCACAAGAAACAAAACCCAGAGCTCGCGTGGAAGGTCTCGCGCGTTGCGCCAGGACTGAAGGATGCCGTTGATCACGCAGGATCCACCGGGTACGCGCTGTCGTCCGGCAATGCTTTCGGATATTTTCCCTGAACGGTTCGAAAGATCGCCAGCAGCGCCCGCATGTCGCGGTTCAGTTCTCCCGTGGGATAAAACAACTGGCTGAGCCGTAAACAGCGGTTCTTGAAATCAAAAAACACCGGCAGAATCGGCGCGCCCGCACCGACGGCAATGTGATAAAAACCGGTCCGCCATTTCTGAATGACTTTTCGCGTACCTTCCGGCGACAGACCCAGGATGAACTTGGACTGGCCTTTGATTTTTTCCACGACCTGTTCAACCACTCCGCTTTTTTGAAACCGGTCCACGGGTTGACCGCCAAGCCAGTACCAGACGTATTTGACCGGCCATTTGAATATCGAATCTTTGCCGAACCAGTTGACCCGCACGCCGAGGGCAAGCAGGGCCGCCATACCGACCACAAAATCCCAGTTGGACGTGTGAGGCGCTCCGATCGCGACAAATTTTTCGACATTGGGGACCTCGCCCTTGATGGAAAAACGCATCGACCGCAAAAGCAGTTTGCCGATCGCTCTGGAAAATGCATTGCCGCGGGCCGGAACCCGATCGCCGAGGCGCGGTATCGTTAACGAAAACATGTTCAAAATACGGTATACAAAATGTCGAGTTGCCAGGGTTCCCAGACCGTCGAACGGATGTAGGCGTCGATCGCCTTCTGGAAAGCCGTCTGCTCGTGAAAGTCATTGGCTATCGTCCGAATCGGTCCACTCAAATTGTCGTTCGGGTTCAACACAGCGTCACAGAGATGACGGATGACGTCCATATCGCAATGATTGAGCCGTTTGAGCGCGTTGAATGCCGCCCGCCGGGCGCGGAATTCATAACTCGGACCTGCAAACCGCGTCAGTTCGCTCAACGCCGTCGAATCGCCAAGCGAAGCTTTGATGCTCAACCAGTTGATGCGCGAGGAGTAACGGAATCCGACGTCGTTTTTCGTCAGCTCCAAGTATTGGGCCGCGCGATCCGGAAAACTTTCGCACAGATCGCGCAATACGCGCTCGGCCAGCACGTACGACGAATCCTTCAGCAACGGACGAAAATCCGGCTCCAGTTCAGCCGGTATCGCCGCAAACGATAGACTCACGGCACGGCGGACGTCCACGCTTGCATCGCGAAGCGCTTCACGCATCAGGTCGTAACTTTGAACGTCGTAGGCGAGTTGTCGCACGACTTCGGATCGTATCGCGTAAAACGACTCCTTACGAAAAACGGACTTCAACAGGTCACGTTTCTGATCGAGCGGGAATGACGACATCGCCGTCACGGCGTCGTATCGGTCGATCATACGAGGCGCTTTGACCGCCTGGACTGCCAAACTTTCCCATGTTTTGGGGAATGTGAGTCGTTTCATGATCACGCTTCCCGGATCAAACAGCACGAAATCGACGTCTTTGTTTTCCGTGTTCGGAATGCTGATCTTCTCGTATGCCTCGCTGAACGTGTGTCGAATGCTGTCTTTCGTTCCGTCGGCGTACCAGATTTCCACGACGATCGGCATGGTAAATAACCCGATGACGTCGGACGTCGAATGAATTTGCCGGACGGTCAATTCCGTCATGCGCTCACCTCGTCCCCCTTCCGTCATGATATCCTGAACCGATACATCGTAATGCGGCACACCGGCGCGATACAACCACTGCTCGAAAAATCCGTGCGGCGAACGGCCCAGCGTATCCTCGAACGCCAGCAACAAATCGTTGGTCTCGACGTTGCGGTAACGAAAGCGATTCAAAAAATGCGTGATCACCCGGCGGCATTCCGCTTCGCCGAACGTATAGAACATCATGTCGATGACCGCCGAGCCCTTGGGATACAGCCTCGCGTAATCTCCCCGGCTGTTGACGATCGGTACCGGGTTCGCTTCGTCCGCGTGAATGGCCGTCAGATGTTCCTGGCGGCGGCGCCATTCGTAATCGTCTTCACCGTACACATGACGGGCAAACCGTTTCGAATAAAACGTCGCAAAACTTTCCTGGAGCCACAGATGCCGGTTGGTCCGCCCCGTGATGAGGTCGCCGAACCACTGATGGGCAATCTCATGTGCATCCGTGTCCCAGTACGGATCGTCGAGGTCCGCGCGCGAATCGACCAGCCAGAAATCGCCGAGCAAAACGACCGTGGTGTTTTCCATCGCACCGGTGACGAAATCCTGCGCGGGTACATTGGAAAAGGTTTCCCACGGATACGGAACGCCGGTCTCCGCTTCGAGCCAGTCGATGATGTCGGCGGTATGACGGTACGTCGGCATCACGTGATGCGACTCTTCCGGATAATAGTAAAGGTTCACCGGTACGCCTCGTCGTGTCTTCAGCGTTTTCAATGCATAATCGCCGATCGCGAGCATAAGGAGGTACGACGAATGGGGATTGGACAAACGATAATGCCAGGTCTTCGTGCCGTCTTTATTTGTTTTTTCGTTTATTTTTTTCCCATTGCTGACGACCTGATAACGTGCATCGAACGTAATGATCGTTTCGGTGATCATCTTGTCGTTCTGAAAATCGTAGAGCGGGATCCAGTGGCGATGATCGATCTCCTGTCCCTGCGTCCAGATTTGTTTTCGGATCGGTCCGTTCTGATTCCATCCGATAAAATATAATCCTTTGCGCGGGTTGGCCTCGTACGTGATTGTAATGCTGTCCCGCGAACCCCAAACCAACGGCGACGGCGGCAGTACCGTCAGGCCCTTATCGCTGGAAACATACTGGACGGGTTGGTTATTGAGTTGGACGTCCTGAATCCTGAGATTGACGCCGTCGAAATAGATTCCATCGACTTCTTTCCATAACGAGCGGAAAACATGCGTCACTTTCCCGCGAACGAGCCCCACTTTGGGATCAAAGGAAACTTCCAAACGCATGCGTTCCATGTCGACGGGATGTTCGCGAGGAACTTTACCGTCGTCGTCGACGAACGTGATCCGGGGCAAGTCCTGGGCTTGAAGAGACGCAACCGTCAACAGACACAAGAGAAGACGCATACCGGCTCCTTTTGCAAAAAGCGGCCAGAATATGGAAACAAATTGCCGCGAAAAACAGCGGAAATTTTACCGTTTACCAATACCGGCGACCGCTTACCGATAGGTGTCCCGGCAGCCTGGCGGAATCGTGTGCAGGACTTGCTATTTTTGAACCCGATAATATTCACTCGGTTCGCATAGTATCGGATACCGGAGGCAACGTCAGCCGCCGGTACGTATCGCGAACCAGGCAGCGGTTCCGCTAAGAAAAGCCCTTTCTCCTCATATAAAGCCGTATATTGACGCCACCCTCCGGAAAGGAATTGTCATGGCCGAAACGATCGATCTACGCGATTTGATCATGTCGATCAAAGAACAGAAACAACTGGACGCCAATCTCTCATTGGAGTTCGACTGCCGCCTCGACGTCGACGACTACAAACCGCTGGTGAAGGTGATCAATTACGCCATCAACTATGTGCATCAGCTGCAAAACCAACCGATGCAAATCTCGTTGAACGCCGGTGGCGACGGTTACATGTTGGGATTCACCGCGTTCACCGACCATACCGAATTTCCATCGCTCAGCGAACAGGCGATCGAGGCGTGCCGTGCGTATCAGGCGACGCTCAAACAAAGCGGAGAGGCCGGAAAATATGTCAAAATCCTCATGACGTTTAAACAATGACAACGTGTGCGATTCGAACTTAAGCGGAATGATGGAGTTGACATGAAACGTTGCATGAATCGATTTTATTAGCCATGTGCATGTGGGTCGGAATGGGTTGCTACGTTGGGAGGCCACGCTCAGTTATTCGGACAATTCAGTCGCCGACGATGGAGAATCCGGAAGCGTGAATTCAACGACGGAAGTCCAGGTACAGACTGGAATAAATGATCGTTCGGACATCGGATGTCGCTATGCGTACCTTAATATTGAAAACACGGACGAAGATTACAGCCTCATGTGTATCGAGCCAAAACTCATGACCGTTCCAGATCGAGTTTCGATTGTCGTACCTCTTAGTTTATACATCGGCGAGAACGTCAATGAAGATGAGGTCTTACACCTTAGCCTCGGATTTATCCTAACGCATCGTTTATCTGTAAGGAATGGGGGAAGTTCATTCCACAAACGACATCATAGTTCGACGGTCCGACGATTCGGCGTACATCTGCTTCATTCTGTCATCAGAGATAGGTCGTGGTTCAAGAAAAATCGGTTTTCTATCAAGTCTTAGTCCAGTCCCTGCAGGATGTCGTAGATCTGCCCCTTCAGCGGCGTCGCGGGATTTTTGTCGATGTAGGTCTGCAGGTGACGGCGTGCTTTTTTATTGTCGTCGGTATAATAGTACGACAGACCGATGTAAAGATAAATGTCGCTGCCCGGTACGCCATACTTGATGGCTTTTTCGTATGGATCGATGGAGGAGAGATACTGCTTCTGCTGGGAGTACGCGTTGCCCAGCGCAAAATATGCAAGATAGTTCTCTTGGACGAGATCGATGCACTTCAGGTAATACGCGGTCGCGGATTCCCATTCTTTTTTGCGCGCATGCGCCAGCCCGAGTGCATACTGTACCACATAAAGGTCGGGATTCAACCGCTGCGCTTTCCGAATAACACCATCCGTATTTTCATTATCCGTCAACAGCCAGAGCAGATACCACGATTCCGCATCGGTCGAGTCGCGGCGCAAGGCTTCCTGCAGGAGCTCGAAAATCCGCTGGCCGTTGTTTTTTCCGTCGCGCATGTACGCCACGTGCGCGGCGGCGCGGAACGACATGACGGAACCGGTATCGCGCGTCAATGCCTCGCGGGCATGCGCGGCGGCGTTTTCATATTCCGCCGCGGCGGGGATGCCGGCCTTTTCGTGTTCGGAGGCGAGCAAGACGTACGCCTCCGCGAGACCCGCATGAGCGCGGACAAACGCCGGATCGTAACCTAGCGCGTCGTTGAAATGGCGGATGGCGTGCTCGTACCCTTTGACGGTGAACGTCAGATATTCCGCCCGACCTTTTTCAAAAGACCGCCGCGCCCTGTCGGCCCCTTGCGGCCAGAGACAGGGTACAGCGACAATCAAATAAACGAGAAATCGCATTACTGTTCTTTGGCGCTCCAGGGAGGAACGACGCCGTTGCTGCGCGCATAGGCGATCAACTGGCCGAGATGTTCATGATGATGTCCGACGAGGATCAGGAGTACGTTCCGCTTGGTCGATTCCATTCCTCCGAAGATCTTCACTTTCGTTTCCAGATCGCTGTCGGCCATTTTCCCGACCATTGCTTTCGTCCAGTCCAGGGATTCTTTGCAGGCGACCAGGATTTTTTCCTTGTCGGTTTCTTTTTCGTAATCCTTGGCAAGCTCTTTCCCCTTGATGCCCGCCATGCCCAGCAGGAAGTAATTGCCGCCCGCGACGTGCATCACGACTTCGCCGACGGAGCGAACGCCTTCCGCCGGGCGCCAGCCGTACTTTTCGGCCGGAATGGCTTTCGCCAGATCCATGATCCGTCCTCCGGCAAATTCGACCTGCCCGATGACGTCGCCGCGGATACCTCCCGGACGTTCCTGTGCCATCGCCACCGAGGCGATCAACACCATCAAAAGTGCGATTCTCATCCTTGTTCTCCTGGTTTAGGTTTATAAAGGCCGGTCAACATACACGATTGACCGGTATGGCTCAAGTTAAAATTCATGTCTGAAATGTTCTTACTCCACGACTGCCAGTGCTTCGATTTCTATTAAAAATTTTTCCGCGCCAGGGACGTTACGCCGATCCATGTACTGGCGGGAGGGCTCTGCCGGTCCATTCCTCAGTCCCATGGTTTTAACCGAGGGCAATCGCCCATGATACCATGGCTCTCATCATGAGGATGGTCGTTTTCTCCAGAATTGAGATGTAAATAAGTAACTTAGACGATCGGTAAATTTAGCTCAATACCCAAAATTGACGAGAAATTTTTTATCGTTCTCGTCGTTTCACTCTGGACAATCGAGCGATTATTGAATACGATTTCGGACAAACAAGCGGGAGGCATCCGGATTGGAAAAAGCAACTTTTGGCGCAGGCTGTTTCTGGTGTGTGGAAGCGGTTTTTCAACGTCTGACGGGTGTCGAGTCCGTCGTCTCGGGATATGCCGGCGGACATACCAAAAATCCCACGTACCACGACGTCTGTTCCGGTACGACCGGACACGCGGAGGTGGCCCAGATCACGTACGATCCGGCCGTCATTGCGTTCACCGATCTCCTGAGAGTTTTTTTCGAAACCCACGATCCGACGCAGCTTAACCGGCAGGGCAATGACGTCGGCACGCAGTACCGGAGTGCAATTTTTTATCATAACGACGAGCAGAAAAAACTTTCGGAGGAATTCAAAAAACAATTGGACGCGTCAGGGACCTGGCCCTCGCCCATCGTGACGGAGATTGTTCCGCTGAAAGAATTTTATCCCGCGGAAGACTATCATCAGAATTATTTCAATGACAACCCCGGCCAGCCGTACTGCAGTTTTGTCATTCGGCCTAAGCTTGACAAATTCACGAAGACGTTTAAAGTGAAGTTGAAAAAGGGCTAACGTTCGTTTTCCGCGACGCGCAGGAGGTGGGCGATGATTTTTTTCTTTTCGTCGTCCGAAAAATCGCGGCCATAAAAGCGCTCGAACAGATAAACTCGAATTTCTCCAACCGACATCGACTCTCTGTCCTTGAGTCCGGCCAGAACGATCGTTTTGGCGTCATCGAACATCCGGCAGGCCATGGCCGCACGTTCTCCCGGCTCCAACGCCATCAACCGGCGCCGGTACTCCGCTTCCATCTCCGGATGGGTATCTTTACTCATTCGAATGCTTTCAGTTTTTCCGACAATCCAAGGTTGCCGGCCCAGAGGCGCAGGTACCGCCAGTCCAGATCATGAACAGAATGGATAATGTTTTGGACGTCCGATCGGTGAAGGTCCGAATTATCCGACCAGTCCAGTTTTGTTAGAATGAGATCTTCCGGGGTAACGATCCACATGGCCTTGCCGTCCATCACTACCCGGCGGCGACGGTTGAATTCTTCAACACGAAACGGTGTCTCTTTTTTGACGACAAAATCCGCTTTAACAATCGTGGTATTGTTGATAATGTTGAACATGGATTTACGATTGGCGGCTTCCCGAATCATGGCCGCATCGACGTAGCAGCCACTCGCAAAAAGTTTCGCGATCCGATCGGCATCATCGGGCCGACATTCGACCACGAGATCGACGTCCCTCGTCATGCGCGGCGTACCGTAAAAGCTCATTGCGACGGAACCCGTCACCATGTAGGCAATTTGTTCTGACTCCAAACGGCTCACAACGTCTTTGAGAAATTCAATTTGCTCGTTCATGCTTTCAACTTAGTCAGAGACGTACTTCTAATTCAATCATGAACTGCCCGGCGAACCCATCTGAACATCAATGCGAAAATCGCAACCCGATTCCCAAAGCATTTTCCGGAATGCCTCGCTCGTTCCCAATCTCAACGACGTCGTTAGTTGCACCGCCGGACTCATCCGAAAATCCACTCTTGTCAACAGACCTGCGCCGTCGTAGGGAAACCCGGAAAGCCCTATCCACCAGTCCGCCCGCTTCGAGGATTTAGAACCTAACCCTACCGTAAAATACCCGTGCGTCAGTGAAACATTATGAAGAACAGAAATGTCGAAATAAAGCGTTCGCGGTTTGCCGAGCCTCAGATATGCACTTGGAAGCACCTTGTCGGTAACGCCTCCTTCTACGGGTAATCCTCGCTGCGATAACACGGCGCCCAGTCCGGTACCGATCCATGCCGCATTCAGATCGACGTGAGGAACGGCATAGATAAAATCTCGACGCTTGAATATCCGTGCAGATTGCCCGTCCATGAAAATGGCATCCAGTTCCGTCTTGCTTCTTGATGACCCTCCGTCGATTCCGAGAGTGACGACTGAACCGGCAACATGATTGGCCGACACGGCAACCTCGGTGATCGGGATCCCGTCTTTTTCGAGAACGTCACCTTCGCATGAACGAGAGACCGCGGCGTACTGACCGTGACTTCCAATGATTTGTAACGAGGTTGAAACGGAGTCATCAGGGATAAGGGGAACTTGCAGCGGTAACAAAACCAGGAGAACGCCAAAAGAGCATCGTGAAAGTGCCATCGTCATTCTCCGTAGCTTTTTTATGAAGATTATCTGCAATGTACCTTTCGGCATCAGGATTGGCAAGCAGGCAGTTTGACGAAAAGTTGATGTTGGCTGATTGACATCAAAGACTCGATTGCGTCAAACCGGTGCTTGCCAAATGGCAACGGCGACGTTAACTTACACTCGCCATATCATTCACTCAATCCAAAGGATATTCCCATGAGCCAGGTTCGTGTTCTCGTCGGCACGCGTAAAGGCGCGTTCATCCTCACGTCGGACGGCAAGCGCAAAAACTGGGACGTCAGCGGGCCGCATTTCGCCGGATGGGAAATCTACCACGTCAAAGGTTCGCCGGTCAATCCCAACCGCCTGTACGCATCGCAAACGAGCGGCTGGTTCGGTCAGGTCATGCAGCGGTCCAACGACGGCGGAAAAACGTGGGAAACGGTCGGCAACGAATTCAAATACGACGGGGAGACGGGAACACACCAGTGGTACGATGGAACGCAGCATCCGTGGGAATTCAAACGTGTCTGGCACCTGGAGCCTTCGCTGACGGAAGCGGATACCGTGTACGCCGGCGCAGAAGACGCGGCGCTTTTCAAATCGACCGACGGCGGCGCGACATGGCAGGAACTGCCCGCGTTGCGTAAAACCAAGGGAAATCTATGGCAACCCGGCGCCGGCGGGATGTGCCTGCATACCATCATCATCGATCCGAAAGATCCCAGGCGGATTTTCGTCGCCATTTCCGCGGCCGGCGCTTTCCGTACCGACGACGGCGGCAATACGTGGCGCCCGATCAACAACGGTCTGAAATCACAATACGAGCTTCCCGACCCCAATGCAGAGGTCGGCCACTGCGTACACAATCTCGCGATGCACCCGTCACGGCCCAACGTACTCTTTATGCAAAAACACTGGGACGTCATGCGCACGGACAACGCGGGCGATTCGTGGACCGAAGTCAGCGGTAATCTGCCGAGCGACTTCGGGTTCCCCATTGGCGTTCACGCCCACGAACCCGACACGATCTACGTCGTTCCGATCAAAAGCGACTCGGAGCATTTCCCGCCCGACGGAAAATTGCGCGTCTACCGCAGCCGGGCCGGGGGCAACGAGTGGGAGGCGCTGACAAAGGGATTACCGCAAAAAGACTGTTACGTCAACGTCCTGCGCGATGCGATGGCCGTCGATAAACTCGACTCGTGCGGAATCTATTTCGGCACGACGGGTGGACAGGTGTACGCGTCGTCGGATTCGGGCGACACCTGGGTTGCCATCGTTGAAAATTTGCCGGCCGTTCTGTCGGTGGAAGTTCAAACCCTGCCATGATCCGCGTCGTCCTGCCGCAGCACTTGCAAAACCTGGCCGGCGTGTCGCGGGAGATCACGATCGATATCGGACCGCCGTATACGCAACGCCGCGTCATCGACGTGCTCGAATCGCACTATCCCGCACTGCGCGGGACGATCCGCGACCCTTCGTCGCACAAACGCCGCCCGTTCATCCGCTTCTTCGCCTGCGGCAACGATCTGTCGCATGACTCGCCGGATTCCCCCCTGCCCAAGGCCGTCACGTCCGGTACCGAACCGTTTTTGATCGTCGGAGCGATGGCGGGAGGGTGAAAAATACGATGAATCTGGAGAAAATCCGGATGAAGTCGTCAAAAAACGAACTATTCCGTCTCGGTTATTTCAGCATGATCATTTTCCGCGTCGTCACGAGACCGCGCGTCTCCAATCGATACAGATAAATTCCGCTCGCCACCCGTTGTCCCAACGCGTTCCGTCCGTCCCACGTGACCGTGTGGTAGCCCGCCGCCCGATCGTCATTCACGAGTTCGGCGATCTTCTGGCCAAGAATGTTGAACACCGTCAACCGTACCGGCGATTCCTCGGGCAGACCGAACCGGATCGTCGTCGTGGGATTGAACGGATTGGGATAGTTCTGGGCCAGTTCGACCTGTTTCGGTAAAATCTCGTGATCGGGATTGTACATGACCCGGTAAAACGCCGGCCCGGACACGTGTACGGATAACATACCGCCCGACCCTTCGCCTCCGACGTACTGCCACCGCCCCTCTCGCTCGACGTACAGTCCCACTTTACGCTCGTCATCGAACGTCGATCCGTCATACGCAACACTGAGCGTCATACCCCGGACAGCATCGTCGGTTACCATTTCCACAGCCGTCAGCGCGATGAGAGCGGATCCCGTTTCAAACGTCGCTTCGTCTTTTCGCGCGACAAGATAACCGTTGCCGATGCCCTTGCCTTGAATTTCAAATCCTTCCGTTTTCAATGTAAACGGCCGATTGAGCTGAATACCGACGACGACGTAATCCCGCGTGATTCCGGCATCGTTACCCGCAGAGTCCGTTCCGGTCACGCTAATGTTCAACGTGCCGTCCTGCGTGAGTTTGTACGGTGCGGAATACAATCGCGGTTGGCCGGGAAGCGGTGTGAAGGTAACATCCGTCGACGTTCCCAGCGTGAATGTTCCTACAACCGACGGCAGCCGTTCATCGGCGTAGACGTACACGTCCATATACGATTTCAACACCGTACTTCTCAAAATACCGAGCGTGACCGCCGGATCGGTCAGATCGATCCGGAAAAATCCCGTGTTGCTCACGCGTGAACCTCCGTACCCGTCTTCGGCATCGACGCGCCAGAAATAAAACCCCTCAGACAACGCCGTACCGATAACGATCGTCGTATCGTTCGTCGTGTCGGCAAACGTAATCGATGCAAAATCCGATGTTCCGGAAATCTGTACGATGTACGACAACGTCTGCCCTTCCGGATCGCCGCGGCCTTCCCATGACAACACCGGTGACGGTACATTGGTCAACCCCGCCGGTCCGACCGGCTTGACGGCGAATGCAAACGGATTTGTATTTCCAAATCCCGTTCCTGTCAAAACGATGCGAAGCGGATCGGTGGACGAATTATTGAACACGAGGATTGTGTCGGTCACAGCCGTAAATGCGGACGGCTTGAATTGAAACACGCCGATCAGCGTATCCCCGGCAAATACCGTGTCGGGCAGCGGTGAACCCGACGGCCGTGAAAACACTGCGCCGATCGCAAGACGTGCACTATCGACGATCACGCTGCCGCCCGATGAATAAACGCGGACCGGCATTTGAACACTGTCTCCGACGATGACACTGCCGAATGTTACCGTCAATCCGGGAAGGACGTTCAGCGATCCGATCGTACTCTGTCCGCTGACCGTCGTCGACCGGTCGCTTTCATTGATCACAAGATCGACCGCGGTGATTCCATAATAGTACGTCACACCGCCCGCAGATCGTGTGTCGGTAAACAACGTGTCGGGCGCCGTGCCGATCCATTCGCCCGTGATAAAACTGGCCGACGTATCGCGGTAAATCCGGTAATTCAGCACATCGGTTTCTACGTTACGGTCCCAGGTCAGTAAATTCGTCGCGCCGGGAGAGATCATCGGATTTCGCGGGGTCAAAGGAACCATGGCGCCCGAAGGTAGCAGCGTCGGACCATTGATTAACTGACCATCCATCGCGCCACGGCCGGCGTCGTACACCGTCGTGCCCGACGTTTCGTCGGCATGGTAAAGCGCGACAAGCCCCGATTCGTCCCCCCGCAGCGGTCTACCCATCGAGGTGCGAATTTGACCGGCGCCCATGGCCACGTTCCATATCGCTACTTCGTCGATCATGCCGGCAAACCACTGGAAGTCGGATACTCCGCCGATCGTAAGCGGATTGGTGTTTGTATTTATTGACGGTGCCGACCCGCTGTTTTCTTCAATCCCATCGAGATAGATCCGCGTCGTTGTGCCTTCGCGTACGCCCGCGGCATGATACCATCGACCGGTTTCCAGCACCGTCGTTCCGGACGTCACGTTGAAACGTGCCGTCGAAAACGTGCATCGCAATATTGTTGCTCGCGGTCACGAACAGCGCGTACGGCGCGGAAACCGCATTTTGATCGCTCTTGGCGATGAGGAGACGTTGGACGTCAAGCGCGTCCAGTTTAAACCAGGCGGAAAGCGTGAAGTCACCGGTCAGATTGAGGGGCGGCGAATCCGGCACGACGACGTAATCGTCCACGCCGTCAAATGAAAGCGCATTGCCTTGCTCGACAACCGGAACGGCCGCGTCTTCATTTGACGGCAAACTCGCTTGACCGAGATTGTCGACCGCGACGACACGCACGTAATACAACGTGCCGTTGGTCAGGCCCGTGATCGTCTTCGTCGTGTCGTCGATGCCGCCTGTCGTCGAGTCGACTTGTGTTGTCGGATCGGTCGATGTGTCCATTAAAATCCGGTAGCGTACGATCGAGGCTTCCGGGTTCTTCTGCCATTTCAGTGTCAGTTGACCATTGCCCGCGATGGCGAACAATCCGACGGGTGGAATCGGAAAGACGGCAAACGTTCCATATTGGTTGTTATTATCGCTTCCCGTACCGCTTGAATTGCGCGCCGTGTTGCTCGCGAATGAATTTCCGGAATAATCGATAGCGATTCCGCCGGCTCGATAAAAATCGCGCCGCCTTTGCCCTGACCGGGACTACCGCTGGAAGCCTGATCTGCCGATAATCCGCGTCCTCCGCTGTCCGCGAGACAGTTTGTGAACGAGCTGAATGCCAGGCGGAATGTTCCGGTCGATTTTACAAATACGGCTCCTCCCAACCCGGCTCCGCCGCCAGCGCCCGGCAAAAACGATCCTGAACCGGCACCACCTCCAAAAGTTCCGGATGATCCATTCGCTGCGTTGGATTTACCCGCACCTGCACCTCCGCCGTAGCCTCCATCACCACCTGCCAGCGGATTGCCGGAATCATCGGTTCCGCTTCCACCTCCACCGCCCCCGAATCCTCCATCTCCACCATTTCCACCGGTACCGGTACCAGCCCCGCCTCCGCCTCCGCCAAAGCCGCCATTTCCTCCGTTTCCGGCAAATACATCTCTATCTCCTCCTCCACCGCCGCCATTATTACCCGCACCGCCGGTTCCAAATTCTCCTGCAGTACCTGATGTTCCACCTGCAAAAAACGGATCGGTAGCTCCGTCTCCACCGTTGGAACCGCCTCCAGCACCATTATTTGTAAATCCCCCGCCGCCGCCGCCTCCACCGCTTGAGCCGCCGCCATTCCCTCGCATTCCGCCGCCACCGCCGCCGTAAAAATTAAATTCGGCCCGCCCCCCTTGGCCGCCTTTTGCCTGGTTATTGTTGAAAACGACGCCGTAAACGAAAACATCTCCATTATTGATAAAAAGTCCGCCCCCCATGCCGGCACCACCGCCGCCGCCATCGTCAGCTCCGTTGCCGCCTTGAGCACGTCCATTCGCAATCGTGAAATCATACATCTCGACAATTCCGGACTGGACGAAAAAAACGCGGTACAAATTATTGCCGCTTACCGTCAGCAAACCGCTTCCCGGCCCGACAATCATTACACTTTCCGTGATGATGGGCAGCATCGAAGCAAGTGTGATCGTTCCGCTCACTCCGGTCATGTCGATCATATCGAAACCGGCGGATGCATTGGCATCGATAATGGCCTGGCGCAGAGAACCCGCACCGGCGTCGTTGGTGTTGGATACGGTAAATGTTCCGGCATTCACTAATGCCGGAAGCAAAAGAAGAATAACAACGAGTCGAACAATCATGGCGGGCCGTTGTAGTGTTTTGAGGTTGTAAATAGGAGAAACTCTGATAAGTTAAACCAATTTACCGTCGACCGCAAATGTGGATTATCATGAATTCTGAACGTATCGCCCGAATTGATTAGCAAAGCTGCTGCCAAAGCCAGGTATATGGAAAACCCTGATACCGTACCGACGATCGTCCTGGATCGCGTCACGTTACGCGAATTGCGCATGACGGATGCCGAAGACCTGCGGGTCACCTACTCCGACGCGCACGCGATGCGTTTCCGGGCCAATCCGCTCCTTACGTCATTGGACGACGCGCGTCGCATGATCGAGACGGCTCACCGGGAGGCCGTCGATGAGAAAAAAATCCGCTGGGCGATCGAAGAAAAATCGTCCGGCTGCGTGATCGGCACGTTCTTATGGATCATCGAAAAAGGAAAAACCGTGAGCGAGATCGGCTACTCGCTTCGGAAAGACCGGTGGAATCACGGGCTATCGACGGAAATCGTCCGCGACATGTGCGAGTACCTGTTCATGCACGAAGCCGTCGATACGCTGACGGCAAAAGTACATCGCGACAATCTCGGATCGATCCGGGTATTGGAGAAAACGGGTTTTGTCAAATCGGGCGAGAACGGAACGCACGGGTTTTACCGTAGAAGCCGATGAATCAAACCCGGTATCGGCTCATCGTTTTGCTGCCTCAAATAATTCTATCGGATTCCCGTCGGGATCTTCGACTTGAATCGGTTTACCGCCCGGACCGACTTCCATTTCATTTCTAAACCGGCAAAGCCGGAACATCGAATTGAAATGAAACACGTAACCACAGAGG
>CAYZJB010000047.1:0-27266 GCA_964478735.1 uncultured Bacteroidota bacterium | reverse complement strand
GATACCAATCTCATCTTAGGTAAAAAATTCACATGATTCAACCAATCCAGGAATTTCAAATGGATGTACCAAAGGTCTATACAAGAGACATTAAAGACGTCGTCGAAGCTGAAAAAAAATACATCGACAAACGCCGTAAGATCACGGACACACAAAATCGGCCGCTGACCGGTCTATGTATCAGCGGCGGCGGTATCCGGGCCGCCACCCTCGGCCTCGGCATGATCCAGGCGCTTACGAAAAAAAATATTTTCAAAACCATCGATTACCTGAGCACGGTATCCGGGGGCGGATACATCGGTTCCTGTCTCACCACATTGCTCTCTCATCGAACAATTCCTGAAGATGCAAATGGGACGGTCATCGGCGTCACACCGGAGACGGCGCCTTTTGTCGGGCTGAATGAAACGACGGGGTACGCCGGGCAGGAGAAAACCGTCATGTCGGTACGGCATCAAATGCACCACCTTCGGAGCCGGGGCGATTACCTCGTACCGATCAAACGTCTGCTCAGCCGTGACGTTCAGCGCGCCGTCGGCACCGTGGCCGTCGGGGTGGCGCATCACTGGACGCTGCTGTTTTTTTTCCTCGTTTTTGCCGCCGGATTGATCCACGGGCTGTGTTATTCGGTGATGGGGAACTCGTTTGCGCAAATCCTCGGCTATTGCCGCGAGATCGAACTGGACGAGGAACTGACGGGCCTTTCATACGTCACCGCGTATCTTGTCGAATGGCTCGGCGCCGTGATCGGACGGACGTATATCGAGATGGTCAAAGTGGCAATCTGGGACGAAAGCGATCAACACGTCATCATGATCGTCTGCGGCGTTCTCTGGACGACGGTGTGGAGTATCTCCGTACTTTTTATGCGAACCGTCATCACCATGGCCGTCCGATTCGGCAGCGTGTCCGACAGGGTCAGGGCCGGCATGACCGTACAGGACCACATCGAGCGTTATTTCATCCTGATGTTCAACGTCTTGTCGATTGTTACGGCGACGGTCTTTTCCCTGTTTCTTGCGTGGACGTATCCGGCGAGGCATGAGGAGGCGCGTCTCGTTTCATTTTTCTTTTTACCCGCGGGGTTCGGTCTGGGCGGTTGGGTTGCGGCCGTGATTTTGCTTCCGGTGATCGAATTTTTCGACGGCCGCGACGGATCGATCCGGCGGTCGCTGTTCAGCGCCATGCGCGGGGCCTGTATTTACGGTTTTCTTTTTTCTCTCGCGGTTCCGCTGGTCGTGGTGGTTGCCTTCGCCATTGCCAATGTCGATCGGCTCTTCTGGACGACGTTGATCTCGCTCGCGGTGACGTTCGTCGTGACACGAATGAAAACGCCGGCAAAAAATGGAAAAAAATCAGCGATTTTGGCCCGCGTGAGAATTCCACTGCTCAACCTCGCCGTCGGTGTGTTCGTGCTGGTTTTATTTTCCTGGATTTCTGCGCTGTTGATGAAAAGTCTTTACCCGCTCTGGTTGGATGGATACGATGCCTGCAAAATCGGTCCGTGGGAAACGCAGAACGGGATACTGCTCCAGCTGATGGGATGGTTCGGGACAACCGATGCAACGACCGTCGTATACGCCGGCGTTTGTTTCAGCGGAGCGATCATCGTCGTATGTCTCGGTCTGTTCGTCAACTCCAACCGCGTTTCGCCGCATTATTTTTACCGTGACCGCCTTGCCGACGCGTATCTGCGGACGTCGGCGCGCGTGGAGCGAGACGCCGGCTGCAAGACGCAGGGCATGCCACTGGCAGAACTGCGGAACGACGAAGAAATGCCGCTGACGGCGATCGGCGGCGACAACGGCTGCGGACCGTATCATCTGTTCGTCACGGCGATCAATTTGCAAGGTTCGGATGAACTCAACCGAAAGACAATGTTGTCCGACCATTTTGTTTTTTCGAAAGACTACGTCGGCTCCGAAGTGACCGGTTATGTCCGCACCGACTGTTACCGTCAGGGCAGGACCCGAATCGCCCGCGCGATGACAATCAGCGCGGCGGCCGCGGGATCGGCGATGGGAAAGGACTGGTTCTTCGCGCAGTCGTTCGCGATGACGCTGTTTAATATTCGTCTCGGCTACTGGATGGCCAATCCATGGTTGTACTGCAACATGGACGAAAAAAAAGCGAAAGCGTTCAATCCGGAACGGTTGCCAATCTTCTGGCCGAAGTATTTGAGTCTTGAAACCATGGGCCACAGCACGGCGCGGCACCGATTGGTCAATCTGTCGGACGGCGGCCACACGGGAGACAACCTGGGGCTTGTCCCGCTTCTGCGCCGCCGGTGCGAGGTCGTCTATGTCGGCGATTTCGAGCACGATCCCGAGTTTACTTTCGGCTCGTTCAATCACGCCGTACGGATGGCCTTCATCGAGGAAAATATCGTGATCGACATCGATCTGCGGCCGATGATCGGTGAGAAGACCAGCGACGACGGATCGGTTCGGGGATTCAGCCGCACGAGCGTCGTCGAAGGAACGATCCGGTATCCGGCGACGGAGACGGAACCTGCGTCGACCGGTAAACTGATCTATATGAAGTCATCGCTCAGTGAGACGGAGGAACGCAAATTGCCGCCCCACGTATTGAATTACAAAGCCGAGCATCCGGAGTTCCCGCACCAGACGACTGCCGACCAGTTTTTCGACGACGCGCAATCCGAAGCCTATCGGGCACTGGGAGAGGAAATTGCGATGGGCGTCGGGGCGTGAGACGTCTTTTTCACCACAGAGAAAAACAGAAGCACAGAGGATCCATTTTTTTGAAAACAATGAATTGGCTCTGTGACCTCTGAGGTCTATGTGGTAAAAAAGATTATTGATTTTTTTTGTGAACTACGTACCCGACACGTGCCGTCCATATGTCGCATCTCATGCGCGTCTACACGGCCGGTGCTTGAGTGTCCGAATTTACTTTCACAGGAGGATAGACTCATTTTTATGAAGTGCGTAGGAACCCCACCCCGTTCCTCCCAATAAAGGGAAAGGGGAATGTAAACTGAGAATTGAAAAATCCGGAGGTCATTCACATGCGACACATTTTCACATTGCCTGCGGTAGCGCTCGTTCTGCTCGTTGGCTGTTCCCAGATCAAACTCGTCGCCGACTATGACGAGCGTATCGACAACGAAACGACGGCGCTGCATAAAAAGACCGAAGAAGTTTTGATTCGGCTGGAGTCAACCGCGGGCACGTCGGAAGGCGCGTACGAAAATCACAAGAAATTCTACGAAGAGTGTAAGGTCGCGATCAGCAGTTTACGCCTACGCGCCGATGCGATTCAGCGCAACAGTCTGACCGTACGCATGTTTGACAAGCTGCTCAAAAACATCGAACGCCTCGAGGCCGATCACAAAGAGGGGATTGCGGCCGAAGAAATCCCGCTCTACCGCGGCGGTCTCAACAGCCAGTTCACCGCCATCCTGACGTTTGAACTGGCCAAAAAACGCGGGGAAAAGCCCGACGAACAAAAAGCCGGCGAACCTTCAACGAAAATCACCGGAGAATAAACCATGTCCCTCGACACCAAAACTCTGATCGATTCCATGACCGGCGCGGCCAAAGGCGTTTTTAAAGACAAATGGCCGAAGATCCAGGAGTACGCGGAATCGGAGATCAAAATGTTCGCCGAGCGCTTCGCCACGATCGCGAAACTCCGCGCGGCGGGAACGATCTCGGAAAAGCGCGCACGCCGCCATATCGAGTTCCAGAAAGAAGCCTGGGAAACGGTCCTGCTCTCCATCGAGGGGCTGAATCAGCTCATGGTCGAAGAGGCGCTCAATGCCGCCCTCGACGCCGTCAAGGACGTCGTCAATACGGCCGTGGGGTTTGTGTTGCTCGGGTGAGCGGATATGAAGGCCAACTTCACTTGTTTCTGCTCTGATGACCCGGTATTTTTTGTCTGACTCGCGCCGTAACCTATTTCTTTTGCTGAACACGAATGCCATATCCAAACAACAAACCGGAACTCAAAGACAAACGCCGTGAGTTGACGCATTTGCGCGATACGCTTTTGCCGAAGCTGATGAGCGGGGAAGTGTGGGAGGTGTGATCGAACATGCCGTTTGACCCACAATTTCATGGCCGGCGTTCTATTCGTTTGAAAGGACACGATTACACCCAGGCAGGCGCGTATTTCATTACCATTTGCACTCAAGACAGGGTGTGTTTGTTCGACGAAATCCGAAACAATGCGATGGCATTGAATCGATTCGGCGAATTGGCGGTTGACGAATGGGTGCGAACCGGTTGGATGCGGCCGAACGTTCGCGTTGCGGAATTCGTGGTCATGCCGAATCACCTCCACGGCATTTTGGTCATCACGGATGATGATATTTCAACCGACGGTAGTTGGGCACGTTGTAACGTGCCCCAATGGGGAACATCGAACAATTCGGCAAACCCAATTCCATCCCCACCATCGTTCGTGGATTCAAATCTGCCACGACAAAACAAATCAATTGGTTTCGAAATACGCCCGGCATGCACGTCTGGCAACGAAATTATTATGAACATGTGATTCGGAATGACGATTCATATTATTCCATCGCCGAATACATTCGTGCCAACCCGGCACGGTGGCCTGAGGACAAAATGTTCCAATGAACATTACGAACTCTCGCCATCGAGCACTCAAGAAACAGGGTCATTCCTAAGCGGAAGCGGACATCGAAAGCGACATCACCGACGACGGACTCGTGAGGCGCGACGGCGTATATCAGAAATTCTTTTCAAAAGCGGAGATCGTGGAAGCGCTGTCGAACCGCGGATTTGAAGTTCAACACATCAAACGTGTGTATTATCCGTGGTCGGAAGAAGGTTTGGACGGCGCACCGAAAGAGGTCAAGAGTTATCCCTGGGACTGGGCCTGTCTGTCGTGCGGCTTAATTTGCTGTCATAAAAAATTTTCACCCGCCCTCCGTATCCATCCAGCCTCTTTTGAGTTCCGATTCCGGCACTGAAGATAGATAAGGTTTGATATCCAGAACCGGTGTACCGTCGAGCATGTCGACGCCGTGGACGTAGAGAACCGGACCCTCGCGGCGCAGAATCCGTACGACTGTGAGGCCGATTGGATTGGGCCGTCGCGGGGAGCGCGTTGAAAAAACGCCGTGAGGCCGCGCCGCCGTCGGCGGATGAGCCATGAGATCATGTCCTTCGGAACGATCGAAGACCCAGATAATGAAAGCGTGTGAAAATCCTTCGAGGTCCGTCAGACCCAACGCATACTCCGGCAGCAGTTCCAATTGTCCTTCCGCTTCGTGTTTGGCTCCCGGACCTTTGGGAATCTGATCGGTGGACAAATAAGGACTGCGTACGAACCCGATGGGTTTCATGTTCCACATGTAGCCTCCGGCACTATTTTTGTTCTTCCCACTCATCGAAGTCCAGCCAAAACCGCGGATATGATTTCGATACACATTCCGGGTTTTCGATCGCGCAACCGGGAATGCGAAGCCCTGCGATCGCAAAACTCATCGCGATCCGGTGGTCGTCGTACGGATCGATGGATGTACCGGAGTAGCATTTTTGAGGAATGATGCGAAGCGTGCCGTCGGCGTACTCCGAACGTCCACCTAGCCGTTTCAGGTTGGTTTGGATGGCTTCGATACGATTGCTTTCTTTGTATTCCAGGTGCCGGACATTATGAATCACGACGTCGCCGGGTGCAAACATTCCCATGACGGCCAGCGTGGGAACGAGGTCGGGGGTTTCCCCTGCGTCGAGATGGAATGCTTTTGAAATACGCCCGTCAATTTCTGTACCGTCGTCGGTCTCGCGCACGGCGGCGCCCGCCATTTCCGCCACGTCGAGCATGAGTGTATCGCCCTGCAGCGAAGATCGTTTAACGGAAACAAGCTTTACACGGATACCCGTCAATAGGGCGTACGCGACCCAGTACGACGCGGCCGACATGTCTTTTTCGACGGTGAAGGCCCACGGTTGATTCGCACGACAGGGCGACACCGTAATCGCATCGTTGTCCCATGAGACGGGCAGTTGCAGCGATTGCATCATCCGATACGTCATACGTGCGTAAGCCATTGACGGGATGCCGGAGCCGAGTTGAACGGTCAGACCGCGTTCCATCCATAGGCCTGCCATCATCATGGCGGAAACGATTTGTGACGACGGAAGATGGGCGAGACCAATGCGGCCGCCTTGAAGAACGGCAGGGTGAACTACCGCCGGAAGAGAATTCCGGGCGGCATCGATCCTGTAATTCATCGAACGAAGCACGTCAAGCAGCTCTCCAAACGGCCGCTGGTGTAAACGGTCCGTGCCGGAAAATCGCAGCGGCCGGTCTCCAAATGCGGCCAACGGAAGAAGAAAACGGGCCGACGATCCGGAATTGCCGAGAAAAATCGCCTCTCCTGTCACGCGGCCGATCGTACCGCGAATATCCGTCCGTTCCTCCTGCGATCGGATTTCGACGCCCATCGTCCGGAGCGCGTCGGACGTCATGCGTATGTCCTCCGAATCAAGCAGACGTTCGATTCGACATACGGCGCTGTTGAGAGAGGACAAAATCAGTGCGCGATGCGAAATGCTCTTGGACGACGGCAGATCGACGTTGCGTTCGCGATGAGCACGGGATGTAATCGTGTATTTTTTCATGCTGCATAAAATCTAATCCGTGGTTTTGCCATTCACAAACTCATTTCGCTTGGTGTCCAACGGGCCTTTCAAAAAGAGAGGGTCAAATTTCCATTGCTTGCTTTTGCCCAATCCCGCGTGCTATATTTTTGCGGGTGTATGAAGTGACGTTGTTGAACGAGGAGAAACGGACGCTGTTGCAAATCGCCCGACGGTCCGTCGAGGCGGCCGTTCAACAACATGAGCTTCAAAACCTCGAATCCGGGTTCTCCATTTCCCCGGCTCTGCGGATTCCGTGCGGGGCCTTTTGCACTTTGAAAGTTCACCATCGATTGAGAGGCTGTATCGGCGTCGTCGAAGCGCACGAGCCGCTGTACCGGATCGTCAGTCACTGTGCCGCCTCCGCGGCGACGCGTGACGACCGATTTACCCCGATCCGGCTTCATGAATTAAAAGCGTTACATGTCGAAATTTCCGTCCTGTCTCCGTTGAAGCGCATTACCGGCCCGGCCGAAATCGAAATCGGACGGCACGGCCTGTTGTTGAGTTCGGGTTATCATCACGGACTTCTTCTTCCGCAGGTGGCGACGGAATACGGATGGGACCGGGAAACGTTTTTGAAGGAAACGTGCCGGAAGGCGATGCTGCCCGCCGATGCGTGGACTTGGAAGGAGACGGAGATCAAAAGTTTTACAGCGGACGTATTTGACGATGCCATGGCTCTGTAGCGGATTATTAATCATGATAACGACCGGAGCGTGGGCCCAGGACAGTCTCCTGCCCCTGCAGCCGCGTCATTTTAACGGTCGACAGGTGATAAAAGAAAAGGCCGGCGCGTTAGACGTTTTTCTGCCCGCACCCGTCGTCAGCGGTACCGTCCGCTCGGAGATCGAAATCAACGAAGCGCTGCAGGGTAAACTGGGCAATGCCGTACGTTGCTATGCTTCAAACGTCACTGACGCCGGTACGCTGAAAATCGTTTTGAGTTTTCGAATTCATCCGTCGGGAAGCGTCGATAATGTCAGGGTGCTCACAAAAGACATCACCAACGGAAGTTTCCTTTCATGTTTACGAAATCTGATTCGTCAGATTCAATTCAAACCCGCCGATACGGCAGTCGTGGTCGAACAATCGTTTTTGTTTCGAACCATCTGAACTGTCGCATGCGTGCGACGCAGATTGCATATCATCCGTCGTCCGAACGCGACGCAACGCTTGTCGATGGTCATACAAATCAATGTCTTACCGCAACAAAATGGACGGCATAAATTTTGACCTATTTAAGTAACTTTTCCAGGAATCCATTGTTTTTTGGAGAGCGTGTTATGAAATACGTGATCGCATTATTGCTTTTTGTCGCATCGGTTGTCGGCCAGGAAACGGTCATCGATGATGATTTCTACAATAATAATAACGATTGGTACACCGGGCGAACCGACGACTACGATTATCGCGTGGAGCGCGGCGTGTACCGAATGGAAGCGTTTGGCGGCTCGGAATGGTCGCTCTACAAGGACGTCGGATTGAAGACGTACGACAATTTCAGTTTTGAAGTCGTTCTCAACAAAGTCAGCGGCGTCAACAACTATGCGTACGGTATTCTCTGGGGCTATCAGGACGCCGATAATAAATACACGTACGGGATCAGCGGCGACGGGCACTTCATGTACGGAAAATTCGAAAACGGGGACTGGAAGATCATCAAAGAATGGACGAAATCGGACCTCATCAACCAGTACGATGCACGCAACACGCTAAAAATCGAACGGGTCGGCAGCACGATCAAGTTTTACATCAACGGTTCTGAAGTCCACACCGACACGTGGGAAACTCCCAAAGCCTCGAAGCTCGGATTCCTTTTCCGAAATCCCATGATCGTCGAAGTCGATCGGATCACGGTACGGCGGATTTCCAGTTTTTCGTCGTCGTACGCGTACAAACAATCGTCGTACGGCGGTTCCGTTTCCGCGAGCCTCGACAAAACGATTTCGTATCAATTGTCCGGCGATTATGTACGATGCGGAGCGATCTCACCGGACGGCCGTATGTTTGCCGTCGGGGCCGGTACCGGAACGCTGAAGGTATTTAATGCGTCCGACGGGAGTTTCATCAGGTCTCTGAGCGGGCACACCAGTTGGATGAACGGCATCGCCTGGAGCTATGACGGGAGCAAGATTGCCAGTGCCAGCTCGGACAAAACGCTGAAAATCTGGGACGTTTCGGGCGGATACGCGCTGCGGACCATATCCAACACGTTTACCGACCACGCGCTCTGCGTTGCGTTCAGTCCCGACGGCCGGTACCTTGCCGCGGGCGGATATGAAACCGTCGTTAAAGTTTACAACGTGAACACCGGGGAACTGTACCGCACGTTGTACGGTCTCAACGGTAATGTGTGGAGCGTCCGCTTTACCAGCGACGGGCGATATCTCGTCGGAGGCGATGCCTCGGGCAATATCAAAGTTTGGGAAACATCGTCATGGTCGCCGGGCCGTAGCGCCTTCCATTCGGGGACCGTTTCGCATATTGCCTTTACGTCCGACGGCAAAAAAATGATCACGTCGTCGTCCGGCAGTACGGCGAAGGTCTGGAGTTTCCCGGATCTGTCCGAGCTTAAGACCGTGACGCATAGCGACAAAGTCTGGATGTCGGCGGTTACCGCGGATGACCGATATGTCGTGACGGCGAGCTGGGACAAGACCCTTCAGATTTGGGATCTCGAAACCGGCGTGTCCAAACAGACGTTGACGGGCCATACGGGTAACGTGTGTGTCGCTCTGATCAGCGCCGACGGGCGTAAGTTGATCTCCGCCGGTGACGACAATACGATCAAACTCTGGAACGTCACCGGTGCCGAGGGATCGTCCTCGTTTGCGGGCGGGCATCAACAGGACGGCGGGGCGTTCGACGTGGTCCTGAGCAAAACGATTTCGTACGAACTGTCGGGCGACTACAACCGCGGAGGCGCGATCAGCGGGGACGGCAGCAAGTTTGCCGTCGGCGGCAAGGATGGACTGTTGAAAGTTTTTTCGTCCGGCGGAACCCTGCTTCGAAGCCTGTCGGGGCACACGTCGTGGGTCAACGGGTTGTCGTTTTCCGGCAACGACATGCTGGCCAGTGGATGCAGCGATAAGACGATCAAAATCTGGAATGCGTCGACCGGAAGTCTGATTCGCACGATCACCGTCGGCAGCAGCGACGTGATCAGTGTGTCGATGAGTCCGGACGGACGGTATGTGGCGTCGGGCGATTTTGGGCAGCAGGTCAACGTGTACGACGTGAATTCCGGATCGCTGGTGCGGTCGCTCTACGGACACACCGGGACGATCTGGGGCATCAAGTTCAGCCCCGACGGGCGGTACCTCGTCAGCGGCGACGCCAACGGCAACATCAAAGTCTGGAGTACATCGTCATGGACGCTGGAAAAAACGGCGTTTCAATCGGGGTGGATCACGCACTTTGCCTTCACGACCGATGGCCAGAAGATGGTGAGTACGAGCTACGGCAACACGGTGAAAATATGGAATTTCCCGTCGATGAGCGAACAGCACACGATGTCGCACACGAGCAACGTCTGGATGGCCACGATTTCCCCGGACAACAAATACGTTTTCTCCAGCGGCGCGGACAACATGATTCGCGTGTGGGACCTTCAAACCGGATCGAGCGTGAAAACGTTGACCGGTCATTCCAAAAACGTCGGTGTCGTTCTTCTGTCATCGGACGGCCGCCTTCTGGTGTCGGCATCGGATGACAACACGATCAAATTGTGGAACGTGAGCGGCCTCGGGTCCGCGGGAGCGATTGCGTACGACCAGCAGGGCGGCGGCCGCGGACGCTCGCTCAATGTGGCGAAAGATGGCTCCGGTCAATATTCGACGATTGCCGCCGCGATTGCGGCGGCCTTCGACGGAGACGAGATCCGCGTCAAAGCCGGAACGTATTATGAAAACAACCTGTCGATTTCACGAAACAATGTTCGTCTCACCGGTGACGGCGCATCGACGACGATTCTCGATGGCGGCGCCCAGTATAAAATTCTCGAAGTGAAAAACGCAAAAGGCGTCGTGATCAGCGGTTTCACGTTTAAAAATTCCACCGGTTCCGCCGGAACGATCCAGTTCAACCAGGCCGAGGTCACGTTTACCAACAATATCGTTCGCGATAACGTTAATTACGGGATGTACATCTGGAGCAACAAACCGACGATTGCGAACAATGTGTTTTACAACAACTGCGGCGGACAGTATGCAAAAGAAGAAGACGCCATTGCGTTGAACGGATCATCTCCGCTGATCAAGAATAATATCTTTTATAACAACAACGGCGGAAGCGCGATCGACAACGAAGGGAATGCGTATCCGACGATCACGTACAATATTATCTACAATTCCGGTCAGGCGTTCAAACGGTGCGTCGGAGGGGAGGGCAATCTTTTCAACGATCCGATGCTCAACACGTCCGACTTCACGGTTCGCGCCGGTTCACCGGCCATCGGCTCCGGAGAGTACGGATCGAACATCGGGCTGCTGCAGGTTTCCGGCGGCGCCATCAAATCGGAAAGCTTTGCCGTTGACGCGACGTTGACGCGAACGCTCTTCGGCCATACGGACAAGGTCCGTGCCGTCAGTATTACGACGGACGGACGGACGATTGCCAGCGGCGGCGGCGGCGGCGACGTGATCCTTTGGGACGCCACGAGCGGTTCTCAGCTGCGGACGCTCAAAGGACATACGAGCTGGGTTAACGGCATTGCCTTCAGTCCCGACGGAATGAACGTAGCCACCGGCAGCAGCGACAAAAATGCGATCGTGTGGAGCGTGTCCGGGGGTTATCAGGTACGTACGTTGAGCGGCCACACCGACCTGATCGTTCCTACGGCATACAGTCCGTCCGGCAGCGTCCTGGCGACCGGTTCGTTCGATCAAAGCGTCAAGATCTGGGACGCAAATTCCGGTACTCTGCTCGCCACGCTGAGTGGGCATAAGTCCAGCCTCTGGGGAATGGGATTTAGCGCGGACGGAAGCCTGCTGGCGACCGGTGACACCGACGGTGAAATTCGCCTTTGGAATACGTCGTCCTGGTCCCTGATCCGGAAAATGAACAACACGACGGACACGTGGATCAACGGTCTGGCATTCTCCTCGGACAGCAAGTATCTCTATGCCGGCCAGTATAATAATCAGATCACCGTGTGGGATGTCGCGACCGGATCGCTCGTTCGGACGCTTTACGGTCACTCCGACCACGTGTGGACACTGTCCATGAGTCCGGACGGCAAAGTTCTCGCTTCAGGCAGTGCGGACAAAACCGTCAAGCTATGGGACGTTGCCACGTCGAAATTGATCAAAACGCTCACGGACGCCAAAGAAGAGGTTTTTAACGTCGCGTTCAGTGCGGACGGCACCAAACTCATCGTCGGGTCGGATGACAAAAACGTGTATGTATATGGCCTCAAAGGCATCACTGGTACGATGACGCAGACATTTGTGCAGGTCGAAAAGGCATTGCCTCCATACCTGACCGCGACGGCGACGTTTGTGGACGCCGATGCTAACAACATGCTCAAGGCAGGAGAGAGTGGGAAAGTCACACTGGTCGTCCGCAATACCGGTAAGGGGCCCGGACAGGGCATTACGGCGAAATTTACACTGACTCAGGGTTCGCTTGGCATGTTCCTCGGATCCCCGACGGTCTATATCGGTGAAATTCCTCCGGGCGGTGAAAAAACGGTTACGACCAATGTTGACGCGTCGGAAGACGTACTGACGCAGACCGTGTCGGTCCGTGCTGAGGCGACCGAAAAAAATGGATTTGGTGCCGATCCGATTACGATTAATTTCAACACACGGGCCAGCGATCCGCCCCTCCTCGCCATGAGTAAGTACGTGCTGCGGGACGACGGTAGCGGCCAAAGCCAGGGCAACGGCGACGGCGTGATCCAGAAAAAAGAAACGATCGAAATGACTGTTTTTGTCAACAATTCCGGACAGGGGTCGGCCACCGACGTCAAAATGACACTGAAATCGTCCGATCCCGGGATCGTGATCAGTCAGGGATCGGCAACGCTCGGGGAAATTCCGTCGGGTCAGACGAAAAAAGGCGTGCTGGTTTTCGCGGTGAGCGGCAATTACAGTCCGTTGAGTTCCCAGTTGCCCCTGTCGCTGGAAATAACGGAGAAGCGGCCGAAGTTCAACAAATTTGAAAACCTCGGATTGAGTCTCGACGCGTCGTACAAAAAAGAAGTCGTCGTGGACGTCGTTTCCAATTTCCGGGACGATAAAGTCGAACTGACCAACGTGAAGGACAAGGTCAACAAGGCCATTTCCGATATGAACGTCGTGATCAATAAAACGGCGAGCGGGTTGGCCGATATCGAACTGCCGGAAAGGGAAAACGTCTATGCGGTTGTCATCGGCATCGGCGAATACAAGAGCAAAGACGTTCCGGCACTCCCGTTCGCAGTCAACGATGCCTCGAGTATGTATGCAATGCTGACCAACAACATTGTCGGCGGTCTGCCGAAGTCGAATGTCAAATTTCTCGTCGGCCCTGACGCGACCTTGACCGACATTAAAGTAGCCCTCGGATGGTTGGTCAATCAGGGCATGGACGATGAAGACGCCGTATTGATTTTCTACTATTCCGGTCACGGCGCACCGGAACAGGATGAGCAGGGGAACGTCCGCACGGCGTACCTGATTCCGTACGACGGCCAACCGAAGTTCTTGGCGGAAACCGGGATCGGCGTCGATTATCTGCAGCAGGAACTGGCAAAAGTCAAAGCGAAAAACGTGTTCGTCGCCATGGACGCGTGCTTTACCGGATCGGGCCGGTCGTTCATGAAACAGGGCGCACGAGGTATCAATCTCGTTCCCAAAGACATCATCAAGGAAACGGGCGAAGGGAAAGTGTTCATGACCGCGGCGGCCAACGACCAGTCGGCATTTGACGATCCCGACAACAAGCACGGGCTGTTCACGAACTACCTGCTCGAGGCTTTGTCCGGAAAGGGCGATGCCGATGACGTAACGGGGAACAACGACGGTTGGGTTACGTCCAACGAAGTGTTTGCCTATCTGAAAGATCGCGTCATCCGTTCCGCGCGAAAGATGGAAAACGTAAAACAGGAACCGCAGATGATCGGAAGCGGTCAGGTGCGGATCACGAGGACGTTCCAGAAGAAAGCCGGCGCCATGTCGTTTGCCGACAAAAAGACGAAGCTTTCGAAGGCGCTCAACAAAGAAGCGATCAACATGGATCAGTATGCGAAAGCGTTGAACGAAATCAAGGCGAACGCGGAGAGCCAGACGCTGAAAGATTTTCTCAGCGGAAAAATTGACGCGACGGTATTCGGGCAGCAGTATAGATGAAAAGAGCCGGTCGTGGAGTTGCTTGCCCCGAGCGCAAAGCGCAGTCGAAATGTCGAGGGGTTGAAGCGATCGCTTAAGTCTTAAGTGTACCGTTCCCTTCGACGTGCTCCGGGAACGGTAACGATTGGATATGATGGAGGGGGAAGAGGAACAGGCGGCCGTTCGGTCGCCTTTTTTATTGTGATCGAAATCGAATTTGGATAGCTTGCGAAGCTTATATGAAAGGAATGATTCGATGACATGTCGCTTGCTACTGTTGATTCTCGTAACGGTTTTGTACGCCTGTTCGTCCGTACATTTGTCGACGACCAGCGATGCCGCGAAGCAGGCCTATCGCGAAGGTCAGGCCATCGAAAAGTCGGCCGCTTCGGACCGCCGTGCGGTCGATGCCTATCGCCGGGCCATTCGCGAGGACGCACGTTTTATCGAAGCCTATGAAGCGCTTGGACGCTGGTACGAGCGCCATGGCCAGCCGCAATCGGCGTCCGATCAGTACCGGCTTGCGTTGATGGTCGACCCCAACCGGACCGGACTTTATCTTGCCCACGGACGTGCCCTTTTCAATGCGGAAAAATTTCAGGACGCACAGCGCGCGCTACAGCAGTACATCGCTTTCAGGCCCAACGACCGAGAAGGTCTGGAATTGCTTGCCGAAACGCAACGGGTGCTGGACAATCCGCGTGCGGAATCGACCTATCGTGATCTTCTGGCGCAGGATTCCACCGACGCGGCCGCGCTGCGCGGAATGGCACATTATTATCTCTACACCCGGCAGTATGAAAAGGCCCTGCCGTACTACCGGCGCGTCGTGACCGCGACGGACGGCTGCGATGCGACGACGCGGTACGAATACGCGTACTGCCTGGTTCACGCGAGACAGTGGGACGAGGCGCGGTTACAACTTCAATCTGCGGCATCGATGGCGGAGAACGAGACCGTCGAGGCCCTGCTGTCGACCGTCAACCGTATCGTCGAAGGGAAATTCCTTCCGGAAGCGCTCATCCATTATCTCGACGCGAGCCTGTTGTACGAAGAGTCGCAAAACAAAAAAAACGGCCCGCTCCGTACGGATGAGATCTTGCGTTACCTTCGGTCTTCCCTTGCGCTTGAACCCGAGTTCATTCCGGCGCTTCAGTTGAAAACGCAGCTTCAGTACTCGATGGGGCAGTACGAGGACGCGCGGGAAGGGTACGACCGGTTGATCCATCTGCGGGCCGCAACGGCCGAGGATTATGCCAATGCGGCGTATCTTTATTTTCGGATCGACAGTCTTTCCCATGCCAAGGCGTACTACCTCCATGCGCTGTCGCTCGATCCGGAGCAAACGTATATCGAAAGTTATCTCAGTACCATCGACCGCATTATCGGGGGAGAAATCAATCGTGAGTCCTACCGATGGTACGAAAAGGCCGTTCAGGCTCAGATCAGCGATTCGGCGGAAGCGTATCTGTTGCGGGCGCTGTCGGCCGATTCGATGTACTACGAGCCGCATCTACAACTCGGCATCGTTCGTCTCCGTGACGGCCGGCAACGTGAGGCCGAATCGGCTTTCCTTGCGGGACTGCGCGTGGCGCGGCAACCGTCGATCCAGGCTCTTTTTCACTACAATCTGGGGATCGTGTATTTAAACCGTGATCTTCACGACAAGGCCGTCGCCCGGTTTACAAAAGCGTTTGAACTGGACACGACTGACGTCGATCCGCTGTTCCAGCTATCCCAGGCCTATCGCGATAAGTCTGACCTTGTCAATGCCGTAAGGATCCACGACGAATTGCTCCGGCGGCGTCCGGATTATTTCGCAGCGCGCATGTCCGACCTTGAAACGGTCGGGTTAACCGATGTGCCGCCGATGAATCTCGACCGTAAAATTCGACTGGCCAATCGGCCTGTGATCGGGCAGACGTTTACGTACGAAGCCCGTATCCGATCGACGGGTGAAGCTCTGCTCGGTCCCGATGCCCGCGGGAACCTGTCCCGCGAGGTAACGGTGGTATTTCGTGAACAGGTGCAGGACGTAACGGACCATGGTGTCGTTGAATACGCACTGGACGTACTTTCGGTGACGGGTACGGACGTAACGCCCCTGGAAAAACGTACCGAGGGAAAACGTTTTTATCTCCGCGTCAGCGACCTGTACGGCGTCGTGAACATTTATGGATTGTTGGAAGATCAGCCATACACGCTTGCCCGCCTGATGATCGACATTATGGCCGATCTGCATGGTCGGTTTCCACGGAAGGAAATGGCTGAAGGCGAAATGTGGCGGACCGAGCAGTCCGTTTTTAAACTCGGGACGGTCGACGCCGTTGCGGTGATCGACGATCTTTCGGGTCCGACGGCGCGAGGCAGTAAGTACTACTCGATCTCGGGCAGCTATAATGCGGCGCGGTACGGCGAGCAGGGCATGGTCCACGTGTTCAACAAAGGTCAGCTCGAGTTCGAATTCGATCCGCAACGGCACCTCGTCACGTGGCTCCGTGATGAATTTACGACGAAAGAATTCAAAGAATCGACCGCGAAACTTGAAGTTCAGACGGCCTCGTATGAGGTAAAGCTCAAACGGTCCGAGACGGTCAAACTATCGCCTCCCAAACGCGTTGTGCTAGCCGACGTTCCGTACGTCAAACAGCATGGCCCGCAATGCGCCGCCGCGTCGCTGTCGATGGTACTGTCGTATTATAAACAAGACATTGATCAGGACGACATTTATTCCGCGATCAAGAGCGATTATGCCGGCGCCCAATCGCACGATATCGTCAATTATCCGCGCAGTCTTTCTTATAAAACCTACGGCTATATCGGAAACCTGGAAGACCTGAAGCAGAGGATCGACCAAGGTATTCCGGTGCTCGTGTTTTTATCGCCGTTCGGATTCGGCCACGTTGTGGTCGTGATTGGATACGACGAATCGAAACACCAGATCGTGATGCACGACCCGACCGTCGCCAACAATCATGCCGTCGGATACGATGAATTTTTGGAGGAATGGCGGCAGAGCGGTAACGAGTGTGCGATCGTCGTACCGTTCGACAGAGAAATCGTCGTGACGGAAGGTCCGATCGCAACGTACCGAGCGGTTGAGGCAAAATGGAAAGGGGACAAGGTACAGGGCGAAAAACAGTACGACGCCGCCAACAGACTGTACCGACAGGCGCTGGCGCAACTGCCTCGGTACGAGGCCGCCCTGGAAGGCGTCATGCGCGTCTACCTGTCACGGGACCAGTTTGACCGCGCGTCGGAAGTGCTCGATACGCTGTTGGCGTGGAATCCGAACAGCATCGATCTGGTCCTTCAGAACGCGAGCATCCTGTTGTCGCAGTACGACTACGACAAAGTGCTCCAGTTGACGAAGAAGGCGAAGCAGCTCGATGAGATGAACATCAACAATTACATCTTCACGGCCATCGCGCTGTCGTCACAGAAGAAATACGGTGAAGCCATCGAGGAGATCAAACGGGGCATCCGGATCAATCCGCTCGTTTCGAATTCGCGTCAACTGCTCGCGGGCTTTTTGACCGAGGTGGAGGATTTCGACCAGGCCTACGAACAGGCCCGCCTGGCGTTGAAATACGAGCCGGAGAACGTCGGTAATTACATCAATCTTTCCGGCATTTATTTGAACGAGATCAATTATCGATTTTTGCTCGGACGGGAAAAGGCGGAGCGGGTAACGAAGATCCTGGAACAGTACGAGATGGTTGCGGAGACGAATCCCAATTTTCCAAGTCTGGACCAGCTGTACGGCGACACCTATTTACTGGCCGACCGGTACGCCCTTGGCGATTCTCTCTTGCGTGAAAACATCAGAAAATACCCCGAAGACGAAAGCGCGTACAACAATCTGGCTTGGCACTATGCGACCGAAAATATACGTCTGGACGAAGCGGTCGTCCTGTCCGAGAAATCGATCGAACTGTCCCAGCGTAATCCCTATTATTTCGATACGCTGGCGTGGATTCACTTCAAGCTTGCGTTGGCGATGCAGACGGCTGGAAAAAAAGATTCCGCAGAATATTATTACGGTCTGGCAGAAAAAGAACTGAAGGCGACCATCGAATTCGATAAGTACAGCGATTTTGCCTATCGCCATCTCGGCGTCGTGTACACGGCATGGGTAAAGCCGTCTCTGGCCGCAGAGCAGATGGAAATGGCCATTTCGATCGTACCCATGCGGCATCGGGTCTGCGTTGAGATCGGCCAGGATTTCGAGGAAGCGGGATTACCCGAAAGTGGGATTGAGTATTATGAACGCGCCCTTAGTTTGAAGCCGAATATACCGTATGCGGCGTACCGTCTTGCCGTCCTTTATGCTGAACAAAATCGTTCGCTCACCAAAGCCATGGATTACGCCGATCGTGCCTTACAGTTCGACTCCACGTCCCCTGCATTTCAGGGAGCGAAGGGGATTGTGTATTATTACATGAAAAACGTCGTTGACGCCCAGCGGTGGTTGGAAAAAGCCGTTGCGGGGCAATCGGGATACTCTGACAAGGAATCGGCGGCCAATCATTATTACCTTGGCCGGATTTATCGGGAAAATAAACAGACGGCGCGGGCAAAAGATGAATTCCGAAAATATTTGGAAATCCTTCCGTTCGGAAAACGAGCGGGAGAAGTCAGATCATATTTGAAGTAGACTTTATGATTTATTCGAATATGCGGTTAGATGGTACCGGACTTCTGTCGCAATTACCTTCATAGCGAGGCATGATTCGACTTAACTTTTTGATCCTGAGCGTTTTTTTACCTGCTACTCTCTACGCCCAACAGAATCTGAACACGACACAAGTCGGTCAACTCAATACCGGGGCGGCGTTTTATTCCAACATTTGGGGGTGGACCTCGCCGTCTGGCAAAGAGTACGCCATTCTCGGCGAACTCAAAGGGACCTCGTTCATCGATATCACGGACGGCGCGAACCCCGTGGTCTGCGATTACGTTTCGGGCAACGAAAGTATCTGGCGTGAAATCCAGGTGTGGGATCATTATGCCTACGTCGTCGTCGAATGGCTGGGTGAGCCGGATTCTGCAAAAATGGGCGCACAGATCATCGACCTGTCGCCGCTGCCTGACAGCGTGCGGCTGGTGCGGCATTTCCGTTCTCCGGTCGGGACCGACGCGTATTTCGTTGGTGGTCACTCCCTGCACATCCGTGACGGCTTCCTGTACATTAACGGTGGGACCGTTTACGGAACGGCCATTTTCGATCTTGCCGATCCGGAAAATCCCGTTTATCGCGGGTTTTATCGTCCGATCGAAAACAACGTGACGTCGTATACCCATGATTGTTACGTTCGCAATGATACGCTTTATACCTGCGATATCCTCAACGGACGGGTCGATGTCGTCGACGTCAAAGACAAGTCGAACCCGACGCGTATCGCGAGGATATTATTTCCAGAAGTCAATTCCTGGTGGCCGCACAATGCGGCGCTTTCCGAAGACGGACATTTCCTGATGGTCACGGATGAGAACCCGGGTACCCCTGGATTTTTATCGTTTTGGGATCTCCGTAATTTTCGCGGCGGACAGGGTGATATTGACCATGTTTCTAATTACCGCAGTACGTTCGGTGGATTGGTCCACAATGCCTACGTCAAAGGCGATCTCGCCGTCATGTCGTACTACAACGACGGCGTACACCTCGTCGACATTGCCGATCCCCAAGACCCGATTCTCGTCGGTAATTTTGACAACGAACCGATGACGGGACCCAATTTCAGTGGTGCGTGGGGGGTGTATCCTTTTTTTGCATCCGGCAAGATGATCATATCCGATATGGAGAATGGCCTCTTCATCTTCAGCCACAACGGGGCGCGGGCAGGACGTATTCGTGGAACCGTGAGAAATGTGGATAACGGACAACCGGTCCCGTTTGCGCGACTTTATTTGCAGAACACCAAACTTCGATTGGCGGATGCGGGTGGTGCCTACACGATGGGTGGTCTTCCGGGAAATTATTCGCTGCTCGTGCAGTCTCCCGGTTATTACGACACGGTTTATACCGTTACGCTATCCGATGGTTTGATCGAAGCGCGTGACCTACACATTCAAAAAATTCCGACGGCGCCGGCTCCGCCACCGACCGTATATGCCCTCAGGCAAAATTATCCCAATCCGTTCAACCCGACAACCCACATTGGCTTTGAATTGCCGGCTCCATCTCGAGTACGCGTGACGGTATATAACCTGTTGGGTCAGGAAATTGCGACGGTCGCGGACCGGGCCTTTGATAGGGGAGTCGGTACCGTCGAGTGGAACGGGACCGATCGCCGCGGCTTCAACGTTGCAAGTGGCGTATATCTTTATCGCCTTGAAGCGACAAATCTGCAAACGGGGGAGAGATACACGGAAACGAAACGATTGATCGTGTTAAGGTAGTTTTGCCTTTAGCGATTTATGAACGAATGCGTTGAAGCCTGAATTCTTTTCGAGCGCGGCGCTGACATGACAAATTTCTAAACCCTTAACGAGCCACGGAAGCCCCTGGCCGCATAGTAAGATTCCGCACCGTTGTGATACACGAAGACATGGCCGTAGCGGCGATCACAAAAGAGCGCACCGCCGAGTTTTCTGATCTCCGCAGGTGTTTTCACCCAGCTTGATGTTTTCAAATCAAAAAGCCCAAGTTGCTGCAGCTCCCAGTATTGCTCCTCCGTTAAAAGCTCAATGCCCATGGCGGCGGCCATATCCATGGTATTATTCTTCGGTTTATGTTCCTTCCTTGACTCCAGCGCTTCACGGTCGTAGCAAAAACTTCTACGGCCACTGGGGCTTTCCGCCGAACAATCGAAAAAAATGAATTCGCCCGTTTTTTTATCATACCCTACAACGTCCGGCTCACCGCCGGTTTTTTCCATTTCATGAAGCGACCACAACTTTTCCGCTTTCGCTTCCAGCCTGGCCTGCACGTTGATCCATTCAAGGCTTTTGTGACGGTTCATGTTTTTCTCAAAACGGGTTTTCAAAATTTTGAGTAGTTCTTCGCGTTGCGGTGCGGACAATTTTTTATTCATGTTCCTCATGCCTTCATATTATCTCGGTTGAACCAATGTGTCCAGTGTACGAACTGAAATGATTTTTCTATCCGCGGGTCTAAAATACCATGATGCCGCAGTCAGTATCAGAAGGAGCAAAGAAGGAAATAGTTCAACCGTGGGATCGCCGGATGCGATATGTGAAAATGCCGCTCCGGTCATGATAAAGAAAAAGCCAGCGTAGGCCCATTCTTTTAATAATGGAAATTTAGGAATAAGCAAAGCTGCGGCTCCCACAAGTTTCCAAACGCCCAACAGGGTTAGAAGATAGACAGGGTAGCCCAAATGTTTAATCATGTCGGCTCCTCCTTGTCCGTCGAATTTGAGTAGTTGAGCTATTCCGGTTGATACCATTCCTAGCGCAAGCCAGACGGTGGAAATCCAGTAAATAATCTTATTTCTCATTGTCATCCTCCTTTGTTCGTGTTGTTTTGCCTGCGATGTCCTGCAATCGATGATGGGCCATATCGATGCCTTGTGCAAAAGGCATCTGCAGCATCTGATCTCTCTGTACGACGGATTCAAAAATAGTATGCATGTTTAGTTTGCTGGTGCCGTCGCTGAGTTTTTCGAATTCTAGAAACTCAAGCTGAACGCCGAAAGGCGTATTCTCAAATTCAAAAGTTCGTGTGATCTTCCGATTCATCATGAACTCATGGATCACCCCATTGAATCTGTATTTATTTCCTTGAGGATCGGTTGTTTCAAATTGATATCCGCCATGCTTTTTATTTTCAAGTTTCAGCACTTTCGTTCCCATCCAGTGCTCAACAAGGTCAGGCTCTATATATGCTTTAAAAAGCAACTCCAATGGCAAATCAAATTGCCTTGTTATGAGCAATTCCTGCCGACCGTCTTCGGCGTAAACTTTTGTTTTTCGTTCCATGGTTTCTAATTCTTCGATTTGTATTTTTTCATGATGGTTTCGAGTTTGGTAAACCTGTGTTCCCACATTTTGCGGAAGGGCTCAATAAAGTCGGCTATTTCTTTTATCTTTTGAGGGTTTAAATGATAGTAGAGTTCCCGGCCTTTCTGTTCCTTCAGCAGCAGTTCGCATTCCGTGAGTATCTGTAAGTGTTTGGATACGGTCGGTCTTGCCGTGTTAAAATTCGAGGCGATGGCTCCGGCAGTCATGGATTGCGAAGTAACCAGCAGAAGAATGGCCCTTCTTGTCGGGTCTGCAATGGCTTGAAAAACGTCTCGTCTTAATTTCATCGTGTAGCTATTTGACTACAAATATAAGCGTAGTCATTTAACTACGCAAGTTCTTCTGTGTTTTTGCAAACTTTAGTGATGAGTCGGAGTGAGGATGTTCTGACTTTGAGAGAATCAGTTCTGTGTCAAAAAGAACGGAATCCTCCGAAGTTGAGGTATGTCCGAGCTTATGCCTGAAGGGAGGTTTTGAGCCAAAGGCTCATGCGCCTATGGCGCAGAACTCCCAGCCTCTCGAAAAAACGGTTTAATGCTGAGTCGGGGTGGGGAGATTTGAACTCCCGACCTCTCGGTCCCGAACCGAGCGCGCTAACCGGGCTGCGCTACACCCCGTAAAAAAACTTATTCAATATCGACGTCGAATGCTTCGATTACCTGATTGGCCAACAGTTGACGGCACATCGCATTGGCCGTCTCCAGCGCCTCCGACTTACTGCGGGAATCCAGTTTGACTTCGATATACTTACCGATCCGCGTATCGTCGATTCCCTTGAATCCCAACGTTTCGAGAGAATGCATGACGGCCTTTCCCTGAGGATCCAGCACGCCGGGCTTGGGCATAATTTTTATTTTGGCCGTGAACGAACTCATTTTTTTTTCCGCGCTGTAGTACTGAAAATCGTCGTGAAATGCAATTTATTTTTTACCGGTGAGGATCGAATTCAGCAATGCCAGCCGTTCGCCGGAGGCGTTTGGATCGGGAAGAATACGGGTCTCGACGAGAGGGCCGGGGCGCATCAAACCGGTCAACGTTGTTTCGGTGGCGTTGCGTTTGACGACCACCGTAAGCGCTGTACCCACGGGCAATTGATCGATGTTCATTAACAGTTCCCGCGTTTGATCGACATCGTCCGTAACTTGTTGTCGGTTGATCGACACGATGATGTCACCGGACTCCAACCCGATCTGTGCGGCCGTATACCCTTCCGTCACTCCGCTCACCAGCAAACGATTCTCGTCGTCGAGGTCCATGTTCCATCCCATGAAACCGGGTGTATGCCGTTCAAAAGAAAGGCCGGCTTTCGCGAACTGCGTGACGTAGTCGATCGGCCGATTTTTCTGGATAACATTTTTATAAAATGACGACACATCGGCGCCGGTGGCCTTCAGAATGACATCGTTGAATTTTCCGTCGTCGTAGGGTTTTTTCGCCCGGCCGAATTCGCGGTTCAGATAACGGACGACGTCATCCATGCACGCTCGGTTTTTCGTCTGATGCCGGATTTCGACGTCGAGGAGGAAACTCACCAGGGCGCCTTTGGTGTACATAGCCCCGGACACCCCGATTTGTGACGCACTCTGACTCAATTTTTCGAGACTCTGTTCACTTTCCTGTTCGCTCCATTTTGCCAGGCGCCGGTACCACTCCGTCGCCGACATCTCTCGGGCGCGGACCAGCGAAAGGTGTGCATAGTATTCCGTCGTACCTTCGATGAACCACATCGTACTGATTTTCCCGGGTGTCTGGTAGTGGATCGAACCGAGGGCCGCGGGGTAGATTCGTTTGGGTACCCACAGATGGAAAAATTCGTGCGACATGACGTCCTGAACGAACGAGCCACGGATCGCTGCACCACGTCGCAAAGGGAAAAGATAATACGCCGACGACCGTGCGTGTTCCAGCGCGCCGTATCGACTGCCTTCGCTGGAAAAACGCATGAGAAAATAATACCGATCGAAGGGGGAATGGCCATATAGCTCTATCTGAGCGTCGATAAAGGGCCTGGCGGCAGACCACAGGCTGTCCAGTTCGATCGTAGACGAACCGTGTGTGACAAAAACGTATTTCGCGCCGCCGTAACGATAGATACCGGACCTGACACTGGAATCTCCGGCCATGACCGGCGTATCGGCGAGGTCGTCGTAATTATTTGCATGATACACCCACGGTCCTGTACTGTCGAGGCTGCAGAAAAGATTCCACTTCGAGGGCAAACGGTAATGGACCTCGATGGCCGCGTGTCGGAGTTCATCGATGTATCCAAATATCGCGGTGCCGTTGAAGAAAAAATGGTCGGGATTCATATCGTTGAGTGAGGTCGGCAGCGTCGGGAGCGAGTCTTCCGGAATGTCCATTACCCGGTACGAGATCGCCCGCAACAAATGGGCATTGAAAATTTTCCACTGATTGGAGTTCTTCCGGTTGACGGGCAGCGGTTTTCGTGTGGAATCCATGGCGACAAGGGAATCGACCCACCGTCCAAAATTCAAGATCCGGTAATTTCCCGGCGCCCAGGCGGGCATAGAAAACGTGATCTCGCGGGGTAAAGCGGCGTTGATAGAAAGTTCGACTCTCCAATCGTCCAATGCGGGCCGTGCGGTGACGGTGTAGCGTAACGGCTGCCCCACCGCATTCCACGTGACGAGACAAAGCAGAACGCCAAGGAAGAACTTCATAGGAAATGCCTTTGTGTGAAGAAGCTACTTGAGTTTGCTGAAGGCGCGCTCGTAAACCTTGATCAGAGGCGAGGTGAATTGGGCCCAACTCAGATCGGTCTTCATCGCATTCAGGGCGAGTTCCTGCCAGGCTTCCGCTTGCGCAAAGAGTGCATTGATCTCATCGATGCGTTTGACCAGGTCCTTTTCCTGATCATACAAAAACGCCGTGCCTTTGCTGCCCTTGACGGGTATAAACAGATCCGCGACGCTGCACGATTTATGAATGATCGGCAGAACGCCGTAGTGGAGTCCATTGAGATAGCTGACTTCCGCCAGGTCGCTGCCCGACGGAATAAAGAGCGCGTCGCACATCGTATAAAAATAATGCCGCATCTGGTCTTCGGGATCGTGCAGGGCGTACACGATGTGGTTGGAATTTTTACCCAGTGCGTTTTTCAACGCGCCGATCGAGACGGTATTGACGTCGGACAGAATGAACAACTGGAGTGGGACGGACTTGAGCGCTTTCAGAAATTGCAGGACGCCTTTTTGTTGTACGTGTAGGTCGTCCGCAAGAACGCCGATGACCGGGCGGTCGGTCGCAAATCCGGTCCGGCGATCTTCCATAAATTTTTCGCGGTTCACTTTGCGCCGTTCGTACTTTTCGACGGAATAAGGTTTGTGCAGCGAATTGTTGCTCGCCGGATTCCACAGATTGTAATCGCCGCCGATGGGCAGGTCGACGATGGCCTTGACCGACGACAGGATCTGCTCAAAATCGTTTTTCGGCTTGGGGATCGACTTGAGATGCTTGTAGAGATACGGGACGGTGACGGCGTCGGAAAAGGACACGCCGGCCTTCAGGAAGCTGAACTTGTTTTTATGCATCGTCTTTTCTTTGTCCACGGCCTTATCGGACAGCATCGCGAGGTTGAACGCCGTTTTATCGTGCAGTCCCGCCTCGTCCATCATGCTGACGGAGAAAACGATGATGGTTTTTTTGAAAAAATTGTCTTTGGACTGTTCCTGACGGATCAGCGCCGGCAGTGCGCCTGTAGGCCAGTCGCAGCAATGGATAATGTCCGGCTGCCAGCCCAGTTGTCTCAGCGTTGCGATGGCCGTTCGCGCCAGACCGATGAAGCGCAGGTCGTTGTCTTTAAAAAACTGACCGGTCCGTTTATCGCGGTAGAGGTCGGTCCGCTTGAAAAACTTGTCGTAATCGGCGAAGTAAATTTGCGTTTTGCTTTCCGGTAGAAATCCGGACTTGACGGAGACGTGAATCGTACCGCCCGGCATGGTGACGGGAATGTCTTTGAGCCGGATGATGTCCCGGATGATGTATTTGCGTTCATTGATCAGGCTGTATTTCGGCATCATCACGCGCACTTCGTGTCCCTCAGCCTGTAGGTAGCTGGGCAGCGATCCCGCAAATTCGCCCGCACGAGTGCTTTTGACGAACGGATAAATTTCAGCCGAAATGAAAAAAATCTTCGAACGTTTCATACCGTCTCCGGGTCAGCTTATGGTTACAAGGCGCAGCGACCGTGCAGCCTGTTCGGGCAGCAGGGGATTGATAAAAAAACCCGTACCCCATTCGAAGCCGGCAACCTGCGTGAGCTTGGGCAAAATCTCGATGTGCCAGTGATAACTGGAGTCAAACGCCGTGCTGCGGATCGGCGCGGAATGGATGACCGTGTTGAACGGCGGATCGTTCAACGCCCTATGAAGCCGTTGAAAAACCTCGCGTGTCACGGCCGCCAGCAGGTTCAAATCTTCATCGGGATGGTTTTCGAACCGGCTGACGTGTCGTTTGGGCAGGATCCACGTTTCACATGGAAACCGTGACGCAAAAGCTTGGATTGCGATAAACGCGTCGTTTTCACAAACGACACGTGACTGGGCGGCGATTTCCTTCTCGATAAGGCGGCAATACACGCACGTTCCCGTAGCATCGTAATGATGCCGGGCGGACCGGAGTTCTTCCTCGACCGCGAGCGGTATGATCGGCGTCGCGATCATCTGCGAGTGGGCGTGGTCGACGGTCGCGCCGGCCGGGGCGCCGTGGTTCTTGAAAATCATGGCGTACGCAAGGTGTTCGTCTTCCTGCATGTCCATCATCCGGTGACGGTAGGCGCGGTAGATACGTTCATGATCGTCGGCGCTGAGATCGCTCGGACCGACGCCATGGTGAGGTGTTTCGACGATAACCTCGTGGCGTCCATATCCCCTCTGGCTGGAAAATAGCATGTCACGCGACGAGTCACCGTTGACGCGCGTGGAAAGAGCCGGAAATTTATTGGGTACGACGCGTAATCGCCAGCCCGGTTGGTTGGCCGATTCCGTCGGCGGACGGTCGGCGAATACCTCGGACGGCGTGAAATGCTCGTTTCCCGCGCAGAACGGACAGGCGTTCTGCGGAGTTCGCGTCGTGTGCGTGGAAAAATCGGACGGTCGTGTGGCACGTTCCTCCGACATAATGACCCAGCGGTCGACGATGGGATCCTTGCGTAGTTCCGACATTCGATCCTCGAGACGAGAGCTACTGTTCATCGCATATGAAAGTTACAAAATATAGAAAAGTCCGATCTTAAAGACAATAATCTTGTATCTTATCTGAATTCCGACATAGAAAGTGTGTTTCCGATCACGGTTGGCGGGAGGTGGTT
>CAYZJB010000046.1:0-28033 GCA_964478735.1 uncultured Bacteroidota bacterium | reverse complement strand
ATGTGAATTCTCACTTGCATAAGTGCAATCAATTGAATATACTGCGACCACTTTCTTTGAAAACAGGGACTATAGAATGCAGACAGACGTAAAGTTTTACATCGCGAGGAAGAAGAAGGCACTTGACCTGTCTTTCTGCATCACAAACATAAACCCTGAAATGATCGTGTTTCAGGGTTTTTCATTTTAAGGACTCACGTGCAGACACAGGACCTTATCGCGCAGCTGTTGAAGAACTACGGTGAAGACCCGGAGCGCGACGGATTGAAAGAAACCCCGGGCCGCGTGGAACGAAGTTACGATTATCTCCTCGGCGGTTATAAGATCAACCTCAAGGAAACGGTGAATTCGGCCATCTTTGAAGAAGACTTCAACGAGATGGTCGTAGTCAAAGATATTGAGCTGTACAGTCTGTGCGAACACCACATGCTGCCGTTTTTCGGCAAATGCCACATCGGCTACGTCCCTAACGGCAAGATCATCGGGTTGTCGAAACTTCCGCGGATCGTCGAGATTTTCGCCCGGCGGCTGCAGGTGCAGGAACGGCTGACCGTCCAGGTTGCCAACGCCATTCGCGATGCGATCCTTCCCGACGGAGTCGGCGTCATCATCGAAGCGCAACACCTCTGCATGATGATGCGAGGCGTGGAGAAACAGAGCAGCTGGACGACGACGAGTTGCATGCTAGGGTCGTTCAAGGAGGACCCGCGAACGCGAAACGAATTTTTGAGTTTACTGAAAACCAAACCCGTTTAACCAACAGGAGTCATCGTATGGCCGACAAAGTTTTAGTCAATTACGAAGTCAAGGATCATGTCGCGTTGCTGACGCTTCAGGATCCGCCGGCGAATACTTACACGCACGACATGATGGTGCAACTGGACGCGGCCATTCTCAAGGCACGGTTCGACGAAGCCGTCAACGTGATTGTGCTGACCGGGCTCGGAGAGAAGTTTTTCTGCGCGGGCGCCAATATCGACATGTTGAGCAAGGCCGATCCGACTTGGAAATATTACTTTTGTCTTCATGCCAACGAAACCCTGCTGCGTCTTGAACATACACCGAAGATCGTCATCGCTGCCCTCAACGGCCACTGCGTCGGCGGTGGGTTGGAAATTGCCATGGCGGCGGACATCCGCATTGCACGTAAGAATTCGGGCCAGATCGGCCTGCCGGAGGTAACTCTGGGGGTTTTGCCCGGAACAGGCGGTACGCAGCGTTTTGCCCGCATGGTCGGACGTTCGGCCGCGATCGAGTTGATGACGACGGGGCGCAAATTTTCTTATGAAGAAGCGCTGGACATGGGCGTGGTCAACTACATCTACGAAGGCAACGGACAGGAATTTATGGAACAGGTGATGGCCTATGCCCGCCAGTTCTGTGTGCCTCACAAGGCCGCGATGGCCGTCGGCCATATCAAACGATCCGTCCAGACGGGACTCGAGATCGGCCTCGAACAGGGGTTGGCGCTGGAACGCGAACTGCAGTCCCTGTTGTTCAAGAGCGCAGACGCGAAGGAAGGCCTGCATGCATTCGTCGAAAAGCGCACGCCGAAATTTCAGGGCAAGTGATGCAGCGAAGTTTCGACATCCGACAATTGAAGACGACGGAGCGTTTGGGCGCTCCGTCGCGATCATTCTATAAAATGCATTCGGATTCGAATGCATTTTTTGTTTCAAAAAAAGGAGGCCAACTTGTTTAACACATTGGCACAACTGGTCATACTGCAATCCATCGACAGCAAACTCAGCGAGATCGAATCGCTGCGGGGCGATTTGCCGAAACTGGTTCATACGCTCAGGGATGAAATGAATTCCCTGAAGGATGAAATCGACACCGACAGGTCGTCGGTCGCGACGTTCGAATCCGAAAAAATGTCGCTCCAGAACGAGCTCGCCCTGAACAATGAAAAATTATCCAAGTATCAGGACCAACTTTACAAAGCCACGTCCAACAAGGAATACGAGGCAACGTCGTCCCAGATCGAATTCTGCGAGCAGGAGATTAACCGGATTAAAATCCGCACCACCGAGATCGAACTGAAAGTGCTGGAACTCGAGGAAGGACTGAAACCGAAAGACGAGCGCCTAACCGTGCTGGTGGGAGAATTCCAGCAGCGGGAGACCGAGCTGAATGCAAGAATCGAAGAAACGTCGAAAGAAGAATTGGAATTGAGGGCCAAACGGGAGCAGGTGCTTCCCAAGATCCGCCAGGACATTCTGAACAAATACGAGCGAATCCGCAAAGCGAAGGACGGCCTCGCCGTCGTGCCGCTGGCCAAGGACTCCTGTGGCGGTTGCTTCAACCATATTCCGCCCCAGAAAGCAATCGAACTGAAAAAGAACGACACGATCCGGACGTGTGAATACTGCGGGCGTATTCTGTATTACGATGCGAACGCAAACGCGGAAAAAAATACAGCGGCCGTAGGAGCGCGGTAGTGCTTCCGGAAAAATTTCTAAAAGACCGTGTCGTGGTGATTACGGGCGGAGGGACCGGACTCGGTAAAGCGATGGCGGGCGCCTGTGCAGCATACGGAGCACGCGTTGTCTTGGCGGGGCGTCGAACCGACGTTCTGGAAAAAGCGGCGGCGGAACTTAAAACGGAAACATTGACCGTCGGTTGCGACGTACGCGATCCCGCTCAGGTGAACGCCATGACGGAGCGTGTGATCGCCGCGTGGGGGCGGATCGACGCCCTGGTCAACAATGCGGCCGGAAATTTCATTTGTCCCGCGGAAAAACTTTCCGTCAACGGCTGGAACGCCGTGATCAACATCGTGTTGAACGGGACGTTCTACTGTTCAAGCGCGGCGGGTCAGCATATGATCCGGCAAGGCGGAGGACAGATCGTCAATATTGTGGCCACGTACGCGTGGGGTAGCGAGCCGGGCGTCGTCCATAGCGCCAGCGCCAAGGCGGGCGTCGTGGCGATGACGCGCACGCTGGCGGCGGAATGGGCGCGGTACGGCATTCGAGTCAATGCCATCGCGCCGGGCGCCATTCGAACCGAGGGCACTGAAAAAAACCTGTGGGGCGATCCGCAGCAGCGCGATCGTATGACGAAACGGATTCCGATGAAACGCTTCGGCACGCCGGACGATATCGGCCATGCATTATTGTTTTTACTGTCTGATTTTTCGTCGTATATAACGGGTGAAGTCCTCACTGTGGATGGCGGAGGCTGGATGGGCAAAGGGTTTTATGAAATTGTCGACACGGAAACATTTTTGACATGAACGTATACAGGATCATCATGACGGCCATGATACTGATGGCTGTATCCGATGTCTGGGGCCAGAAGGTCTCGGCCAGCGTGAAAGTCTATCGAGAAAAATTGCAGGGCCGCAATCTCGACCTGTTCGAAGGATTCGAACAAAAGCTGACCGATTACATCAATAATCACGATTGGTCGAAGACGGGCGACAACACGCCTCTGAGTCTCGACATTCAGCTCGTCGTCGAAAAGGCGTCGGATGAAGGTGAAAATCGTTTCGTGGCCGCGACGCTGTACATCACCAACGGCAGGGAACTCCAGTTCCTCGACGACAACTGCCGCTTTTCGTTGCGCAAAGGCGCGACGTTTTATCACGATCCCAACACGATCGACTCCTTTCTCAGCATCATCGACTTTTATATCCAGATCATGCTCGGCGACGAAATGGATACGCTCGGGCGGTTTCTCGGGACGTCGTTTTTCCAATCGGCCCGGAGTATTGCCGCCCAGGCCAAGGTTCAGCATGGGGGATGGGACGATCGCATCCAGCGTATCGATCAATTTCTCGATACGCGGTATCAGGATTATCGCGTCATGAAGGATTTTTATTACGAGGGGGTCAGCCTGTTTGACGAAGGCGACGTGACGGGTGCGCGTAAAAACCTGGTCCGTGCAATCGGGTACATGGAAAAACTGCTCGATCACGTCATTACCAAAAATCACACCGAACGTTTTATCCAGGTCCATTATCTCGATATCTGTAAAGTATTCGAAGGTTCCCGCGAGAAGTCCGTTTTCGACCGTCTCATGGCGATCGATCCGAAAAACAAGGATACCTACCAGCGCTACAAGCAAAACCGGTAGCCCATGTCCTCACCCTTCCACATCCTGGTCGTCGACGATAACGATACGATGCGCGAAGGCATTGCCGACGTTTTGACGCGTGAAGGCTTTCAGGTGGTCGCGGCGTCCAACGCCGTCCGTGCGCTGGAACTGTTTTCACAAGAGCGATTCGACTGCGTCATCAGCGATTACAAAATGAAGCCCGTCGACGGGCTGACGCTGCTCCGCCAGATCAAGGAAAAATCCCCGGACGTCGACGTCATCCTGATCACGGCTTTCGGTACGGTCGATGTCGCCGTCGAGGTCATGAAGGCGGGAGCAAGCGATTTCGTCACCAAACCTTTTGCGCCGGACGAACTGACGGTTCGGGTCAAAAAGATCGTCGAGTTGTCGGAACAACGCCGCAATCTGCAGAAAACGCGCGACGAAAACGTTTACCTGCGCTCCGAAATACAGAGTTCGTACAATTTCGGCGAAGTCATCGGTCAGTCGCCGGAGATGAAGGACGTGATGGCGCTGGTGCAAAAAAGCGCCAGTTCCTCGACGACCGTTCTGATCTACGGCGAAAGCGGAACCGGAAAGGAGTTGGTCGCTCGCGCGATCCATTATCAAAGCGCCCGCCGCGACCGGCCGTTTATCAAAGTCAATTGCGCGGCCCTGACGGAAACGCTGCTCGAAAGCGAATTGTTCGGGCATGAAAAAGGCGCGTTTACCGGAGCGGTCAAGTTACGGAAGGGACGATTCGAACTTGCCGATACCGGCACGCTTTTTTTGGATGAAATCGGAGAAATCTCGCCGTCGATTCAGGTCAAGTTGCTGCGGGTACTGCAGGAGCAGGAGTTTGAACGCGTTGGGGGAGAGATGACGCTGAGCGTCGATACACGGGTTATCGCCGCGACCAACAAGGACCTCAAGGACCTGATCGAAAAAGGACGTTTCCGCGAGGACCTCTATTATCGCCTTCATGTTATCCCGATTACGATTCCGCCGTTGCGAGAACGCAAGGAGGATATTCCGCTTTTGCTAAATTTTTTTGTAAAAAAATTCGAAACGGAACTGGGCCGACGGGAGTTGACGGTATCGGAGGATGCCCTGAACGTACTGATGGGATACGACTGGCCGGGTAACGTCCGGGAACTCGAAAACGTCGTCGAACGGGCGGTCGTGCTGGCCGGCTCGGCGGAACTGACGGCGGATGACTTTGCAGGCCTTCGGGCGAAATCGTCAGCGCTGCCCGTGAGTTTTGCCGATATCGAAGCGATGGGCCTGACCGAAGCGGTCGAACAATTCGAACGCGTCATGATCGAACGGGCATTGTCCAAATCCAACGGCGGACGCGCCGATGCCGCCAAATTACTCGGACTCAAAACGAGTGCATTTTATTATAAACTTGAAAAGTACGGTCTTTTGTAGCCTGATTGCAGCGGTTTTATCCGGTACAATTCATGGTCAGAACGGGCCCGTCTTCCAGGCCGATACCATTCGCGCCGTTGGTGAATTTCTTAACCGCATTTCCAATGACATCGAAAAAATTCAACATACTCGCCAACGGTTGACGCAGGAATACGACTCTCTCGTAGGCGTCATCAGCCGCATCAAAGTCAGCCGCGAACTGAATTTCTTACGTCGGATGCGGCTCAAACGATTGCTTCGTTTGTCGGAAGAAACGGCCGTTCAGATCGGAAGGCTGAACAAAGTTCAACAACTTCAGGTGGACATGCTCGCTCAACGGGTCCGGCCCGCAATCGTTCTGATGGAAAACGAGATCGAAGAACGGATCGCTTCGTATCGGGCGGGAGAGAACGATACGCTGCGTGCTCAGATCGTTTTGATGCTGAAGGAACGCGCGCGCATGCTGCATATGTTGAAGCCCACGTACACGCAGGGCCGGACGACGTCGCGGGATACTCCGGGAGATGGCGAATACGCAATGAAGGCGGATTTTGCACTGGATCTGGCGGATCGTATGAACCGCCGGATCGACGCGATCGATTTTGAATTGGGAAGGGTACATTTTGGCCTCCGCTTGCGTAATGCATACTTACGGCAGAGCGCAGATGAAAATTTGCCTGCATGGAAAACGATCCGCGGGTGGATGGATCCGTGGTTGACGGATCGCCGCCTTGAATTTTCCGGATATGATATGCGTTCCGGCGACGACTTGCTGGTGAGGGAATACAAACTCCGCGTGGAAAGGGATGCAATCCTCGAACAGCGATACCTCTGGCACCATCGTGCGCTAGTCTGGCAGCAGGCGGCGGAATCTCAGCCGGATGAATGACACCGGTCATTCATCGCCGACGTCCGCCCTCTTAGTTTAGGCGTGATGAAAAAATTATTAGCGCTCCTTTCAATACTCGCACTGGTTACCTGCCGCCGGACGGATACCCCTTACGTGCTTCTTGTCTCTTTCGATGGCTTCCGCCACGATTATGTGGAAAAATACGACGCACCGAATTTTAAAGCGCTTATTCGTGAAGGCTCGGCAGCCGACGCCTTGATCCCGTCATTCCCGTCGTTGACATTTGCCAATCATTACACGCTCGTCACGGGCCTTTATCCGGGCCACCACGGCATTGTGTCCAACCGTTTTTTCAGCCGGAAGCACGGGGCGGAGTATTCGATGAACGATTCGATCAGTGTATGTGACCCCTATTACTACGGCGGTACACCGCTCTGGCAACTGGCGCAGGAGCAGGGTTTAAAATCGGCGTCGTATTTTTGGGTGGGTTCGGAGGTCCCCGTTCACGGCCGATATGCAGATTACTGGCTTCCTTACAATGGAGACGCGTTTAATGACGAGCGAATCACAAAAGTGATGGAATGGTTTCGACTGCCCGAAGACCGGCGTCCGCACTTTGTTTCGCTGTATTTTTCCTTCACGGATCACATCGGGCATGAGTTCGGTCCGAATAGCGAGGAAATGAAAAATGCCGTTCATGAAGCAGACCGCCTGCTTGGACGGATCGAGGCCGAATTGCGCCATTTGGATATACCGGTGAATTTGATCGTCGTGTCCGATCATGGAATGTATGAGATGAATACCGATGAACGAACGCATGTGTATTTGAACGAACTCATTCCCGAAGGCGATTCAGGGTTCGTCGCGTCGTCCAGCTCAGGATTTATGCTGCTGTATTTTGACGATTCGACTCGCCGTGAAGAAGCGTACCGCTCGCTGCGAGCAGAAGATCGATTGACCGTCTATCGGAAGGCCGAAACACCGGAATCCTGGCATTACCGAGATCATCCGTCCATTGGCGACCTAATCATCGTATCGAAACCCGGCCACTATGTGACCGTCCGACGGCCAGGAAAGCCGTCGGATCGCGCCTCCCGCCCTTGGGGAACACATGGCTTCGATCCAGGAAAGACGTCCGATATGAACGGAATATTTTATGCCCGAGGACCCAATATCAAATCCGGCAGTCGACTGCCGGCATTTGAAAATATTCACGTGTACCCGTTCATTGCACGGATTCTCGGCTTATCGATTCCTGAAATCGACGGGAATCCGTCGGTTCTGGAACCCATATACATCGACAGAGGACGACGGTAGACTACCCATTATTGAATTGATATTGAACTTTTTCACCGTCCCAGCGTAATTAACCAAGCATTTCTATATCAAATTTCATAGAGGACTTCATGAAAACGCTATTCCGAGCGGCAGGACTGGCCCTCGTGGCACTGGCCTGCGGATCACCGGGAACCAAACAACTTACGGTTCCGGTCGAGTATCACAAACTGGACAACGGACTGAAGATCGTTTTGTCCCACGATGCGACGTCGCCGATTGCCACCGTTGCGGTCTATTACAACATCGGTTTCCGAATCGAGCCCAGAGACCGAACCGGCTTCGCTCATTTGTTCGAACACATGATGTTTCAGGGATCGGACAATCTGGGCAAGATGGAATTTATCAGGCTGGTTCAGCGAAACGGCGGTGTTTTTAACGGATCGACCCGTTTTGATTTCACCAATTATTTCCAGATCGTCCCGGCCCATAAGCTGGAGACCATGCTGTGGGCCGAGGCGGACCGCATGAAGGGTCTCAACATCAATGCCGACAACCTGAAAAATCAGCAGGAAGTCGTCAAAAACGAGGTCAAGGTCAACGTTCTGAATGAACCGTACGGCGGTTTTCCCTGGCTCGACATGCCGCAATATGCCAATACCAACTGGTACAACGCCCATAACTTTTACGGTGAACTCAAGGACCTCGATGCGGCGACGATTGAGGATGTGCAGGCTTTTTTCAAGACCTATTATGCTCCGAACAATGCCGTGCTCGTGATCGTCGGCGATTTTGACTCGAAACAGACACTGGAGTGGGTGAAGAAATATTTCGGTTCGATTCCAGCGGCGGAACAGCCCGCGAAACCCGACATCAACGAACCGCGGCAGGAAACCGAAAAGCGGGCAACGAAACCCGACGCGCTGGCGACCAAACCGGCCCTGGCAATCGCGTATCACATGCCGACACGGAATACGCCGGAATATTTTGCCATGGGCTTGATCGACCAGATCCTCGTTCAAGGGTCGGACAGCAAATTGTATCAATCGCTCGTTCAAAACCGCGGTTACACGTCGCAGGTGACCGGCGGAATCAATTATCTGGGCAATATGTTCAATTACAACGGACCGATGATCTGGATGGCGGACTTGATCCACGATCCGACCGTTTCGCAGGATTCGATTATGGCTGAGATCGACCGCCTTATCGAAGAACTGCAGACGACACCCGTTGATCAAGCGATACTCGATCGGGCGCTGGTTAAGATGCGTTCCAGCCTGTATTCCAGTATCGGTGCGACGTACGGTTTCGGAAAAGCGGACCTGCTCGCATGTTTTGCCTTGTTCGATGATGATCCGGACCGGATCAATCGATTGGAGTCGGAATTTAAGAAAGTCACTCCAAAATTGATCCAAGACACGGCCAGAGAGTATTTGCGGAAAACGAATCGAACCGTACTTACCGTCGAGCCGCAAAATCTGTTGAATAACAAATTAGGGAGCGCCCAATGAAATCGATGATATATAAGTGGTTGCTGACGCTGGCGGTCACCGTACCCGGTCTGGCACAAAAGGAAGTTCCACCGGCCGGTGGGCTTCCGAAAGATTTTATTTTACCGAAGAAGCAGGTGATTACGCTGGAGAATGGCCTGCGGGCCACGCTCGTGCCGTACGGTACGATTCCCAAAGCGGTCGTGCGCGTCACGGTGCGAACGGGCAATATCGACGAGGCGGCGGGAGAAACGTGGCTGGCCGATTTGACGGGTGAATTTCTGAAAGAGGGGACGAAGACGCGCTCCGCGAAAGACGTGGCCAATACAGCGGCCAGCATGGGCGGCGATATTCAGGTCACGACGGGATTGGATGAGTCCTATGTTGGGGGTGAAGTACTTTCCGAATTTACTGCCGATTTTGTGAAATTGCTTGCCGACGTCGTTCAGAACGCAGCGTTTCCCGAATCGGAGTTGGACCGCCTGAAGAACAACATGGTGCGGAATCTCAACGTTGCGAGAGCCCAGCCCAACGGCCTAGCCCAGGAGAAATTTTATCAGGTGCTCTACGGCGAACATCCGTACGGTCGCCTCTTTCCGCAGGAGTCCGCGTTGAAGGCCTTCACGATCGATCGAGTCCGTGCATTTCATGCGGCAAATTATGGTGCAAAACGGACGCATGTTTACGTCGTCGGACAATTCGACGCGCGTGCGGTGGAAAAAGCCGTTCGTGAAACGTTTGCAAATTGGACTTCCGGCAGTGAGCCGACGGTCAATGTTCCCAACATGACGTCTTCAAGATCCATCTATCTTGTCGATCGCCCCGGTGCTCCGCAGTCGGTCGTCTACATCGGACTGCCGACCGTCGATCCGTCGCATCCGGATTATTTACCGCTGACGGTGACAAACACGATCCTGGGCGGGTTTTTCAGTTCACGTATCACGAGCAATATCCGTGAGGATAAAGGGTACACGTACTCTCCGTTCAGCGCCGTTTCCACACGCTATCGCAGTGCCCACTGGGCGGAGGTGGCTTCGGTGACGACGTCCGTGACGGGCGCGGCCATCAAAGAGATTCTGTACGAGATCAATCGGCTCCAGACCGAACCGCCGGGTGCGGAAGAATTGGATGGGATCAAAAATTATCAAGCCGGCGTATTTGTTTTACAGAATTCATCGTTGAATGGAATTACCAATCAACTCAGCTTTCTAAATCTGCACGGCCTGCCCGATTCGTACCTGGCCAATTATGTAAAGTCGGTTCACGCCGTGACACCGGATGATGTTACAAAGTTGGCAAAAACCTATTTACCCCAGGATAAGCTGAGCATCGTGATTGTCGGCGACGTCAAACAAATCAGAAAACAGGTTGAACCGTTTGGGAAAATTATTCCGTAATTTATTCCGATCATGAACGTTCGTATTGCCCACGTCGATCTAACCGCATTTTTTGTTTCGGTCGAACGGTTGCTCAATCCTAGGTGGGTCGGCCAGCCTATCATGGTGGCCGGCCCTCCGGAAAGCCGGGGCGTGGTCACGTGTGCGTCGTATGAGGTCCGCCCTTACGGCGTTCATGCCGGAATGGCTACGTCGATTGCGATGCGAAAGTGTCCCATCGCCATACGCATCGACGGACATTACGAAGCGTATCAGGAATTTTCACGGAAGGTCCAGGAATTTTTACAGTACTATTCACCGGTGTTTGAGCCGGCAAGTATTGACGAATTTTATATGGACTGGACCGGCTGCGGTAAAATCTTTGGCGGTAGTTATTTGAAATTTGCGCAGCGTCTCCAGCGTGCGATCGGACGACGTTTCGGCCTGCCCTGTGCGATGGGTATTGCGTCGAATAAGACCCTCGCAAAAATCGCATGCGACCGGGCCAAACCCGACGGTGTCATTGAGGTGCCGGATGGGGAGGAGGCGAAATTCTTGCAGCCTCTCGATGTCGGCGTGATTCCGGGAGTCGGTGACGTCATGCTGGAAAAGCTGCATCGGCTCGGGATACGGACGTGCGGTCAACTGGCGCTGCTGGGCGCCGGCGACGTCGAACGTTCGCTGGGCACGTGGGGCGCGTCCGTGCAGTGGCATGCGCGCGGCCACGGGTCCGAATACTTGTCCGTCGCGCACGATCAGAAACAGGTTTCGACCGAGGAAACCTTTGCATCGGATACGCGGGACATTGACTTTTTACATCAAACCCTTCATCGGATGGCATGGGAGGTTGCGAACAATTTGCGTTCCAAGGAAGCGAAGTCGCGTTGTATTCACTTGAAATTACGTTATGCCGATTGGACAACGATAACGCGTCAAATCGCGGTCGAGCCGACCTTTGATCCGGTGCAAATCTACCATATTGCGCTGGCGTTGCTGAAGCGGGCGGATACGCGCCGTTTACCGGTCCGGCTGATCGGTGTCGGTGCATCGCATCTGACAAACGAGTCCATGACCATGGATCTTTTCCACCAGGACACGAAAAAAAAAGAAGAACTGTTGAAAACCGTTGACAGGATCAATTCTAAATTTGGAGATTCGTTATTGGTCCGTGTTGGCTGCGGTATTTGATTCCCGATTGCCTTTTAGCCTCCTTTCCGTCTATATTCCAAAAAACAAAATCAATCCGGAATATTTCCCATGTATCGCATTATCATTTTTTGTCTTGGCACAGTGTCCGTCTTTGCACAAGAAAAAGACTGGGCCAAAAAAAACCGTTCCGACAAATTCCCTGATGCACGGTATCTGCAAGCCGTCGGCGTCGGTTCCTCGGCCGATGAAGCGAAAAACCAGGCGTTCATCAAACTCGCGCAGACCATCGAAGTCAAAATTCAGGGAGAACAGACGTATTCCAGTACGGAAAAAATCACCGGCAAGACGGGCGAAACGGCTTCGAGTATGACGGAACAAACTCGCGCTAAAGTCGATCTTCAATTGCAGGGCCTTCGTATCGAGGACACCGACTACAATAAGAAGAACAAGACATACTACGCGCTGGCCGTGCTGGACCGCAAAGTTGCCGGGGATGCCCTGCAGGCAGAGATCGCCGACCGCGACCGACGTTTTCGGGGGTTTCTCGAACAGGGGCAGAAAGCTTTCCAGAGTAAGCAGTATTATCAGGCCGTGGAAAAACTTCAGATATGTATGTCGGATTTGCTGGCGATCGACCGGCGGTTGAAGAAACTCCGCATCATCATGCCTGATGACAGTTTTGAAAACGAGATCGTCAGAATTGACGAAGAAGCGAAGATATCAAGCATGGTGGATGAGATGTCCCGTGATGAAACGACGGGTAACCTCGATGTAGTATGCGCGATTCTAATGTACAAATTGTACCGTAGCATGACGCTATCGGGGAGCGACCTGCGGGTCGTGTTCGGCAACTTTACATATCAGAATACAAAAATGTCGAGTTCCTTCTCTGCTTATTTCAAGGGAAAAATCGAAGTAGAACTTGGAAAAATCAGCGGGCTGAACGTGGTCAAAGAAAACGTACTCAGTCAGCTATTGAAGTCGAAGGCAAAGGAATACGAGGGTACGGCCAAAAGTATGGCGCAGGTCACGGAGTCGGACGCGGCCATCCTCGGCAGTTACTGGGAGCTTGACGATAAAGTCGAAGTTCGGCTGCAGGCGATATCACAAGTCACCGGTGAAGCGATTGGTAATGCAAACGTGTCATTTCCAGCTCGTTACGTGCCTAAAAGTATTCACCTTCATCCGGATAATTTTACTCTGGCACAAAATGACCTGGAAATTCTGAAAGATTCGCATAACTCTCCGGGACTGGATATTACGGTTTGGACCGATCGCGGAGACGGCGCCGTATACAGGGAAAATGAAGCGTTAAAGATTTATCTGAAATCAAATAAAACGTGCTACGTGACCGCTATCTATCACGATGCCGGCGGAAATAATATCCTGATTTATCCCAACGATCTGGCGGCGGGCAACGTTCAGATACAGGGAGGACAGGTGTTTGAACTTGGCGGACGTGATACGCCATTTGAATTTACGGTCGCACCGCCGTTCGGTACCGAACTGATCAAAGTTTTTGCGAGCGATCGTCCGTTGCCCTCCCTTTCGGGGCTGCAACCCGTCGGAAATGGGATGTACGTCATCGGGTTGAAAACGGTTGATCTGGTCAATCATTTGCGTCAGCAGGCCAAGACCGCGATGTATACCGAAACCAGCGTTTCGCTGACGACCGTCAAGGGCCAGTAAGCCGGCATTCAGAATGGCGACGTGTTTTCGTCTGAGGGCGTTTTTTTTTACCGCATTGTTTTACTGCCCGATCGCGGCGCAGGAATATTTTCATCGCATTTACAATCTTGAAACCGGCTTTCCCAACGCCCAGGTATGGGACATTGCCCAGGATGCTCGTGGGTACCTTTGGTTTGCGACGGGTGGCGGCATCGTGCGTTATTCCGGCCAGTCGTACACCATCATGGGAAAAGACGACGGTTTTGTCGGGAACGTGGCCCGTTCCATTCTGTACGATCGTGATGGGCGGATGTGGATTACATTTGACGAAGGCGTCTCGTCATGGGATGGCCAAACGATCGTAAATTACACGACGGAACAAGGGCTTCCTCACGGAATTATTCGTAAAGCGGCTGTGGATCGGTTGGGCCGACTCTGGTTCGTCAGCAGCGATGATGGAGCCGCCGTATTGGAGAACGGGCGAGTGGCTCGTGTGGAAGTCGATACGGTCTCGAAATCGTTGCGGTCGGTGGTCGTAGACTCGAGTGGCCACGTGTGGATCGGCGGGAAACACGGGTTGTCCGTACTGCTGTGGCGCGACGGCCATTACGACAGTACTATCATTCATCTGGGAGGGTCTAAACTACGCCTGCCCGGCTACATCGTTGAACTGGCCCAGATGCCGGATGGGCGGATGGTCATTGCCACACAAGGCGGGATGGCTGTTTTCGATTCGAAGCTCTGGCTTTCACGAGTCGGTCAGGACGCCAATGCATTCCTTCGCGTGTACACCGTGGCCGATGGCCTTCCGCATTCCTATGTCTCTGATATAGCTTCCGATGGAAGCGACCTATGGGTCGCAACGGATCTCGGGCTGGCCCGATTCGACGGTCTTCGGTTCCATAACACGTTGTTCGATGAATCGAAGACGACGAACGGTCTCTCGGCCGTATTTATTGATCGATCCGGGATTCTGTGGATTGGGACGGACGGCGCCGGGGTGATCAAAGTTCCGAGTCGAAAAGTTTTGCGGTTTAACAGTCGGGAAGGTCTATTATCCAATATTGTCAACGCGCTTGAAACGGGAGATGACGGTTCAGTTTATGTCGCTACCGATAACGGCATCAATATCATAAAGAACGGTCGGGTAGAAAAGCTCGCGGACCACGGTATGTTCGAAGGCAATGCCGTGTGGAGCTTGCGCCGGCTGTCTAATGGACGTTTCTGGATCGGATCGGAACGAGGACTGCATGAACTGGCTTCCGGTCGTCTGACGAGCTTGAATTCCGTTTACCGCCTGTCCGATGCAACCATTACCGACATCGAAGAAGACGCCGCAGGTCGAGTCTGGGTCGCGTCGACCAACGGGTTATCCGTCGTTGATGGTTCACAGCAATACCATTTCACAAAAGAACACGGCCTTCCGTCCAATCAGGTGTGGTGCATCCTTCATTCGGAATCGCTCGGTGTATGGATGGCAACGTCGGGAGGACTGGCCAGATGGCAGGGCCGGAATTTCGAGAATATAAAGTTTGACTCCTGGTCGGTACAGAACGGCCTTCCGGACAATTACGCGAACGTCCTGGAGGAATATCCGGAAGGTACGTTATGGATTGGTACCGATGCAGGATTATGCCGTTTTCAGAACGGTACCTTCGAGAATTACTCACTTAAAAATCTTCATCTGTTGAGAGACAATCGGGTAACGGTTCTAAAGTACGATTCTTTGCGAAAAGGATTGTGGGTTGGGTCCAGCGGATTTGTCTTACTGGACGTTGACAGTTTTCCTTTTTCTACCCTCGATATCTGGACCAATCGAAACGGATTGATCGGTGATGAGACGACGACTCACAACTCGTTATTGCTCGAGCGTGACGGTACGTCATGGGTCGGAAGCTACTCAGGACTCACGTACATCAAAGAGCCGATCCGGGCCGTGCTTCCATCGGTACATATCGAAAGCATCCGTACGATAGACTCGATGTACGTCAATGCCGCTACGGAAGTGGAGATCAACGGACGGTATGTCGAGTTCTCTTTTTCGTGTCCGTTCTACACCGATGAAGACGGCCTGTACTTTCGATATTGGCTGGAAGGATTCGATGGTAACTGGTCGTCACCGTCCCGTTCGACGTCCGTTCGGTATACGAATTTAACGCCCGGAAGCTACGTCTTCAGGGTCCAGCCATGGATGCCGACCACGTCGCCGGGCGTTGAAACCCAGATTCATCTGACGGTTCCTCTTCCGTGGTGGCAGCACGGATACGTGCTGCTGCTGATCATGGCGATCACCGGCGCTGCCGCTTACCGGACGGCGCGCTTTCTTGTCCGACGGCGTACTCGAAAAATCGAAGAACATAACCGGGAACTGGAACTGGTCGTTCAGCAGAGAACGGCTGAAATCCTTCACCAGAAACAGCATTTGGAAGCTGTGCTGGAAGAGTTGAAAAAAACGCAATCTCAACTCATTCAATCTGAAAAAATGGCCGCACTGGGCCAACTGGTGGCAGGCGTGGCTCATGAAATCAATAATCCGACGTCGATCCTGGCCGGAAATGTGAGCTACGTCGAGGACTATGTGAACGGGTTGCGAAAGCTTCTGAGCCTGTATGAATCCCGTGCCGATGCGGCAAGCCGGACTGCCGCAGAGGACCTTAAACACTCTCTCGATTATGAGTTTATGGTCAAAGATGTGGACGGGCTTTTATCGAGTTTCCGGCATGCGGCTGAAAGGATTCGGGACATTGTTCGTGATCTCAGAAATTTTTCAAGACCAGATGAACTGGATGCGAGTGAAGTGGACATCCACGATTGCCTGGATACGACCATAAAATTATTCATGAACCAGTATCGCTACTTGCTTGCGATCGAATGTGATTTTCAGGCGCGAGGACGAATCATCTGTGCGGCCAATCAGATCAACCAGGTCTTCCTGAATCTTCTGGTGAATTCGGCGCATGCAATCCTGTCAAAACTTCCCTCAGGATCACGTGAAGGCGTCATTCGCATTTCTACTCGAAATCATTCAGACGATAGCATTCTCATAACTTTTTGGGACAATGGTCCTGGTATACCAGAAAATATTCTAGGAAAAATATTTGATCCCTTTTTCACGACAAAACCGGTGGGGCAGGGAACCGGCCTTGGATTATCAATAAGTTACGGCATCGTTGAAAAACACAATGGTACTATTACTTGTCGTGCCCAGGAAGGCGAGTGGACGGAATTTTCTATAGTTTTGCCAGTAAACGGTATGAAAATTTCTTGAAGTGACACAAATCACAGCAGTGATAAGTGTGTTTACATACGTTGAAAGTGCAAGGTAGGGTTAAGTGGGAGAGAGTCCCTAAATAGTTTTTCGAACGAAAAACTTACTCTCTCTCATTTTTGTTTTCCTTTCAATGTTTTTCTATCGTGCCTATATTTTTAGAAAATCCGAGAATAAGACGAATAGCATCCGAGGTTAACATGGATATTTTGAAAACACTTGATCAACACATCACGGCGGCGCTCAAAGGCGGTATGAAAGATCGTCTTGAAGCGCTTCGTGTGCTTAAAGCCGGTCTTCAAAAGTTGAAAATTGACAAAGGGGGATTGACGGAAGCCGATGCGGTCAATCAGCTGATGGCGGAAGCCAAACGGCGGCGAGAGGCCATCGAACTGTATGAAAAAGGCGGCAGGGAAGATCTCAGAAAAAAAGAGGAAAATGAACTGGCCATTATTAATGAGTTTTTACCTGCGCAGCTCTCGGATCAAGAGGTCGAAGAGATGGTAAATCGGGTGATCGCGGAAGTTGGAGCCCAATCGTCCAAAGACGTCGGAAAAGTCATGAGCGCAGTGATGGCCAGGGCACGGGGACAGGTCGACGGTAAAAAGGTTCAGGAAATCGTACGGCAGAAACTCTCTTAAGTTTCCGACTTTCGAAGAAAATCCTGCAGGATGATGATCGCCGCCATCTGATCCAGTTTTTCCTTCCCGCGACGCCGGCGCTTCGACTCCACTTCGGGTAATATTCGTTTTGCAGATGCCGTGGTAAAGCGTTCATCCGCCAGCGTGACAGGGATACCGGCTATTTCGCGCAGCCGTTCTGCAAAAGCCCGCACATGAGCGGCTTTTTCGGTATCCGTACCGTCAAGGCTCAACGGCAAGCCCATCACTATTTCCGCGACGCTTTCGGTGCGAACAATTTCCGCGATTCGAGAGAGGGACTCCGAATCTTTATTGACAATTAAAGTCGGCAGTCCGGTAGCGATGATTCGCAGGGGATCCGAGATTGCAAGTCCCACCCTGCGTTCACCATAATCAATGGCCAGTACTCTACCGCTCATAAAAAAGGCCACCTTGTCGTCAAGATGGCCCGAATTTCTAAAAACTGAATGAACTAAAGACCGTTATTGGAGCCCTGCGCATCACCTGAATTGAGCGGTTGTTTCAAAACTTCTTTCAGCAGCTTGCCCGGTTTGAAATGAGTCTTACGACGGGGTGGGACGTATATGATTTCACCCGTTTTTGGGTTACGCGCCTTTGGTTTTGCCTTGGTCGTCTTAACTTCAAATACGCCGAAATCCCGAATTTCGATACGAACATCGGGATCGGCCTCAGACAGTATTTCCCGGATGGATTCAAAAACGACATCTACCCACGACTCAACGTTGTGGATTTTCTCGTTCATTTTATCCGCAACTCGTTTTGAGACGTCCTTTTTCGTCATTGTTTTCATTTGGAATCTCCGGGAAGCAGACCGTTACGAATGAAAAAATATCTCAAATAAAAGCCTGAATGTCAAGTAAAACTTATATTTACAAGAATTTTAGCCGTTAGCAATATGACCACTAATTTTTTGTTGAGAATTTGTGGATAAGATTGACAGTGTTTGATCAGTTTTGCTATACACGGTTTTTAAGTAAGCTAAGCATTTATTTAAATTTAATTTATGATCAAAAAATGTCGATGTTATCCATCCTATTTCGCGTCCTTCAACTGTCACAGTGGCAGGTAATTCTGGGGTTGAATCTAATTCCAATAAAACCAAATGTCTTTGAATTTTTTCATATGTATCTAGTCGGGCAATGACTTCCTGGCCGACATAGCAGCCTTTGTTGAAACTGATTCGATCTGTCAATCCGGCTTCCAGAGGGTTTGTATTTTCGTTCATTTCCGTCGGCCACCATGGAATCTTTTGTTCTATTCTCCAGCGATTGATCGCTGAAAAGCCAATGGGATAAATGTCTTCCCGTTCAAGTGCCTTGCTAAAAAAAGCGGCTATTTCGCCGTAGGCTCCGTGGATTCGAATGCCGAGGTCCGATCTCGACACGTACATCGATCTGTTGTAGGTCGACAGATGACCCGGCATGGGAACGTCAATGCCCAGATCAGCGGCTGCGTGTTCTCCCAACGTCAATGAACTCCATGCGTCCATCAATTCGATTCGAACATCTTCCCGAATTGTATAACGGTCGATCCACGCCGCGACTGCTTTTCCCCGGCCGGGAGAGCAAACGACATGGAATTCCTGGTCCACGTGCAGGACTTGAACCGAGTCCACAAAACGGCCTTTTTCCGTTGTCAATACGCTGAACGCACTTTTGCCCTGTGGCAGTGAAGCAAGATGATTGGTCGACAGGCGATGAAGAAGGGCGAGGCAGTCTTTGCCATGCAGGACAAGTAACTCATCTGCAGAAGAGTCGAAAATACCCCGGCCGTCGATCCACCGCTGATACTCATCTACCGGAGACGAAAAAGAGTTTGGCAATAGGATATTCCACGGCGTATACGTGATGAAATCTCTTGTACGCGTTTCATGGATCGTGTGCAAAGGCGACGGATTCATTTAACGTCCTTTCGAATCGTGGCAATGTAGTGCTCTTTATGCAATTTTGCTTTTGAAAGCATGGAATTATTGCTACTTTTGGCGCGTCCAAAACTCACTGAAAAACGGCGGTACTAAAAATGGCACGGCAAAAAACAGTTGATAAAAGCGCGCCCACTTCATTCAAACCCTGGCAAAAAGACGCGATAAGTATAGCATTCCTTTATGTTCTCGTTGTGTGGCTATTTTCGGGGGCCGTTTTCCAGAATAAAGTCGTTCAGTCGGGAGCCGATATCGTGCACGGCGCCGCGATCGAACGGGCGGCCGAACAGCTCTATCAAAAAGAAGGTTCTGCCATTCTGTGGTTTCCCTATATGTTCTCGGGTATGCCGGCATTTGCCAGCGGTATGTACGCCAACGATGAGCACATCCCGGCCATGCGGTATTTAAAATACGCCAGTCCGTCCTATTATTTCCACGCTTTGGCAAACTTTATTTTCGGTAACAAGCCCCACAGCTGGGAGGTTTCGACCTTTTTTCTGGCTGGACTTTTTATGTTCATGCTCGCACGGCAACTAGGGTTTGGTCAACTCACATCGCTTGCGGCCGCGATTGGATTCATGTTCTGTAATTTTTCCGTGATGTCGATGGCAGCCGGCCACGGCGGGAAAGTGATAACGATCAGCCGCCTCCCCCTGGTATTCTGGGCCGTGGTACGGTTGACACAGTCCCGGTCATGGGTCAACGGTTTGATCGCGGCGTACGTGTTCGGCGTTTTCTTTTTCGAAGCCGGGCATACGCAGATCATTTATTACGGACTGCTCGCGCTTGGAATCTGGTATCTCTTTTTTTGCTGGGAGCAGCGAAAGGACAAACCGTCCATCGTTAAAACGACAGTGTTGCTGATTGCGGCCGTGGGTCTGGCGCTGTGCGTGGGATCGCTCCAGTTTTTCAGCCAGTACGTTTATTCGGACGTGACCATGCGCAGCGTACCACCGGCCATCGCGGAGGCCGGAGACGTCGCCAGCGGCGGAATGACGTTTGATTACATTACCAACTGGTCATTCCATCCTGTTGAGTCGCTGACGTTTTTTATTCCGACATGGTTTGGACTGGACAGTCCGTATTACTGGGGTTGGATGACCTTCACCTCCTCAGCTTTTTATTTCGGCCTGCTCACGATCGCGGCAGCCATCATCGGTGTGTGGAAGCGCCGCACGTGGATGACACGGGCTTTTGCCGTCATTGCGCTTTTCAGTTTGCTCGTATCGTTCGGACGGTTTTTCGAGCCGTTTTTCAAACTCATGCTGGCTGTTTTGCCGTTTTTCGATAAGTTTCGAGTTCCCTCGATGATTCTTTCTCTGTTCGGTTTCTGCATCAGTGTCCTGGCCTGCTACGGATTGGATTATATGTTCAATCCGAATGAGCAAGAAAAAAAGGGTCTCGACAAGAAAGTGCTTTTCGCGATGGCCGTTCTCGGCGGTATACTCATTGTCGGCGTTCTTTTCAAGGGGTCGTTCTATGATCTCTTTTCAATGCAGGGGGAGCAGGACGCCGCCCGATATTCGGCAGGTCAAATCGCTCATCTCAAACAGGTTCGTACGGAGCTATTGTCCTCAGGGTTTCTCAAATTTATTTTTCTAGGCGAATTACTCTTGGCGATGTGGTATCTGTCGATTCGAAGAATGATCACGCCGACGATTGCGCTGGCCGTGCTCGTCGTGGCCTTGGCGTGGGACGTTATTTCGTTGAACAAAAAAACGCTGAAGTTTTCTTCCCCATCGGCGACGCGCGTTGATTTTCCGGAGACGAGCGCCATCCGTTTTTTGAAATCAGACAGTTCGCAGTTCCGGATATTTCCGATCGGCGAACACGCACAGGCCGGACGTCCGGAATGGATCTATCATCAGCTTGAAACGATCGGCGGATATAGTCCGACCAAAATGAGAATCTACCAGGATATCATCGATTTTGCGCTTTATCGAGGGACCGATCCGAATTTTCCCATCAATCTTCGCGTGCTCAACATGTTGAACGTCAAATACGTGATGGCCAACGGTCTCGTTCCCGATTCCGTGGGGTGGGAACTCGTCCATGCGGATCAGGAATCCAAGTCGATCGTATATCGCAATCCCGATGTGCTTCCAAGAGCATTTTTTGTACGTGAAGCTCTCACCGTTACCGATGCAGCCCAGCGTTTTGCGATTCTCCAAAGCCCGGGTTTCGATCCCGGCCACACCGCTCTCGTGGAGTCGCCGCTGAAAGTAGAAGCGCCCGATTCATCGTCCGTCCGTATCACCTCTCACCGGAGCAATGCCATGTCTCTCGATGTATATTGCGACAAAACCGCCTTGCTGGTGATCAGCGAGATCTATTATCCGCATGGATGGACGGCACAACTGGACGGACAAGAAATCCCCATTCATAAGACGAATCACATTCTTCGCTCGGTCGTAGTACCGCCCGGAGCCCACACACTCGAATTCCATTTTGAACCCGGAGAGTTTACCGCCGGTGTATGGTTATCATCGGCCGGCGGATATATCACCTCGGCAGGGCTGTGGCTGGCCGTTGCTTTGGTTATCATTCGAAAGAGACGAGCATGATTTTATCTCGCGGACAAAAAATAATTGTCGGTTTCCTTCTACTGGTCATCGTTGTGTTTGCAGTCGCGTTTGTTGCCGGATGGTGGTTGATCCGGAAACCCCTGCCGCAACTGGAGGGGGAAATTGCCATCGATGGGCTATCTGCTCCCGTTCAGGTCCATCGGGATGAGTACGGCGTTCCCCATATTTCAGCGGCGACGGAAAAGGACCTGATGCGCGCCGCGGGTTTCGTTCAGGCTCAAGACCGATTGTGGCAAATGGATCTTTTACGGCGCGTGGCGGAGGGTCGATTGTCCGAGATTCTCGGTACCCGTGCACTGGATGCGGACAAGATGTTGAGAACCGTCGGTATGATGCGCGTTGCACGCAGAATCGTCGATTCGCTCGATCAAGAATCGCGCGAACTGCTCGAGGCGTACACGGAAGGCGTCAATCAATTCATTGAAAAGAATCTACACAATTACCCCATCGAGTTTGTCCTGCTCGGATACGAGCCGTACCCGTGGAAATTAGAACACAGCATCGGAATTTCCCGCGTGATGGCATGGCAGTTGAACATGGGGTGGATGGTAGATGTAAATTATCAGCGTATTCTCGATTCCGTCGGACCGGCCATGGTCAACGATATCATACCGGGTTATCCATCGGATGCGCCCGTCATCGTGCGAAAAGACGGTTCCGAACAGAGAGCCGATTGGGTTGGGTCCACGCTTCACGATGTACGGCTGACGATTTTTCAGCAGAAACAGTTGGATCGTTTTGTCTCCGATAACTGGTTCGTTCGCCGTTTGGTCGGTGCGGAGGGATCGGCGATCGGCAGCAATGCCTGGGTCGTCGACGGACGCCGATCGGAAACCGGCAAGCCGATCCTGGCAAACGATCCGCACCTGGCGCACGGCGTGCCGTCCACGTGGTATGAGATGCATCTGCAGGGAGGCCGCTTTAACGTGACGGGATTCGCTCTGCCCGGCACACCGTTCGTCGTGCTGGGTAACAACGATTCCATCGCGTGGGGTTTCACGAACGTCATGTGCGACGATGCGGATTTTTTCGAAGAAACCATCCAGGACGGGCGGTATCTCGATCGCGGTCAGTGGCGTCCGTTGCAGGTCGTCGTGGAAACCATCAGGGTCAAAGATTCGGCGGATGTTGTTTTCGAGATCCGGTCCACTCACCGCGGACCGTTGATTTCATCAGCTTTGTCACCGCCGGCCGACCCCAAAGCGATTTCCATGCAATGGCTTGGATCGCAGACCAGCTTTGAAATTCGCGCGATCAAAAATCTCAACCTGGCGCGAAATTGGAATGAGTTTCGAAAAGCATGTTCGGAGTTCAAGGTCCCAGGCCAAAATGTCATTTACGCGGACGTTGCCGGAAATATCGGGTATCAATGCATGAGCGGAATTCCGATCCGGCGTTCCGGTGACGGGCTTTGGGTGCACAACGGAGCGTCGGGAAATTTCGACTGGACGGGGATGGTTCCGTTCGAATCTCTGCCGTTTGATTTCAATCCGTCGCGCGGTTACCTCGCTTCGGCCAATAACAAAACGGCGAATAATCTTTCGTTTTTCATCGGCAATTACTGGGAACATCCTTCCCGCATCCAACGGATCGAAGAATTGCTAAGCGGAAAAGAAAAATTCTCCGTGGAGGATTTCAAACGATTCCAGTCGGATTGGTACTCATGGCATGCACGCGACGTCGTACCGTATGTGCTGCATGCACTGGAAATCGATTCCAGTCTAACATCGGCTTCGAATGTGGTCTCTCCCGATCGGTATCAGGAATCCTATCTGATTCTACGCCACTGGGATTTTCAGATGGACAAAATGAGCCGAGGGGCGGCGATTTTCAATCATTTTTTCCGGCATTTGTTGTATCGACTTTATTGCGATGACATGGGGCAGGAGGCGTTTTCGTCGTTTATCAAGCTGGCCAATATCCCGACGCGTGTGACGGGCCAATTGCTGGACAACCCCGATTCACGCTGGTGGGACGATCGGACGACGGCTGCGGTGGAGGGTAGGGACGATATTTTACGGCGGTGTTTCCGTGAAACGGTGGAAGCAATGGCCGCGCACTACGGTGGAGAACCTTCCGGATGGATGTGGGGCGATATGCACGCGGTTGCATTTGAACACCTGATTGGCCGACAGGCCCCATTCGACTACGTGTTCAATGTCGGTCCCCTTTCGATGGGCGGCAATACGACCACGATCAACAATAGCGAATATTTCTACGGCGATTCGACATTTCGCGTTTTGCTCGGTCCATCCATGCGGCGAATTGTCGATCTGGCGGACATTACGAATTCGCAAACGGTATTGACGCTCGGCCAGAGCGGACAGGCGTATAGCACGCATTACGACGATCAGGCCGCATTATGGGCAGGCGGTAAGTACAAAACCGTTACCATGGTGCCGTCGGAGTTCCGGAAGTCAGGAAAACAGTTGACGCTCATGCCGGAGAAATCAGAATGACGTTCAGAACGGGTTTCGGATTCGACGTTCATCGGCTGGTCGAAGGGCGTCCGTTGATTTTGGGCGGCGTCGTCATTCCCTCGAAGCGAGGATGTCTGGGCCATTCCGATGCGGATGTTTTGCTTCACGCGATCTGTGACGCGCTTCTGGGCGCCGCTGCACTGGGAGATATCGGAAAACACTTTCCGGACTCGGATCCCAAGTATAAAGGTATCTCCAGCCTTACGTTGCTGCAGGTGACGCGGGATCATGTAGCCAGCGCCGGATGGTCGATCGTCAACGTTGACAGTACGCTCGTTTTGCAGAATCCAAAGATATCGCCGTACGTCGACTTGATGCGGAAAGCGATAGCCGAATGTCTTGGTATTTCGGCGGATGCAGTATCGATCAAAGCGACGACGTCGGAAGGGTTGGGCTACACCGGACGCGAAGAGGGTGTCGTGGCGTATGCGGTTGCCATGTTGAAAACTATGTGAGGTGCGTGTTTTTCGCGATCACGACAATACCTGACGGCGTCACAAAAAAGCGTTTACGGTCCTCTTCCTCATTATAACCGATCTCGAACCCTTCCGGAATCTGCACATTCTTGTCGATAATCGCCTTACGAATTCGTGCCCGCCGGCCGACGCTCACGTTGCTGAACAGAATGGACTCTTCGACGTGGGAATAGGAGTGGATTCTTACGTTGGTTGATAAAATCGAACGCTGGACGCGGCCACCGCTGATGATCACGCCTCCGGAGACGAGTGAATCGATGGCGGCGCCCATTCGTCCACCTTCGAAACTGTCGGAGAACACGGTTTTTGCCGGGGCGTGTTGTCCCTGATACGTGCGGATCGGCCAGTTGGTATCGTAGAGATTGAATTCCGGCGAGACGGCCACCAGGTCCATGCTGGTGGCGTAGTAACTGTCCAGCGTTCCGATGTCCCTCCAGTACGGCCGCGTCGTTTTGTTTTCGTCTTCGAAGTTGTACGCAAACACACGATGCGTCTCCAACATACCCGGAATGATGTTTTTGCCGAAATCATGGGCCGATTCTTTCCGTTTGGCGTCTTCGATCAGTACGCGAGCGAGAACGTTGGCGTTAAAAATATAAATGCCCATGTTGATATAGCAGAAATCCGGTTTCGTCGGCAATGGCTTCGGTTCTTTCGGTTTTTCCTGGAACTCCAGTACCCTGTTTTCCGCATCGACGACCATCACGCCGAATTGATGGGCGAGATTTTTTTCAATTTCAATACCGGACACGGTCAGGTCGGCGTTCTGCGCAATGTGGTATTGAAGCATTTTGAGATAATCCATTTTATAAATATGGTCGCCCGACAGCAAAATGACGTAATCCGGGCCCTCGTCCTGAAGGACGTTGAGATTTTGAAAAATGGCGTCTGCCGTTCCCTGATACCAGTGGTTGGCGGTGCGGAATTGGGGTGGAATCGAATAAACAAATTCGCCCAACTCTCCATTCAGGAAGCTCCATCCCTCGCGAATGTGTGTATCGAGGGAATGGGATTTATACTGGGTGATGAGATAGACGCGACGGAAGCCGGAGTTGATGGCATTGGAAAGGGTAAAATCGATGATGCGGTATTTTCCGCCGAAAGGAACCGCCGGTTTGGAGCGGTCTTTGGTGAGCGGATACAGGCGTTCGCCCTGACCGCCGGCCAGGATGATGGTCATTGTTTTTCGGAAGAGCGATGATGAAATCGGCGTCATGGAAATTCTCCGATGTGCGGGAAGTGCGAGAAAAGTTATTAAAGTGAGCGCCGTTAGGCAAAACAAAAATTCCCGGTCCGCGTGGCGAACCGGGAACTGACTTGACCTCCGTTTCTTCGGACCGTCCGAAGAAAGTTTACTTTCCGAATATGAACGTTTGGCTGACCGTCACCGTTCCTCGTCGCTGGGTCGAGGCGGGGAACCGCCAGCCGCGGATTTTGGATACAATTTCCCGCTCAAATGCGGCGCTGCCCGTCGTGTTCTGTTCAACTTGAACGTTCATCACGCGACCGGATTTATCGAAACTGATGCGCACGCTTATTTTACCATTGAGGTCCGGCTGTTGGTTCAAAAAGCGCGTATAGACGGCCTGAATGGCGAGCTCGTTTTGTGCGATGACGTTCATAATATCCGTCGAATTCAGACCGCTCCCCGACGCATTTCGATCGAGCCGCGGCGACGTGAGCGTGATCCATTGTGAGGCGGTATTTAATTGCACCGCAGATGAAATTTCTCGATTTGTGGTTTCTAGGTTGAGGTTGATCAGGCCCGAACGGATCTGCTCGTTGGATATTTCGCGTTGTGAGTTTTCCATGGACACTTCGTTGGACGAATAACTATAGGTACCGGTGGAGGTATTGGCGGATATGACGCCGAAGCGGGTGCCGGAATTCTGCAACAGGTTCTGCATCTGGCTGAAACGTTCATTCAGCCGCTGGGCGATTTGGACCTGGCGATTTTGCGCCTGCTGCCGCAGATATTCCTGAAACGATGCGCGACGCTGTTGGGCATTCATCGTCTCAAGCCGCCGGAAAATCGGTTCCTCCTCCTTTTTGACCGTCTTGAGCGGCTCAAGTTCTTTTACATCGACGACGACTTTGGTCCCCGGGATTCGACGAACAATGTAGTCGACTCTCAAGTCGAGCGGTCGATGGGTCAGCATTTTGTGGGCCAGCATTCCCATTCCCGCAGCGAGACAAACGGCGAAAATCGTCCAATAACGACGATCGATCGATTTGATCAGCCCTTTTTGAAATTCGCGCGGAAATTCTACCGGCATTCGAACCGCCATAGCTGAAACTGCTGTTGCTCTCATGACATCCTCCTTTTAAGGTTGCCCAAGACTATACGAATTATGTGCCAATGTCATAACTATTGTTTTTTATATACTTATAATTTAAATAATAGCATAAAACAGGCATTTATATAGTATTTATAACTGTATTAATACTGCTATAGTGCTAGTTTGTAGCGTTGAAAAAGCTTTTTAGTCACAAAATGTCACCTGAACGTTGTTACCGGGTCTCTTGCAGATTCTGAAACAACTCCAGAATGACTTTTTCAACAACCTCTTAAAAGTCGTGGCAACGACCACTAATCCCTTTCTTTTTTCAGCTAAAAAAAATTCACTGTCATTTTTTGCTCGATGTCTTTTAGTGATACGCCGATCCCGGCATGTGAGCCGGATAAAGCAGACAACCCTCGAAAATTTTCACCCGCCCATTTCTGCTCTTACGCACGGAATGTTTTCGGTATGAATCAAAACGAATCGTATGTGAACCTCACGCTCGTTGAGCGGCGCTTTTGCGATATCTGGAAGAGATTTTTTGCGGGGCTCAGTCGACATATCACCCCTTCGGGGTTGAGGCGCTTTTTTGTGACAGTAATTTATAGCGATGCCATCCCTTCGGGATTGGCTCGCGATGACAACTTCAAGCCTGAAGGGCTGAAATGATGGTATGAAGAAAGAGCAAAGAGGGGTTCGAACCCCGAAGGGGTGGCAGAGCAACCTTGGGAAAAGCTGTCAGCTTTTGACACAACAAAAGGTGCTTTGTGTATCATCGTCTTACATCCGTGTATGTCCACCAGTTCTCAAAAAAGTTATTTCAGCATTTTGAAAAATTTTCGTGTAAGCCCGATGACTTGGCGGCAATGCATTATAATTTGCATCGTACAGAGTTAATAATGGAACGGGAAAAACTCGAACCTGATATCCGGTTGGCCTATTTATATAATAGACATCTAATTCATCTCCGTGAGCCAAAACTTGCATGGAAGACAACAAAAGTAAAATGATCGCATAGTTAAATATTGTTTTCATGTCAGTCCTTCTAGTGCCGATCCCGAAAAATGATCTTGTACTTTTTTTGGAGATTTGACAGATTC
>CAYZJB010000045.1:0-28490 GCA_964478735.1 uncultured Bacteroidota bacterium | reverse complement strand
TTCCGAATCGTTCAACACTCGTTCCGAAGCACGAAAACGGGAACGCTTCCTCAAACCCGACTTAAGAAACGGTACGTCGGATCGGACTCGCAATAATAATGTCCCCACAGGCCCAGAAGCAAATACCCGTTCTCCAATTTTCCACATCCAGGCAATGGCGCCGATGGCTTTCCCGGAATCACAATACCTCCGACTGTGTATGGCTGCGCCTGTTAAAAAAAATTCAAAAACGAAAACGCTCGCCCGTAGCGAGGCGCTCGATGAAGCGTTATGTTTTGGCTGGATCGACGGCCAGGGGCAAAAGAGCGACGGGGAATTCTGGCTGCAAAAATTTACACCGCGGCGTCCCAGAAGCATGTGGTCGAAACGGAACCGCGAACATGTCGCGCGGCTTATCAAAGAAAAGCGGATGACACCGGCCGGACTGGCACAAATCAAGGCCGCCAAAGCCGATGGACGGTGGAAACAAGCCTACGATTCGCCGGCGAACATGTCCGTACCGGCTGACTTTTTACGAAAACTGAAGAAAAACAAAGCGGTCCACGATTTTTACAAAACGTTGAACAAGGCAAACACTTATGCGATCGCGTAGAGGTTGCAAACCGCCAAAATGCCGGAGACACGATAACGATGTATGGAGAGAATTCTAACAATGCTTGCGGATGGAAAGAAGTTCCATTAAAACATCAACGGCTTGACCATGAAAACTTTTATCATCCTTCTGCGAGGCGTTATGCCGGTCGGCAAAAACAAAGTGCCGATGGCCAGACTGCGGGACGTACTGTCCAGGGCAGGTTTTAAAAACGTCCGCACCTACATCGCGAGCGGTAATGCCCTTGTGGATACCGACCTGTCGGCACGGGAAACGGAGCGCCGCCTACACGAACTGATCAAAAAACACATCGGTCCGGACCTCGTTGTGGTGGCGCGAACGGGCTCTCAATTGCAAAAAGTACTGGACGAAAATCCGTTTAAAAAAGGACACGACATGTCACGCGTGTTTTTCGTGTCATTCCACCAGCCGCCGTCCGCTCAACACGTGAAAGAACTTCTCCAACACGATTTTTCACCCGAAAAACTTGTGATTACCAAACCGGCCGCCTATTTGTATATACCCGGCAGCGCCGCACGTTCCAGGTTGAGCAATAACTTCCTCGAAAAGAAGCTCGGGGTCTCGGCCACCACGCGGAATTTCAACACGTTGACTAAACTGATCGCGATGAGCGACGAAAAGTAGTCCCCCTCCGAAAACGCCTCATTTTTTTCTGTCATTCCATAACCTTTTTTTTCGCTTGACTTGACCGTCCCTATGACTTATATAATACAAATAACTTTGTAATACAAAGCAAATATGGACATCCAAGAAGCCAAAGCCCAACTCGCCTATGTACAGGCCGTCGTCCAACGTGCGACGCAGTTCACTTTAATCTCTCCGTTGTCCGCGTGGTCCGTCGGACTGTGCGGTCTCGCCGCCGGAGCGTACTCCGCCTGGCAATTGCGCGGATCGTTGGCTTATGCCGACTATATCGACTCTCTGACATGGGTGTGGATATTCTGTTTCGTCGTCAGCTCGGTTTCTGCCGTTTTCTGGACCCGGCTCCGGGCGCGGAAGGAAGGCATCCCGCTGTGGAACCATGCCATTCGTCAAGGTCTGCGGCATTTCGTGACCCTGGTTGCCGTCGGAGGCATTCTGACACTGAGTTTGATGTCCTATCGTTTTTACTTTCTTATTCCCGGCGTATGGATGCTCTGCTACGGCGCGGGATTGATCGTCAGCTCGATGTTTTCCCTGAAAGAATTTCGTCTGCTGGGAGTTCTCTTTATGTTTGCCGGTGCGGTCGCCCTCTGGTTTCCCGTGTTCAATCACTTTCTTTTAATGGCCACGTTCGGTATCGGCCATCTCATATTGGGAACGTGGATTTATTTTCGTTATCCCGCATCGCGGTAACATGAAACACCTGATCGATCGATTCGATGAAGTGATTCATCAAAAAGTACGCTTGGCCATCATGACGCTGCTGGCGGCAACATCGGACCTCGATTTTCTCGAGTTAAAAAAACAGCTCGACCTGACGGACGGCAACTTGAGTTCTCACCTCGGCGCCCTGGAAAAGCATCATTACGTCGCGATCAAAAAATCCTTTGTCGGCAAACGGCCGCATACACGAGTTACCATCACTCGAAAAGGCCGGCAGGCGCTGACGGCGCACCTCGATGCGCTCCGCAGACTCCTCGATGGAACGGAGGGAACCGATGAACGCTAAACTCTCCTGGATACCGCCGATGGACGCACGATGGGTCGTCCGTACCGTTTTTTTCTTTTTATTTATCGCCGCTCTATCCGTTACAGCCTATCTCGGCAGACTGCCGGCCTGGACGCAGGCTTTTCCGCATTTTGATTGGGCGGCGCACTTCCTTCTTCTCGGGGGACTCGGATTCTGCTTTCATCGACTGATGCGAGACCGGGTCGTCGGATTTTATGGCCTGACATTTCCTCTCGGTCCGATGATCGTCAGCAGCGGGTCGATCCTCGATGAATCCCTGCAGGTGTTCTCACCGAACCGAAGCTTCTCTTTTGCCGATATGGCGGCAAATCTGATCGGTATCTGGTTGTTTTATGTTATCTATCACTACGGAATCAAACGAAAGACGATGGTATGAGCGCATTACGATTGATGGCAGTGATTGGAATCTTCTTTTGCACGACGATCGGCTGGTTCATTCTTGGCGGTTCGATCGCGGTGCGTACGGAAGAAAAATCTTCCGTACTCGGCAAACGCGTTGTCGACAACTGGGGCGGTGAACATCGCCAGATGCACCCCGTTTTTTACCGGATGGAAGCGGTGATCGACACCGTCGTGGAAACCACCACGTCCGGTGGAAAGGCGCAACGAACAGAAAAGTTGGTTTCCCGACAGCGTCCGATCGACGTCCCGGCAAGTCAATCCAAAGTCGAAGTTTTTCTCGACGTCGAATACCGGCAAAAAGGCCTGCTGTGGTACACGCTGTATTCCGTCGTTTTTTCCGGCTCGTACGACATTCACAATCCGACGACGACACCGCAGGACGTTTTCGTTCGCTTTATTTTCCCTTCCCCTACGTCGATGTACGACGACTTTCTTTTCCAGGCGGACGGAGAAGACGTTCAGGAGGTCCCGGCCCGTACAGACGGGCCGTACAGTGAAGAAAAAACATGGTTGGGAAAAATCACGCTGGCTCCGCAGCAGAAAAAAACCCTGTCCATCCGATACCGCTCGCAGGGAAGCGGAACCTGGCAGTACACGTTCGGCAACGGTGTCCAGCGGGTCAAGAACTTCGAATTGACGGCGCACACGGCATTCACCGATTTTGACATACCGGAGGACGGAATTTCACCGTCCGAGCGTACCGAAACTGCGAAGGGATGGGACCTGGTCTGGCGATACACGGATGTCATTTCGCACATGCGGATCGCCGTGGACATGCCTCAAAAACTGAACCCCGGTCCGGTGGCGCAGCGTATCAGCTTTTTTGCGCCCGTTTCGCTCCTGTTCTTCTTTACGATCCTTCTGATCATCAGCGGTATCCGTCAGGTGATTTTTCACCCGATGCATTATTTCTTCTTGGCCGCCGGATTTTTCGCCTTCCACCTGCTCTTTGCCTATCTCGTCGATCACGTCCAGCTGGAGGGATCGTTTTTGATCGCTTCGTTAACGTCCGTGTTGTTGATCTGGACGTATATGCGGAAAGTTGCCGGCCAGTCGTTTTCAATCCGTTTTGTACTGCCGACCCAGGTCATCTATTTGATCCTCTTTTCGTATTCATTCTTTTTCGAAGGTTATACCGGTCTGACGATTACCATCGGCGCCATCGTCACGTTATTTGTCCTGATGCAAACGACGGCCAAAACGGACTGGAACCAGATCTTCGGAAAGAAATAGCACAAATTTAGCCTGAAGATATTCTGTATCCGCGCGGGGGCACGTAACACCGTGCCCCATCGTTTTTTCCGTACACGGGCCAAAAGCTTTTCTTGCATCCTTCTGAATTTTTTCCTATTTGCACCCATTCTTCAATCCCAATTCTGAATTATGATGAAAACGATCTTTTTGTTACTGACCGTTGGTACCGTTCTGCCGCTCTACGCGCTGGACCCAACGAAGGCCATCAGCGATTTCAGTCACCAGGTGTGGCAAACAGACGACGGTCTGCCGCAAAACACCATCTACTCGATCCTCCAGACCCGCGACGGCTTTTTATGGCTCGGAACGCAGGAAGGCCTGGCACGTTTCGATGGGGTGTCGTTTACGATTTTTTCTCGCGCAACCGTTCCGGGATTTCCTCATAATCAAATTCTGCACCTCTTCGAATCGTCCGACAGTACGATGTGGATTTCGACGTCCGGCGGCGTGGTGCGGTACCGGTACGGGCAATTTTCGTTTTATACGACGCACGACAGTCTACCGGACCCCAACGTGAACAGCATTGCCGTCGATACGAGCGGCATCGTGTGGATCGGAACCAATAACGGCCTTTTCAGCCTGAAAGACGGAAAATTCACGAAAGCCGACGGCCTGACCAATCATTACGTCAAATCCCTTCTGGTCGATCGAAGCGGAAGATTGTGGGTGGGCACGAACGGCGGCGGATTGAGCCTTCTGAAGGATGGAAAATTTAAAACCTATACCGTCAAAGATGGCATGTCCTCCAATTACATCACGTGCCTCTTTGAAAGCACCCGGAATGACTTATGGATCGGAACGTTTGGCGGCGGTATTACGCGGTTGAAGGACGGGCGTTTTTCTCATGTCAATCAAGGTTTGTCCAACTTCAACGTCCTGAGCGTGACGATGGACTCACAATACGCCGTGTGGATCGGAACGCTGGACGGTTTGCATCGTTGGTACAACGGACGCGTGTCCCGATACGGCGTTGAAGACGGTTTGAGCAAAGAGATCGTTTTATCGATCTACGTCGATCATGAACAGAGCGTATGGGCGGGGACGTACGGCGGCGGATTGAACCGCCTCAAAGAGCGGCGTTTCAATGTCATCGCCTCTGAGCAGGGGTTGCTCAATGACTACGTGCGAAGCATTTGCGAGTCAAAAGCCGGCGGTCTCTGGATCGGTACGGACGGCGGCGGCGTCAGTTTATGGAAAAACGGTAAAACGACGTCGTATGGATTCAAAGAGGGGATGAATAATCTTTTCGTCCGGAGTGTCATGGAGGACCGGGAAGGAAATTTGTGGGTTGGAACGCTGTCCGGCGGCGTCAATGTTCTGAAGAAAAAACGATTTACTGTACTGACGACGAAGGACGGATTGTCATCCAACGAGATCAGCTGTCTGTACGAAGATCGAGCCGGCGGAGTTTGGATCGGAACCAACGGAGGCGGAGTGACGTTCGCTTTCAAAAACAAGTTTACAACGTACACGACACGGGAAGGCCTGGCCGGAAATGCCGTCACCTGTGTTTTGCAGGACCGGCAAAACCAAATGTGGATCGGCACCACCACGGGTTTGACGCGGTTCAAAGACCCTAAATCCGAGACGATCACGTCGGATCATGGCCTGCCGGGTAACGATATCAATTGCCTGTTCGAAGATTCCAAAGGTACGATCTGGGTCGGTACGGGCGGCGGTCTCAGCCGACTCGTCAAAGGGGAATGGAATACATACACCGTACGGCAGGGATTGTTCAGCAACGTCATTTTTGGAATTCTCGAGGACAACGACGGTTATCTCTGGTTCAGTTCCAATCGCGGCATTTTCCAGATCAAGCGCGGCGATTTCGACGCATTGGATAGCGATTCGATTTCAACGCTTACCGGCTATCTTTACGGCAAATCCGACGACATGCGAAGCAGCGAGTGTACCGGCGGTTCACAACCCGCGGTTTGGAAAACGAACCAGGGAATTCTGAATTTTGCTACCATCAAGGGTGTCGCACAAGTCAACCCTCGCCAGTTGAAACACAACCGCGTTCCGCCCCCGGTAACCGTCCATACGGTCATGATCGATAACGAAAGAATTCCACTGGAAAACAAGATGGTCATCCCCCCGGGACGTGACCGGTATGAATTTCACTACGCCGGGTTGAGCTATCTCGCGCCCGAAAAAGTTTTTTTCCGCTACCGGCTCACTGGATTTGACGACGACTGGATCGACGCGCGGGCGCGCCGTGTGGCGTACTACACGTCGTTGCCGCCGGGATCGTACCGATTCGAAGTCAAAGCCTGCAACAATGACGGCGTGTGGAGTGAGCCGACCGTATCCATGCTGGTCGTCAACCCGCATTTTTATCAAACGTGGTGGTTTTATCTTGTTTGCGCCTTGATGGTAGGGTCCGGGGCGTTCGGAGCCTATCGTCTTCGGGTTCAGCAGTTGATCGCACGCGAACAAAGACTCCAGCGGCTCGTCGATGAACGCACCAAAGAACTCCAGATTGAAAAAGACAAATCGGAAAAACTTTTACTTAATATCCTTCCGGAACCGATCGCCGAAAAACTGAAAGCGGAAAACGGAACCATCGCGGAAAGCTTTGCCGAGGCGAGCATCCTGTTCGCCGACATCGTCGACTTTACCAAACTTTCTTCCCGGATATCACCGGAAGAACTGGTCCAGTTTCTCAACCATGTATTCTCCGCTTTCGACAGTCTCGTCGAAAAGCACGGGTTGGAAAAAATCAAGACGATCGGGGACGCTTACATGGTTGTAGCCGGACTTCCAGAGCCGCGGGAGGATCACGCCCAGGCCTGCGCAGACATGGCGCTGGAAATGCAGGAAGAATTGGTCCGGATCAATCAGGAAAAGAAAATGAACATCAAGGTCCGCATCGGCATCAATACCGGACCCGTTGTCGCCGGCGTCATCGGCACTAAAAAATTCATCTACGATCTCTGGGGTGACGCGGTCAACACGGCCAGCCGAATGGAATCCCACGGCCTGGCCGGCTGCATTCAGGTCACGGAGACGACCTATGAACGGCTGAAGAAAAAATACGACCTCGAGGAGCGCGGCATGATCAACATCAAGGGCAAAGGCGACATGAAGGCCTACCTCCTTCAGGGAAAGCGTTAACGGCGCTCCAGCAACCGCGTCAGTTTCACGCCGCTTCTCCATCCCAGGAGGCCGCGTGCGGGTCCGATCAGGAAATACGCAAAGCCCGCCCACATGGCGCTCCGATCCGAAGGTATGCAAACGGCCAGCGCCACCGAAAACAGTCCCACGGCCACCATTACAAAATTGCTGCGATAGCCGTATCGGGTCATGTGAAGTTCTGCATTCGTAAAATCAAAAGCCTCGCGATGCCGGATCACGTAACGGTACATCAGGCAAAAAACGGCATACACCGCGACGTATCCCAGGCCATAAATGACCATCAGCGTCGGCATCTGACTGTACGTCACCGGCGGCATCAGCGTGCCGTCCGCCAGTCGATTTCCGATCTGCTGCCCGGTCATGCCGTGAAATAACCACGTCATGAGAAACTTCAACGGGTAAACGTAAAACAGGACCAAAAACAGCAGGATCGTATTGAGGAAAATGATATAGCCGGTCGAAAGACCGTAACGGCGAGAAAAAAGGAAATGTTCGATCCAGATCATGACGAGGAAGACGAAACAAACGAGAAATGCCGGAAACCCGCGCATCATGTCGATCAGGTCATTGAACGTACGGGGAACCTCCAGCGATACGACGAGCAGCGTGACGGCAAACGCAAACACCGCGTCGGTAAATCCTTCCAGCCGGCTGATGTCTCCGCCGCGCCAGTTGAAATACCTGTCGAAACGCAAATTTAACTTGTCCATTCATCTTCTCCTGCAAGGTTTTCGATGTCGTTCGATTCGTACGTTTTCCATCCGCGATCGTCGCGTGCGGCCAGCCGGATCATGGCCCGCGCCACGGTTTCCGCGCGGATGGCGCGATATTTTTTTGCCTTTCCCCTCAGCAGCGGTCGTACCACCGGCATGACAATCTGGGCCAACCGTTCCCCGGGACGAAATTCGTTTCGAGTCCCCAACAATAACGAGGGACGAAGTACGCAAAAGCCGTCAAAACTCAAGGCCCCGACGGCCCGTTCGACTTCTCCTTTGACTCTGTTATAAAATACACGAGACGCCGGATCCGCCCCGATCGACGAAATCAGAAAATATCGTTTGGCCCCGGACGCCCGGCCCCACTTCGCCAGTTCCAACGGATAGGTAAAATCGACCTGACGAAACGCTTGCTGTGAACCGGCCTTTCGTAGGGTCGTACCGAGACAGCAAAAAATATCTTTGACACGAATGTCCTTCAAAGACGCGGTTAAATCGTCAAAATCGGTCACCATCGAAACCACACCGTCACGATCCATCCGTCGCCGGACTAAACAAAATATGGATTCGTACAGGTTTGACCGAACCAGTCGATCCGTAAGATGCGACCCGATCAGTCCGGACGCACCGGCGATAAGGCAGTGGCTTCGCGTCAACGTTTATGACTCCGATTTCAACGCCGTGATCAGGCCCGCGCATCCGAGCGACAGGTACTGGGCCGTGACCGATTGAAATCCGTAGCGAGGTAATGCCTTCGAAAACGCGGTCCACCAGTCGGTCTGTTCAATCAGGTGCGTCAATTCTCCATTGAATACTTCCCGCCAGGACGGCATCAGACGAAAACCGATCCAATTCATCGCGGCATTGTACCGGCGCCACAGCCGGCGCCAGAGCGCCCTCGGTGGCAACGTGAAATCGTGTAACACGATCATTCCCCGCAAGGCGACGTGGGGCGCGACATTGGACAGCAGACGATCGGGGTCGACGTACTTGGGAAGGTACGATGAAATCACCAGATCGAAGACGCCTTCCAGCGGAACCTTTTCTGCATCTGCTAAAATCGCTGTTGCCGAAATCCCGTGTTCGGCCGTTCGCTTTGTGTACATCTCCAGGTAATCGGTCGTCAAATCGACGCCAACGAACTCGGCTTTTGGAAATTTGTCGTGAACACGCATCGTGACCATTCCCGTACCGCACGCGAGGTCGAGAACACGAGACGCGGTACGAACAGACTCGACCATCCGCCATTTCCAGTACGGATCAAGCCCTAACGTGAAAACCTGGACGACAGAATCGTACGATGCCGCGGTTCCCGGAAAGAACCGTCGCGCAAGTTCAGCGGCGTTGTCCTGGTTCATGCCGTCAGCGCCCTCCCGGGGGCAAATATCGGTGTAGAAAATCCGTCATCATCGTTCGCAAGTGGAGGGTGGTGTTCGTTCCTTCGTCAATGCTGTGGCTGCGGTTGGGATACGCCATCATATGAAAGGACCTGTTGGCGGCCACCAGTGCATTGATCAACGCTTCCGCATTTTGATAATGCACGTTATCGTCGCCCGTCCCGTGAACCAGAAGGAGATGTCCTTTCAGTTGATGCGCGTACGTCAATGGGGCTGAACGGCGATACCCCTCGGCGTTTTCTTGAGGAAGACCCATGTACCGTTCCGTATAGACGTTGTCATAATATCGCTGATCCGTCACGGGCGCGACGGAAATTCCGGTCATGAAAATATCCGGCCATCGGAACATTGCCTGCAATGTCGTTGCCCCACCACCGCTCCAACCCCAGATACCGATACGACTGCTGTCGATAATCGTCCAACGGCGCATTGACATCGCCGCGGACGCAATGTCGATCGGCCCCAGATACCCCATTTGCTTGTAAATGGCTTTTCGCCATGCTCGTCCTTTCAGTGCCGGCGTTCCCCGGCAATCGACGCTCGCCACAACGTACCCCTGCTGCGTCAACATCCAGTGCCACAGGTGATCGCCCCGCCGAAAACGGTCGATGACGCGTTGAGACGCCGGTTCCCCATAGACAAAAAACAACAGCGGATATTTTTTGGTCGAGTCAAAATCGGCCGGCTTCATGATCCACGCATCGAGCGTGATTCCGTCCGGTCCGGCCAGGGTGAAATACTCCGTCGGCCGAATGTGCAGGGCGCCAAGTCTCGACATCATCGGCCCGTTGTCCTCGAGTATTCGCAACGTGCGGTGTCGGGGCAAATCGATGAGCCGGACCTCCGATGGTCGGTCGATGGTCGACGTGGTTTGAAATGCAAATCGTGTCGACGGCGAAAGGTTGTAATCATGAACGCCGCGGTCGCCGGGCGTAAGCTTGGAATACTTTCCTTTACCATCCATTGTCACCCGGTAAAGAAAGCGGTATGCGGAATTTTCAGGCGACGCGATGAAATACAGAACGTTCGATTTTTCATCCACACCGGCGATGTCGACCACGTCGTACGAACCGGGAGTCATATCCGTTATCGTTCCGCTTAGATCGATACGGTACACGTGCCGCCATCCATCACGTTCGCTGAACCAGAGAAATTCTTTTCCGCCGCGGACGACATGAAAGGATGCGTCTTTCAGTGGGTTGGAGGTATACTCGCGTACGTCGATCCAGGCGCTGTCACGGTCGGAAAAAACCGTACGTACGGTACCGGTCGAAACGTCACCGATCAACAGGCGGCATTCATTCTGTAGGCGATTCATGTGACGGATGGCGATCTTGTCCGATCCAGCCCATTCCATCGCGTTGAGATACTGATTCCGCGGATCACCGTCGATGTTCATCCACGTCGTGGGGCCGCCACTCGACGATACGACGCCAATGCGGCACGCTGAATTCATTTCACCGGCTTTGGGATACTGGACGGGAATGACTCTGGAGTAAACCGAATCCGTCGTGTTAATCATCAAAAAATTCCGCACGCTGTCGGCATTCAATTGCCAGTACGCGATGTGACGGCCGTCCGGACTCCACCGGAATCCGTCGCGCAGGTCCCACTCTTCTTCGTAAACCCAGTCAAACGTCCCGTTGATCAGCGTCGACGAGCCGTCCGTGGTCAACGCGGTAACGGTTCCGTCGGAAAAGCGTTCGACGTACAGATTATTCTGTCGCACATAGGCAACCGACTTACCGTCGGGTGAAAATTTTGCGAACATCAACGAGGCTTCCGGTACGTTCGTTCCACCCAACTGCTTCAATTCCCACGTTTTGAGGTCCAGCATCCAGTAATCGCCGCGGGTTTTATAGCGCCAGACTTTGCGCGTATTGGTAAAGATCAGTAAACGCGTTTGATCGGACGACCATTGATAGGATGAAACGGTCAAAGGTTCGCTTTTGCCCGACGGGACCAGCTTTTCGGCCGCGATGAGCACTGTTCGCGTTCCCTTTTCGCAATCGTACCGAATGATATCACTTCCCCGTCCCGTGGCAGACGATTCCAGTGTCGTATAGGCGATGCCGCCGTCGAGCCACTGGGCGGGACCGAATCGCCTCGGAACCAGTTCGGTAGAATTAAAAATCCGATCCAGCGTCAAGAGCGCCGGATCGGATTGCGCAAAACCGGAAGACCAGGCAAGCAACAGCCAGTGGAAAATTCTCATCTCTCCTCCTGCCGACAGTTTATTCCTCTTTTTTGAAATTGAGCGAGGCGGAGTTGATGCAGTATCTCAATCCCGTCGGCTTCGGACCATCGTCGAATATGTGTCCGAGGTGGCCCCCGCATCGCGCGCAGTGCACTTCGGTCCGGACCATCCCGTAGCTTTTATCCGTCTCCGATGCGACCGCGGTTTCATCCATCGGCTTGTAAAAACTCGGCCATCCGGTGCCGGAATCGAATTTGTGCTCGGAATCGAACAACGGCAGTTGACACGCGGCGCAGAGATAAACTCCCTTTTCGTGATGGTCCCAGTATTTTCCGGTAAATGCGTGTTCTGTCCCTTGTTCTCTCATGATATGATAGACGTCTTCCGGAAGATCCTTCTTCCACTCGTCATTGCTTTTCACAATTACATCCTTTCGTTTTGAAGTCTGATGATTTTGCGACTCGGCCTTGGAACACGACCAAAGACCGAGAGAGAGGATGAAGACGAAAGCTTTCATGTTGCACTCCTGGGTTTAAGGTTCACCGATGGACAACGCCACCGCATGAACTTTGTTCCCGTTTCCCCATGTGATCCGGGTCACAGGCGGCTATCGATCGGATGGAATTGCCGCCGGAACGTGATCCGCAATGGAAGCATATGAAATCCCGTAATGCGACTTCACCCAGACGGCTTTGCCGTGATCGACGACGATCAATTGCGGAGACTGATGGGTGACGCCGAGGCGGGACGCGATATGTTGAGACAAGGAACGCTGTCCGATCACGTCGACGATGTACACGGGTACTTGCTCCTGTTCTTCCGCAAAACGAGCGACTTCTTCGTAAGCAAACGCCGATGTTCCACACAGCGGACTGTGTTTGAAAATCAAAAATCGATTTTGCTTCAGCAACGTATCGAACTCGTCGGTATTCTTCAGGGATGTAAAGGGTCCGGAGTGAAAGTCCCGCATGGTCAATCTCCTGGTGACGACAAATCCAACGATCAAGAACGCGATAATACAGGCCAGGATAGCGATAGAAAATTCTTCACGAGGCTTCCAATGCTTTGGCCAATTTTTTCGCCCCAACCTGGCGTGTTTTTTTCTCGCCGTTTTCCCCGCGTTCCGATGCCTGTTTAACTTCCAGCGCTTTCAGGATTTTTTCCGGCGTAAACGGCGTCGTATCCATGCGTACGCCGATTGCGTGGTAGATCGCGTTGGCAATGGCGGGGATGGCGGCGTGCAGCGGGCCTTCACCGGCTTCTTTGGCGCCGAACGGTCCTTCCGGATCGATGGACTCGACGATGATCGATTCGATCTCGGGCGTGTCCAGGATGGTCGGAATTTTATACTCCAAGATCGACGGGTTCTTATGCAGTCCGTTTTTGAAGAACACGTGTTCCTCAAACAACGCTTCCCCGAAACCCATGTACACACTGCCCTCGATCTGACCCTCGACGATCAACGGGTTCAGCGCCCGCCCGCAATCGTGCGCCGACCATATCTTGTCGACGCGAACGATCCCGGTTTCCACGTCGACGGTGACTTCCGCGATGTGCGTACTGAACGAGTACGACGGCGACGGGCCCGCCCCGCTGCCTTTGTACGTCCCGCCTAATTTGGGAGGTTTGTAGCTCCCCGTCGCTCCGAGCGTCCCGTACGTCGTTTCCGCAAGATCGACGACTTGAATAAAATCGAGCATTTTCGATGGATCGGTTTTGGAAAACACGATTCGTTTTCCGCAATCCAGGTCGTCGACCGGTACCTGCAATTTTTTCGACGCGGCTTCAAAGAGCATCGCCTTCAACCGTTCCGCGGCCTGAATGCACGCATTACCGGCCATGAACGTGACGCGGCTGGAATAACTTCCGAGATCGACCGGCGTCAGGTGGGTGTCCGTCTGACAGACGTGAACGTCGCCGACCTCGACGCCGAGAATTTCCGCCGCCACGTACGCCAGCATCGAATCCGATCCCTGTCCGATGTCCGACGCCCCGCAAAACACGGTGACGCCGCCGCCGCGGTCGATTTTGATCTGCACGCCGGAATGCGGCATATCGTTCCAGATGATCGCTTTACCCGCGCCGCTGATGTACGTACTCGCGGCAACGCCGATGCCTTTCCGTATGGCGCCGTTCCGTCCGGAGAAGGCCGTTTTTTTCTTCTTCCACTCCGATTTATCACGCGTACGTTCCAAACACTCGTTGATCCCGCAGGAGGTCACGCGGAAGGCATTCACCGTGACGGAATTGGGTTCGATCGTGTTCTTCAACCGCATCTCGATCGGATCAAGGCCGAGTTTTTCCGCGATCTTGTCCAACTGGCATTCCATCGCAAAGCGCGGCTGAACGGCGCCATGGCCGCGTTTGGGTCCGCCGGCCGGTTTATTGGTATAAATTCGGTAGCCGTCGAATTTGAAGGCGGGACATTTATACGGCAGGGTCAAAAAGACGCCGGAGTAGTACGTCGTCACGAGACCGTAGCTTCCGAAGGCGCCGCCGTCGAGGAAGGTCCGCATGTGGACGGCCGTCAGGCTTCCGTCTTTTTTCACGCCCGTTTTCAGGATCATCTTCATCGCCTGACGTCCGCGGTGCGCATAAAAAACTTCTTCGCGGTTGTACAGAATTTTAACCGGACGTCCGGTTTTCTTCGCCAGCCAGGCCGAACAAAATTCCAGCGCGAAGGGTTCTGACTTGCCGCCGTAACCCGCGCCGATGTGCGGTTTGATCACGCGAATGTGGCTGCGCGGCATTTTCAAAACTTTTGCCAGCGCGACGTGCAGATAATGCGGCGTCTGGGTCGACGACCAGATCGTCAGATGGCCGTCCGTCGTAAACTGCGCCAGCGCGCAGTGCGGTTCGAGGGGAACGTGCGTGTTGCCTTCGAAAAAGTACTCGTTCTCCATCACCAGGTCCGCGGACGCGAAGCCTTTGTCGACTTCGCCGAATTCCTGGTGGACTTCCTTCATCACGTTCGCCGTTTTCGTGTGGTCGTGGATTTTCGGGAGATCGTCGCGAAACCCGTCTTCGATGGATAGGCAGGGGTTAAGGACCTCATATTCCACGTCGATCAATTCACACGCGCGCTCGGCCGTCGCTTCGTCCACCGCGGCGACTGCAGCGACCGGATCGCCGATATATCGGGCTTTATCGATCGCGAGCACCGTTTCGTCCTGTGACGCCGGCAGTACGCCGTATTTTTCGGGCAATTCGCTTCCGATCATGACGGCCTTGACGCCGGGCAGGGCTTCGGCCCTGGACGTGTCGATGTTTTTGATGATCGCGTGCGGATGCGGGCTGCGCAGCAATTTGCCAATCAGCATATTGGGCAGCATCAGGTCGTCGGTAAATAGCGCGCTGCCGTTGGCTTTCTCAAAACCTTCGATTTTCGGGAGCGGTTTGCCGATGATGTTGAACTTGTTTTTCATGATGGGTCCCCGAGGTAACCTTTTTTCGTGAGATACGCCTCCAGATTCGGCAGCGTACCGATCAACTCCGGCGTAAGCTGTATGACCGACCTGTACAGACCGGCGATGTCCTCTGCATATTCATGTGCAATGCGGTTTCGCCATCGACGAACGTCTTCCATTCGGGATTCATTCGCCACAATGCCCAGCGCTGCAGCCCGGTGAATCCGGTCGATCACGCTTCCTTTTTCCTCGCCTTCCAGATCGTTCAACGTCGTCATCACTTTCTGTGTAAATAGATCTGCGCTCCTGGCAAATCGTGAGGTAAGCGCGTCAAAATCAACCCGTTCGTCCGCGCTCCAATCCGTTTTTTCAGCGATCGGTTTACAATTTTCATACGATTCCGAAAGCAGTTCGATTGATTTTCTAAACCCCTGGCAGTTTTCGTTCAGCAGTTTTCTTAATATCTCTCGTTCAGTCACAACGGTACACTCCGCAGTTTGGCCAGTTGACCAAACGTCGTCAGTTGATCTTCTTTTTCATACAAAATGTCGATCTTCTGCTCACCCAGTTTTCTCTGCAGTTCAGCGTCTATTTTTGCATCGAGACTCAAGTCCGGCTTGTCCTTTGCCAGGACCAGGAGGTCAATATCTCCGCCTTTTTTATTGTCATCCACCCGGGAACCAAACAGATAAACTCGGGCCTCCGGAAAATATTGACTGAAAACGGATTTGATCGTCGTACGCTCTTCCGGCGTCAGGCGCATGGCGTTACGAAATTTTTTCTTCGACACTCATCATTTGTACGGCATCTTTCATCGCAGAAATGATTTTCGTGTATCCCGTACACCGGCAGATGTTGCCCGACAGCGCATGTTTGATCTCGTCCTCGGTCGGATGCGGATTGTGGTCCAGGAGCCATTTGGCCACGACCATGAATCCCGGCGTGCAGTAGCCGCACTGCGACGCCCCGTGACGGTTCCATGCGACCTGGACAGGATGCGGTTCGTCTTTGCGTGCGATGCCTTCGACCGTGACGACGTCTTTACCGATGCATTCCATGGCCAGCGTGATGCAGGACTGAATCGGCGTGCCGTCGATCAGGACCGTGCAGGCGCCGCAGTCGCCGATGTCGCACCCCTGCTTGGATCCGGTGAGATGGCAATCGTACCGAAGCGCTTCCAGCAACGTCCGGTTGGGTTCGACGGCAATTTCATAATCGTCGCCGTTGACGCGAAGTCGAATGATCTGTTTCATAAACCCGGATAGTGTTCAGATAGACAATCATACACAACGACGGCGTGAGATGCAAGACGGGCGTGGCGCAAGTGATCGACGGACATTGGCGTTCCCTTCGATAGACTCCAGGGAACAGCTTTGGTTCGCTGAGTGGTCTGAGCGTAGTGCTATCCCACGCCGAGTCCGTCGAGGGTCGACACGTGGTCGCTGAGCGTACAAAACACACCGGAAAATCGCTTGAATGCGTGGACGAAATTTAATACCATGCCGAGGTTTCCCGGACGCAACATCGTGAATACACTCGATACACTTCGCAAAAAAATCTCCCGCGACAAGCTTTTCCAGGCCAAACAGTTCGGTTTCTCCGACCGGCAACTCGCCGTAATATGGAAAACCAATGAAGCGACGATTCGCCAACTCCGGAACGAATACGGCATCAAACCCGTCTTCAAAACTGTCGACACCTGCGCAGCGGAATTTGAATCAGAGACTCCTTATTTTTATAGCACTTACGAATCCGAAACGGAAAACGTCGACACCGGTAAAGAAAAAATCGTCATCCTCGGCGGCGGACCCAACCGGATCGGACAGGGGATCGAATTTGACTACTGCTGCGTGCACGGCGTGTACGCCCTGCAGGACGAGGGCTACGAAGTCATCATGATCAACTGCAACCCGGAGACGGTGAGTACGGACTATGACACGTCGGACCGGCTGTATTTCGAACCGCTGACGTTTGAAGACGTGATGAACATTATCGAATCCGAAAAACCGAAAGGCGTGATCGTCCAGTTCGGCGGGCAGACCCCACTGAAACTCGCCATTCCATTGATGCAGGCCGGCATTCCCATCCTGGGTACGTCGCCGGAAAACATCGATGCGGCCGAAGACCGGAAAAAATTCGGCGCCGTACTTCAGAAACTCAAGATCCGTTGCCCCGCGTACGGCACGGCCAATTCGTTTACCGAGGCGCGCGACGTCGCCCAACGCATCGGCTACCCGGTTCTCGTCCGCCCGTCGTACGTCCTGGGCGGACGCGCGATGGAGATTGTCTACGACGACGAAGCGCTGGAAAAATACATGGCCCATGCGATCCACGTTTCGCCCGAGCATCCGATCCTGATCGATAAATTTCTCGAAGACGCGACGGAATACGACGTCGACGCCCTGTGCGACGGACGCGATGTTTTCGTGGCCGGCATCATGCAGCACATCGAGGAAGCGGGAATTCACTCGGGCGACAGTTCCTGCGTGCTTCCGCCGTACGATACGCCGGAACGGATTTTGAAAACGTTGCGCGAGTACACGGTGGCGCTTGCGAAAGAACTCAACGTGATCGGCCTGATCAATATTCAATACGCCGTGCAAAACGGAGACGTGTACGTTCTCGAAGTCAATCCGCGCGCGTCGCGTACCGTTCCCTTCGTGAGCAAAGCGATCGGGGTCCCGCTGGCCAAGTACGCGGCCCGGATCATGGTTGGAAGAACGCTGAAGGAACTCGGCTGTGATCGTGAGATCGTTCCGCCCTATACGGCCGTCAAAGACCCCGTCTTTCCGTTCAATAAATTTCAGGGCATCCGGATGTACCTGAGCCCGGAAATGCGCTCCACCGGCGAAGTGATGGGCATCGACGACAATTTTCCAAAAGCGCTGGCCAAGGCGCATTTAGCGGCGGGCATGCAAATGCCGACGGCCGGCGGTGTGTTCATCACCGTCAACGACCGGGACAAGAGCAAGATCGTGCCGATCACGAAAGACCTGGCCAACCTCGGGTTTCAGATTTACGCTACGGAAGGGACGATGAAGGCGTTGCGTGAAGCGGGTCTCAACGCCCAGCATGTTTTTAAGCTGGACGAAGGGCGTCCGCACGTCATCGACCGGATCAAAAACAAGGAAATCCATCTCGTGATCAACACCCCGACGGGGAAATCGGCCAAACTCGACGAACGGTACATTGGCGAGGCGGCGATCACGTATAAAATCCCGATGATCACGACGATCCCGGGCGCGATCGGACTGGTGCGCGGCATTCGCGCCATCGCGGAAGAAAAACTGGAGGTACGGAGCTTGCAGGAATATCACGCTCAGGTGGAAAAATTCCGATCACATTAGCAGGCACAACCGTCGGGACTGTCCTGCAAATGTCTGTTGCTGTCATTCCGAAGGAATCTCATTGTTTTCGTGTAATAAAAGAGATTGCTTCGCTTGCGGTTCACTCGGGACAGGCGCAATGACTTCATGAAGCTTTTGGTGTTCTCTGAATTTCAGCTCTAAACTTTTTTGCAGACCCTGAATCAATTTCAGGTGACACTTTCCCGGAGACTCACATGAAAAAAAATAAATTCGACAATCTGCGGGACGAATTCGACCGTCTCGCGACGGACGAAAAATTCAAATTCGCCGTCGAGGCCATCATCCGGACGATCGGGGACGTGGCCCATAAAGCGGCGGACGCCGTTCACCGCGACGACGCGGCACAAAACGTCGCCGATGCCTTCAAAAAAATGGCTGACGATTTCCAGTCGGCATTCAAAAAGACCCCGCACGGAAAACGTTCACGTAACAAAACATCGGCCAGACGCAAATGAAGTACTTCCTCATCAGCGGAGGCGGATCGGGAATCGGCCGGGCGATCGCACGCCGGCTTTCGCAGGACCGGAACCATTCGATCGTCGTCTGCGGGCGATCGATCCATACCTTAAAGGAAACGCTCGATTTGCTCGAGTTCCGCGCCAACCACGAGATGCTCCAGATCGACCTCACGCAGCCGGATTCGATCGCGCGGGGTGTGAAGGATTACCCGTACGATCATATCGACACGATCGTCGCCAATGCGGGCGTCGGCGGAGAAAATCATTTCGGCCCCTCCGACCGGTGGGACGAGATCATTGCAACGAACCTGACGGGAACGTACCGGTTTGTCTCCTCGTTTTTGCCGCTGCTTTTGAAGAGCGACGAAAAGTACCGGCACATCGTGGTCATGTCGTCGATTTTGGCCCGGCTGGGGGTGCCGGGGTATACCGCCTATTGTGCAAGCAAGGCCGGGTTGCTCGGACTCGTACGGAGCTGGGCAGTCGAATGGGCGCCCAAAAACATTCTGGTCAATGCGATCTGCCCGGGATGGGTGGAAACGAAAATGTCGGAAGAGGGAATTCAGGCGATCGCCACGAAGACGGGCAAAACGCGGCAGGAAGCGTACGAGGCTGCAATGTCTGTCGTGCCGCTAAAAAAAATGGCGACGCCATCTGAAATCGCCGAACTGGTTCAGTACCTCGTTCACCAGTACAGCATTGCCGGTCAGGTACTGGATATCAATAACGGTGCGGTAATGGCGTAATTGCCTGCCTCTATACCTAGGTATAGCCTCCACCATGCAAGCCTGTCTCGGCAACGATCAGAACGTCATCCAAACCCGAAAACAGGGACTCCTCAATGCCAAAATGGAAAGAGCCTTATGGAATCAAAACCACAACCAAGCAACCCAAAATCAACCAAACTCTCTAACTTTTGAACCTGAAATTTGTTCGATTTGAATTAATAAAAATACTTCCCATTGAACTGGAGCCTCTCCTGCAATATTCGCGTCCACGGATTCATAATTGAGTTTCATCGTAAAAGGTCTGTTCCCAAACTATTGGGATCATTCACCTGGGTCAGCCAGCCACCGAGATAATGACCGGCATCGCCATGGGTCTCCAGATAAGCCGTGGTGTCGGCCGCCGCCTCGCCACCTGCCCTGGCGTGTGCCAGCAGTGGAATGCCGTGTGGCCCGAGTGAACGTTGGATACCCGGCTGTGCAACCACAAACACCTTGACGACATCAATGAGTCCGAGCATGGCTGCCGCGAAAATATCGATCCGCGCACTCCGGCAAGATGAAACTCGGCGATATTCCGCCGACCGACGTGTGACGCGGCACCTAACGGTGATTCCCCGTCCCCGAATCCCCAGTCCCACCAGGCATTAACGAGTTCGGGGTAGGCCTTGACCAGTTCTTTGCCCATTGCTCGTTAAAATGGGCGGCGCCCACAATCTCAGCTATGAGTTTCTGGTCTTGACGAGGAAACCGGTATCCTCATCATTCATGTACGTGTCCGCACGGGCCGGTCCATCGGACATCCCGGCAAGGACAACCGCGAGCGCCTGAGTTCCGACACGCAAGAAGTTGCGACGGGTAGTGTACACGTTCATCGTGTTCAACTCCTTTTTTCGCCTAAAGGAAATGGTTCGACCATTCCGGGAAAGATGATCTCGTCAAAAGAAATATTTCTCATAAGGCCGGCCAAATTCGATCGGCCTTTTAGTTGTACTCGCTGGTCCGCTCGACAGTAATTCAGTTAAGACTTCTTCTGGGAATGATGGGTTACTCGAAGCTGCTGGACTTGTTTGGGGATTTTTTTAATCACTCGGAAATCGAGGTTTTCGTACGATACCGTTTCGCCGGTGTTGGGTATGTGGCCGGCTAGATCGTTGATAAAACCGGCCAGGGTTTCATAGTTCTCGCTGTACGGTATTTCCACGTTGAAATGGCGGTTGAAATCGTCAATACGCATTTTTGCATTGACGGTAAAACTGCCGTCCGGGTTTTCTTCGAATTCCTTCCGTTCGTCGTCGTATTCGTCCTGAATCTGTCCGACGATTTTTTCGAGAATATTTTCCAGAGTAATAATGCCGCTCGTGCCGCCGAACTCGTCGATGACGATGCCGAGATGGATGTGCTGGGCCATAAAATCATGCATCACGCGGCTTATGCTCGTCGTTTCCGGCGTGAAGTAAGGGGTGCGTAGGATCGTGTCGAGACTTGTTTTTTCGGATGACCGGTCGACCTTAAAAAGGTCCTTGACGTAAAGCACGCCGAGCACGGAGTCGAGATTGTCGCGGTACACGGGGATGCGCGTGAATCCGCTTTCGACGGCAATGCGGAAATTCTCGTCGAATGGCCGTTCGATGTCGAGTGCGAAGACGTCCGTACGCGGGACCATCATCTCGCGCACCGTCGTTTCGGAAAAATCAAAAATATTTTCGATCAGTTTATGTTCCGTTGCGTCAATGACGCCGGATTTCCTCCCGTCGGCGATCAAGAGCCGCAACTCCTCCTCAGAATGGGCCAGCTCGTGTTCGCCCGCCGGGGAAATGCCGATGAGCCGCAGCATCATATTGGCGCTGCCGTTGAGGATGAAAATGAACGGCCGGAAAAACATGTAAAACAGACGCAGCGGATAGGCGATCATCAACGTTGTTCCCTGTGGATACTGGATCGCGGCCGATTTGGGCGCCAGTTCACCCAGCGTGATGTGGAGAAACGTGATGACGGAAAAGCCAACGGCGAAACTGATGGCATGGATGGCCTGGGGACTGGTAATGCCGAAAAAATCAAGGATCGGCAACATCATCCGCGAAACCGCCGGTTCACCGAACCAGCCCAGCCCAATGCTCGTGATGGTGATCCCGAGCTGCGTCGCGGACAAATAAGAGTCGAGATGAGTAATGACTTCTTTGGCAATGCGGGCGCGGCGGTTGTTCTGCAGCAACAGCGTTTCGATCTGTGTCGCCCGCACTTTGACGATGGAAAATTCCGCGGCAACAAAAAAGCCGTTGGCTAGAACGAGAAAAATGATGAAAAGGATTTCGCCCAAGTTATTTGCGGCTTCGGATAAACGATTCCACGATCCGGTCGATTTCCTGTGTACTCAGGGTCGTGGACGATACGACCGCCGGCGCCTTTGTTTCTTCTTCCTGGCGTTTTTCGAGCCGTTTGGGGCGTGAATCGAACGCCGGTGTGCCGGTTGCGGCCGACGACGTCTTTCCTTTGGGGTGGACCAGCGAACTGACGAACGGACGGGTCTCGAAAGCGAGGCGTTTGACGTTGATCAGATGATTGGGCATGATGTTGTCCGTCGTGATGGAACCGCCGATCGTGCCGGGTCCCAGGGTCATCGACGGAGCGACGCCGGTCGTGTACCCGACGGCGCCAAGGGTGGCCACCGTATTGACGCAAATGCGGTGCGCCGGTTTTTCAAGGCCGAATTTCATGATAATGTCCTGATCGGACGAATGGATCGCCATCGTATGGCCGATGCCGCCGAAGTTGAGGATCTTGATACAAAGCTCGCAGCCTTCTTCCCACCCGTTGACGAAGTACATCGAAAGGACCGGCGATAATTTTTCCGCCGACATCGGATCCGACCGGCCGACCTCCGTACAGTTGACGACGAGGACCGTCGTATCGGACGGCACTTTGACGCCGGCTTTTTCCGCAATCACCGGCGCGGACAAACCGACGATTTGCGTGTTCAACTTACCGGTCGGGAACATCAGTTTTTGCACTTTTGCCTTTTCGTCGTCGCTGCAGACGTAGGCCCGGTTGTTCTTCAATTCTTCCAGCACCTGCTTTTTTAAACTGACGTCCGCGACGATCGAATTTTCCGACGAACACAGAAGTCCGTAGTCGAAACACTTTCCTGCAACGATATCGGCGACGGCTTTTTTCACGTTTGCGGATTTTTCAATAAAAGCGGGGACATTGCCCGATCCGACGCCCAGTGCCGGTTTGCCGGAACTGTACGCTTCCCGCACGATGCCCGGTCCTCCGGTGGCCAGAATGACGGAAGTTTCCGGGGCTTTCATCAGGGCCTGCGTCCCTTCGAGCGTCGGATGTTCGATACACGTGATCAGATTTTTCGGAGCGCCGTGGGCCTCGGCGGCCTTACGGAGCAGCATGGCGGCTTCATGGGTACAGCGGGCCGCCCGAGGATGGGGAGCGATGGCGATACCGTTGCCGGCTTTGAGAGAGATCAGAATCTTGTACATGACCGTCGAGGTCGGGTTGGTCGTCGGGACGATGGCGGCAACTACACCCATCGGGGAGCCGATGTCGTAGAGTTTACGCGCTTCATCGTGGCGGATCACGCCGACGGTTTTCATGTCTTTGATATATTCGTACACGTCCCGTGTACCGAACTGGTTTTTGATGATCTTGTCTTCGTACCGGCCCATGCGTGTTTCTTCGTGGGCCATTCGGGCCAGTCGTTCGGACGCTTCGTAACCGGCGTCGGCCATCGCTTTGACGATCCGGTCAACCTGTTGCTGGTTAAATCTGGCAAATTCTTTCTGGGCGGCAGCGGCAAGGCGAACGGCATCCCGTGCCTCCTGGATGGCGATTAAATCTTTGTCCATGAGAGTGGATCGAAGTTGAGTTGCTTGGCCAATATATAACTTCAGTTGACCACTCGCAAGGATGGACCGAGAGGCGGGAGAGGTAGTAAAAAAATTTGGTCGACGTTAATTCGTCGCGTAAATCGTCGCGTAGATCAGGAGGGCGATGGTGAAACCGGCAAGTTTGATCCATCGGCCGACGATCTTGCGGTCGTGCGATGAGGCTCCGACGAAAGTGATTTCCCGCACCGCGTCGATAGGAATATCTTTGTTGACGATCCGGACAAGGTCGACGTCCTGATACTGAAGGGTGATATGATCGGCCGTTCTGGACTCCGTCAAATGGCCGATCCGCTGAAACGTACTGTCGCCTTCGACATAGACGATGCGGACCGGCTGGCCTTTTTGGATCACCTCGTCGTCGATCCATTCGCGCGTAATTTCGCTTCCGGAACGATGGACGGTTTTCGGTCCGGCGCAGGACAGGATGGCAATCGACATGACCAGAAATCGCATAAGGGTCGTGGTGGCTTGTTTTGTTCGCTGAAGTCCTGCGAGGTTGTACGGAAGTATTGAGAGAGCCCCAAACAAATTTGTGATCATCTATTTATTATTTAATCTTATGACTCTCATTGCAAGTGGAGTCGTTGTTTCAGAAGGTCACCAGAGTTGCCCGGTAACACGGTCGGTCGGGCTGGCAGCGGTCGGGGGCGACGAGGTCGTTGTCTGGGCCGGCCGTTCCCATGGTGCAGAGGCACCAGTACTGAGCGGTCGACGATTCACCGTCCCGCCATCGGTCGAGGTCGGCCGATTCCGGCACGTATGCCGTTTTGGTTCGAAGAAACTTACAATGTGAACGTTTGGTATCCATACTTTACAGAATCCCAACTGAAAACGGTACGTCAGGCTTAGCGCATCGAGGCCTGATGCGTTACCCCTTCAACGGATCGATGCCGACGGCCCAGCAAAGTGTTCGCATGATGGCGGCTTTGAAAACGGAAACTTTGTATTCGTTTTTGTCCAACGGCGTCGCCCCTTTCATTGCCTCTGCCGCCGCCTGCCGCGCCGTTTCGGTCGTGATCGTCTTTCCTTTGATAAAATTTTCCGCGTCCTTCACGCGCCACGGAATCGGCGCCGCCGCACCTAAAACAATCCGTGCATCTTTGCACGTCCTGCCGTCCATGCTCAGCAATACCGCCACTTCTGCGATTGGCCAGTCGAACGATTGTTTTTCTTTCTGCTTGAAGTAAAAACTCCTGACGTCCGATCCGTATTCCGGCATGCTGATTTCCGTGATCAACTCCCTCCCGGTCAGGACGTTTTCTTTCTCGATATCATGGGACGGCGTGACGAAAAAATCGGCGATGGGAAGCGCTTTTTCACCGCTCTCGGTTAACAGCGTCACCTGACCCTCGAGCGCCAGTAACGCGACCGCGGTTGCGGACGGGTGCACGATCGCGCATCCGTCCTGATTGCCGAATATCGCATGGTACTGGTTTTCCCCGTTGATGGCAAAGCACTGTTTGCCCCCTTTACGCGTGCAGTCAAACTCATTGGACCGGAAATACCAGCATCGCGGGCGCTGGCAGAGATTGCCACCGAGTGTGGCCATGTTGCGAATCTGCGGCGTGGCGGCGCCGTCGGCCGCCTGCATCAAAGCGTCGTACGGTCCCTGCAATTCGCGATGGCCCGCCAGTTCGTCCAGCAGCGTCAGCGGACCGATGCGCAACCGGCCTCCGGAGCGCCGGATAAATTGCAGATCGCTCAGGGCGCCGAGGTGAATGACTCTTTCCGGCGCGGCGAGTCCCTCTTTCATCATGTCAAGGAGGTCGACACCGCCGGCCTTGATCACGGTCGATTTCGTTTTCAACTGCGCAACGACGTCACCCGCAGATTTCGGAACGATGTATTCGAAGTTGTTCATGATGCTTAACCTTCTTCTCCGAAGTTAAATTTTACCACGGAGCGCGCGGAGAACGCGGAGAAATTCAATTTAGTATTGCACAATATATTTGCCATACCCCGGTCGTTGAGCTCGTCGAAACGACCGGATGAAAGGAATTACTTCGTACTCAACCATGCAACGCTTTCAACACTACAGCCGGTGTCATCGGCAACTGCCGGACACGCACGCCCGTCGCGTGATAGACAGCATTTGCGATCGCCGCTGCGGTCGGGACCGTTGCCGGTTCTCCGATGCCCTGGGCGCCGGTCGCCGTCATTCCGCGGTTGACGTCGATGATCACCGATTCGATCTGCGGAACGTCCATCGATCCTGCGATCTTGTACTGCTCCAGATTTGCGTTGACCATACGGCCGGTAGTCCGATCGAGCAGCCGGTCTTCGAACAACGCGTAACTGACGCCTTGGATGACGCCACCATTGATCTGGCTTTCCACCATCAGGCGATTCATCGGCCGTCCACAGTCGTGCACCGCAACGACACGGTTGACTTTGATCACGCCGGTTTCCGTATCCACCTCGACGTCGGCAAATTGAAGGCCGGCGATAAACGGCGGCGAAAGCGGCAAAAAATCTTTCGTGCGTTCGCCTATAACAGTGAATTTATCGCCGGGGATCTTTGACGCCGCCTGCTTCCATGTCAAACTTTGCCCGCTGGCGGCAATAACCTTGCCGTCGCGCAACGTCAGTTGATCGGCGGTCGTTTTCAAAAGCGGCGCCGCAATGGCGAACATTTTTTGTTTGGCCAGATAGGCCGCATTACGAACGGCCGGACTGATGCCCGCCGTCGTCTGACTGCCGCCGCTGCCTGGACCGAGACCGAACTGCGTATCGCCGATCCGTACGTCGATGTCCCACGGCATCAGGCCCAGTTCCTCAGCCGCGACCGCCGCCATGATCGACCGGATGCCGCCGCCGATGTCCTGCACACCGTTCATCATCACGATGCTGCCGTCGCTATGAACGTCAATCGTGACGGGAAATCCCGTGCCGGTGATGTAATACCAGAGCGAATTGGCAACTCCGACTCCGCGCTTGATCGGACCCTCGTCCGCGCCCGGTTTCGGATTGCGCTTGTCCCAGCCGAATTTTTTCGCGCCGACGTCGTACTGGACCTGGCGAACTTCATCGTCGAGCGTATTTTTACGGCGTATCTCCAACGGGTCCATGTTGAGTTTGTACGCGAGTTCGTCGATCGCCTGTTCGATCGCGAACGCGCCCTGCGGATGGCCGGGCGCGCGAAACGCCGCACCGGGACCGGCATTGATGAAGACGTCGTACTCTTCGGTGTAAATCTTCGGCGTCTTATAATAAATATTACGAACCGGTCCCGACGTTCCGGCGCCCGTGCCGACGCCCGCTGAACCAAAGCTGACGAAGCGGATCGCTTTCAGGTTGCCCGCTTTATCCGATCCGATCTTCAGCGACATGATACTGTTGGGACGATTGCCGACGGCGAGATGTTCTTCTTTCCGGTCGAGCATGAGTGAAACAGGTGTGCCCGCGGCTTTGGCCAATTTCGCCGCCATGATGCCATAGATGCCGGCCCCGAACTTGGCACCGAATCCGCCGCCCATGTAGTCGGTCAACACGCGCACGTTCGCTTTCGGCAGATCGAAGACGGTCGCGAGTTCGTCCCTCACGGAAAACGTTCCCTGCGTCGACGCCCAGACGGTCAATTGTTCGCCGTCCCATTTGGCTACGACACCGTGCGTTTCCATCGCGGAATGCGTCTGGACCTGCGTCCGATATTCCTGATCGATCACGACGTCGCACGTCTGTAGCGCTGCGTCCGTTTCGGCTCTGTTGCCGTGGGTGCGCGGTCCGCGGACGTTGCCGGTCTGGGACACGGCGGCGGCTTTGCCGGGGATGTCGCCCTCGGTTTTTTTCTCCTCGACCTGCGTGTCGAAGACGATCGGAGCGGAACCGGATTTCGATTTTTCCAGATCGACCACGAAGGGCCGGCGTTCGTATTGAACGGCGATCAATTTTAACGCTTCGTCGGCGGCATGTTTGGACGTGGCGGCCACGGCGCAGATTTCCTGTCCGGCAAACCGGACGATCATCGGGAGCGGCTCCTGGACTTTGATGACGGCTTTGACCCCGGGGTACTTTTCCGCGCGAGACGTATCGATTTTACGGACGACGGCCGCCGGATGCGGCGAGCGGAGGAACCGGCCGACGAGCATGCCGGGCAATCGGACGTCAAATGTGTATTTGGCGCCGCCGGTCGTTTTGGCTTTACCGTCGACGCGTTTAACGTTATGTTTGCCCATCAAGCGCAGGTCATCGGCTCCGTCCCACGGTTTCGGCGCATCGTCGGGAACGTCGAGAGAAATTTCTTTGAGGTTTTTCTCGACGCCGACTTTGAGAGTAACGGTTTTTGACATGATCGAACCTGATTAATTGTTCAATACGGAGATCCCTTCGCCTTCGCTTAGGGCAAGCGCGGAGTCCGCAGAGAGGATATTTTTGTTTGCATTCTTGCCAGACCGGTCGCTGAGCGTCGTCGAAGCGACCACAGAGCACACGCAGTTCACAGAGGGAAATTTGTTTTTAATACTCACAGCGTCGTTGGTCATCGTGTTACATTGGATACGGCTTCGAAAACTTTATTATACGTTCCGCATCGACACAGATTACCACTGACGGCTATTTTAATCTGCTCGAGCGACGGTTTTTTGTTCGACTCCAGCAAATGTTTACAGCTCATCAGCATGCCCGACGTACAAAATCCGCATTGCAGCGCGTCATGTTCGATAAAAGCCTGTTGGATCGCATGAAGTTGTCCGGACGATTCCAGTCCCTCGACGGTCTGAATGTTTTTTCCGACGGCGTCAAGCGCGAGAGTCAGGCACGAATTGACCGTACGGCCGTCGACGATGACCGTGCACGCGCCGCACGCCCCGCGGTCGCACCCGATCTTCGTTCCCGTCATCCCGAGATGATCGCGAAGCGCCTCGACGAGCGTCGTACGCGGCTCGACCTTGAGTTTTTTCACCTGACCGTTGACGTTGAGCGAAATCTCGACCGGTTCCGGTCCGAGAGTCGCGGCCTGTGCACTGCCCGGCGAAGAGCCGATTTCGCCGATCAGTCCTCCACCCGCCGCGGCCACGCCGAGCGAGGTCAGGCCGAAGCTTGTCAAAAACTTACGCCGGGAGACACCGTTTTTGTGTTCGTCAGGAGGGGAACTCATAGGCACTCCACAGAAAGGGGTATGAATATTTTACTGTAGTCGTCGGTTAAAGTTTCCATCTTAAACCGGAAAAGTCAACACCTCGCTATGCTCTGAATTCCGACATAGAAAGTGTGTTTCCGATCACGGTTGGCGGGAGGTGGTTG
>CAYZJB010000044.1:0-28815 GCA_964478735.1 uncultured Bacteroidota bacterium | reverse complement strand
TGATCGGTAAATCGATACCGCCGCCGAAGCCCGGGTCGTTATCGATGAAATATTCCATCGCGACGATATTTTCCAGCGCGGGAGCGGAACCGTACGTTTTGAAAAATGCATGGGCGTGACCGATGCTCCAGGTCCCGTTGTCATCACGACCGCGAACGTACAGCGTGTGAAATCCGCTGCTCACGGAACCGAGATCGGCAGTGAAGTTTAGCGTCACATCGGACGCCGGAACGCTGACCGTGATGGCGGTCCCATTTCCAAGGCCCGGATCGCTATCGATAAAATATTCCGCCCGATCGATGTTCTGCGCCGCCGCCGAAAATGCCCACAGATATCCGAAAACGAGGAGAATGGTCTTTTTCATGTCCACCTTACGCCGGTGCTAATTGTTGGATTTCACTTTGACGGTGACGTTGCTCAGATCGCTGTTGGCCGTAAATTCATAAATCGAGGGAATACCCGGAATGCCCGACAAGACGTACGCATTGTTTTCACTCGTGTCGAACATGCCGCAATCTGCGCCGGCGAAACCGGTTCCGTCAGCGGGCCCGCTTGTGACGATCTGCCATTGTGCATCCGAACTTCCGCTCAGTGTGAAAATCGACGAGAGGGTTTGATTGATCTGGCAGTAATAGGGATCGCCCGTGTAAGCGCTGAATTGCGTGCCGACGGAAATGCAATTGTACGGCGTGCTTCCGGTTATCGTGAACGTGCCCTGGATAAAAATATTGTTGTTGAACTGAATGCTGTGAACGGTCACGTCTTGACGTATGACGTTGTTTGAAAGGATTCCCGTGGTGGAGTAGGGAATATTGACCGTTTTGTAATTGCTTCCCGCGTGATCGATAAAATTGTTCTGGATGAACACTTGTGTGGCGCCGTTGGTGCCGTCCGATCCGACTTGAATCGTCGCTGGAGAACTCGCGGCGCTGTTGTTGTACAGGAAGCTTTGGGCAATCACAATACTGTCTCTGAAGGAATACACATAGACGGCGTGCGTGTTCGTCTCGACCAGACACCGTCGTATCGTGATATTGTCCGCGTTGACATAAACCGTTCCGGTGAATCGCACTCCCATGACGGTGGATCCCTGCGAGGTCGAATTGAACGTGCACGACCCAACCGACGCCGCATTCGTATCGGCTTGAAGCCCCGTATTCTGACCCAGCAGATAACCGGGCCCGATGATCACGAGTTTTTTGGTGAATGTAATTCCGGCATACGACGTCCCTGATCCTGCAATGAGGATCGTATCACCGCTTGACGCAGCCGTGTGAGCGGCGGACAAGGTCGTGAAATTTGCGCCTGGCCGATTATCGACGGTCCAGATCTTGGCCATGACCGACGTGAATAGGCCGGCCGCTGCGATCGCGAACAACACTCCTTTCATAAGGTCTCCTTACCCTGTCTTGGGATTCACGATTAAACACTAGTTATTGGATTTCACTTTGACCGTTACATTGCTCAAGTCGGAATTGGCCGTGAATTCGTAAACGGCGGGAATTTCCGGCACACCCGAGAGGACGTACGCGTTGTTTTCACTCGTGTCGAACATGCCGCAATCGCCTCCTCCGAGAGCGGTATCGTCAGCGGGTCCACTGGTTTCGATTTGCCACTTGGCATCCGAGCTGAGCCCCGTCGGATCGACAAAAACGGACGTCATGTTCTGACTCACCTGATTGTTGTACGGAGCTCCGGTCCATGACGAGAGCTGCGTCGAATTGCAGATATTATGATAGGGCGTCACCCCGTTCAGAGCGATACCGCCATTTCTAATGATATTGTTATTGAAAGAAGCGGAGTTCAGATCGATTCCGTTGCTCGATACGCTGGACCAGATGACGTTGTTGGATACGCTTCCTGTAAATGCATTGGTGCCATAGATGACGGAGTAAAAATTGCTCACCGATTCTAAATAATTATTCTTGATTACGACGTTGCTGTCCAGCGTACTGAGTTGGATGAGGTACGCACCGCTCGCGTACATGTACATATAGCACTGAGTTATCGTAATGTCGTTGACATTACTTGCGAGAACGACACCGCTTACAAAACCGGATGCGATCACGAGACGATTTCGCCGCAGGGTGATGGAATTCGTGTTGATCTGCACGGGAGCCGTGAAATGAAGACCCATGACGACCGTGCCCGAAGACCCGGAGCTGAACGTCATCCCGTTGACGATGGCGGAACTGGGAAGGGCTTGAAGTCCGGTGTTTTCATCCAAAAAATAACCAGGTCCGATAATCACCACTCGCTTGGTAAGGGTGATCGGTGAACCGCCCTCATACGCTCCACCCGCACCGGCAACGAGGATCGTGTCACCTGCCGTGGCGGCGGCAATCGCACCGCTGATTGTCGCAAAATTGGCGCCCGGATGCTGGGCGACGGTCCAGACTTTAGCCGTCGCCGGCATGACTAAACATGCTGCCATGAGGGTGAGTGACAGGCTTTTCATTTAAAATTCTCCTTCGAGTATCGATGCTGGTGACAAAAACCAAATGGATGGTGTTTCATTCTCACATCCATTGTATAGCAGGCAGGTAGAAGAATGTAGGGAGCGAAGCGCTTGAGAAAACCCCCATGTTTGGGTGGGCTCAAAGAGTTGAGGCATAAGGCTACGTAGCGCAGATTTCCAGGCCCGCGCTACGGACGGACTTCACCCAGCTGCGGCATGATGCGGAAATGGCTTCTAACCCTTCCGCAAAACCTTGGAAATGACTTCCGCTTTGGAGTTGACCTGCAGTTTACGATAGACGTTTTTGATGTGGAATCGGGCGGTTTCCATGGAAATATTCAGCCGGTCGGCGATCAGTTTGTAACTCAATCCGCTGACGAGCGCGTCGACGACCTCCCGCTCGCGGTCCGTCAATCCTTCCGTGACGTCCTTCGTTGTCGGACGGGAAAAATATTCCGTTACCTTGCGTGCGATCTGCGGCGACATCGGACTGCCGCCACGCGACAGCATGACGATGTCGTTTCGAATCTCTTCCAGCGGGGCGCTCTTGAGCACGTAGCCGTTGGCGCCCGCACGAAGCGAGTCGAAAATTTTTTCCGAATCGTGATAGACGGTCAGCATCATCACTTCCGTGTCGGGAAATTTTCTTTTGATATGTCCCACGCCCTCGATGCCGTTCATTCCCGGCAGTTCGATATCGGATAACACGACGTGCGGCGGATCGTGGTCCTGCGCCAGAAAATCCTCAACCGACTCGTAAGCTCCCATGCACCACAGCTCCGGCTGCGCTCTGAGATAGACGTACAACGCGTTGCGAACGTCCGGATCGTCTTCGATGATGGCGACAAGAATCAACGGGAGATCCATTTTTTTGTGTTTGTTCGTCAATTACGTTCTTTTCCGCGTGACATGCACCCGCATGAACATGGGGGTCAAATCGACACGGACAATTCCACAGTCGTGCCCTGCCGATGGTCAATCGACAATCGTCCGCCGATCCGTTCGGCCCGCATGCGCATGTTGCGCAATCCATGCCCCTGCCGATGGTCCGCCGGAATGCCTTCCCCGTTGTCCGCAACGGTCAACCGCAGTCGTCCGTTGTCTCGTAAAGCGGAAATTCGGACGTCGCGGGCATTGGAATGTTTGACAATATTATGGAGTGCTTCTTTAAAGATCAGGTACACGTTCTGACGGACATCGGCCGGAAGTTCTCCCTCCAGTCGGACGTCGAACGTGAGGACGATTCCCCGCGGCGTCAGAAGTTCATACGCCAGTTCACGCATGCGGACGGCGAGGTCCTCGTCGTTTCGCGCATCGATGGCCCACACGATGTCGCTCATCGTTGCGATTGTTTCGCGGCTCAATCGTCCGATTTCCTTCAACAGCGAACGTCCTTCGACGTCTTTTACGCCCGATTCCGCCAGACCCGAATACAACGCAATCTTACTCAATGACGATCCGACGTCGTCATGCAGATCGCTTGCGATCTGCAGGCGCAGGCGCTCGACGCGGAGCAGCTGACCGACGCGATACCGGTAGGCCGCCCACAGGACGGCCATGACGGCAATCAGTGCGGACAGACCGAACCACCACGTGCGATACCACGGCGGTGCGACGATAAATTCGAACGTATCGGTCCGACTGACGTGGCTGTTGGCATCGCGGGCCCGTACGTGAAACCGGTACCGGCCTTCGAAAAGATTCGCGTATTCTTTACGGTTCAGCGGACTCCACGACGACCATTGTTCGTCGAGCCCGTCCATTCGATGGCTGTAGAGGGTGACGTCTTCGTCATAAAACGACGCAGCAGAAAAATGTATCGTCAACGAATTCCATTCGTAATCGATCGTCGGTACGCTTCCCGTGTGTAGAACGGAGTCCTCTTTGAGGACGACTTGGCGGACAAAAGCGGCATAGGAGGGCGGGTGGGACGGATGGCGGCGAATGTCGTATCGAAAAAGGCCTTCGGAACCGCCGATGAAGACCTGCGAGTCGCGCACCGTCAGGGTGTAAATTTCCATGTCCGGAATTCCGCGAAATTTCAACGAATCGAGACGGTACGTTCCGTCGGCATTCCGGTACGCCATCGCGACGAACCGTTCGAACCCCTCGGCTTCGCACCGTACGGCAATGGAACGTTCGTCTACCGTCACCATCTGACCGACGCTGAGTCGTGCATCCAGCGGAGGATCGAAAATCCGGGCGTTTCGGAATGTGTCGGTCATTCGATCGTATTCGAAAATCCGTTCCCGGGAGGAAAAAACGATTCGGCCGTGAAGATTCGAGATCTTCATCACGGGGACCGAACTCAGGCTGTCGTACCGGCGCACGTCGTAACGACCGTCCGCGGTTGGAACCAGCCGACAGATGGTCGCATCCTTGGTCATAATCCATAGGCCGCCGTCGCTGTCGGACATGATCGCGCGCGTGCTTTCCGTGACGCGCGGATCCGCTCCTTCGTCGATCCATTGGAAACCTTCGCGGCGAATGATGCGAATCCCTTTTTCCAGGCCGAGAACGAGGCGATTGTCGAGGCGATCCCACTCTCCCATACATCGAATCGGAGCGCTATCAAAGATTTTTTGGGCCCGGCCGAACCGGATGTCGAACAGGCCGGCTCCCGATCCGGCAAGGAGTTCGTCTCGATCGCCGTGAGTCCAACGGTGAAGACTGGTGACGTACATCGGTAGGTTGATGCGATCGAAGCGGCCGCTTTGCCGTTGAAATAATCCCGAACCGGTTCCGACGATGATGGAACCGTCGGGGAATTCAATGGATAGCACGGCGCCCATCAGACCGTCATTTTCGTTCCACTGGGTCGTGGCCGCTGAGGCGTCGATTTTCGCAATCCCTTTGTCCGTTGTCATCCACAGATTAGTCTGCCGGTCCAGGAAAACGGCGTACACGGATTCATTCGGCAGGCCGTCGCTCCGGCGCAGGTTTGTCTCCAATTTTCCTTCGGCGTCAGCAAACCACAACCCGCCGCCTAGGGTCCCAACGACAATGCGTTCGTCCGGCAGTCGTTGGGCTGAATACGGGTTGATCTTCGGTGACGGTCCGCGCTTGATCAGTGTATTCCCTTCGATAGCATAAACTTTATCCGAGCCGATAACCGTCAGAGTTTTTCCGGGTACGATAACGCACCGTTCTGTTTTTAAATCTTCTGAGTTGACAACGTCGGTCACGGATTGGCCATCCCATCGAAGGAGTCCGCGACCTTGAACGTTCATATAAATCGTCTCGCGATGGACCGTGCTGAAACGAAGCGACCCGCCGAGCGGCCAGGAATCGAAAAGCTTATTCTTGAAGCGTATGAGACGATCGGACGTGATGAAAACGACGACATCATTGAGCGGATGAATGGCCAGCACAAAATCGAAATCCCGGATCGAGTCCGGTAAAAGCGCCATGAGCGACCGATAGACCGGCTGTTCGCGTCCGGAAGCCTCAAGGTAACCGAAATCATTTTTCCCGCCGACCCAGACGGTGCCCGTGTCGTCCGTCGCCAGGGCGCGAACGGCGCCATTATTCGGCATGGAGATCAGACGCCATTGGGAACCGTCGTACTCGAGCACGCCGGAATTGTTGGCAAAGTACATCCATCCGTCTCGGCTCTGGGCCACCGCCCAGTTCTGAGAATGCGCACGATAGGTTTTTGGAGAATACGAACGGATGACCGGGCGGAATTCCTGTGCCGCGGCGGCAGCGGTGCAAAGCGATAACCACATGACCGGTAAAGCGTGGCGCATACGATCCAACTGAAAAATTTTTATCGAATGTTCAGAACTGCACGTGCAATGTCAATGGCTGAAAATTGATTTTCAACACGGAGGGCGACGGAGAAAATTATTGAGAATATTCATATGGACGAATTCAGGAATGAACGGTATGTTGATCGCGTTAGTTTGTGAGAACAAATATGGAGTCTGAGCATGCAGGATATTGCCCAGTTGCTGAAAAACGACGACACCGTCATTGCGGTCGTCGGAGCCAACGATCATCCTTCCAAATACGGCTATGTCATTTACCGTGATTTGAAGCGAAAAGGTTACCGTGTATGGCCGGTCAATCCCAATGCGACAACCGTCGACGGAGACCGTGCGTTTAAAACGCTTGCTGATCTTCCCGAGCGGCCGACGATTGTTAACTTCGTCACGCCGCCGGCCGTAACCTTGAACGTGCTGGAGTACTGCAAGTCGGCCGGCCTGACCAACGTCTGGCTGCAACCCGGCGCCGAAGACCCCGCCGTGCTCAAGTATGTCCAGGACAATGGTTTCAACTATCTGGCCAATGCCTGCATCATGGTGGAAAGCCGATTTAAATAATAATTTCACCACAGAGTTGAGGAGGTCACAGAGACGAGAATCAGTTTGCGAGCAGTTACTGAAGACATCCGGAAGTAAGCGATGGTAAAGGAAGTCAGTTAACCGTGAAACCTGAAGCGTGCAGGACCACGCCGGAGGGATCGACAACTTCTACCGACCACTGGCCCGGTTTCCCCGTGACGGTACGATACGAATAGGTTCGCATCGAGTTTGAAATGATATCGAGCTTCGTATCGCCCACCTCGGTTCCGTTATAATACCACTTGATCTTGACGAAACGACCTTGCCCGCCGGATACGCGCACCCAGCAATACACACGGCCGGTCGATCGGGAGAACGACGACGCTTCCCCCACAATTTCCATCTGCTGAACGTTGGTACCGAACCTCAGGGCATCCACTTTCATACCGCCGGATAAGACGCCGGAAATCGTTTGTGCCGCGGCGAGTTTGACGGAATCCTTTGAGCCGCCTTTTTTCTCCACGGTTAATACTTGCGTTTTCTCCTTGGCGGTTCCGCCTTGCGATCGGGCACGGGTGATCCCGTAAACGCTCCGCAGATCGTACGGCATGTAACGCGCCGGTTCCCGTCGACGCTCTCCGCCGTAACTCAACATCAGAGCGATTTTTTCGCTGTAATCGATCCAGTCGATGAAAATGGCGCTGTGTTCGATCTCGCCGTATGAATAATTCACGTAATACAGCCAGTCACCGCCTTTGATGAGACTGACGTCCGCATACGGACCCGCCTTGACCGTTTTGTACACGTTTTCGCGGTGGTTCCACGAATAGCCTGCACGTTCATACACCGCATTCGCATAATCCCAGCAACTGCCCGGGATGATCAAAGCGCTGTCCAGCGTCATCACGCGTCCCGTTTCCAGAATTTTCTTGGCATCGTCCGCGGCGAGGGCTTCCGCTTTTTTGATCATTTTTTCGAAATGGTCATGGTCTTGTGCGGAGAAAATAGCTGAGGACAAAATGAGTACCGTCAGTATTTTTGTCATCATCGTCTCCTTTAAAAACCCCAGGGAATGGTAAACGATCACCGAAGCGGTTACAAGCGATCGGCGGAAATCTCAGGACTGACTTCGAGGTTCAAGTCGCCCGTTCCGGTCCCAGTACGCAGCGGCGCAAAGTGATGCCCAGATCGACCAGCACGAGCGGGAGGTAGACGTTGCGATTCAGGTAATCGATGGCCCGGTCGACGGCCTGCAGGGCTTCGCCGATATCGGCATGGGGAAAATGTCCCGAAAATTTTTCAACCCGATCCTGAATGTCCACGTTGACCAGGGCGTCTCGTTCCGAACGGTATCGTACGGCAGCGACGTCGGCAAACCAGCCGAGCATGAGATCGAGGATCAGGGTGATGCGCGTTTTGTCCCGATCGACCTGTTTGATCAATTGATCGCTTTGTGCGGCCATGGACGACGGGGTCGAACCCAGTGCCGTCCGAAGAAAATTCAGCATCATCTCGCGGCTTTCCTGAAGGTTGCCGGAGTGCATCTGAAGGGCGCGGAAATAGCGGCCGTCGGCCAGACGCGCCAGCTTTCGGGCTTCGGCGGGCGGTATCCGGTTCCATTGCTCCAGCGCAGCGGCGATCTCGGCATCGCGCGGCCGGGTGAGTTTGATCACTTGACACCGGGAAAGGATCGTCGGCAAAAGCGCTTGCGGTTGGGACGTGGTCAAAAGAAAAAAAGCATGGGCCGGCGGTTCCTCCAGAATCTTCAAAAATGCGTTGGCCGCCTCATCGTTCATTTCTTCCACGTGCGTCAGGATGAATATTTTCCGGTGGCCTTCGAACGCCCGCAGATGGATGTCACGGGCCAGCCCGCGAATCGACATCTTCTCCGGATCGTCGGGATCTCCGATGTGAATCGATCCGCCGGCGATCGCCACCGGTGTATACAGGTTTTCGGACCTCGCGTCGAGCAACGATCGAATGTCGTTTTCGTCCGTCGATTTCATGATCGGAAAATAATAATGGACGTCGGGATGCTGAAATTGCACCACTTTGCGGCACGACGGGCACTGCCCGCACGGCTCCACCTCCCGTGGTGCACGACACACGAGGACGCGGGCAAACTCGAGGGCGAGCTCTTCCCCGCCCCATCCATCATGGCCGACGAACAAGTACGCGTGCGCAAGGCGGTTGTTGCGAATGGCCGCGTGCAGTATTTTTTTGGCAGACTCTTGTCCGATGACGCGGGTCAGCATGTTCGGTAGTGTTAGGGTGACTTTCTAAAGTTTATTCAACCGTTTCAGGTCAACCAAATCTTTGTCCCGACCGGAAGCTTGTTTATTTTTCCTTAGGTCTTTGAGCGATATGACCTTTAACTCAAGGCCGTCCCAGTTTTGGATAATCCGTCGTTTATAGCAGTTCTCAAATTTGATTCCATCGACAGTCGTCAAAATATCGATTCGGAAGGGGGGTCGGCCTAGCTGGAAAAGGACATCGGGCTCTGTAAAAGTTTCAATTCTGATTTTGTCTGTCGGAAAGTCAAAATCGGATAACGTTTTGACAACTCGACGGGCATTTTCTCGGGTCGGTCGAACCCAAATATCGATATCTTGCGTAAATCGTGGATACCCGTGAAAAGCGACGGCATAGCCTCCGATCATCAGATATTCAACGTCGTTTTCGTTTAGTAATTCTATAAACTCTTTGAAGTCTCTTTGAAGTTCCACCGTGCATCCTCAGGTATCGCTGCCGTAACAACTCGACAGCCTCCAGGCGTTCTACAGGCGGTCGTGACATCCAGTAGTCCAAGTCCGAGTCATCATCGCGAAGTTTTCTTATTCGATAAGCGGTTCGATCCATCATGCGGCAATCGCGTTAATCAACGGTTGATGTATCCGTGCTACAGTTTACGAAGGAAACGCGGCTTGATCAAGTTATGAGCGATCCTTGTAGATACCAGAACTTTGAGTACATTTCATCATTCGAAGGAGGCGTATGCCGGATAAAAACATCTGTATCGTGACCGGAGCGACCGGCGGCCTTGGAAAAACGGTCGTTCGTGTCCTGTCGGAAGCGGGAGCAACGGTCATTGCCGTCGGACGTACTGACGAGTCGTTCGATAAGACGGTTGACTTCCGAAAAGCCGATTTGCTTGATGAACATCCCGTATCATCGTTATTTGACGATGTTGCACAACGGTACGGCCGGATCGATGCGGTCGTCAATCTCGTCGGTGGAATCTATCCGTGGTCCGGAATCGCGGACGTCGAATTGGCCGTCTGGGAAAAAACAATCGCACTCAATCTCACGCCGACTTTCCTCTGCTGCCGTGCCGCGATGCGGCACATGCAGACGCAACGATTCGGTGCCATCATTGCCGTCGGCTCACAGGCCGGCCTTAAGGGCGGCAAATCGGCCGGACCGTATGGCGCGGCCAAGGCGGCCGTGATCAACCTGACGCAGACGCTCGCCGAGGAAGGGAAAGCCGTTAACGTCCGTGCCAATGTCATTATTCCGAGTACGATCGACACGCCCGCCAACCGCGCCGCCATGCCGAAGGCGGATTTTTCGAAGTGGGTCACGCCCGAGGAGATCGCCCGGACGATCGCATTTCTCGTATCGGATAGCGCCGGCGGCATCACCGGTGCCGTCGTGTCCGTACCCGGCCGCGTATGAACATTCACCCGACATCGATCGTCCAGTCACCCCTCGACGCCAGCGTTCGCATCGGTCCATTTTCAATCATCGACGAGGACGTGACGATCGGTCCGGAATCGGAAGTCGACTCCCATGTCCACGTCTACACACACACACGTCTCGGCAGGGCCTGCCGGATTTTCCATGGAGCTTCGGTCGGCCACGTGTCGCAGGATTTGAAGTTTAAAAATGAATATTCTGAACTCATTGTCGGCGACCGGACGGTCATTCGTGAGTACGCGACGGTCAACCGTGGCACGGCGGCGGCCGGACAAACGCGGATCGGCTCCGATTGTCTGTTGATGGCTTACGTTCATATCGGGCACGATTCGACGGTCGGCGATCACGTCATCCTGGCCAATAACGTGACGCTTGGCGGACACGTCGTTATCGACGACTATGCCGGCGTCGGCGGCATGGTTCCGATCCATCAGTTTTGCCGCGTCGGACGATACGCGTTCATCGGCGGCGGGTATCGCACCGTTCAGGACGTACCGCCTTTCATTCTCGCGGCCGGAGAACCGCTTCGGTTTGAAGGACTCAATTACATCGGCTTGCGCCGAAACGGCTTTTCTGCAGAGCGCATTCATGCTCTCGAACGAATCTATCACATCATTTATCGTGAGGGATTGAATCGAAAATCGGCGTTGCAGAAAATCGCCGACACCTGTCCGCCGTCGGACGATCGTGAGGACGTGATTCGATTTTTCCAATCGTCGCAGCGAGGCGTGATCAGGTAGACCTGCGAATCCGCTGAAAACGCGCCGCGCGATCGAAGAGTGATGCCGCGATTTTCATCATCACGGCGCCGCCGGCCAGCAGCGTGAACGCCGCCAGGCACCGCTCCAGCAGCGAGGGATCGGCTACCGCAATCCGTAAGACCATGATTGTGGGCGTCACGAAAGGGATGTAGCTTAGCACTCGCACCACCGTACTGTCGGGCTCGTCCAGTACTAAAACCGCGAGTGCGATCGGGATCACACTCGCCATCGATAACACGCTCTGGATCGGCTGTATTTCGTGTTCCGACGTGAACACGGCGCCGAGCGCGCCGAAAACGGCCGCGTAAAAAAAATAGCCCAGGATAAAATACAGGACAATCCACAAGCCTGCAGGTCCGGTCAACGCACGCGTCCAGTGTCCCGTACCAATCAACCAGGCAAACACCGTCCAGACGGTGATTTGCGTCAGTCCCACCAGTGCAAGTCCCGCGATTTTTCCCGTCATGATTTCCAGGGGGCGCGCGGAAGAAATCAAAATTTCAAGAACGCGGCCACTCCGTTCCTCAAGAAATCCACGCATGAACGACCCGGCGGAATTGAAAATGGCGAAAAACACGGCCAGTACAAGAATCAACCCGGCAATGTAGTTTTCGATCTGCCCGTTAGGTACGGATACTTCGATACGATCGATCTGCAACGGCCGTTTTTGGGTTTCGAGCAGCCATTGGAACCGCGTGAGAAGCAGCTCGAGTTCCATCGCCGACTTGAAATCCGACGCGTGAACGACGACCGACGCCGGCAGCATCACGACGGCATCCATCACGTCCTTGCGGATGAGGGATCGGGCATGGTCTACAGTCATGCCGTCGTCCACTTCCACCAGCGTCCACTCTGGATGGCGTACACCGGCCTCGTGAGCAAATACACCAAACGACGCTTGTTCTGCGGTCGAAACGCCGATCGTGATCGATGGAGCCGGCCGTTGGGCCAAATAGGCAGGCAGACCGGTAAACGTGATGAGAACGAACGGAATAAAAACGAGGGAAAAGAGGAAAGACCGTGAAAGAATCTTCTGGCGGTACTCCCAGCGGAGGATCACCCAGGTTTTTTGCACTGAAAACTTACCGGCCACCGGATGAGGACCGCTTGAGAAACTCCTCGAACGTCATGTCGTTGTATTTTTTTTCGCCGATAAAGCGGATGATGTTGAGGAATTCCGGCGCCTGAATGTAACCGGATACCACCGTGATCATCTGATCGTTGGATTCGAAGAAGGCCGTGGCCGGATACCCGTCGACGCCGATGCCGGCGGAAAACTGAGCCGCCGTGTACTGCTTGCCCCGGTAGGTGAGGGGTCCATCGGTCTCCGGATTGAGCCGGATGAGGACAAATTTCTCTTTAAGGTATCGCGCGACATCGGGATGTTCATACGTTTTCTGGTCCATGACCTTGCACCAGCCGCACCATTCGGTATAGACGTCGATCAGAACCTGTTTATTCTGTTTTTTTGCAAGCGCCATTCCGTCGTCGAACGAGTGCCACGTCAGCATGGACGGCGCCGGGGCAGTGAGCCAAACGAATAAGATGAACGTTATCATCATGCAGGCAATGTAACGAAATTGCCGTCAATCAAACAAGCGCAAATCCGGTTGCAGCGTCACCAAGCGTTGAAATCATCGTTCCCACACCGTCTCACCGCTCACGACCATCCGCTCTACCTCTGTCGATGGAATCGCTTCCGGTTCAATCGAAAAAATGTCCTGGGAAACGACCATGAAATCGGCCAGATATCCCGGCAAGAGCCGCCCCTTGATCGACCCTTCGCCGGTTGCAAACGCGGCGCCGACGGTGTACGCGTGGATGATTTCCGAAAGGTTTAGGCATTCAGCGGCGTACCACGTGGCGGTCGAACCTCGTCGCGTGCGGCGTAGCGCGGCGACCATGCCTTCGAACACGTTGCACGTCTCGATCGGGACGTCGGAGCCGAACGCGAGGACGGCCCCGTTACGGAGCAAAGACCTGAAGGCGTATGCGCCGGCGCAACGAGCGCCCCATTGTCGTTCCGCCGTGTCAATGTCTTCCGGAATGTGAATCGGCTGCATCGATGCAACGACGCCGAGACGGCCGAACCTCGCGATGTCGTCCGGTGCGATCAACTGGCAGTGCTCGATGCGCGAGCGCAGGCCGTGGGCCGGGCGGTGGCGGTTGAGTTGCTCGAACGCATTGAGGATGTTGCGATTGGCCCGGTCGCCGATGGCGTGTACGGCACAAGCCATGCCGTGATCGGCCGCTTTGAGGACGTGTGCCGCCGCTTCGGTCTCCGACGTGATTTCAGTGCCACGGTTGTTCGAATTTTCGTACGGTTCGAGCATCGACGCGGTTTGTGAACCGAGCGTGCCGTCCATAAAAATTTTCATTCCTCCGAATCGCAACCGTTCGTCACCGTCGCCGCTGTGGAGCTTCGCTGCAATGGCATCACTCAAAAAGCGAACGGGCATATAATAGGTGACCCGGATTTTCAATTCGCCGGATTGATGCAGAGTCTGAAACGCCTCCCAGTCGCGTAACGTTTCCATACTACCGATGCCGCAAAAACCATTTTGAAACGCCAGGTGTTGATGCCGGCGCAGCGCGTCAGCCGTATCGGCTGCGGTGGGCTCCGGCAGGACGCGCCAGATCAGTTGACGTGCCTCCTCTTTCAAGATGCCCGTCGGCTGCCCGTCGGTATCTTTGACGATTTCACCGTCGTCGTTCCACACCGATGACGACGTCACGCCGGCCGCCGCAAGCGCGAAAGAATTGACCCAGGCGGAATGGTAATCGCGTGCGTCGAGGTAAACCGGATGCCGGGGAGCGACGCGATCGAGTTGCTCGCGTGACGGGAAGACCGGCGGCGACCATACGTTTTGGTTCCATCCCGAGCCGCGAATCCATTTTCCCTCCGGCATGCGTTGTACGGCAACATGAACGCGATCAAGACATTCTTCAACCGACGACGCGCCGGCAAGATGGACGTCATTCTGGGACATGCAAAACGAGGCAAAATGGGTGTGAGCGTCGGTGAAGGCGGGTAAAACTAATTTTCTCTCCAGATCGACTTCCGTCCGATGTGGAAATCGGTTGCGCAACTCCGGCACGGATCCGACGGCGACAATGCGACCGTTGTCACAGGCTAATGTGGAGGCAAATTTTTCCATCCCGTCGTTGAGATAAATATGACCGTTGCAAAACAATGTGACCATCATCGTATGGCTGTACAGTCGATCATGCTCGCATCCGTATCGCGGACGCTCACGGCGTCTTCAAAATATCGGCAACGAATTCCATCAGGGAGTATCGCTTTTCACGTTCCGCGGGTTCCAATCCTCGATCATCTGTTCTTCGGATGCAGCGTCGAGGCGATGGAATTGATCACAGTCAGGTTTCATTACTCCCGGCCTGGTCCTCGGATAACCGGTCGTCGAAGGTCGGTACTCCGACTGCAGTCCAAAGCTCCACGATCCGGCGGTTGACCTCTTGCTGTGTCAACGTACCCGGCTCCATTCCCGGCAGATCGTCGATCGTGAGGCCATGAATTTCTGAGCCGACGCCAAACTCCAGATCAGCGACAGCAGGAACAGGGACCGACCGATCACAACAGGTTACTCGCGAGTTCCGCCAGCGCGCTGCGTTCGCCCTTGAGCAGGTTGACGTGCGCAAAAAGCTCCTGCCCCTTCATGCGGTCGACAAGATAGGTCAGCCCGTTGGACTGGCTGTCGAGGTACGGGGAGTCGATCTGGTAGATGTCGCCGACGAAAACCATCTTGGCGCCTTCACCCGCGCGCGTGATGATCGTTTTGATTTCATGCGGCGTCAGGTTTTGCGCCTCGTCGACGATGAAGAAAATTTTGTCGAGGCTCCTTCCGCGGATGTACGCCAGCGGTGTGATCAGCAGCTTTTCGTTCTGGACCAATTCCGCGATCTTCGCGTGTTCCGGACTGTCGTGGCCAAACTTGTTTTTGATCACGCTCAGATTGTCCCACAACGGCTGCATGTACGGATCGAGCTTGGACTGGACGTCGCCCGGCAGGTACCCGATGTCGCGGTTACCCAGCGGCACGACCGGTCGCGCGAGATAGATCTGTGCATACAGATGTTTTTGCTGCAAGGCAGAAGCGAGGGCCAGGAGCGTTTTTCCAGTTCCCGCCTTTCCGGTCAACGTCACGACCGGAATTTCCGGCCGCGTCAACGCGTCGATGGCGAAAATCTGTTCCGCATTTCGCGGCTCGATGTTGAACGCCGGCTTTTTATGGACGCGCTCGAACGCTTCCTGGGCCGGGTTGAAATGCGCCAGGGCGGAATTGGAATGGTTTTTGAAAATAAAATATTCGTTGGCAAGCGCATGACTGACTTTGAGATCGGCGACCGGAACGGCAAAGGGCGGCTCGTAAAACCTCCGGATCGTTTCGCGGTCGAAGTCCTCCACCGTCTGGATCCCCGTGTACAATTCGTCAATGTTCCGGATTTTTCCCGTCTCATAATCCTCGGCCGGAATGCCCAACGATTTGGCTTTCATCCGGAGATTGATGTCCTTGCTGATGATAATAACCTCGCGGTCTTTGCGTCCGTTGCGCATCTGATCGGCCAGCGCGAGAATACGATGATCGGTCTTGTTGCTGGTAAACGCGCGTTCGACCAGGTCGGATCTGGGATCGCCAACCTCGACGAAAAGCCGGCCCAGCCCTTTGCCGAGCGGCACGCCTTTGGTGAATAGCTGGGCTTTGGACAACCGGTCCATTTCACGAATAAATTCCCGCGCCTGGAAATTGATCAGGTCGCTGCCTTTTTTGAACGTGTCGATTTCCTCCAGGATTACGATCGGAATCACGACGTCGTGTTCTTTGAAATTATAAATACACGTGTGATCGTAGAGAATCACGTTCGTGTCGAGAATAAAGAGTTTCTTCTCCTTATTGCTCATAGTCCTCCTTGGTTGGATGAATCCCGAATGGCAGAAAGCACAAAATCGGTGACAAACGTGTCGGCCGCGGCGTGGACGGACTCCGATGTACCGGTCGTGGTGACGACGACCGCGACGTCGGGAACGACGTACAGCGTCTGTCCGCCAAATCCCCTCGCGACGGCGACATCGTGGCCGTCGTAAGTCGTTACCCACCAGCCGAATCCGTACTCTCCTTCGTACGGCCAGTCGGCCCCGACCTGCGCCGACGTCGATGCAGCGATCCATGACGACGCAACCACGACTTCGTAATGGTACAGGCCGCATTGTGCCGTCATCATCGCGATTTTCGCCATGTCGTGCGGTCTCAGATAAAGTCCGACGCCGCCGAGATAGATTCCCTGCGGATCGGTGAGCCATGTGGCGCCGTGAATATCGAGCGGGTCGAACAACTCGCTTTCGGCAAACGCGAGTGTACTCCGACCCGTCGCCTGCGTCAATACGGCGGACAATAAATGATACGCTGCGGAACTGTACGTAAATGTCGTTCCGGGCACGGTATCCATCGGCAGATCGACGGCGTACTGCACATAATCGCCGAACAACCGGTCGACGGTTTCATTCCACTGCAGTCCGTGCTGCATGGTCAGCAAATGACGGACGGTGATGCTTCGCTTCAACGGATCGGTAACGTCGGTAAAATACGCCGGGAGGTATTTTCTGATGGGGTCGTCAATGTCGTCGATCTGGTTTTTTTTCACGGCGATTCCTATGAGGAGCGAGACAACGGACTTGGTCACCGATGCCACGTACTGCGAGTCGGTCAAGTTGCCCCACGCGACGACCTGCTCGCCATTGCGTACGACGATGACGCTGCGGAGCGACGGGTTCGACGTGAGTTGCGTCAGTCCGCTTTGAATCACGGCCGAATCGAGGTTGACTTGCTCAAAGGTTCCGATCGACAACGAGTCCGTAATCAATCCGCTCCTGCAGTCGTCCGGCGTCGGGTCGCAGCAGCACGACGAGACGGCGGCCACGACGGCACACCCGACGCTAACGGCAATAAACGGTCTTGGTATTGACAAATTCTCGAATTCCAAAAAGCCCCAATTCTCTCCCGTAACCGGAATTTTTGATTCCGCCGAAGGGCAATCGAGGATCGGATTTGACGTAGGCATTTACGAAACAGGAGCCGGCGTTAAGATGCTCGCGTGCAATTCGTTCCGCACGGTCGACGTCTTTGGAAAAAATCGCCGCCCCCAACCCGAATGGCGTATCGTTTGCAAGAGCAATCGCGTGTTCGTCGTCGTCGGCCTGCACGATCGCGGCGACCGGACCGAACGTTTCCTCGTCGAACGCGGGCATGCCCTTCGTCACGCCGGTGAGAACGGTCGGCGGATAAAAATATCCTTTGCGATACGGCAGGGACGCGCCGCAGAGCGCCCGGGCGTCCATCTCGATGCTGCGTGTGACCTGATCGTGAAGCGCGTCGCGTAAATCGGCTCGCGCCATCGGTCCGAGATCGGAGGGTTCACGAATTGGATCGCCGAACGTTTTCGATTTCATTTTTTCGACGACGGCTTCTTCGAATGCTTTCCGGCGCGATTTGACGACGATGAACCGTTTGGCTGCGATGCAGCTCTGGCCGCTGTTGATCAGCCGGGAGGTCACGCAGGCCTCCGCGGCGAGTTCGATATCCGCATCGTCCAGAATGACGTAGGGGTCGCTGCCTCCGAGTTCAAGCACGGTTTTTTTGAGATGTTGTCCCGCGACCGATGCGATCGCCTGTCCCGCGCGAACGCTGCCCGTGAGTGTCACTGCGGCGATGGACGGATGGGCGATCAGTTCCGCAATCTCCGGCGGATGGATCAGGAGAATATCGAATACGCCGGACGGCAACCGGGCGGCTTCGAGAATTTGCTGAATGGCGATTGCACAGCCCGTGACGTTCGGTGCGTGCTTGAGCAGGACTGTATTGCCCGTCATCAGCGTCGGGGCAATGAAGCGCCAGACCTGCCAGAGTGGAAAATTCCACGGCATGATGCCGAGTACGACGCCAAGAGGACGAAAAGCGGCATAGCTCTTCGCCGCGTCCGTTTCTGCCGGCATGTCCGCCAGAAAACCCTCTGCGTGTTGCGCATAGTATTCGCAGACCCATGCGCATTTCTCAGCCTCGGCTTCGCCCTGCGGCAAAGGTTTGCCCATTTCCCGCGCCATCAGTGTGGAGAGTTCCTTCGATCGGTTACGCAGGATCGACGCACATTGAAGAAGCAAGGCCGCTCGCTGTTCGAAGGACGTAAATTGCCACTCGGCAAAGGCCTTGGACGCGCGATCGAGCGTGTCGGCGGTCCGTTTTTTGGAAAAATCGTCGTACTGCTGGAAGGTTTCCTCAGTGGAAGGATTGACGGAACGAAAAGGAAGCCTCATGTTAAATCAAGTTAACACAAAACTTTCCGGACGGCAACTGGTTTTTATATTCGTATTTTTATATCCGTACGATAAATAAAATGTCTTGCGAGAAATTTGCGGGAATCAAACGCAGTGAAGCTTATCCAAAACACACGTCCACCAGAATGAGCGCTATTGCCGAAATCAAAAACAAAATGACAAGAATCCTCATAACCTCTCCTAAGTTAGAGTCCACGAATAATTCCGAGACGACAAACACCGCGCCGAATGAAGATTCAAAGGTTCCATGCCCAGACTGGGCAGATTTTTAATGATTTACAAATATCGTTGGTTCAGAATCGACGCAAGAATGCGACGAAAATAAGGCGTTGAATGTCGCGTGCGTGCGACGGACGATGGCAAGCGGTCTATCGGTCTTTCAATTTTTCCAACATTCCTCTCACGATATGCCCCGTCACTCCCCAGATCGTGTGGTGTTGGTAATCATAATAATGGATTTCGTACGTGCGGTTGGCAAACGTCTTTGTGCCCACGCGGTGATGCGACGGATCGTTCAGGTGGGTCCACGGAACCTCGATGAGTTCTTCCGTTTCGTCGGCGTTGATTTCAAAACCGTACGGATAAGGGATGGTACCGACGAAGGGCGTGACGCGATACAGCGTCGGCGTAATCATGTCGTCGAGTTCGGCGAGCAGTTTGACGTCTGCGGGTTTGACGCCGATCTCCTCGTGCGTCTCGCGCAGCGCCGTCGCGGCCAGCGATTCGTCGCCCGGATCCATCGCGCCGCCGGGAAACGAAATCTGTCCTTTGTGATGCCGCACCGTCGACGTGCGTTTGGTAAACAGCAGATGCGGTTCGCCGTTTTTTAAAAAAACCGGAATCAACACCGCCGCGGCGGTAAACGATTCCAGCGGCAGGGCACGCTTCGGATGTTGGCGGCCGATCGCTTCGATACGGGCTATGAGTTGATCAAAACGTATCGACATGAGTATTTCACCACAGAGCGCGCAGAGAACACGGAGGATAAAAATGTTTTATCACGGACATTACGGTGGTTGGATCATAAAATTGATTTATCTCGGTGGCCTCTGTGTTCTCTGTAGTGAAAAATTTTAGACAATCGGAGAACGATGGACGATTTTTCCCCGTTTGACGACCATGGCGCAGTGGTTTTGTCCGAAGCGGTACGGGATCGTCGTATACGACGGTACGTCAAAAAAGGCCAGGTCGGCCTGCATGCCGGGCGCGATATTGCCGATGTCACCCCGTGAGACGGACTTTGCGGCGTTGACGGTCACGGCGCGCAGGACTTCCGCCGGCGTCATTTTCATTTGCGTGCAGGCGATCGTCATAATGAGCGGCAGATTCTGTGTCGGGCAGGACCCGGGATTGAAGTCGGTGGCCAGGGCGATCGGTATGCCTGCCGTGATGAGACGACGTGCCGGTGGGTACTGCATGTTGAGATAAAACGAACATCCCGGCAACAGACCGGCGACGACACCGGATCGTGCGAGCGCTTCGATGCCGCGGTCGGAAATGTTTTCCAGATGATCGGCAGAGACGGCGTCCATTTCGGCGCAGAGTTCGGCTCCGCCCGTGTTGGTCAACTGGTCGGCGTGCAGTTTCAGTTTCAACCGATGTTTTTTTGCCGCGGTGAATATTTGCCGCGTCTCGTCGGGAGTAAAGACGTTGGTCTCGCAAAACACGTCGCAGAACGACGCCAGTTTTTCGGCCGCGACACGGGGGATCATTTCCTCACACACGAGTGTAACGTAGGCCTCACGGCGGTCTTTGTACTCCGGCGGCACGGAGTGAGCGCCCAGAAACGTCGCGATCGTCTCGATCGGCACGTGCGCCGGCAGATCGCGAATGACCTCAAGCATTTTGATCTCATCGTCGACGGACAGGCCGTAACCGCTCTTGATTTCCAACGTCGTGATGCCGAAGGCCAGGGCCGCCCGCGCGTGACGGATCGCTATTTGCAACAGGTGTTCTTTCGACGAGTGTCGCGTCGAAGTCATCGTGTTCAGAATGCCGCCCCCTCGAGCGGCGATTTCCGCGTAGCCAGCGCCCTGAAGTTTAAGCTCGAACTCATGTTCGCGGCTGCCCGCAAAAACGGAGTGCGTGTGGGAATCGATCAGTCCGGGAAGGCAGACCAGATCCCGGCAATCGACAGTCTGATCCGAATCCGCAGGCGGTAATTCATGCGTTCGTCCGACCCAAACGATCCGTTCGCCATCACACCGGACGGCGGCATCGGCGGAAATTTCCATGCGATCTTGATCAAACTGGATGAGTTGTGCGATGTGTATAAAAGTCGTTGTCATGTCAAATCGGATCCGTTCAAATGTATGGTAATTCGTGATTTAAACAAGCGCGTGCTCCGCCCAAAAAAAACTTGCTTTTACATGACTCGCCATCTATATTTGCGCGTCCCTAAACCTAAAACCTAAAGGAGAGAGACATGTTGAAGCGAATGATCGTTGCCGGTATGGCTGCGGTTATCCTGATCGGCTGTGGCGGACCCCCGAAAGCTGAGATGGATAAGGCCACGATGGCGAAGAAAAAAGCCGACGAAGCGATGGCCGAAGTTTATGCGGCTGAAGCTTACACGGCCGGTTCCACGGCGTGGAAAGAAGGCGAAGAACTCGTGAAGAAGAGCGAGTTCGACAAAGCCAAAGCGAAGTATGTCGAAGCGGCTGCCAAGTTTGACGAAGCAGCCAACGGTGCTGCGGCCGGTAAAGAAGCCATGAAGGCCGAAACCGAAAAAATGATTGCCGATTTCGAAGCCGCCTGGGGCGCCGGTGAAAAAGCCATGAAGACGGCCGCCGGTAAAATGAAGGGCGATGACAAGACCAATTTCGAAAAAATGATGGGTGATTGCGTCACCGGTCTTGGCGAAGCCAAAGATCTTCTCAGCAAGGACGACATCAAGGGCGCCAAAGAGAAGATCATGATGTGCATGGATAACCACAAAGCCATGACGGAGAAGATGGCGAAGAAGTAATTCGTCGCTGATCTGATGTTTTGAGAGGCTGTTCCAATTCGGGACAGCCTCTTTTGTTTTTCCGGATCGAGGCGCGCGTGCGATGCCCGGACCCAGGCTTGCGCCACGCCCAATACCGACCCCGACCTCTTTATTCCATCAAATGTCGTGAATGCCACTCCGAATCATGATTGCGATCATTGTCAACTTCCCCTGCGGCTTCGATGCTTTAGTATATAGCCAATCGGGTAGTCAGGGCGAATCTTCCAACCCATTCGACGACGACCCGTCACAGGTGTGTAATTTTTTTTACAAGGAGTTGCGATGGAAACCGGAGGCCGCTTTTTCATCGACGAAATTGGCGTCAAAAAAATTTTTACGCGTGAGGATTTCAGCGATCAGCAGCAGGAGATCGAAAAAACCGTTACGCAATTCATGCTTGAAAAGGTCCTGCCGGAAAAAAGACGTATTGAATCCCTCGATTACGAATTGACGCGGCGGCTCCTGAGGGAAGCCGGGGAACTGGGCCTCCTCAGTGTCGATATCCCGGAAAAATTTGGCGGACTGGAAATGGACAAAGTCACGTCGACCATCGTGACAGAATCGCTCTGCCACGGACAGAGTGCATCGTTTGCCGCCAGTTTCGGCTGTCATATCGGCATTGGAACGCTACCGATTGTCCTGTTCGGGACCGAGGAACAAAAGGCCCGCTACCTGCCCAAACTGGCCACGGGAGAATGGCTGGGCGCGTATGCGCTGACAGAACCGGAAGCGGGCTCGGATGCCCTGAGCGGAAAAACGTCCGCCGAACTAAGCGAGGACAAAAAATTCTACATCCTGAACGGCACCAAACAATTCATCACCAACGGGGGTTTTGCGGATACGTTTATCGTTTTTGCCAAAATCGACGGAGAAAAATTCTCAGCTTTCATTGTTGAAAAATCCACGCCTGGACTTTCCCTGGGACCCGAGGAAAAGAAAATGGGCCTGAAAGGTTCCTCTACCTGCTCCGTCATTCTCGACCATGCGAAGGTTCCGGTCGACAATCTGCTCGGCCAGATCGGTCGAGGGCATGAAATCGCATTCAATATTTTGAACATCGGCCGGTTCAAACTGGGCGCCGGCGATCTCGGAGCGTGCAAAGTCTGCGTGACCGAGTCGGCGCGCTATGCCCTGCAGCGGAAGCAATTCGGCCAGGCCATTGCCAACTTCGATGCGATCAAAAGTAAGATCGCCAACATGACCGTTCTGACCTATGCGCTCGACGGCGTCATTTACCGCACGGTGGGTCTGATCGATCAGGCCATCGAATCGCTGGACCGTTCCGATGCCCGGTATTATGAAAAAGTCGTGGAGGCCATCGAACGGTACGCCATCGAGGCGTCGATTGCGAAAGTCTACGGATCGGAAGCGCTGTTCTTTTGTTCGGACAATGGGATCCAGATTTACGGGGGTTATGGATTCAGCGAGGAGTATCCGATGGCGGCCGTGTTTCGCGACAACCGGGTCGACCGTTTGTTCGAAGGCACCAACGAAATCAACCGGCAAATCATCACCGGGTATTTCTTGAAGAAAGCGCTGATGGAGGAATTGCCCATTCGCGTGAAGATCGACGGACTCGACGGAACGATTATGAAAGGGATTCAAGCGACGTCCGGAGCGCTCGCGGAAGAGGTAACGTCGCTGGAATGGATGAAAGCGCTCGCGTTATACACTTTCAACGAAGCCATTTGCCGGTACGGGCAGGACCTGAAAAACCATCATCAGATCGGCGAATCGTTTGCGGACATTTTCACGTTGCTCTACGCGCTCGACAGTATGCTCGGCCGCATGTCGCAACGGGACCGGCTGAAGGCCGTGCATCGGGCCATTGTACGCGTGTTCGCCGCCGAGAGCGCTGTCCGGGTTCAGACCCTTGCGCGGTACATCCTCTGTGCCTGCGCCGAAGGGTCGGACCTCACACCGCTGCTGGACATGCATTTGAAAATGTCGAACAAAATGAACATCAACGCAGATACGTTCCACCTGAAGCGAGAGATCGCGGACTACGTATACGAGAACGGAAAGTACCCGTTCTGAAATTTCAGGCGGTCAACGCGTCAAACGAAATTTGCAAACGAAGGAGATTGAACTATGAATACATCCAACTCCGTGGTCATCGTCGACGGCCTGCGCAGTCCGATGGGCGTCAAAAAGGGGCAGTTGATCGGCATCCACCCGCACGAACTGGCCGCACAGGTGGTGCGCGCCTTGTTTGAAAGAAACAAAAATTTCAACCCGGCCGACATCGACGACGTGGTACTCGGATGCGCGTTCCCCGAAGCGGGCCAGGGAATGTTGATGGCGCGCGGCGTGGCCATTCTTGCCGGTGTTCCCAAAGAAGCCGGGGCCAAAGTCGTTAACCGCTTCTGCGGATCATCGATGGACGCAGTTCATCAAATTGCCCAAGCCATCCTGGCCGGCGATATCGACGTGGGCCTTGCGATCGGCGTCGAGGACATGTTCGGCATCCCAATGGGCGGATTTAACCCCAGTTTTCATCCCGGTCTTGCAAAACTGAACTACTACATCGGCATGGGTGAGACGGCGGAAATTCTCGCGAAAAAGGGAAACATCTCCCGTGAGGAGCAGGAAGAATTTTCCGTGCAATCTCATCAAAAGGCGCTGCAGGCCCGGGGGAAATGCTGGGTCAAAAACGAAATGACGCCCATCGCGTTCAACGGACACGACGTCACGCAGGACGAGGGGCCGCGTGAGCCGGATATTGAAAAAATGAAGACCCTAAAGCCGGCGTTTCTGGCCGACGGCACCATTACGGCTGCGACCAGCAGCCCGATCTCGATCGGTGCGGCGGCCATGATCGTGACGAGCCGTCGCTACGCCGAACAACACAAGCTACCGGTCCGCGCGACGATCATTTCGCGCGCCGTTGCCGGTGTCGAATGGGAGGAAATGGGCAAAGGCCCGATTCCGGCCTCGGAAAAAGCGCTCCGGAAAGCCGGCCTGAAGATCGATGATATCGATGCCATCGAACTCAACGAAGCGTTTGCCGCTCAGTCCTTGTATGTGATCAAGGCGACGGGCTGGCCGAAAGAAAAAATCAACATGAACGGCGGCGCGATCGCTCTGGGTCATCCGCTCGGGATGTCCGGTCTGCGCATCATGATCACGTTGATGAACGTAATGGAACAACGCGATTTGAAACGAGGGCTCGCGACCATGTGCATCGGCACCGGTCAGGGCATCGCAACCGTCATCGAAAGGTAAGGTGCGTCATGGCTTTTCAGATCAAAAAAGTCGCCGTGCTCGGTTCCGGTGTCATGGGCAGTCAGATCTGTGCGCATCTATCGAATGCCGGCATTCCGTCGCTGGCTTTCGACCTGACACTGGAACTCGCTCAAAAAGGCATCGATGCCGCGATGAAGCTCAAGCCCGCCGCTTTTTATGACGTCGCCACGGAAAAACTCATCACGCGATGTTCGTACGACGAGCACCTCGAACTTCTCCGGGACGCCGACTGGGTGATCGAGGCGATCGCGGAGCGTGTCGACCTCAAACAATCGTTGTTCAAAAAAATTCTGCCGTTTCTCAAGGCCACCGCCATCGTCAGTTCCAATACCTCCGGCATTTCGATCCGCGAGATGACGGCAGGACAACCCGACAATTTCAAAAAACGGTTTCTCGTCACACATTTTTTCAATCCTCCGCGGTACATGCGGTTGCTGGAACTCGTGGGGGGTGAACCAACCGATCCGGCGGTAATGCAATCGATTGCCGATTTTTGTGAAAACACGCTCGGAAAAGGCATTGTCCATGCCAAAGACACGCCGAACTTCATCGCCAACCGGATCGGCGTGTACGGCATGATGCTTACGATCCGATTGACCCGCGACATGCGACTGACCGTTGAAGAAGTCGACAAACTCACCGGTCCGATTCTCGGCCGTCCCAAAAGCGCGACGTACCGCACGGCCGACGTGGTGGGACTAGATACCCTGGCCCACGTCGTGAAAACGTCGTACGACAAAAGTACCGACGCGGACGAACGTAAGATTTTCGAAGTACCGGATTTTCTGTCGCGGATGATCGAAAAAGGCTGGCTGGGTCAAAAAACAAAAGCGGGCTTTTACCGGAAGGTCGGCAACGACATTCTGACTCTCGATTTCGATTCGCTCGAATACCGGCCGCAAAAAAAAGTTCTCTTCGACGGTTACCGGGTGGCGAAAGGGTACGGGTTCCTGCCCGATAAAATCAAAGCGCTCGCCTACAGCGAGGACAGATCGGGACGTTTCACATGGGAGTTGCTATCCCAAACCCTGATCTACGCGGCACGGTGCATACCCGACGCCGCCGACGATATCGTCAACATCGACAACGCGTTGAAATGGGGATTCGGCTGGAGTCTCGGGCCGTTTGAAATGTGGGACGCCATCGGGGTGGAACGGTCGGTCCGAAAAATGGAGATGGAAGGCAAAAAAGTTCCGGCGCCCGTGAAAGCCATGCTGGATTCCGGAATCGGTTCGTTTTATTCGGGCGACCATGAACGGAAAACGTACTTCGATTTCAAAACGCTCCAATCGGTGCCGTTTCCCAAAAAACCGAATGTGATCGTGGTGCCGTCGCCGCGGAATGCTTCTCGTGTACTTGCGAAAAACTGGTGCGCCAGTATCGTCGACATCGGCGATGGGGTGGCTTGTTTGCAGTTCCACAGCGTGCTCCAGCCGGACATGAATCCGATCGACGGTTCGATCATTACGATGTTGTATAAAGCGCTAGAGATTGTACCGCGGCGCGGGTTCAAGGGCTTGGTCATCGGCCACCAGGGCGCCAATTTTTCCGTCGGCGCCAATCTCGCACTGATCCTCAAACTTGCCGAGGACAAAAACTGGACGATGCTGGAAGACGTCAGCAAATCGTTCCAGGACGTCTGCCAGCGTTTGAAATACGCGCCTTTTCCCGTCGTAAGCGCACCGTTTAATCTATGCCTCGGCGGCGGATTCGAAATTGCCGCAGCCGCGCACCGGATCGTCGCGTCGGCGGAGTTGTATTGCGGCGCGGTCGAGGTCGGTGTCGGTCTGATTCCCGGTGCGGGAGGTACCCTTAGGGTTCTCGAAAATTTCGTACACGCCATGGCGCCCGGTCGTCCGGGTCCCTTTCCGCCGGCACAAAAGGCCTTCGAGACCATCGGTTTCGGCCGTGTGTCGATGAGCGCAAAAGAGGCGGTCGGGTTGGGCTATCTCCGCACCGATGATGAAATCGTGATGAACGCCGATCAGTTGATTTTCCGCGCGAAACAGTCCGTTTTGCGTCTCGCGGAAAAATACCGGGTGGTCGAACCCCTGGCGGTTACTCTTCCGGGTCAGTACGGACGCCTCGTTTTCGAAAATACGATCGACGGTTTCGTCAAAGCGGGAACTATTTCGTCGTACGACGCACACATCGGAAAAAAACTGGCGTTCGTGCTTACGGGCGGTGATCGCGCAAATCCGGCCGTGACGGTAGACGAGCAGTACCTGCTCGATCTCGAACGCGAGGCATTTGTTAGTCTGGCGGGTGAAAAACTTTCGCAGGACCGAATGGCCTACATGTTGAAAACGGGCAAACCTTTGAGGAATTAGCTGTTCGATTTTTTAGACTTAGAAGTTCTTTTAACTCTGTCTTGAATTCAGTCTGGTAACGCTAATAAGGGGCTGTCCCAAAGGACCTGCGGTCATTACGAGCGAAGCGAAGCAATCTCATTAATATCAATTTAAACAACGAGATTCGTTCGTCGCTACGCTCCTCGGAATGACATGTACTGCCCATTTGGGACAGATCCATTTCGGCAACCGCAGGCCGCCTGCCCTCACAGCGTCTTCCATACTTCGTCACACATTTGACCCATTTGGGCCAGTAACCAGGTGCATGTTGCGGCGTAACAACATCATCTCTCCTCCTTCAAACTCCGACTGGTTCCGGTAGATAGGCTGCTGGAACCGGTTTAGTTTTTCTGGATGTTAGCTTTTGCTTAAATGACAGTGGAAAAAATCTCCGTTAAAAACCGAGTTCGGCCGTTGCGAAAGTATCTGTTTTTTAAAAATTTCCATCCAAATGATCACCACAAGGGAAATATTTTTTCTCAAAAAATGATTTCAAAATTTGTGCAATTGCGTTATATATTGACAAGTCCTCACAGGAAGTTTAAAAATATCGTACGATGCACAACATCTTCCATATAGCCGATTACGTCGTTGACAATTATTCGGACTATCCTGGTGGCATCACACCGATGAAGCTACAAAAGCTACTTTACTATCTAAAGGCCTGGGGTATTGTGGCAGAAGTCCCAGTTGTTTCCGAGTCCTTTAAGAAATGGAAATACGGTCCGGTGAATCATGAAATTTACGTTAAATATCAGCTGTATGGAGCACAACCGATTGCCAAGAACGTCGTTCCTGTTACTCTTTTTGAAAGCAAGGAATTCGTCGATTTCGTCTTACAATCTTATGTACCGTACTCTGCATTAACCTTATCGGCGCTTACCCATGAGGAGATGCCGTGGCAGCAGACCGAAATCAATGATGTGATCAATGACGAACTCATAAAGTCGTATTATAAAAGCCTGCATTTTGCCAAAAATTTTCCGCTTAAACCTGGAGCGCCGTACTATCCAGTTCTCACAGATATGTATTTTTCCTTCATCATGGATATGGATCAAACAAAAGTCAAGCCGCCAGTCTATCCATCTTTTGAGTACTACAAAACTCTGACGGGCAAAGCCCAGGCGGAAATTGCAAAAGCCTTCCAAAGTTTCCTCAAATCCGAGACTTCCCGCTGAGGAGCTTCGATTTCTCCGGGAATTAATGAGTGATTTTCCCTGCGGCTGTCCCTGGCGTGCAGAAGAAGCGCTTGAGCAGATCAATATCCGCTACCTTGAGATGGAGAAAAACGCCGAGCAAGTGCTCCATATTCTCGGGATGTTTTCTTCTCCAAAATTCTTTTTAGCACTTACCCGGACCTTTCACATAATTCTATACAGCGGTATTCTAAAAAATAACGGTGAGTTCAGAAAGAAAGGGGATAAATTTCAGGGCCGTATCGGTTTTGGCGGCGATGATCATCGCCGGCCTGGAAACTTCCGATACACGGGGTCACCCCCGGACATGATTATGGCCGACTTGAAAAAAACGTTCGCTCATCTCAAAAAATCGAGTACCGATCCCGTGAGGAGCGCAATGCAATTTTATCAGGAGTTCGTGAAAGTGCACCCGTTCTACGATGCCAACGGGCGAATTGCCCGCTTGATCGTCAGCATTTACCTTTATCATCATGGATACTAT
>CAYZJB010000043.1:0-29877 GCA_964478735.1 uncultured Bacteroidota bacterium | reverse complement strand
AAACATCACCAACAAATGACAGGTTAGATTTTTAGATTGACTCTTTACATACCAGTTCATCGAAGGGACCGGGAGCTATCGCCAGACTCATGACCGGTCGTTTCGACAAGCTCAACGACCGTATTTTCTCCTTCCCCCCTTTTTAAAGGGTTAGGGCGTTTTCTGACTTAACTTAGACTGTTGTTGACAGCGCCTGATCGAGATCGCCGATGAGGTCGTCGGCTTCCTCGAGTCCGACGGACAACCGGATCAGTCCTTGCGTGATGCCCATTCGTTCTTTTAAATCGGCGTCGACCGATGCGTGTGTCATGGTCGCGGGATGTTCGATCAGGGAATCGACGCAGCCGAGACTGACGGCAAGCGAAAAAATATGCGTGTGATCCAATACCGCCTTCGCCGCGTCGTATCCGCCATTGACTTCGAACGAAATGATTCCTCCGAAATCTTTCATCTGTTTTTTCGCGAGCTCGTGATGTGGAAATTCCGGCAAACCCGGATAGTAAACGCGATTGACCTTCGGATGTTTGACGAGAAACTGAGCGACCTTCATCGCGTTGGTGCAGTGACGATCCATGCGAACCGGGAGCGTCTTGAGTCCGAGGTTCGTCAACCACGCGTCGAAGGGCGAGGAACACGCCCCGAGGTCCTTGATCATGTGGAATAACGGTTCGACGAGCGAGTCCACTCGGGTAATGACCGCACCGCCGATCACGTTACCGTGGCCAGAGATGTATTTTGTCGTACTGTGCACGACGACGTCGGCGCCAAGGGACAGGGGGCGTTGCAGGTACGGCGTTGCAAACGTATTGTCCACGATGATCAGGCATTCGGGATTGATATTCTTGGCAATGCGACTCACTTCGGCAATGTCAGTGATCGTCATCATTGGATTGGTCGGTGTTTCAAAATACACCGCACGCGCCTTGGGATTTTCCTGCATGCATGCTGTGAACGCCTCAAGGTTCGTCGTATCGCAGGACACGGCTTTGATCTGAAACCGCGTCAGGACGGTCTTGATCACGCTGTCAGTGCAGCCGTACAGAACATCGCCGTGGATCAGCGTATCTCCGGGTTTGAGAACGGCGATGAGGGACGAACTGATTGCGGCCATGCCGCTGGCAAAGATGATGGACGAGACAGTGACGTGCCGCGGGTCTTTCATTTTGACATCGATGCCTTCGAGCGCGTTCAGTTTGGCTTCGACGAGTTTATCCGTCGGATTGCCGAGCCGCGTGTAGATGTAACCTTCCTTACGCTGGGCAAACAGATCGGCGCCTTCCTGGGCGGAATTGAACAAAAAGGTCGACGTCTGGTAAATCGCATTGGTATGCGCGCGGGACGGCGGTTGGCCGATTTTTTCTCCGGCGTGAAGCGCGCGCGTAGCGAATCCGTAGCGCAGATAAAACCGCTCGACGGCGTCTCGGTAATGGGATGCTTCCATGATGTTTATCCTGTTGATGAATCGGTGAGTTGACTACCGGGCAACGTTGACACGGGCGACGATTCGGCCGGTGAATCGTCGGCAAACGGCCCAAAAATCCTGCGGTAGACGTTTTGTAAACCGCTTCGATCGATGAGGGGAACCATCACCGCTGTTATTAGGATGCTGAATAAAACGACCGCATACGTCATGCTCTGGATCGTCGCTCCTTCCGGTACACCGGCCTGGACCGGCAGCCCGGCTAAAACTGCAGCCGCCATGCCTTTTGGCACCATGATGGATGTCATAGCGGCGTCCTTCCAATGCGTTTTTCGGGACATGATCAGCCGGATAATCAACAGCCGGAGCACATAGATAGCCGCCACGGCCATTAAAGCAAAAAACGAAAAACCGAGGTTGTCAAAACGAATCGAAAGACCTAGGTAAATGAAAAAAAATATTTTGAGTAGAAATACCATTTCTCCATAGAATGATTTTTCTCGCGAAGTCACCTTGGCGAGAGATTCCACACGAAAAAATGGCAGCCGGTGAAGATGAAAACGTTCAAAATTGGTCATCGTGATTCCAAAACTGAGCGCGGTAATGGCTCCGCTGAACCCCATCAGATCGGTCACGCCGTACAGGATGAACACGAATGCAAACGTCGTGAAGAGCGTGTTGGGGAACTTGCGGACCCAGGAAAGGATCGATTGCCAGACGAGGCTGCCCATAAATCCCACGACGATCGCCACGCCGAGCGATCGGAGGATCGATCCCACGGTTTCTGTCGGAGACGATTCCCCGTGTTCGAAAGCCTCGATGAACGCAATCGCGAATCCAATCGTCAGAATGTCCGTCAACGCCGACTCGAGGATCAAGATCGTCGACGCAGGCTCCCGCATTCGTAATCCTCGCACCATCGGGATGACAACGGCCGACGATGTACCGCCAACGATCGATCCCATCGTGAGTGCCGCAATCATCGAAAAACCGAGCAATCCAAAAGTGACCAATGCAACAAAGGCGGCGGTTACCACAAACGTCAACAGCGTAATTGCTAACGTGGGGCCCATCGCACGGCCCATCGTCTTGACATCGAGGGATGTGCCGCCTTCGAAAAGAATCACGATCAGGGCCACGGTTGTTAGAACGCCGCCAAACCGGCCAAAATCTTCTGGGGAGACGATCCCTAAAACCGGTCCACCGATAATCCCGATGAGCATGAGAAGCAGTACGTCGGGAATCTTGGTCTTTTCAAAAAGCGCGGTGAAGAAGTGGGCGAGAAATACGATGATGCCGATGGCCAGTATCACGACGGACATAGAAGCCTCCGCAGGTTGGATGAGCAAGTAAAGTTACACCGACGGTGAACAGTCAGAGGAACATCCCTCTACTCCGCTCGGGATGAGTTCAAGGTCTTATCACTTGGAGTTCGATGATTTACGACTGACTAACTTTCTTCATCGCGGATCAGGACCAGAATCGCCGTCTGCGGAACGATGAGATACGCGCGTCCTTCGAATTCGATTTCGATCGCCGCTTTGCGCAAAAAAATCGCGTAATCGCCTTCCTGGGCCTGGACGGGGATGTACTTCGGTTCGGATCGCTGGGAACCCATCCACGGTTCGTCGCCCGGCGAATTCAACTCGGGCAGCGGATACCCCGGACCGACTTTGATCACGGTCCCGGTCTGGATTTTTTCTTTTTCTTCGACGCCCTGAGGCAGGTACAACCCGTGCGATGTACGTTCCTTGGGGATGTCCGGATCGACCAGGATCCGGTCGCCGACAACGATGAGGTTCTTACGGAGAGACATAGCGGTTATCATTCAAGGTACGGTAGGAATGTACTATGAGGTCGCGAAAAAAAAAGCAAAATTATCCGCCGACGCGCTTGACGCGGTACCCCTGCCGGACAAGCTCTTTTTCGACTTTCGTGCGATGGTCGCCCTGGAGCTCGATGCGCCGGTCCTTGACGGTGCCGCCGGAGGCGCAGATCGATTTGAGGCGTTTGGACAACGCTTCGATTATTTCGATGGGATCGGAAAAACCTTCGATCACGGTGACCGACTTGCCCGCGCGTTGTTTTCGATCCAGTGAGAGGCGCAAAAAAGGCCCCTGTGGTGTCCCTGTCGGTTCTTTTAGCGATTCCGGTTCGTCCGGAACAAAATCGGGGTCGGTGGAGTAAACGATTTTGGAATGACGCGACATGGCACGCCAAGTTATCAGAAACACGCACAGATTGCAAGACGTGATCGGTCCGCGAGTTCCTTCCCCGAGCGTAGAGGGATGTCGAAAGGGCGGGATTCGAACCTTCTACTTTGTATCTGTAAATTCGGATTAATATTTTTTCTCATCATCCAAACGGGAGTCGTTATGAAAACCCTGTCCCTCGTCGCTGCGGTATTGCTGTTGGCCTGCGTGAAGCCTCACGAACGTCGTTTACCGGAGATGACGCGACTCATCACGCTGTTGGACAATCGCGTATCGCCGGACAGCCTGTACACGTTCCTGGATCATGCCGATGTCGTCATACAGACACAGGCGATGCTCGCGCTCGCGCAGTTACAGGACACGCTGGCGACGGACACGCTCCTGGCGAGGGCGCGCCGGACGGACGGTAGCCGGCTGGAAGACCTCGTGTTTGCCCTTGGGCAAATCGGATACGGCGCGTCCAGCGTGACGGCGAAGCGAAAAATTTCCGACAATTTGCTTTTACTCTGGTCCGCCAAGACCGGAACCCGCGCCCGTGCACAAATGCTGCGTGCCATCGGCAAAACCGGATACGACAATGTACACCCGCTTTTGCGTGCGGAAATGACCGACACGAGTATTTTTGCAGCGGAAGCCGTGATGGCATACGGCATCATGGCCTACCGGAAGTTGCTTGAAGGCGTTCCGACCACGAGCGCGGAACTCGATCGACGGATCATTCCTTTATTGAAAATCGAAGAAGCCCGCGGCCATGCCATGTACGCGGCGATGCGCTGCGCCAATCCGGAGATCGCACCGTTTGTAACGCCGCACCTGAAGGACGGTGACGCACAAATCCGCATGGATGCCGCCCGTGCGCTCGGAGCGATGAAACTCGACACGTCGCCCCGGCGGCTGGATTATATCAACGCACTCGTCGAGACGGCATCCAATGACGGCGACTGGCGTGTCCGAGTCAACGCCGTCAACGCTCTGGCCTCGTTTAAGTTTTCCCTCGACGATTTGAAAAAAGTCTATTTTCTGATCGCTTTCGAAGGACGTCGTGATTCCAGCGAACACGTCCGGCTGTCCGCCATTCGTGCGATGCCGCAGAGTTATAAAAACGACGTTGGCGATGAAAATGCGTTTGCCACCCCGTTTTACGACACATTCATTCCGGCCGGAACCTGGCGCGAACAAACCGCGATCCTGGGGAGTCTTGCCGCGATGATCAATGTATGGAATGATGCTCGATTTACAGAAACATGTACAGCGGCTTTGGACACGGGAAATCGATACCACCGCGCCCAGGTGGTACAGGCGATCGGTCAACGGCCGAATCCACGTGCGTTGCCGCTGCTGGAAAAAGCTGTTGCGGATTCCTTCGCGCTCGTGCGGATCAATGCCTACGGTGTCTGTAACGCCATAGCCGATCGCCGGGCCAAAGCGCTTTTGAGAAGAGGTCTCGACGATCCGGACGCGACGGTGGTTGGGGTCGTCGCTGATTCCCTGATCGACGATCCCCGGCACGGGGAATTCAAACCGGAAGAGCTGGCGCTTCGAATCATACTTGCGTATAAGCAGTTGGAGCCGGTCCACGATGCAGAGTCGCGAATCACCATCCTTGATGGATTGGGGAAACTTAAAACGACACAGGCCATTCCGATCCTGACGTCGCTGTTGTCGGATTCGAATGCTGCACTCGCTCTGGCGGCGGCAAGAAACTTGGAACGCATTACGGGAGAAAAACATCCTGTCGTCACGTCGAACAAGTTGCAATCCATCGACGAGTTGCACTTTGCACGATACAGCGAGGCGGTTCCGTCCGTTGTGGTTAAAACCACGACTGGCGAGTTCGTGATGGAAATGTTCTTCGACGAAGCGCCGCTGACGGTCATGAATTTTCTCAGGCTCGCGGAACAAGGAGCATTCGACGGCGTGACGTTTCACCGGGTCGTTCCCAATTTCGTCGTGCAGGGCGGCGACCCGACGGGAACGGGCTGGGGCGGTCCCGGGTATACGATTCGCGGCGAATACAATCGGCGGGCCTACGAACGAGGCATGGTAGGAATGGCAAGCGCCGGCAAAGATACCGAAGGCTGCCAGTGGTTCGTTACCCACTCCGATCAACCGCATCTCAATGGGCGGTACACGATTTTCGGCAGCATTACGATCGGCATGGACGCCGTGGATCGGCTGCAGGTTGGGGATAGGATCGAAGTCGTGAGGGTACGATGAGATTTCCATCAACGATGAAAGCGATTGTCGTACACCAATTCGGACCACCGTCTGTTTTACGATTGCATGAAGTGCCGGTACCGATGGCCGGTGCATGGGTGGTCAGTTGAAATACAAAGATAAAAAACAATATCGGCTTGCAGGGCATGATTATTCTCAGGCAGGAGGTTATTTTGTCACGATCGTTGTTAAAGATCGCATGAGGATGTTTGGAAAAATCGAAAATGGCCGGATGATATTGTCTGGTATCGGCAAAATTGCAGGGGAATACTGGACTGAGGTTTCAAAATGTTGTTCTGGATGAATGGGTGGTGATGCCGGACCATATTCATGGAATTATCATTATTAAGGAGAATTTAGGCCGGGAGCAGAATTTGGGTGGGAAGGAGAGTTCAGGGATTGACTCAAGTGGAAACTCAGTGCCTCGGCACTTTCCCACTACTGACATCCAATCCCAAGAGATCCATTCCAAAGAAATCTCTTTATCAGATATCCATTCTCAAAGAGTTTTTTCCTCAGGAATTCATCCCTTAATCAAGAATTCCCTGTCATCAATCATCAATCATTATAAGGGCGATGTCAAAAAATGGTGCAACAGGAACGGTTTCCCTAATTTCAAATGGCAGTCCCGATTCAATGACCGGATCATCAGAAACGATTTCGAATTTTTCCGAATCCAGAAGTACATAATAGACAATCCCAAAAACTGGAAATCCTGAGAAGCTGATGTACATCGATCCCTTTGTCATTCTCAATTTGACCGGTATTATGGTCGGTGCCGGAGCGTTTGTTTATGTGCTCGCGCATCGACATGCCCACGTCCCGCCGTCCAAATATCTGGGTTTGTTGATCCTTTACATGGCGTTGCTGTACACGCTGTTCATGGTCAGAAGCATTTATCATGTTGCGTATTTCGGAGATGTTCTGTTGTTCGGTCCCGGGATTTTCTATCTGTACATCCGTGCCCGACTTCGTGAGACGACGATGCGCGACCTGCTGATCCACACCTCGCCCGGGGTTGCAACCGTACTCATCAGTATGATCGGGTCGCTGTTGACGTTCGGAAATCCCGTGTTGCCCGTTATCAATGAAGCCGCTCTCCTTCTCATCGCCGGTTATTCCGTCGCCGGATTTGTTCAGTTGCGCCTTGCAGCGGCGCCGCTTGACAAGCGACGATCGGTGCGTGTTCTGTTGTGGATCAACCTGCTGACCGTGGTGATGCTGGCGATCATGGTCATCAAATATCCCCGATACGCGATCGAATACATTTTGTCGTACTACATGTGCCTGATCATCCAATCGGCCGTCGTGGCGCTGATCCGCGAATCGTGGTTCATCATCCGTACGCATCCCGACCGAAAGTATTCACGGTCGTCGTTGACGTCGGAAATGAAAACGGAACTGGTCGAAAAAATCCGCCGGCTGATGGAAAATGAAAAATACTTTACCAATAATCTGGCGTCGTTATCCGACGTCGCCACGCGACTCGGAAGCACGCCCAATCATGTCTCCCAGGTGATCAACGAATGCCTGCAGACGACGTTCCTCGACCTTTTGTCGGAGTATCGGATCCAGGCGGCGAGACAATTATTGGCGGAAGACCATACAAGCGTCGAAGGCATTGCCGAAAGCGTGGGGTTTAATTCCAAGTCTTCATTTTATACCGCCTTCAAAAAACACACCGGCCTCACACCGTCGGAATTCCGTTCCCGGTTGAATTCTACCACCCGGTAAGATAATAAACCAACGTTCGTCCTGTCACTCCGAACTCCTGACGGTCACGTCCGGTCGGATGGAAGCCGTTTCTTGTCGTATCTTTTAGCCGTCACGCTACAACGAGAGGATTCCTATGAATGTCTGGAAGTATTTTTATTTTTCCATGATGGCTCTGACATCCGTGGTTCGGGCTCAGTCTTATGTCATACATAACGTCCATGTCCTGACGATGGACAGCGATTCCATACGTCGGGACCAGGCACTTGTCGTACGCGACGGAAAGATTGTTTATCTCGGATCGGCCGAGCGGGCTCCGGTCAACGAACGATCCGTTGTGATTGACGGTCGCGGCCGTTACGTGACGCCGGGACTTATCGATGCGTACGCGCACATTCATGAAGATAACCTCAAATTATTTCTGGCGTGCGGGATCACGACGGTTCGAAACGCACCGGGCGCGTCCCCTCATGAAGCGATGAAGCGGCAAATTGAAAGTGGTGAACGCATCGGCCCGCGCATTTACAGCGTCAGCCCACCGATCGCCGGTCGTTTTCCCGTCTACCATTCTCAGGGGATTGCGCGCAATACAGGCGAAGTTCGCGAAGCCGTACGGGCGTTTCACCGCCTCGGATACGACGGCCTGTTCGCCTACGTTACGGCGGACTCCGATTATTACGCTGCCGCGCAGGACGAGGTCGCCAGGCTTGGCTGGTCGCTCGAAGGTCACGTACCGTACCGCGTTCGTTTTGATGTCTATGCCGCCGGGCCGCAGCGTTCGTTTGACAATCTCGTGGGGCTGATGAATCTGCAGACGGGCGACACGTATCCAAAAGAACTGTTGCAAGCGCGAGCAGCGGTATGGAAAGCCGGCGGTAAATACGTCATCCCGACGCTGACGATCCACAAAGCGCGTTCGCTTACGACGCGAGTCGACAGTCTTCGTCAGCGGGCGGAAATGAAATACGTTCCACCGCGGCAGAGAGCGTACTGGCATTTGTCGACGCCGAATTTTCGCTACGACGGAGCGCTTCGCATCGTGCAGACGTTCCGTGATCAAGGCGTACGACTGCTGGTCGGTTCCGATGCAGGGTTTCATTTTGTAATTCCGGGTTTTTCATACTTCGAGGAAATCATGAATCTTTCCGAAGCAGGGCTGAGGAATATGGAAATTCTAAACGCGGCCACGGTCGATGCGGCGAAATTTTTGCGATGGGACGACCGGCTGGGGTCGATCGCACCGGGCAAGGCAGCCGATTTTGTTTTATGGGATGGAAATCCGATACAGGACCTTCGCGTACTCAAAACCCCCATCGGCGTCATGCTGCGCGGCGTCTGGTATCCGCGTGATACGCTGCTAACGTGGCTGAAAGAAATCGAAACAAAATGGTCGACGTCCGGAAAATTCGATAAAGGGGAAATTCAGACGCCCGCCGGGATGACGCTTGCAGCCGTGTACACGATCTCGTTTGACGGCGTGGACTGTGGCCGGGAGTGGATTTTCACGGAACGAAATGCTTCCGGTAACATTACCTGGCAAAGCGAAAACCGAATCGATCCGCACGTACCCGTCTCGACGACGACACGGTTAACGTGGTCGCCTGACGGATTGCCCGTAGCGATGGAAGTTGTTCGAAAGAGCTCGGACGGGGTGACGACAATTCAGCTACAGCGAGACCGTGAAGAAGTCGTGATGACGGCCGATGTTCCGGTCATCGGTAAAATCGAGGACTGGCGGCGTCTTCCGAACGGTGCCATTTTCGGCGGTCCGTTTACTTCGGTTAACCTCGATATGGACGTCGTGGCGAGCATGCAATTGCTCGTAAGTTCTGTTGCATCGATGAAAGTCGGGGATACACTGGCCGTCAATGTCGTACGCGTCAAACCGAACGGCGAAGAGTGGGGGAGTGATGCGGTTTATGCCGTGCAGGAATACAAAGTATCCCGGCAGAGCGACACGACTGCCGGACGAAAGGTATTCACGATACGCCAGCCCGGTCTCAATGGTTCGATGGAGTTCCTGTTTACCTCATCGCTCGTCGTTGACGCAGATGGCTGGATAGGGTCGATGGTGTTTAATGACAAGGTAACTGTTACAAGAAAATGGTCTGAGGGTTTTCAACGCTGAATGACGATTTATCATTTATTCGTGTCCGTCCGTTTTGTTGCAAAAACGTGGTCGACGGACCACTGGCCTGACCCGAAAACCGCAAACACAAGCAGGAGTAACAGTACGAGCGAGGCCAGCTCAAGGGACTGGCTGACCGACATCAAACCTTGTTTGATGTGAACCAGGAAAACGGCGGCGACCAGGATAGGAATCTGAATGAGTGCGGCGATTCGCGTAAACCAGCCGAAAGTCAGAAAAGCACCGCCAATCAGATGTCCGGCAATCACATAGGAATACCACATATACAGTTCCTGTGCGCCGGTCAGTCGGGTAATGGCCGACGGATCGGCAAGGATCATCCAACCCCGGATAAAAAGCGCAAGACCAAGATAAATTCGAATGAGGGCGTAGGCGATTTCTCGCCGATCACCGAGCACCTTCAATCTATCGAGTGTGGAATTCATAGTATATCCTTTTGAAAGGCGTATGAAAGAAATCAATACCAGCAAGCAATGGCATAGCGCGATGGAGGATAATACAATATAAATAATAAATAATTAAGAGTCAAGAGTCTGTTATCTATAATTAAATTATGATTAATTAATATTTTATATATGATAATAATAAATTTTTTGAAAAGAACTTTTTGCTTGACATGACAACTATTGATCATTATTATGGAAACTACAGAAACGTTGTAAGTTTCCTATAGCCTTGAATTGGCTACTTTTTTTGGAAACTTGGAAACCAATAAGCCGTAGGAAGTTTCCACAGTTTAGCAACAATGACTGCAAAAGAACTGTGATAATTCTGTAACGCGGCGGGTTGAAAACACATTTACTTTGAGTCTCGTGTGAAGGAGTAGGAATGAGCCAGGAAGTCGAAATAAGAGAACGGATTCTGACCACCGCTCGGGAGGAGTTTTACCGTGTTGGAATTACGGCCGTCACGATGGAGCATCTCGCGTCGCTGCTTGGAATGAGTAAAAAAACGGTATATCAATACTTTCCCAGCAAAGAAGAACTGATCCGCGACGTCGTCCAGAATACGTGTACATCGATGGACTGTAAGATCGACGATATTCTCAAAAACCGTGACGTCGACTTCGTGACGCGTATCAATAATTTTATCGTCTTTCTGATGGGCATATACGCCAGGATGAGTCCGGCCCTGCTCCTGGATCTTCAGCGCAGCGTACCCGACGTGTGGAAGCAGATCAACAGTTACCGCCGCGAACGCGTCAGGGAATGTTTCGGTGGCATGATCGATGAAGGCATCGCCAAAGGTGTTTTTCGTCCGAATCTGGCGAAGGAGATCGTCATCCTGATGTGGGTCAGTGCGATCGAATCGATTTTGAATCCCGACATGCTCTTGCAGCTTCCGCTGAGCCCCAATCAGGCGCTTGATGCAATCGCCCGCGTCATGTTTCAGGGAATCATGACCGACGAGGCCCGGACAGATTTTTTGAAAAACCAGTTGTCATAGGAGGACGGTACGTTGTGTGCAAACATTACTTCCCTGCCCGCGGCTTCCCGGGTCATTGGAAAACATGGAACGACCGACGCGCGACCTCCATTCGCCGAAGCGTATGAGTCGCGAATACAATCCCGGCGTATGTTACCGAACGTCGTAAAAATAAATCGAGGAGCACTAAATGAATAAGATTTTTTCACTCGTGTTGTTGGTTGCGGCGAGCGTGACGGCGCAGACGAGACACCTCTCACTGGACGATGCGATTCAAACCGGACTGCAGAACAGCAAAGTGATGCAGTCATCCGAACTCCAGGTCGACTATGCGGAAGCCCAGGCGGCATACGCGAGAACGAACCGTCTGCCCAACGTAAGTCTGACCGGTTCGTACACGCGTCTCAGTCCGATCGATGCGGCGACCGTGACTTTTCCGGGATCGCCCACTCCCGTAACCATTTCCGAGCCGCTGCTGAATAATTATCAATTCCGCGTGACGGCTCAGCAGCCGCTCTTTACAGGGTTGCGTGTGGAAAACACAGTCGCCGCGGGCAACTATACGGCCGATGCCGCCAAATCGTCCAACGAACAGACCAGAAAAAACCTGATCTTCAACATCCGTCAAAGTTACTGGACCCTGTACAAGGCACAGCAGGTGTTGAAACAGGTCGACGAAAATATCGAGTTGGTCAAAGCCCATTTACGTGACGCCAAAAATCTGATGGAACGGGGACTTCTCACATCGACCGACGTGATGCGAATCGAAGTCCAACTCGCGAATGCGGAACTCGCGCAGGTCGATGCTCGCAACCAGGTCCGTCTCGCGACCATTGCGCTCAATAACACGCTGGGCATTCCTCTCGATACGCCGATCGAGCTGACCGATACGGTTTCCTTCAAGCCGATGGAAATCGGCGATATGGAGTCGATGACGGTGCGGTCGTTCGAATCGCGCGACGATCTTAAATCCCTGCGGTATCAGATTCGCGCCGCCCAGAGCCAGGTTCGTGTCGCCCAGAGTGCGTTGTATCCGCAAATTTATCTTTTCGGTAACGTGTATTACGCCAATCCCAACCAGCGTATTTTTCCGACGAGCGATAAGTTCGACGCCACATGGGACGTCGGCGTATCGGTAACGATGGATCTGTGGAACTGGGGCGGAACGGCTCATAAGGCGGAACAGGCACGCGCGCAAAAGGCACAGCTCGAAAACGCGCTGGAGCAGGCCCACGACGCGGTGACGTTTGAAATCACGCAAAGCCATCTCAACGTCCGTCAGACGGAAGACCGCATCAAAGTCGCGGAAAAAGCCGTGCGGCTCGCGGAGGAAAACTATCGCAACGTGAACGAAAAATTCAAAAACGGCCTCGCATTGAGTTCCGATCTGATCGACGCGGAAGTCGCGCTGCTTCAAGCCAAAACGAACAAAACCACGGCCGCCGCCGACTACGAAATCGCCAAGGCGGCCCTCAGCAAAGCACTCAACCAGTAGGAGAAATAGAAACGATATGAAAAAACTCAAAGTCATCGGATTTGCCCTTCTTGCACTTGCCGTCGTGGGTGCGACCCTTTTGCATAACAAAGCGAAGATTGCGGCCCGTGCAAAGACGGACCGCCTCACGTCGGTTCCCGTTCGAGTCGCATCGGTCGAAAATGCCGTGCTGGCCTCCGACCTCTCACTTGTCGGAACGATCGTCGGTGACAGGGACGTGGCCGTGATAGCCGAAACCGTCGGGCGTGTGACGGCGGTGTACGTCAACGTCGGCGACCGCATCGCCCAAGACGCACCGCTCGTACAGGTGGACGACGAAGTTCGCCGGGCCAATTTTCTGGCGGCCGAAGTCAATTATGAAAAAACAAAAAAAGACCTGGAACGGTTCCAGGCATTGAATTCGGAGAAAACGATTTCCGATACGCAGTTGGAACAGGCGCGACTGGCCTACCAGGCGGCGCAAGCGCAGTACATCATTGCCCGGCGTCAACTCGACGACACGCGGATCAAGTCGCCGATCGCCGGCGTCGTGACGGCACGTACCGTGGACGTCGGTACGATGGTGCTGGATAAAATGAACGTCGCTAACGTCGTCGACCTCGGACAACTCAAATTGAAAGTCAATGTGCCGGAAAAAGAAGCGTTTCAGCTGAAAGCAGGCGATGCGGCAATCGTGACGACGGATGTCTATCCCGGCATTACGTTTACCGGCCGTGTCAAAACGATCAGCGCCAAAGCCGACGAAGCCCATACGTACCCGGTCGAGGTCGAATTGTCCAACAGTGCGACGCACCCGTTGAAGTCGGGAATGTTCGGCCGGGTCGCCTTTAAGACGTCGAGCGTTGGGGAAACGCCGTTGATCCCGCGCGAGGGACTGGTCGGCAGCGTCAAAAACCCGCAGGTGTACGTGGTTGAAAATGGCAAAGCCCATCTCCGCGACGTGATCGTCGGCGACGAAGCGGGTCGAAGCGTTCAGATTTTGAACGGACTGAAAAGCGGAGAAACGATCGTGACCAGCGGTCATCACATTCTCGTCGACGGCATGGCCGTCACGGTGATCGAATAAGGAGACGTCATGACCGTTACGGAACTTGCCATCAAACGTCCGAGCCTGATCATCGTGATCTTCGCTGCGCTCGGCGTGCTCGGATTTTTCAGCTATACGCAGTTGAGTTATGAACTGCTGCCGAAAATAACGCCGCCCATCATCACGATCACGACGCTGTATCCCGGCGCATCGCCCAACGAAGTCGAAACGTCGGTATCGAAGGTCCTCGAAGACGCCGTGTCGTCGCTGGACGGCATCGACGCGCTGTCATCGACGTCGTCGGAAGGCGTGTCGTTCGTTTTCGTCGAATTCAAACAGGGAACGGACATCGATAACGCGTTGCAGGATGCGTTGAGAAAAGTGGGAGAAGTGGAATCCCAGCTCCCCGCGGACGCCAAAGCGCCCGTGATGTCGAAGTTTGCGCTCGACGAAATCCCCGTGCTCCGTATGAGCGCGACGGGAAAGAGGGCGCCGCGTGAATTTTATCAGTTCGTCAAAGACCATATTCAACCGCGGATTTCCAAAATCGAGGGGGTCGCGCAGGTTTTCCTCATCGGCGGCGAAGAACGGGAGATCCGGGTCAATCTCGATCAACACAAATTGAAAAGTTACGGCCTCTCGATTCTTGGCGTCACCCAGGTCATCAAGTCGTCCAATCTCGATTTTCCCACCGGCCGCATCAAAGATAAAGACGGCCAGTATATCGTACGGCTGGCGGGCAAACTGACGACCGTCGACGATATCCGGCGCCTCGTGGTCGGCCAGTCGCGCGCCGGAGGCGACATTCGCCTGGCTGACGTTGCGGAAGTCGAGGACGGCGGCAAAGAAGCGGTAAATATCACGCGATACAACGGCTTCGGCGCGATGGCGATCTACGTCCAGAAACAGGCGGATGCCAATGCCGTCGAAGTCAGCCGCCTCGTTCGCGCGGAGCTTGCCAAACTCGAGGACGAGTACGCCGCCGAGCAGTTTAAAGTACAGATCGCACAGGACGGCTCGACCTTTACCGTCGACGCTGCCAATGCCGTCAAATTCGACCTCGCGCTTGCCGTCGTGATGGTGGCGCTGGTTATGCTTCTGTTTCTGCACAGCATCCGGAATTCCGTCATCGTGATGATCGCCATTCCGGCATCTCTGGTATCGAGTTTTATCGCGATGTACCTGTTTGGGTTTTCACTTAACCTGATGACGCTGCTCGGACTGTCGCTGGTTGTCGGTATTCTTGTCGACGACTCGATCGTCGTACTTGAGAATATTTATCATCACCTCGAAAAAGGCGTCGATAAAGTGACGGCGTCGATTCGGGGACGTAACGAGATCGGCTTTGCCGCGCTGGCGATCACGCTCGTGGACGTCGTGGTGTTCGTTCCGCTCGCGATGACGACGGGTCTCATCGGCAATATCATGCGGCAGTTTGCGATCGTCGTCGTCGTCTCGACGCTGCTCAGTCTCTTTGTCTCGTTCACCATTACACCTCTGCTGGCGTCGCGATTCGCTAAACTGGAGCGGTTGACGAAAAATACGCTGATGGGCCGGTTTGCACTGGCGTTTGAATCGCTGTACCACCGTTTTGCAGACCATTATCTCGTCCTGCTCCGATGGGCCCTGGGCAACAAGGGCAAGGTTGCCATCGGTACCGTCGTGTTGTTTTTTGCGTCGCTGTCACTGCCCGTGCTCGGATTCATCGGCGGTGAATTCGTTGCCCAGTCGGACCGCGGCGAGTTTGCGGTGACGATCGAATTGCGCCCCGGCGCGACGCTGGAAGAAACCAACCGCGTCAGCCAGCGGGTTGAGCAAATGCTTCTGCAGATGCCCGAGATTGACAGGCTTTTCGTCAACGTTGGCGCGTCCAACGAAGGTCTCATCGGCCAATCGGCCAATAACGTGGCGGAGATCAACGTGGCGTTGGTGGCGAAGGATCAACGTACGCTCTCGACGGACGACGTCGGCTGGGAAATCAAACAAAAAATTCAATCGATCCCCGGCGTCAAAGTGCGCGTCAATCCGATCGGCATTTTCGGTGTCGCCAATCAGACGCCGATCCAACTGGTTGTCAGCGGACCCGAACGCGAGTCGGTCGAGCACGGAGCGCATCAGGTGATGGACATGCTACGGCAGATTCAAGGTACGTCCGACATTCGATTGTCCATCGATGAAGCGAAGCCGGAAACCAAAGTGACGATCGATCGGGAAAAAATGGCCGATCTCGGACTGACGCTCGCCGAAGTCGGTGCGACGATGCGCGTCGCGCTCGCCGGGGACGACGACAGCAAATACCGCGAAGGCGTCAACGAGTATGATCTTCGGATCCAGCTCGACGAATTCGACCGGTCGCGGACCGACGATCTCGGCAAATTGACGTTTGTCAATCGTTTCGGTCAACAGGTGGAATTGCAGCAATTTGCCTCGTTCGAGCGTACGACGGGGCCGTCGAAGCTGCAACGGCGTGATCGTAATGCGGCATTGACCGTATACGCGCAGGCGCTGGGCCGTCCGAGCGGGAGTATTGCCGCCGATTTTCAAACAATGCTCAAAGAACGGCCGTTGCCCGCGGGAGTTAAACTTTCGTACTCCGGCGATCTAAAAAATCAACAGGATTCGTTCGGCAGCCTCGGGCTCGCCATGCTCGCGGCCATTTTGTTCACTTACATGATCATGGTGGCGCTCTACGACTCGTTCATCTATCCGTTCGTCGTGTTATTTTCGATTCCCGTCGCCATCGTCGGCGCGATGCTGGCGCTCGCATTGACGATGAAGTCGCTGAGCATTTTTTCGATTCTCGGCCTGATCATGCTGGTCGGGTTGGTCGGTAAAAACGCCATCCTGCTGGTCGATCGGACCAATCAGATGCGCGCGGAACGCGGTATGAATACGTACGACGCATTGATCGAGGCCGGACAGTCGCGACTTCGTCCGATCCTGATGACGACGCTGACGATGATCGTCGGCATGATGCCGATTGCGTTGTCGTCATCCGCAGGTTCGGAATGGAAAACGGGCCTGGCCTGGGCGCTGATCGGCGGTTTGACCAGTTCGATGTTTCTGACCTTGTTGCTTGTGCCCGTCGTTTACGCCAAGGTGGACGACTGGAAGGAACGCGTACCCGCGTTTTTCCGCAGGATCGTGGACCGTCGGGTGAAAACCGCGATTCCCGACAACGTTGAAGTTGCATAAAAAAATTAGGACGTAAATGACAGACCGTATTCCCAAAATTCATACCGTGGCGATCACCGGCGCCAGCGGAACGCTCGGCCGGAAACTGGTCAACAAACTCGAACCGCTCGAGTTGAACGTACGTTGCCTTTCGCGCCGGGCCGCGGGGGAAGGCGGCTATGCCGTTGATCTGAATACGAGCGACGGACTGGAGCCGGCCCTACACGGGGCGGACGTTGTGGTTCATCTTGCATCGGCGGCACGGGACGGAAAATTCACCAGTGACGTTGTTCAAACGCAGAACGTGGTGAACGCGGCAAAGACGGCCGGCGTCAGGCATTTGATTTACGTGTCCATCGTCGGGATCGACCGGATCCCGTTTACCTATTACAAAGCGAAGTTGGAGTGCGAACGGATCATTATGGCGAGCGGCGTACCCTACACGATCGTACGGGCGACGCAGTTTCATGAGTTCATCGACGAACTGCTTCATCGTGCGCATCGATGGGGCATCGTATGGATTCCGAAGACATTCAAATTCCAGACGGTCGATGCGGAAGCGGTTGCCGAGTATTTGACGATAACCATTCAGCGGCGCCCGGCGATGTCGATCGAGAACGTCGGCGGCCCGGAAGTCGGCAGTTTTATCGAGATGGCGCATACGTGGATGTCGATTCGTAATGTATCGTATCCGGTGGTGGGCCTTCCGTTGTTTGGGAAAGTCGCGGCTGGGTTTCGCCGCGCCTACAATACGACGAAAGTCACGCTGCCGTATGCCATCACGTGGGAAGAATGGCTCATTCGAAAGTATGGCATCGATAAAAAAAGATTTGAAACGACGGAACTGGAATTGAAGCTGTAAAAAAAGCTCCTCCTCTCCTCCTCATGTCGCTTCGCGGATTCGTCTGCGGGGCGACATTCTGTTTTGAATCTATTTCTATTATTTCTATGTTGCGCCCTATGTGGACATGGCTTTCAATCATTTTATTACTTCCTTCAATGATAAGGGCGCAATCGGCCGAAGAATCCACCAAAAACTGGTTCCCCCTGCCCCTGATTTTCTGGACGCCGGAAACGCAGTTCGGCGGCGGTGTTTCCGTGACGTACGTCGTTAAACACGTGGGCGACAGCATCCGGACGCCGACGGCATGGACCGCGACCGCGATATATACGCAGCGGCAGCAAATCAGTACGATTCTCGCCGGACGGCAGTACATCGATCGCGGCCGCCGTATTTACAGCGGACAGGTTTTTTACAGCCGGTTTCCCAATTTCTTTTTCGGCGTGGGTAATTCGACGGTGGATACGTCGGACACGTACACGCCCGAGGAGGTCGGTTTTGCCGCGACGGCGTTGTTTCAGGTCAAGCGTGGTCTGCACGTCGGACCCACGGTCGAAATCGATCATCAGAAATTGATCAAGGCCGAGCGCAACGGCCTGCTCGCGCGGCGTGCGGTTCGCGGCAGCGCCGCGCACACGAACGCGGGCATCGGCGTATCGGCCCAGTGGGACGACCGTGACGATCAGATGTTTCCCACACGGGGACGGTTTCATCAGGCGTCCACTGCGTACTTTCCGGAGTGGTTCGGTACGGATTATCCCTTTTTACGAACGATCCTGGATGCGCGGAGATATTTTTTCCTGCCGACCAAAGGAGTTTTGGCCGCGCAGCTGTTCGGTCAACTGACGGCAGGACGTCCGGCATTTCAGAAGATGGCGAAAGTCGGCGGGGCGAGCGTGATGCGGGGCTATTTCGAAGGCCGTTACCGGGACCGGCAGATGATTGCCGCCCAGGTCGAATGGCGGCAGCTGGTGTGGTGGAGACTCGGATTTAATCTGTTTGCCGGGATTGGCGACGTCGCACACGATCCCTCGGATTACCGCCTCAAGGAATTCAAATATAGCCTCGGTTACGGCATCCGTTTTCTCGTCAAATCCGAAACACAGCTTTATTTACGGATTGAGATGGCGTACGGTAAAGACTCGTTCTATCCGGTCCTCGGTCTCGGCGAAGCGTTCTGATACTGCCCAGCCTCACCGTTCCATCGCCCGTTTGACCGTCAGTGAAATCTGTTCGATGCTGAACGGCTTGTGAAGCACGCATTCCGAGCGGTATTCCTTTAAATTATTCAGCTGATCGTGGGTGATGTGGCCCGTCATCAACACGTATCGGACTAGGGGCTCGATTCGTTGAAGACGCCGGAGCGTTTCAAGGCCGTCGATACCGGGCATCTGGACGTCAAGCATGACGAGCTGTGTTCCTTCTTTTTGAAACATATCGATGGCCTGGAGCCCCGACGAGGCGATCCGTACGCGATAACCCAGTCTCTCCAAAATGCGGACGGTGACGTCGCGCACGTCTTCTTCATCGTCGACGAGAAGTATGCTGCCCTCCCCGCGGATGGACGACATATCGAGCGGTTTTTCATCCAGGGAAGGCTGCGTTTTGGATACTGGCAGGCCGATGCAAAACGACGCTCCTTTTCCCGGCCGGGTATCGACGTTGATGTAACCGTTGTGGTTATTGACGATCGTCTTGATGACCGCAAGTCCGAGACCCGTTCCTTTTCCCACTTCCTTCGTGGTGAAAAAGGGTTCAAAAATGTGTGGCAACACATCGGGAGGGATCCCATTTCCGGTATCCGAGACGTGAAGTTCCACGTACGTTCCCGCCGATACTCCGCGTGGGACGGCTTGCTTCTCATCGAGGACCGCACAACGGGATCCAATGGTGATCGTTCCCGACTCGTTCATTGCGTCCCGGGCGTTGACGCACAGATTGATCAATACCTGTTGAAACTGGGTACTGTCGACATCGACAAAAGGGAGCGGGGAGTGAAGGTCGAGAATGATTTGCACGTTTTTCCCCAGCAGCCTTATCAGGAGGCGGTTCGTCTCGCCGATCAGATCGTTGACACTCGAAGTGGTTTTGTTGACGGGCGTCTGCCGTGAAAACACAAGGAGCTGTTTAAGAATGTCCGACGCTCGCCGGGCGGAGGATAAGGTCACTTCGGCAAACTTGATCACCTGGTCGTGATCGTCCGGTCTGGCCAGGATCAACTGGGCGGAGGGAAGAATGACCGCCAGGAGGTTGTTCATGTCGTGTGCAATGCCGCCCGCCACGCGGCCGAGGCTCTCGCTCTTTTGCGCCTGGATCAGATTAAGTTCGAGTTTTTTACGTTCGGTGACGTCGGTCAGAACCGCAAGCGAGCGTACGATTTCACCGTTGGAATTTCGTTCGGCAATGGCGGAGAGCAGTACGTCAAGGGTCTGTCCGTCTTTTTTGACGAATTGATATTCGATATCGTGACACACGCCCGTCTTTTTGAAGGCAGGAAAAACCTCATGGATCGCAACACGGGCGGAATCCGGCGTCAAAAAATCCGTCGACAGACGGCCGATGACCTCATCCGCCGTGTACCCCATTTTCTGCAGCCAGTAATCGCTGACGCTGATCAGGCGTCCTTCCGGATCGATGGAGTACATCATCGCCGGAGTTTTTGTGTAGAGGGAGCGGAACCTTGCTTCACTTTCCATCATCGTTCGTTCGGCGCGTTTCCGATCGGTAATATCCCGGCTGATGCTGAACACAGACAAGACATTTCCGTTTATGTCCAGAACCGGATACAGGCGCCAGTCGAAAACCGACGTAGCGTCTTTTCCAGTGAACTCAAACTCCGTCTCCACCGGCCGTTTGGTTTCGAAGACGTGCCGGATCAACGTTTCCCTCTCTACCACCTGTGTATCATTGAAACCAACATCGCGCATGGTTTTGCCGATAAAGTGCTCTACCGGGAACGGACTGACACTGGAAACAGCAGAGTTGATGAACAGATAGCGGCAATCGGAATCGAATCCCGCGATGATGTCGGGCGTGTTTTCGACGAGCGTCCGGTAATGCGCTTCCCGTTGCCGCAGACGAGCTTCCGCTTTCAATCGGTTTTGGAATTCGTTCTTGGCAAAGTGGTACAATGTCGTTACGACGATCGTCGTTACCATCTCGAACGAGGAACCTCTGAAGACCTGCAGCGCGTAACTCCCTACAGGCGTTGGGGCCGAGCCGGCGATGACCTCATGAAGGAGCATGATGGGGAGGAGAATGAGGTTGTAATACGCAAACACAAACAGCATCCACCATCCGGAAGATCGCATGGCATCGGTGAACTTGTTTTGCAGATATCGATGAACCTGCCACGCCGCCGCCGCGGCCAAGGCGTGGGAACCCATCGACAGCCAGAGCACTTCTTCCGGAGCTCCAAGTACAGAGATCACGCCGACGATCATGACGTAAAACCAGTGCGGGAGATAAAAAGCGCTAATGAGAATTCCGACTTCATTGAGGCTACTGGTCATTGAGCCCAGGACGGGAATGGAAAACCGGAGCTGGCCGAGTGAAAATGCCAGCACGGCAAAACCGACCGTCATGATCATAGGCTTGACGATATGACCGGGCCCTCGCAAACGCATGAATTGTCCCTCCTTGAAATCTCGAGCAGTCTGAAACCTGTTTTAAAGCTACAGAAAAAGCCGTCTGAGAAGCAAAAGGATTTCAAGTCCCGAATTTATCGCCGCCATTCGATTCCTGCCGATAACGATAAACCCGACCAGGTCAGCGATTCATAGACCAGTTCGTTCTGCTGATAGGAAATTCGCGCAGAAAGATCGATGTGCGGCGACGCGGAGTAGGCCGCCCTGAAGCTGGTGCGGCGCTCATTGTTGGTATGCGTGAAAAGCAACGTACTTCTCAGACCAGACCGGGTCTTTATCCGTCTCCGGTAAAAGTCGACCAGTCCGTAGATCGACCATCGATCGTTTAATTGTTTTCCGGCGATGCATTGGATTTCATGGTCCCACGACGGTTCGGTCAGGTCGGAGGTGTGGCGGTACAGTTTGTAGTTGACCGACAAAAACAGCGGCCGCAGCCATTCGACGTTTCCTTCAGCGCCGGTCCTCCGGCCGTCGTTACGATTGGCGAGAAGGTCGTCTTCGTTCCGAGCGTGGAAGAATTCCGTCAAGGTGCCGACGAAAACACGGGCATGATCGGAAATCGTCCGGTGCATGCGCGCGGTGACCCCTCCGACGGTGAGTCTCGTTTTCGACAGAGAGGACGTGACCACGTGTGAGACCGGAATCCCGATCTCGACTGACGTTCGTGCGCCGATTTTTTTGAACAGCCCGGCCTGGAACGACCTTATTTCCGATTTAACGTCGGTCGTGGGAGTGTAATATCCGTTACGGCGGAAGCCGGCCTGTAGCGTCAACGATCCGCTCGTCCAACGTGTGCGGAATTGCCCCTCGGCGGAACCGGACAGGGAATACGTTTCCTTTTCGTACCATTCGGGGCGAAATTTCAGCTGGACGATAAACGCATTCGACGCGTTTTGAAAAACCGAGCGCCAGTGGAGATTGGCCACAGACAAAAAGTCGATACCCGTGTCGAGGTCGTGACCGGGGCGGAAATAACCCGATTCGAGGGAGACTTTCCAGTCATGCTCCCCGGCCCATGCCGGCATGATCGCGACACTAAGAAGGAAAAAAAATTTTCGCAAAAGCGCTTCCGGATGCAGGCGAGCTATTTCAACTTCGCCTTGAGCGATTGATAAAAAACGGACAATTCTTTTTCTGCGGCACGAAGCAGGCGCGCGTATTCGTCCAGCGTGACATCGGACGGACCGTATTGCGTGTCGGGTCCGGTCAGTTGGTGGAGCAGTTCGCGAACGGAGCCGGCGTTGGCATTGAGCGCGAATTGTTTGTCGTACAATGCCTCTCCCAGCAGCGGTCCCGCTGTCCGTGTCTCGTTGGGCTGCAGAAGAAACCCGGGGTTGCTTTCACGGATTTCGTCTGCGAATTCAAGAGTTTTTTGCCGGATCGTGATCATCGATTCAAAATTTTGCCGTGTCCGGCGGACCTCCGTCAGCTGCGTTTCAATTTCAGTCACGGCCCGTTCGACGTACGAGCGTAACGTCCGGTCCCCCTCCAGTTGAAGCGACTGTACCAATTTGGGATCGAAGGACAACAGTTTGATGCTCGGAGCAATCCATGAACGACGTTCGATCCATTCCTCCGTTTGCCGGCGATGGAGGCCCCGTTGATGTTTCGGCAGCGCCGGCTCGACGCGCTGCATCGAATCGATGATGGCGGTGTAAGCCGCAACGAGCCGTTCCCGGATTTTCCGGCTTTCGTCTTCGGCCGCCGCCATCCGCTTTTGAACGCCGCGAATCGTTTGTGAAAGGGCCACGCCGTCGGACATGAACCGGTTGACGGCGTCCTGATCGACGCGCTGACGCGATTTTTCGGAATCGATCTGTTTTGTCATTCGGTCGAGCAGTGTCTGCAGAGAGTCGAGACGCTTTCGTTCCGTCTGGAGAATACGGTACCGATCCTGAAGCGCGCGTTCCAGTTCGTCGACATGCTGGGCAGCGGCCGACGAGACAATAAAGATCAGTGCGAGTACGGCGTAGCGTATCATAACAATCCGAATTTTTCCAATTTGTAATACAACGTACTGGTTTTGATGCCCAGCCGTTTGGCCGCTTGATTTTTATTGTGTCCCGTTTTTTTCATGGCCTCGACGATCAGTCGGCGTTCGAAGGCCTCGACGGCTTCATCGAGCGGGATGCCGTCAAGGGAGAGCGCGGCCGGCATCGACGTACCGCTGACCTGGCGAGCGATCAGGTCGGTTTCGATCACGTCGTCGGAAGACATGATGCACATCCGTTCGATCACGTGCTCGAGTTCACGGATATTTCCCGGCCAGGAATACCTGGTCAAAAGCTCCATGCCGGCGGGATCGATCCGTTTGGGCGGTTCTTTTCTCCGGTCGGCATGTTGTCGAAGGAAATGACGGACGAGAAGCGGGATATCTTCGCGGCGTTGCCGCAGGCTCGGCAGCGTGATCGGAATAACGCGCAGGCGGTAGTACAGATCTTCGCGAAAGGAATCGTTGCGCACGAGCATGCCAAGATCGCGGTGTGTGGCGGCGATGATGCGGACGTCGACGGACAGCGTTTCTTCTCCGCCGACGCGCTCGAACTCGCGTTCCTGCAAAACGCGAAGCAGTTTGACCTGCATGGCCGGGGAGACGTCGCCGATTTCGTCCAGGAAAAGCGTTCCGCCGTCCGCCAGTTCGAACCGGCCTTTTTTCATCCGTACGGCGCCGGTGAACGCGCCTTTTTCATGGCCGAAGAGCTCGCTTTCGAGCAACCCGTCGTGTAACGCGCCGCAGTTGACTTTGATGAACGGTCCCGACGCACGGGCGCTTTTCCGGTGAAGGGCACGGGCAACGAGTTCTTTCCCGGTCCCGCTTTCTCCTTCGATGAGTACGGTGCTGTCTTCGCCCGCCACCTTGTCGATCAACGCGTGCAAATTTTTCATGGCGGTCGAATCACCGATCATATCGCCTGCCGCGTGGTGCAAATCGGCGTGGAGAGCCGCATTCTCGTCCCGTAAACGATTCAGGTCACGCTCATTCTGCAGCCGGCGGCGTAACTGGTCGACGCGGAAACGCAGTTCCTCCTGTGAAAACGGTTTGGTCAGAAAATCGGCGGCGCCCGCCTGCATCGCTTCGACCGCGGTTTCGACCGTACCGAATGCCGTGACGACGAGGACGGCCGTCGACGGCGAGACCGATTTGACGCGCTTTAACACGTCGAGCCCGCTCATCGGTTCCATTTTCAAATCCGTGATGACGATTGACGTCGGGTGTGTTTCGACGTGCTTCAAGGCGTCATCTCCGCGTTCGAACGCATGAACGGTCAGACCGTCGCGTCGAAGGCTTTCCTCCATGCCAAGCCGCATGCCGGCGTTGTCTTCGACGATCACGATGTCAAACGGTTTGTTCATTGGCGTATCGTAAATAACGTTCCTCCGCCGGATGCAGGTCCGACGTCAATCAAGGCGTTGTTTTCCAAACAAAGTTTTTTGCATATCGCCAGACCCAGGCCCGTTCCGCCGCTCCGCGTGGTGAAAAACGGTTCGAATATTTTATTCCGTTCGGAGTCGGGAATTCCCGGCCCGTTGTCCGAGACGTCGATCTCGGCGGCTCCATTATTGCGGTAGGCTCGGACGGAAATCCGGCCGTTGACCGGAACGGCCGTGGCGGCATTGGCCACGAGATTATGAATGACCTGCCGTAAATGAGCGGGATCGAATCGAATCACGACGGGTTCGAGCGACGTCTGGAAGTCGATTTTCTTTTCGTTTAACACGGCCGTATTGAGTCGTTGTACCTCTTCGACGATTTTTCCGACGTCGACGATTTGAATATTAGGCCGGGCCGGACGGCCGTAGTTGAGATAATCCGAGATGAGCGTCTTAAGTCCGGCAATTTCCAACAGCATGGTCTCGGCATAACGCGAATCGAGGCGATGGTTCTGCAGATCCTCACGCACAAGTCCCGCCAGCAATTCCAGGCTGCCCAGCGGATTACGAATTTCGTGCGCGATCTGGGCAAGCAGAGTTTCTTTTTCTTCGTGGCGCGCGATCAACCGGTTGCGCATCGTGTCCATCGCACGAACGAGAATGTCAAGCTCCCCTTTGACCGTTTCCGGAAGACGCGCCTGCCAGAGTCCCTGTCCGAGTTCCCGGCTGAAGGCGACAAGTTGCTGGACGGGGCGGCTGATCGTTCGGGCCAGAAAAAAACCGCCGGCCACCGTCATGGCGATGCCGATCAATCCGAGCGTCCAGAAAAGCCGGGCGAGCGCTTCCAACTCCTCAAACCGCGCGGCGCTTTCCTGAAACGACAGATAATGGCGGTCGTCGATCCGGTAAAAACACCACATGTACCATCGTCCGTCGGCTCCGCGGAAGGGGACCGAGGTCATGGTTTCTCCGTCGGACAGCGACTCGATGTCTTTGCGATGCAGGGACAGGACCGGGTCGATATTTCCGTCGAGCGTTTCATTTTCCGACGATGCGATCGTCGTCAATTCGCGGTTAAACAAAGCGACGCCGTGAGCGCCCGTGATGGTTTTATGCTGTGCAAGGAAGGTTTGGAAATACGGGCCCGCCAGCGACGGTCCTCCGGACGGATTCAAAAAAGCAAGCTGGCGCTGGTCCATCTGGCGAACGATCATCGTCGTCATCAGGCGAACGTGGTCCGACAGTTGGTCCAGGTACACCTGCCGGGCGGTCACGTAGCTCAACCGCGACATCGTTGCAACCAGCGCGACCGTAATGGCGGAAAAAATCAGGATCGTTCGTGATTGAAACGTGAGGTGAAACGGTTTCATGACGCATTGTACGCAGGGACGTATTGATAATCCAGACGCGGAAGACGCGGCATCGATTGAGGTTCAATCGGATTCGATCGTCAGGTTATCCAGCATCATCTCATTAAAAACGATGCCGCCGATGTAGATGGCGACGACCAGCGTATCGCCTCGATGTGCAACCACATCTTCCGACACGTAATGCAGCCATGTATGGGAGTCGACGAGAATCTGAACGGGCGGCTGGGCGTTCACGTACAATTCGAGATGGCCGTTCAACCCCTCGGTGAGACGTGCATCACACCGTAACCGGTAGCGGCCGTCGCCGGTGACGGGTAATTCCAGCGCCGCCGCGGGTTGAATACACCCGCCGCCAATTCTCAAAACGTGCCGTCCGGCATCCGTCGTGAGAGCGTCGTCGGTAACGTTTTGCCAGCGTTGCAGGTCGGATGTTGAGGCGAACGAGGTGGAGTAGATCGCGTTTTCGCCGGAATCACCGCAGGCGAGGAAGATCAAGGTGAATAAGCATTTTTTCATGGCCTGGCCTTTAATCCGGAAATTGATTGTAAACATTGTCACGCAAAGTACGGATCGCCTGCACAAAGTCGGCGAGACCCTCGACCGGTTTTCCATACTCGATGATCAGTTCTTTCACGTTTTCATTTTCCACGACGCGAAACCACTCCGCGCCTCCGTCCGTACAATCCGGACAACCCAGCGTATGCGGAAGGTTGTTGAATGTTTCGGTATCGAGCTGTTGAAGCAAGGCCCGCATCTCGTCGGATGAAAACGGCAGCGTGTATTCCTGATTGGCGACGCCGACGCCCTGCGCGATTTTGCGATAGACCATGCCGCCTTCGGAAATCACGAGTTCCTTACGGCAATAGCCGATGCAGAACCCGAACGACGTTCCCGTTTCGATCCGTACGTCGGCCGTCGATATAATCCGAGCCGGATCGTTGTCCGGCTCGGTGCATCCAATGAGAGAGAGGAGGAAGAGAGGATAAAACGTTAAACGAATCATAACTTTTCCATTTGATGAACGGCAAATTCTTGTCCCCATTGATAAATCGAAGCCCACTCGGCATCCGGCGTACCGGTGAACCTCACCCGCAATCCGTCGACGCGGAATTCATCGTCGAGACGGTTGGGGAGATACTCGGTCCCGTCATCGGCAATGATGCCGTAAAAGCCGCCTTCCAGATCGATGTAGCGGATTGTTCCGGTGATCCATCCTTTAGGATCCTGCTCGATGGCGTCCAACCGGAAGGGTTTTCCCCAATTCCAAATCGCGAGCGTTTCTTCATCGATCCTACCGCTAAACCGAATTCGAAGACCGTCGGTGCGATACCTATCGGGAAGTGCGGACGGTAGGAGTTTTTCTCCGTCGTCCCGCACGATACCGTAGAAGCCCGATTCGTAATCCACGTAGACGACCGTACCGGTTTGCCACTCAACGGCGCTGGTCTCGCTGCAACTCATGAACAGGATCATCACGATCGCCACGGCAAGCCAGAAAAGAAACGACAGCCATTCCGAGGATCGCGAAGGAAGCAATAGCGTATAACGTTTCATGACATTTCCCTTTTTCCGACGATTCAATACCTACCGTAACGTTAATTCCATGACATCACAGTCCACGTCGTAGAAAAACTCTTCGCCGTTGAGGATGAACCGGATCCCATCGGGTTCGAAAATGACCTGACCGTGCATGGCGAGGTCTTCAAACTCGACGCGGTACGAACCGTTTTCAAGGCAGACGGTTGTCGTATCACACACGATGCCCATCGCGATATTGAAGTCGCGCGTAAAATAATCGGGTGTGGCGTCCTGAAGCATCGTAAACGTCATCGTACCCGACGTGGGTGAGCACGCGTTCTCTTTCATCCGGACGTCACGGTCTTCGGATTCATATTCGTAATACACCATCGTGTCGGCGGTAAACCTTTCCCTGTGGGTCCAGTGGGAAACTCCGTTGTACACCATTTCGCCGATTCGCTCCGGATCGGCCCAGTCGCGCAGTCCGGTGATGAAATACGTCACGTCACTTGAAAATTCGTAGCGGTCGGCGATTTCCTCATCTCCATAACGGTCCGACGACGTCATCACAAACTCCATCGAGTCCGTGTCGTCCGTCATCATTCCGGCGGAATCGCGAGGGCTGAGCCGGAATCGGGTTTCAACGGAGTAGAATTCGTCGCTGTAAGAATAGATCCAAAAACCGGTGGCGGCGTCATAGTACGACGAATCGTGCGCGGCTTTTGAGAAACTTCGAGTGTTTCCTGACAACGATCGTGAAAAGTATTTACCAAACTGCCCGCCGGTCACGGCCTGAAACCCGCCGGCGGCGTAGAATTGGCCCAGAGCACGGTTGAGCATCTCGCGCGCCGGTTGCTGCGCGATCCTATCGAGCAGGGGCTCTTTTGTCTGATTTTCCGGTTGACAGGAAATCAACAAACCGGCACACAAGAAAAAAATAGTTTGTAGGTCATGGAATTTCTCTTCGTATAAATCTGGAAACCTTACTTCAAATTTCGGGCCACAGAATTCGCTCGTTAAAAATCAATATGTTGAGGAGGAATGAGGTCTAAAAAAATATCGGAAAATTGATGGGGTATCGAAAAACTGAGGCTATTTGCGGAAGAGGACGATGCGGTTGGTATTGGTTCCCATATTATTATTACGTACTCCCCATATATTGGAGGTTTTTGTGAACTGTTGCGAGTTGATCATGACCTCAAACGGTTGAAATCCGGCAGACGCACCGAGCGGGAGGAGAATTTCGTCGAGTTTGATCTGTTGACGACGAACTTCCCCGACTTCCATGGCTACGATTCCGCCTTTTCGGGTGATCCGATAAAGTTCACGCAGCACGTCGTGCATCATGTCTGTCCAGCCTTCGAGTGTCCGCGATGCATCGATGCTTTGTTGAACGGGTTCCGTAGGGATATCGTTGAACCAGCAGCGTAACCAGTTGTCGTCGTCGTACCGGACAACGTCGAGAAAATGGGGCGATGTTACCGTCAGGGACACGGAACGCGCCGGGATGCCGGGGGTATGCGACGCCGCCCCGGTGTGGAAGGCCGCACGTTGTCCTGCAGATAGAAGCGCCGTTCGATCGTCCGGTGAGAGATTGCGCAGCAGGCTGCGGGTTTTTTTAAGAATGATTGAACGCGTGTCTCGATAGGGCGGCCGCTGTCCGAGTTTTTTGTTGATCAACTTCTGCCTTTCCGGCGTTGTGGCCTGATTGGGCGGCAGTGTATAAACAGAAAAAAATCCGCTCGAGTGCCCGGTCAAGCGGTTAGTCGCGACCATACGAATCCAACGGTCGATAGCGTCTTCTTCGTCCCGGTTCCTGCGGTCGCGCAGGTAACGGCGTAGCGAGAGGATCTCGTGTTCCGTATCTCGGTGGTAAAACATCGAAAGATCGATATCGCGGCCGTGGCGTTTTGAAACGGTCAGTCGGGATAATCGTTTTTCGACGTCGGACGGATCCGGGATAAAAAAACGTGGGCGGGTCAGAATGACGCTGAGCGGGTTCAGATCGTTAGCCACGACCCGGCGGCCCAGAAGCCCCGATTCGATCGCCGTCGTGCCGCGACCGGAGAACGGATCGTAAACGACATCGCCACGGGATGTGAATTTTTCGATGAAATACCTGGGCAACTGGGGCTTGAAGCAAGCGCGATAGGAAATTTCGTGGATCGAGGCCGCCTGCCGTTGTCCGGATGTCCAGAACTCACGAATCTTCTTTCGGACTTGCGGAGAAGTTGATAGAGTCATCTCGAACGCAAACTAATGACCTTCATACTTACATTCAACAATCTTCTTTACA
>CAYZJB010000042.1:3011-31395 GCA_964478735.1 uncultured Bacteroidota bacterium | reverse complement strand
ATTACAACGTTTTGCCAAATCCAGGCCGTTTTTGGACGGCCTTTTTTATTTCTGACTTTTGTCATTTGCGAGAAAACAATTATCGATATATTGATCTGAATTTCACCGAACCGACGACGCATGAAAAAACTGATATGGTTTTTCTTCCCGCCCCGCCAATGGCGGGTGCCTGCCGTTATCGTCCTCGGAATGTTTGCCGGTTTCGGTCTGTTTGCGTTATACGCCGGTAATGCATTTTCCTACCTTTCCGACGATCCCGCCGCCTGTATCAACTGCCACGTCATGGCGCCGCAATACGCAACCTGGCAGCGCAGCAGTCATGCCCGAGTCGCGACGTGCAACGATTGCCACGTTCCCCAGGACAATGTACTGCGCACTTACCTGTTCAAAGCTCAGGACGGTCTCCGTCATGCGAGTATGTTCACGTTCCGGCTTGAGCCTCAGGTCATTCATATCAAAGATGCTGGCATGGAAGCTGTCCAGGAAAACTGTATCCGATGTCACGGGGTACTGACGGAAAGAGTTCAGGCGGGAGACGTCTCTCTGCAGGACGTACATGCCGGTAACGGTGTCTTGTGCTGGCAATGCCATCGCGAAGTTCCGCACGGCCGCGTCAACAGTCTCGCTTCGACGCCCTACGCGCGAGTGCCCCGACTGACGCCCATCGTTCCGGAATGGATCCAACAATGGACGAAGCCATAGACTCATAAAAACCAGAGGTCGTCATGAAAAGTCTGATTCAATTAATCCAGGAAAAACCATGGATGGGATGGTTGGTTTTTTTGATCACGGTTGGCGGTGTTTTCGTGATCGGACTGTTTGCCCATTCCATCGTGGAGCGTCGGGCGGAGGAAAAACTGATGTTTCAGATGGTCCAGCCGATCGCCGACTGGGAGCCAAGAAACGACGTCTGGGGTGAAAACTTTCCACGAGAGTATGAGACGTACATGAGTACGTCGGATACGACGTTTCGCAGCCAGCACGGCGGTTCCGCTTTCCGGGACATTCTACACGAATATCCCAGAACTGTCATCCTGTTTGCGGGGTATGCTTTTTCGCGCGATTTCAACCAGGCTCGGGGGCACTATTATGCCGTTCAAGACATCCGACAGACGCTTCGGACGGGCGCTCCGATGCCGGGAACCTGCTGGACGTGCAAAAGTACGGACGTTCCTCGGGTCATGAACGAGCGCGGCGTGGCGGAATTTTACAAAGACAAATGGGAAAATCTTGGGGCGGAAGTCGTCAATCCCATCGGGTGTCAGGACTGTCACGACAACAAGACGATGAACCTGCGCATTACCCGTCCGGCGCTTGTGGAAGCGTATCAACGAATGGGACGCGACGTCAATAAGGCGACACACCAGGAAATGCGGTCGCTCGTCTGTGCCCAGTGCCACGTTGAATATTATTTCAAAGGCAAAGAAGAAAAATACCTGACGTTCCCGTGGGACAAGGGCTTCAGCGTCGAACAAATGGAAGAGTATTATGACCAGGTGGAACACGTCGACTGGGTGCACGCGCTCAGCAAAACGCCGATGTTGAAGGCCCAGCATCCCGATTATGAAATTTATACGACCGGTGTGCATGCCGACCGCGGCGTATCGTGCGCCGACTGCCACATGCCGTACAAAAGCGAAGGCGGCGTCAAATTTACCAATCATAAAATCCAGAGCCCGCTGAACAACGTTGCCAATTCGTGCCAGGTCTGTCATCGCGAAAGCGAAAACACGCTGGTTCGAAACGTCTATGAACGGCAAAATCGAGTGATCGACGTTCGCACACGCCTCGAAGAGGCCCTGACGCGGGCCCATATCGAAGCCAAAACCGCGTTCGACCACGGTGTGACGGCGGAGGAGATGAAGGACGTTCAGAGATTTATTCGACAGGCGCAATGGCGCTGGGACTACGTGGCGGCGAGTCATGGAGGTTCTTTCCACTCGCCCGTAGAATCGGCGCGCGTGCTGGCCGCCGGATTGGAAAAAGCGCAGGACGCCCGGATCATTCTGGCCGGAATTTTTGCGAAGCGCAACCTGAAATGGCCGATCGACATGCCGGATATCTCGACCAAAGAAAAGGCCCAGGCTTATATCGGTTTGAATATGGATCGACTGCGACGCGATAAAAATGAGTTTCTCAAAACCAAACTACCGGAATGGGATGCCAAAGCAGCCGAGCGGCAATCGAAGTACGGTGGAAAATAGGAGCAATCATGAATATGCGATGGATGGTTGGATTACTGATTTGGGGACAAAGTGTAGTCACGGCACAGGAAGAGGTTCCCGTAAAATGGAGCGCGGAAATCCGGGCGCGGTCGGAGGCGGACGATAGAGATTTCAATAATAAAACCGACATCAATACATTTACTTACCTCCGTACCCGCGTCGGTGTCATGGTTCAACCGTTGGACAACCTGCAGGCTTTCATTCAGGTACAGGATTCGCGGGTTTTCGGGAATGAGCCGACGACGTTATCCCACACGGCCAATCTCGATTTACATCAGGCGTACGTTCAGTACCGTGAATTTCTGTGGAAGAAGTTGGACTTCAAATTAGGCCGCATGGAAGTGAATTACGGAAATGAGCGCCTCATCGGTCCCGTCGGGTGGAACAACGTCGGCCGCTCGTTCGACGGCTCGATCCTGACCGTGAATTGGACCGACGCGTTCAAAACCGACCTGTTCACGTTCGACATTCAGGAAAATAGCGTTCCGGCATCCGTTGCGAGTCCCGCCGCACTCACGGGAAACGTTTCGGATGAGGAGGACATGATTTTCACGGGTTTGTACGCGATGTATAAACCGACGGACCGCTACGGCGTGGATGTCTATGCCCTGTTGGAGGTCGACGGAACCGATAAAATATCGGACGGAAAGGATACGCTGACGCGGGCAACGATTGGAACGTATTCGCGAGGCGAATTTGGAGCATGGTCATACAAAACAGAACTGGCCTTCCAGACGGGAAAAAACGGACGTGACGACATTGCCGCTTACTTGCTCACCGGATCGTTGACGTATACGTTGCGGGATGCAGCCTGGAAACCTGCATTCACGTTAGGGGCCGACTTTCTTTCCGGCGACAATAAGCCGGACGGCAAAATCCACAGTTTCAACACGCTGTACGGTACAAATCACAAGTTTTACGGATACATGGACTATTTCATCGACGTACCCGCCCAGACGCAACAACTCGGTTTACTCGATGCGATGGCCGGAATCAAAACAAGTCCTACCGATAACGTGAGCCTTGGACTGGATGCGCATTATTTTCGTTCAGCAAAAAAATCAGCGACCAGCGGCAGTGTCTTCGGGATCGAATTCGACCTGACCGCCGGCTATCGTTTCAATAAATATTTTTCGTGGCAAGCCGGTATCGGCGTCTTCGCTCCGGGAAAATTGATGAAGGCCATATTCGGAACCGATGACGTCGGCGTATGGTCGTACGGGACCACAACGTTCTCTTTTTAATCTCAGAAGATTTAGAAATAAAAAAAGGCGGGTTGAAGCCCGCCTTTAGCTTTGTAACGTGTGATCAACGCGCGTCGTACGGGTTGATATATTCGACCAGACGGTCTTCCGACGGGCGCAGCTGAGCGACTTTCTTTTCTTCATCGCCGACGAGCATGTACCAGGCTTCTTCCGCGGGACGATAGGTCAAAACGGTCGTTTTACCCGCGTCGGTACCGGTTAATTGCACGATCTCCATTCGATTTTGTGTCGCCGTCACTTCATACTCATTGCCATTGGCAGCGACCAGCTGGGTTTCCTTTTCATCCGGTCCCATCGACATCGGATTGCTGCCCGTCCAAAACTCAATCGTATTGAGAATCAACAGATCCACAAAACTTCCAATGCCGTAGACGGGGATGATGATTAGAACCCACATGACAATCGAATTGACCCACTTGTTACCTAGGGTGCCGTTCCAGGTATAGATCTTACGGGTCAATTGGAATTTTCCGTAACATGAAAACGAGCTGGCCGCAAAAAGCAGCGCCATGCTCATGGCGATAAGTCGCATCCATCGTGACATACAGACCTCCTTTTAGGTTGACGGTTGATCCGGTTGTTTTGCCTTTTTGAGCAGGCTGATCGAAAAACTTCCCATCAAGACAATGATGACAATGATCGCGGCCCATACCCACAGCCGGTGCTTCAATAACCCGCCGTCTTCTTTGGTGTCCTCGACTGACGACGAGATGTCTCCCAGCGTTACATCCCGAAGGTCATCGGGAATCTTCTCCGAAAAATAAACGATATCGTACTGCGGCGACGTTGCGCCGGATTTTCCATAAGCGAGAACGTACCGCTTATCGACAGCGAAATCGGCAACCAGCTCCGTTCGAGCGCTGAGAACACGGGCATCGCGGACGGTCAACTCCCGGTCGTCGCGATTGTCAATTTCCAGTTTAATCCGGCGCGTCATGACCGTCGCGATCGACAGGTCCGATGAATCCAGCGAGGACAAAACGAATTGCCCCTGAAAGTCCCAGTTGTCAATCACGCCTTTTTCTGTGTTGACGGAATTTCGGAGGGAGTAGACCCGCGCATTACGATAATAATCGCGATCATGGGATAACCTGACATGCAGTCGATCAACCGGCAGCGAATCGGTAAGCTGGATCGTCAACCGGGTCCGTTTTTCTTTGGGCTCGGACGATACCGACCAGACGGCATTCAATGTGTCGAAAACGGCAAACTTTCGCCGGTCATCGTATGTCCGGGCGGAGAAATTTTTCGGTCGTTGAGACAGCCCGATAAACGTCAGTCGATAAAAAACAAAGTCGGCATCATGGAATTGGATCGATCGATATTGATAATCGATGAAGTCGTTCGTGATCCCGAGAATCCGGTATCCGTCTTCCAGCCGTACCCATTGTTTTTGATCCTGGCTTCCTTCCAGTCGAAGCCGCCAGTCGTAATTGCTTTCCTCAAAAGTGAGTTCGATTCGATTGATGCGTGACGGCTTTTGCGGCAAAAGGACCGCCTGAAATCCATCCGCCCCGATGCCCTGATTGAGGATCGACATCGGAACCTCGGTTTTTTGATATCGCTCGTAATGCGTTCGCACGAGATACGGAACCTCGAACGTATCGGCGGCTCCGATTTCGAATATTCGGACGTCTGAAATGCCCGATTTCATTTTGGCCCGAATGGCTGAAGTCAACGGAATCGCATGCCAGCCCGGCGCGCTGATGAAAAGTTCCTGCCGGACCGAATAATCCCTGATCTGACCGACCGTCGGTGCCGCGAGCAGGAGTAAGAACACAACGCTCTTACGCATGGGAGTCTTCTGCAAAAAGCACGTGTTTGAATTTTTGATACATGAACGAAATGATCAGGAGAAGCAATCCGAGAGCGATAAAAGAAATGATTTTACCGGACGTCGAAATGTCGGCGAGGTCGATCAAGTAGAGTTTTAACAGCGTTACGCCGAACAATCCGATCGCATAAAACCGTACCAGCTTGTGCCGACGCCAGATCCCGTATACGATCAGGCCCATTGAATAGACGCCCCAGAGAATGGTGTATCCGACACGTGCCGTATAATATTCGGCATCGTGGTAATCCGTTGGATTAAGCAGCGCCACGAGGTTGCTCAATTCGCTGCTCACCAGGATAATCGCAATGGTGTGGACGCCCAGTGCGTAATACGGCCGGAGCGGCAGTACCGATGATATCCGGTACAAAACCGTCAGCGCCAGTGCGGCCAGTCCGACGGCGATGTATCGAATGACGACGTGGAATACCGAATAATGAAAATACGGACTGCCGTCGAGGTAATCGGTACGGAGCCTGGCCAACGCGTCGAGGCCCGACGTCAAAAAGACGAGCAGTGTAAGCAACACGATGACGAATGCAGTCCAGGACAGGGCCGGCGTATGCGTTTTTTTCAGAATGAACATCATTCCGCAGATCAAAAAAACATAGGTATAATTCAGAAGCCACACGGTTTGATAATGGCCCCAGGACTCATCGTAATAAGTGAAATCCGTCGTGACCTCACTCCGGCGGGTCCACGTATCGAACAGCAAGGCAATTTCCTGAAAAAAGCTGAAATACAGGACGATCACGAACAAACCGCAGGTGATGAGCGCACAGATCCACGAAAACCGTGAAGGGGAAACAGCTTCGTAGAAATATTTTTTTACAAAGTGCAGCCAGGCAACGATTCCAAGGCTCAGCGCCGATACGATCGATGTGTAAAAATACGTGTTCAGGAAAACGATCCATCCTTCATCCGTCGCACGATCGTAATGCGTGCCCCAATCCTCCAGCAGGCTGATCACGCCCACGACAATCAATGCATAGGCAATTCGCTCATAAAACACCGCCCTCTGCGTTCGTCCGATCGCAAACAAAATAGCCGCTTCGACGCTCCAGATGATTGTGACCCAGGGTCCGTCCAGTTGAATGGGAATGGCCAGACTGAGAAACGTGAGGACGAGCCCGATCTGCAGATAAAAAAACCGACGGTCTGCCAGCCCGGCGCGGAAGGAAAGATAAGCAAACGGAAAATGAATCACCGCGGTGAGCGCCGTGAAAAGGCCCTGGTACACGCCGTCGGAAATCCGATCCGTCACGTCCATGCCGACGGAAAAGAAAAAGAAACTATTGAGGGACAAAATGATGATGTCTTTGATATGAAACATTTCGCGTTTGCGGAGTTTGTACGCCAGAATCATTAGATAAAACATCAGGAAAAATGTCGTCGCAAACGATGACACCAATACCGCGTGGCGATCGAAGTCGAAGCGGTCGGCATACCACACCAGGAAGATGAGCCAGGAAAAACTGAAGGCGAGATAATTCAACCATACCCAGTTTTTACGAAAAGCAAGAATCAGGATGCCGGTATTGATGACCGTCATGTAGGTAAGCAAAATCGCCACGCGGCCTTCGTTTTCGCTGACCAGGAAGGGTACGGCATACGCTCCGACCAGTCCGATCACCCCAATGACCTGGCGGTCGTACATGACGGCGGCAAAAACGGTGAATGCGGTCAGCAAGAATAATAAAACAAAAGCCATTTCCTGTGGAATAAGGCCATAAAAATCGTACGCGGCGTACACCGAAAAATACAAAATGGCCATGCCGCCGCTGAGCAGTACGGCGCTGAACGCGTTGTACCGTGCACGAAGTTTGAACGCGAATCCCAAAACGACGGCGCCGGAGACAAGGCCGATGACCACGCGCGTGATTTCATTGATCCAATCGTTGTCGATCGCGTACTTGAGCAAAATGGTAAATCCGATGACCAGAATGACGATGCCGATCTTGTTGATCACGTTGCCGCCGATGAACTCTTCCATGTTCCGCTTCGGCTTGGGCGGCGCTGCGGGTTTTGGGGCCGGTATGACCGGAGGAGGCATTGCCGTCGTCGTTTTGACGGGAGTGGGGACCACTTCGGTTTTGACGGCAGCCGCAGGGCGAAGTTTGTCGACCTCGGACCGTACGGCGTTCAATTCGGTTTGAACCGTGATCAGGGTTCGGGTGATGTGCCCCTGACGCTCTTCGAGCTGCTTGAGTTGCTGCAGAACATCCGGCGAGGCCGCGGCCATGGCCTTGCGGGCGACGTCGATCTCGGTCTTGACAACGGCCAGTTCACTCTGAATCGTAATCAGGGATTGTGTCAGGCGCGAGAGTCTGGAATCGAGCTCGGACAACCGTGAATCGGATGGCATCGGAAAATCGCTGTGCGAGGTATTGATTGAATTTTAAAAAAAAGAAAAAGACGAGCAAGGCAATTTTAGCGCAATAAAAAAGGCCGCACGTTCATGCAGCCTTTTTTCAAATTCCGATCGGGATGCCGCTTCACGACGCTTTTTTCCATTTGATCGTACATCCGATCGCCTTGGTCGACGTCACGCTCGGTGTTTTTCCTTGGGACAGGGATTCGATGGCCGCTTCGACGTAACGGTTTTTCGCCGCCGAAGGCGTTTCGACGTTGTCGTCGATGGCGCCGATGTAGGCGACCTGAAATCCGGAGGACGTTTTCTGAAGCAGGAACACGTGCGGCGTTCGCGTCGCCCCGTACGCGGTTGCGACGTTCTGGGTTTCGTCAAAAAGATACGAGAACGGGAAACCCTTGTCTTTCGCGCGTTCGATCATCTTGTCGAACGAATCGCCGGGCTGCTTGACCGGGTCGTTCGGGTTGATGGCGACGACCGGATAACCCTTGGGGGCAAATGTTTTGTGGAGATCAATAATCCGTTGTTCGTACGCCTGGGAGTACGGGCAGGTGTTGCATGTAAAAACGACGATCACACCTTTGGACGACTGAAAGTCTTTCAATGCCACCATTTTTCCGTCGACATTTTTCAGATTAAAATCGACGGCGGCATCGCCGACTTTCAATCCCTGCGCCCATGAGGCCGTGGCCATCAAAAGCGCAAGCATCATCAGGTGAATTGCCTTCATACGGATCCTTTCATTGAATTAAGGGCTCCACCATGGAAACCAATTCTTCAAACGTCATTTGTTTTTCGTAAAATGAACGCACGTTTCGGCGATGGTTGACAATCAGGGTGGCCGGAATCGCTCCGGACCACTCCGGGCTGACTTTGTCGATGTAGGAATTGGCGTCGGTTTCGTCGAGCAGCCACACCGTCGAGCGAAGGTCTTTTTTTTCTATAAACGGCTTGACTTTCGAATTCAACTGGCTTTTAAAATCGAGACTGACGAGAACGATCCGCAGCTTTTCATTCACATACCGGGATCGTAAGTTTTCGAAATGCGGCAATTCCTCGACGCACGGGCTGCACCAGGTCGCCCAGAAATTGATGACGTAGGTCGTGTCGTTCGAAGCGTGCAGCAGTTTTTCGACGGTATCGAAGCGTACCACGTCCTGGGCCAGGACCGGTCCCGTAAGGGTCAGAACAAGCAAAAACCGCATTGGCGTTTTACGAAGCAGCATGCAGTTTGGTTTCAGGAATTTCTTCCTCTTTGGAGGCGGCCGCGGGCGGATCGATCTTCGCGATCGTCCAGCCGGTGTAGCCGAGTAAAATCGAAACGAAGGGATTAATCAGGTTCAGAAAACAATACGGCAGGTAGGTCAGGGTTGCCACTCCAAGGGTGGAACTCATGAATTGGCCGCACGTGTTCCACGGAACCAGCGGTGAGGTGAGTGTGCCGGCATCCTCCAGAGCCCGCGACAGATTTTTGGGGTGAAGTCCCGCTTTTTCGTAGGCTTCTTTATACATACGTCCCGTGATCACGATACTCAAATACTGATCGGAGGCCGTCAGGTTCATGAACGTGGCGGTACCGATCGTTGTCGCGATCAGGTGTCCCGTTTTTTTGGCCAGACCGACGATCGCTTCCGCGATCCGGTACAGCATGCCGCTTCCCTGCATCACGCCGCCGAACATCATGGCGGACATGATGAGCCAGAGCGTCGGAAGGATGGACGCCATACCGCCTCGGGAAAGGAGAGTGTCGACCGCCGTTCCCGTTGTGGAAACATAACCCGACGCCATCGCCGTCACGGATGCTTTGAACGAGGCGGTAAGATAGTCAAGATCGCGGCCGGCGAATTCGACGACGACGGCCGGCTGAAAAATAACGGCGAAAACGGCGCCGGCAACCGCGCCGAGAAACACCGCCGGAAGAGCGGGGACTTTTTTAACGACCATTCCGATGACGAGAACCATCGGCAACAACATGACCAGCGAGGTATCGAATTTGGATTCGATCGTTGAAATGACGGAGTTGATTCGTTCCGGATCAAAAGCAGACGAATCCATGGTAAACCCGAGAACAAAAAAGATAACGAGTGTAATGATCATCGATGGGCCGGTTGTAAAGACCATGTGCTTGACGTGCGTGAAAAGATCCGTTCCGGCCATTGCGGGCGCCAGATTGGTCGTATCCGACAACGGAGACATCTTGTCGCCGAAATAGGCCCCGGAGATGACCGCACCCGCCGCAAGGCCCATCGAAATTCCCATCGTGTGTCCCACACCGATCAACGCCAGGCCGACGGTTCCCGCCGTCGACCAACTGCTGCCCGTGGCCATCGACACCAGCGCACAGATCGCGCAGGCTGTGAACAAAAAGATCGAAGGCGAAAGAAGTTTAAGGCCCCACACCACCAGGGTCGGCACCACGCCGCCCAGAATCCACGTGCCGATCAATGCGCCGATCAAAAGCAGGATCAGCATTGCCTGCATCGCCGCATGGATGTTATGCAAAATCGCTTCCTGAAGTTTTTGCCATGAACAGCCCTGGGACAGGGCAAACAGGGTCGCGACCACGGCCGACAGCATAAGCGCCACCTGATTCGGCCCACCGGAAACCGCGTCGCCGTACACGCGAACGACGACGATCAGAATTCCGATGAGAAAAAAAACGGGAATCAGCGATTCCATTAAGCCGGGCGTCCGGTGCTTTCGTATTTGCATGATATCGTCTTTCGGTTAGGTGGCAAAGAAAGCGGAGAAGTTTAGCGATTATTACCCAACGGCGCAAGCCAAAGCCCTTTTTCCCTTGTTTATTTTTGACAAACGATTATTATAGCGATGAGAAAAAACGAGATGCAAGCCCACAAACCGGGGAAGCGGAGGAGCATCATGGGACCTATTACCAAGTTCATTGAGCATCACTATCGCCATTTCAACGCGGCGACGCTGGTCGATGCCGCCAAAGCGTACCGCCAGCACCTGGACAAAGGAGGCAAGTTCTACGTCACGCTGGCGGGTGCGATGTCGACGGCCGAACTCGGGTTATCGCTCGCGGAGATGATTCGTCAGGACAAGGTTCACGCGATATGCTGCACCGGCGCCAACCTTGAAGAAGACGTTTTTAATCTGGTCGCCCACAATCACTACGTACGGGTTCCCAACTACCGGGACCTGACGCCCAAGGATGAAGAAGCGCTTCTCAATCGGCACCTCAACCGCGTCACGGACACCTGCATTCCGGAAGAGGAGGCGATGCGGCGGATCGAAAAGGCCGTTCTGGAGGAATGGCAAAAAGCGGAATCCGAAGATCGGCGGTATTTTCCGCACGAATTCATGTACAAACTCCTTTCCACCGGAAAACTAAAAGCGCATTATGAGATCGATCCCAAAGACAGTTGGATGGCGGCCGCGGCGGAGAAAAATCTTCCGATGTTCGTTCCCGGCTGGGAAGATTCGACCATTGGAAATATTTTTGCCGCCCACTGCATTGCGGGCAGTGTCAAGCGGGTGTCGACCGTCAGGTCCGGGATCGAGTACATGATGGCGCTGGCGGAGTATTATACGGAGATCACAAAGAAACATTCGCTCGGGTTCTTTCAAATCGGCGGAGGCATTGCTGGCGATTTCCCGATTTGCGTCGTTCCCATGCTTCACCAGGATCTCCGCCGCGAAGACGTCCCTCTGTGGGGCTATTTCTGCCAGATCAGTGACAGTACAACGAGTTATGGTTCATATTCAGGAGCGGTTCCGAATGAAAAAATCACGTGGGGGAAACTGGGCGCGAACACCCCGAAATTCATTATCGAATCCGATGCATCGATTGTCGCGCCGCTTATTTTTGCGTATGTGCTCGGCTGGTAAAACTTCCATTATCTTCTTTCTTTTCGTTTTTTTGGGTCCGTGGATCGGGTGTGAGCGTTCGAAACCGGATTATTTGATTCAAATCGGGGACCAACGTTTTATTACACCGGACGAATTCGATTACGCGTTTCAAGAAGCTCGTGATGGGAACCCGGGCATCTCGAAAGACGAGGTTTTCGAAAATTTGTGTGAGCAGGTCTTCAAAAATCTATTGCTGAGTCAGGAAGGCCTCGACACGACGGCCTCGTTTCGTAGAATGGCTCAACGGGTCGAGCGGGAACTGGTCAATAGCCTCGTGCGTGAGGAAAAATTTATCCGGCCGGGATTATCGTCCCGCGTCGTAGAAAATTTTCGGTCGCATCTTCACCAAATGGTGGAAGTTATCTTTCTTGTCAAACAGTATGATATCGACCGGCCAGAAACACGCGACTCCGCTCGTGCGGCTATCGAGCGGTTGAGCCGGGTCGCAAACGCACAAAATTTTGAAAGCATGGTCCGTCAACATTCGGATGACCGGGACCGTCTCAGCGGCTTGGGGAGCCTCCTTTCACGGTACGTTCGTTACGGCGAGTCAGGTTACACGGTGGAGTCTGCCGTATTCAGCCTGTACGACGGCATGCTAACGCCTCCCCTCGAAGTTCCCGGTGCGTTTTTGATCGCCAAAGCCATTGGACGTCGAGCGGTGCCGACCTATTCGGATTATAAAGCGCCGACGAATGCCGAGATCATGGACGATCTTAGAGAACGGTTCCTGCGCGAAAACATCGATAAAGTGCAGAAGTTAGAAACCGACTTTATCAAATCTCAAGTGACACCGGTTCTCAAAGATACGAGTGTGCTGACCGATCTTGTTCGCAGGGTCCTCCGTGCGGACAGCAGTTTGACGGCCGATCATCGGATGGTTGCGAAAGTCGATTCCCGGGTATTGACCGTTCGCGATTTTCTTTTGGACCACGAAAAAGCATCGTTTTTGAGCGAAATGCATGTACGAAATACATTCGACATCTGGATTCAACGATATATCCTCTATATGTCGCAGGAATCGCGCGTCAAACGGACGCCGGCCTATTCAACGGCGTGGCTGTCTTTTCTCGCTTCTCATTATAATTCATGGATTGCCGAACGAACGGACTATCCTGACGAAAATACGCTACGTGAATTTTATCGACGGAATGTGTTTCGATATGTTGAACCAGCCACCGTAATTCTGAACGAGCTCTATGTCACAACGGCACAGGCCCGGGATTCTGTACAGCATCGTCTGGTGAAAGGTTACAAGTTGATTTCCATTGCGCAGGAATTGATTTCGCGGCGGCGAATGACCGATGTGAATTTCGTACCCAATCGTGAAATCTCCGAACGGGATGGATCGCGAGTGTTCCGGGAGGCCATGGGGATGCTGCCGACGGAAATAAAGATGGTATCGTTGACTTCGGACGGTCACTCGTTTATCGAGCTGGTCACAAAAAAAGACAGGCGCCCGCTAAGTTATGAAGAGGCCGCTTCACGGGTCCGTTCGGATTGGACGACGGAACAACGACGATTGGATTTTCTTAAGGCGAAAGCGCGTCTGGCCAAACAATATCCCATTGTGGTCCATGATGTTGAATAAAATCGTTTGGACGGCGTGGCTGGTACTGACCTCGTGCACGGTCATGGAAACACCGGATTATATTGCGAAAGTGGGTGAGCGGGTGCTTCTGCGATCGACTGTCGACAGCCTGTTTCCGACCGACGGAGCGACGATGGCTCGTGAGACGTATATCAAAAACTGGATCGATTCCGAAGTACTGTATCAAAAAGCGTCCGCCGCCGGCTTACTGAACGAGGTCCGGGTGAAAGAAGAAATGGAACGCCTGACCCGTCAGTTTCTCGTCCAGACCTATCTTGACCGGGAAATCGAACGACGGCTGAATATATCGAAAGAAGAAATCGAGGCGTACTTCAAGCAACATGAAGACGAATACGTGTTAACCGAAGACCATATCAAGAGCGAATATTTTCTCACGAGGGACCGGGCGAAGGCAAAACAACTCGAAGAGCAATTTGCCCGGATGTCGCGCCTGCGAAAAAAAGATTTCCTCGAGATCGTCAATCAGGTGGCCGGTGACAGCGACGTCGTGGGAGAACGTGAGTTTTTACCGCGCGATGCGTACGAAGAAAAAGTCGCCAAATACGTGTTCCTGAAAAGCGCGACGGACGAAATCATCGGTCCGATTCTGACGTCGCAGGGGTATTATTCCCTCTGGCACGTGGTCGAAATTCGGCCCGCCGGCAGTCCCCGGGCCCTGAGCTCGGTCGAACCCCAGATCGAGCAGCGGTTACGTATGATCAAACGGAAACAAAAAACGGAAGAATTGCTCAAACAGTTGCGTTCGGAAATGCCGATCGAGTACGGCCGCTCAACGCCCTGAATCTTTTTTTGTCACTTCGTCCAATCCCTTTCGCGGTTTGACCTGCGCCCGCTTGAAGTCCGACGGCGTCATTCCGGTCACGTCGCGAAACTGACGTGAGAGATGGGCAACGCTGCTGTAGCCGAGCTTGTACGCCATCTCACTCAACGTCCATTCGTTGTACGCCAGCCATTCCTTGATCTTTTCGATTTTCTGCAGGATAAAATATTTCTCGATCGTAACCGATTCGACCGACGAAAAAAGCGACGACATCGAATGGTAGTCACGGCGGACGCGCTCGACCAGATAATCGGATAATTTTCTGTCGAATTCCTCGAGTTGTCCGCTTTGCACCAGCTCGATGATCGATTGCTTGATGTGTTCCACCATGCGCACGTTCTGGTCTTCCAAAAGTGCAAAGCCGTTCGATTCCAGCAAACGCCGGATCGTTTCCATGTCTTTTTTGGGATCGTGCAGGTCGACGTCCGCGCGGCCCAGAACGACGTCATGAACGGTAAACCCGGCTTTCGTCAGCTCGTCGCGAACGACTTTGACGCACCGCTGGCATACCATGTTCTTGATTGAAATGCCGGTCTTTGCCATAAAAACAAACGGCGGAGTCGTGCTCCGCCGTTGTCGAAAACGATTCGCTTTATGCTTTTTTGATGAGCGCGTTTCGGTAGAGCGTAAAGGCCAGGACGGCGAACACGACGATGCCGAGGAGGTCGCCCCCGGCGCCCATATGTTCACCCCATAGCGTGTTCAGTTTGTCGGCCAGCGTCACGACGACGGAGGCGCCGTCCTGTACGACCGTGTCGAGCTCAATGCTCTTCAGCACGGCAATGACGATGCCCATCAAAGCGCCGCCCGCGATCAGACCGGAGGCGTAGAGAATGCCGGGTCCGGTCTCATCCTCGGCGCCGCCGTTGGAATTGGCTTTATCGATGAAATACTTGACCAGGCCGCCGATAAAGATCGGGACGGTCGTGGACAGAGGCAGGTACGCACCCACGGCAAAACCGAGCGAACGCACGCCGCACAATTCGACGACGACGGCAATCGCCATTCCGATGATTACAAATCCCCACGGTAATTCCTGATTCAGAAGACCCTTGATCACGGTTGCCATCAACGTCGCCTGCGGAGCCGGAACGGCTTCGGAACCGATCTTGAGCGTGTTATGAAGCAACAGTACCGTGAGGCCGATGACAAAAGACGAAACGACCACGCCGATGATCAATCCGTATTGCTGTTTGATCGGCGTCGCGCCGACGATATAACCGGTCTTCAGGTCCTGAGACGTGGCCCCGGCATTGGCGGCGGCAATACAGACGATGGCGCCGACGACGATCGCAATGGGTTCATAGATGGCGCCCGTCCAGCCCATGGCAAGAAAAACGAGGCACGTCCCCATCAGCGTCGCGATGGTCATTCCGGAGATCGGATTGTTGGAACTGCCGATGATTCCGACGATACGAGACGACACGGTCACAAAAAGAAAACCGAAAATTACGATCAAGACGCCGGCACCGATGCGGGAGGTAACGTCGCCGGGCATGCTGGGCAAAATGGCGATAAGGACGATCAGCAACAGGGCGCCGCCGACGGTAAACGTGATGGGCATGTCCCACGCCGTGCGCGTCTGCATCGGCTTGGAATCGCCACGCGAACTGCGAAGATCGGCTATGCTGTCGCGCAGGGACGAGATGAGCATCGGAAACGTTTTGATCATCGTAATAATGCCGCCCGCCGTCACCGCGCCCGCCATGATGTATCGTACATAGGCAAGTCGTATTTCACTGGCGGACATGTCGGCCACCAATTTTCCGGCCGGCTTCAACACCGACGTCATCGCGTCGCCAAACAGCGTGATCAAGGGGATGAACACCAGGTAGGACAATAGCCCTCCGGCCACGAGGATTCCGGATTGACGAAATCCGATGACGTAACCGACGCCGAGAAGTTCCGGTGAAATTTCGGCGGGTACGGTAGCATTCGGATAAATCGACTTGTTGGTCGTACCGATTGACGGGGTGTCCTTCCAAATACCGAAGACGCTCATGAACAGCTTGTAAACGAACGCGACCCCGAGGCCGAGAAAAACTTTTTGTGCCATCGAGCCGCCTTTTTCCCCGGCGACCAGCACGTCGGCGCAGGCCGTTCCTTCGGGATAAACGAGGTTGCCGTGCTCTTTGACGATCAAACTCCGGCGAAGCGGGACCATAAAAATGACGCCGAGAATTCCACCCAGCAGGGCAAGCGTAAAAATCTGGAAGTAGTGGAAATAATCGATCCCGCCGGAAAGAAACAAAAGCGCCGGAACGGTAAACACCACGCCCGCCGCAACGGATTCTCCCGCGGAACCGATGGTTTGTACGATGTTGTTTTCAAGGATCGTCGACCGGCCGATTTTTTTAAAAATAGAAATGGCCAGAACGGCAATCGGAATCGAGGCGCTGACGGTCAGGCCGACCTTCAGGCCCATATAGACGGTACTAGCGCCGAAGATCAGACCGAACATCGATCCTAAAATGATCGCCTTGGGGGTAAACTCGGGAACAAGGTCACCTGCAGCAATATACGGTTTGAACTCTGATGGCGAAGACACGTCCGTCTTCATTTCCGGCATCGATGCCATGTCAACCTCTTTGGATTGGTAAAACGATTGGTCCTCTTGAGTGGACAAACGCGCCCAATATAGAGACGGAGTCAAAAAAAGTCAAAGAATTTGCCTTTGAAAATATGGCCTCCGCATCCTCTGAAACCGTTGAAAACGTTGCATCTTACGCGGAATCACGGTATCTTGCCCCAGTTTTCGCGCACTCATCCAATTTCAGGAATGTCGGACCATCTTCCTACCGTTCTCATCGTTGATGATGAAATCGAGATCCTGCGGATTCTGAAAAAAACGCTAGAGGACGATTACAACGTATTGACGGCAAGCCGCGCCCGAGAAGCGATGCAGCTGATGCGGTCCGACGTGGCGGTCGTTCTTTCCGACCAGCGGATGCCCGAAATGACGGGCGCCGAACTGTTTCGCCATCTTCGCCAGCAATTTCCCGATACCGTACGGGTCGTCATGACCGGTTATTCCGATATGAATGCGCTCATCGACAGCGTCAATCAAGGGGAAATTTTCCGATACCTCGCCAAACCGTGGGAAATGGAAACGCTGCTTTCCACGATGCAGGAGGCCGTCGCACGTTATCGCCGCAACGTGGAAGTCCGCCGGCTTACCGATGAACTGAACCGCGCCCGTCAGGAGCTCGATCACACGCGGCAGGAACTGCAACAGCTTCGTTCGGCCGGCCATTGATTTGATGGATCAAACGCCTCATCTCGTTTGCAGCGACGCCAAGGGTCGCGTCGTCGACCTGCCGGGGTACGAAATGGCCGGCCTGAGCGGTCGCACGATCGTCCGTATCGGTCCGCGTGAACTGATCGAGTTGCCGCCCGGATCCCAGTTGTACCTCATTCCCGGCCGACAGGCCGTCGGATTCAACCGCGCCAGCGGGCGAATGGCCGTGATCGACGATGCCTATGCCGTCGCGGCATTCATCCCGCCCTCGTACACGCAGACGTATCTCGCGCCATACGTCAAAACCGCAGACGCTCCTCTGCTGCCGCTTTATTCGTACACCGCCGTGGGCTGGCTCGATGGAAAATACTATGTTCCCGCCGTTCGCGTCGACGATGCCGTCAAACAGTTGCCGACGTCGTTCAAACGCAGCGAAGTGGAGGCGAAGGTCCGACGGAAAATTCAAGACTTCCCGCATAACCGGCTGATCACGCATCACGGTGAAAAATGCGCACTCGAATACGGATGTCCGAATGCGAAAAACCTTTTTCTCGGCCGTTGGGAAGCCCCTGTCGCCGTCGCGGCCGGGTGTAATGCCAATTGCCTCGGGTGCATTTCCTACCAGCCGAAGGGGACGACACCGTCGCCGCAAAATCGCCTCGACTTCGTACCGACCGTGAGCGAAATCGTCGAACTGGCCGTGCCTCATCTCGAAACCGCGGCCGAAGCGATCGTCAGTTTCGGGCAGGGCTGCGAAGGAGAGCCACTTCTGCATGGGGATTTGATTGAAACCGCCGTCCGTGAAATCCGTAATCTAACGTCCTCCGGCGTGCTGCATTTAAATACCAACGGCAGCCGGCCGGACGTACTCGAAAAACTTTTCAATGCGGGTCTCGACAGCGTGCGCGTCAGTTTGAATTCCATGCTTCCGGTTCTGTATCACCGGTATTATCGGCCCAATAATTACACGTTCGACGACGTCATGCGCTCGCTTCGTCTTGCGGTCGAGATGAAAAAATATGCGTCGATCAATTACTTCGTCTTTCCGGGATTGACGGACGGCGACGATGAGGTCGCGGCTCTCGAACAGTGTCTGGACGAAACGCCCATTCAACTCATTCAATGGCGCAATTTCAACATCGATCCCTCATGGTACATCGACGAGGTCGCGTACGACTATGATCCGCACGCGATCGGCATTCGATCGATGATGGAAAAAATTCGTGCCCGCTTCCCCCATGTGGAATTTGGATACAACAACCGCGCCCGTTCGCAAATGAAAGGTCGGCATGCAAACGATCCCGTTCACTGATCTGCCCGGCGCGACGCGCCTGTTTATCGACTATCTCGAGGCGCCGGAACGGCTTCGTGATTTTTTCGAACACGACCGCCGGGACGGAAAGACGCGACTGGCCCAGCTCTCCACGTGGTCGACGGACCGCGATGCCGTGGCGAGTATTCTCTTGCGGCAGGCCCGCCGGTGGAACGCCCCTGCTGCAGTCGAAGAAAACATTGCGGCGCTCCGCAGACCGGCGACGTTTGCCGTCGTGACCGGGCAACAGATGGGCCTTTTCGGCGGACCGCTGTACACCCTGTACAAGGCTCTGGCCACCGTGTTGTATTGTCGTGAGTTCAAAGCCCGTTTTCCCGCCTACGATTTTGTTCCCGTGTTTTGGATGGAACTCGAAGATCACGATTTCGATGAGATTCGCAGGACAAAAATTCTGGCTCAGAGCGGCGAACTGACGCCGATGGTTTACGACGCGCAGGTCGATCATCATGTGCGGCGTCCGGTTTATCAGATTCACCCCTCGGATGAAGTAACGGCACTGATCGACCGGCTGGTTGAGGCGGCTGGAACCAGCGATTTTACTCCGTCGTGGTCACGGGCGCTCCGGGACGCGTATCGGCCGGAAAACTCCTTCAGCGACGCGTTCGCCCGCTGGATGACGACGCTACTCGGAGAGTTCGGTTTGATTCTGATAGATCCGTCCGATCCGGAGTTCAAAACACTCGCGGCTCCTGTATTCCGACGGGAAATCGACAATGCGCGTACCCTACACGCGGTCCTGACGGAAACGTCGGACGCCCTGAAAAAAGCCGGCTATCATGCACAGGTTGAAACGGCCGGGAGCAATTTGTTTCTGCTTCTCGATCCGCCGCTGGAGACGCCATTTCCGCATGAAACGACCATGAAAGTGCGATTGGACCTTACAACGGTGGAAAACCACGGGGATTTTCTGAAATCCGTTTTATCCCGCGAGCCCCGCCGGTTTATACCCAACGTCGTTTTGCGTCCCATCGTGCAGGATACGCTGCTACCCACGTTTGCCTACATCGGAGGGCCGTCGGAAATCGCTTATTTCGCCCAGTTCCTCGGGGTGTACCGGACGTTTGAGATGTCGTCGCCGCTGATCCTGGCGCGGCCGTTCGTCACCGTCGTCGAGAAAAAGATCGGCAAGATTTTGGATAAGTTTAATCTCGATCTTCAACGGTTGATGGCGCGCTCGAAAACCCTGGTCGACGACGTCGTATTGAGCGAATCTCCGCTGCCGGCCCTTTTCGCAGAATGGAGATCAACGAGCACATCCGCCGTTGAAAACGTGCAATCGGCGCTCGTCCGTATCGATCCTTCGCTCAAAGGCGCTTCGGAGACGGCACTTCAGCGGATTGAACACGCGATCCAGGTTTTGGAAGGCAAAGCGACGGAAGCACAGAAACGGCAATCGGAAGTGAATGTCCGGCAGATTCAGAAGGCGCTCGACCATCTTTATCCTCACGAGCGCTTTCAGGAGCGTGAAATCAATGTGACGTATTTTCTCAACAAATACGGGTTCGAATTCATTCGACATCTGGAGCGTTCCATTCGCCTGGATACGACCGGGCACCAGGTGATTGCAATATGAAATACGCCTGGTGTATGAACCCCGCCCTTCCGTCGGAAAAGATCGTGTGCGTAATGAGAGGGAGGTGTACGGCGAATGCCGAATCGATATTTTTTGCATTTTTTCTATCCCTTTGATACCTTTGGGACGTCCAACCAAACGACATCCTGTCGCCGAATGATCCAAATCGTTCGGAATCAGTTTCAAAATGGAGCGTCTTATGGCGAATCCGGCGTATTCCTCACTCGCACACATGTTTCACGAGAACGTGAAACGTCACGGTCCGCTGACGCTGTACAAAAGCAAGCGCGACGGCGTCTATCGCGGACTTACGTACGCCCAGGTCGGGGCAATCGTGAACAACCTTGCCCTAGGTCTGGCATCGCTCGGTATCCGGAAGGACGACAAAGTGGCCATCATATCGCCGACCCGCGAAGAGTGGGCGATGAGCGACTTTGCCATCCTTTCGCTCGGCGCCGTCACCGTGCCGATTTATCCCACGCTGCCGGCGAAACAGGCCGAGTACATTCTGAGCAACTCCGACGCAAAGGTGATTTTTACGTCCGACACGGAACAGCTGGATAAAATCCTCGGCGTCCGGGACCGTTGTCCTCAGCTCAAGCACATTGTCACGTTTCAAAAAGAATCGCGCACCGGTGACGGTATAATGGACTTCAACGCGCTGCAGGAGACCGGCAAACAATACGGTGCGTCCCATCTCGGACTGATCGAAGCGAGTCTCGCCAAAATTCAGCTATCAGATCTGGCGACGATCATCTACACGTCCGGTACGACGGGCACGCCCAAGGGCGTCATGCTGACCCATAATAATATCCTGTCCAATGTTCTCGGTGCGTCGAAGGTCCTGCCGATGCAGCCGGGAGAAGTGTTTCTGTCCTTCCTCCCGTTGTCGCATATTTTCGAACGGACGGCGGGTCATTTTTTACCGATTTATTTCGGATCGACCGTCGCGTATGCGGAAAGCATAGAGACCGTCGCACAGAACATGGGCGAAGTCCGTCCGACCCTGATGACGGCGGTACCACGGTTGTACGAAAAAATGTACGGCCGCGTCAAAGACGGCATCGCCGCCGCGCCCAAGGTTCGGCAGAAAATTTTTCATTGGGCCGTCGGCGTCGGGGAACATGCGCGTAAAACCGGCGAAAAGGGATTCAAATACGCGCTCGCGAATAAGCTGGTGTTTTCAAAACTTCATGCGCGGCTGGGCGGACGAGTCAAGTGTATGGTGTCCGGCGGCGCTCCCCTGTCGGGAGAGATCGCCGAATTTTTCGCCAACATGGGCGTGATGATCCTCGAAGGATACGGGCTGACGGAAACTTCTCCGATCATCACGGTCAACCGACCGGAATTGATCAAGTTCGGTACCGTCGGCTGCCCGATCGAACACGTCGAGGTCAAGATCGCCGCGGACGGTGAAATTCTAGCGCGCGGTCCTAACATCATGAAGGGATATTACAAAAACGATGAAGCGACCCGCGAAATGATCGATGCGGAGGGATGGCTGCACACCGGCGATATCGGATTTCTCGACGGCGATCAGTACCTGACGATCACGGACCGGAAGAAAAATCTGATCGTCACGTCCGGCGGCAAAAACGTCGCTCCCCAGCCGATCGAAAACCTGCTCTCGACCAACCCGTACATCGACCAGATCATGGTCATCGGCGACAAACGGAACTTTATCTCCGCGCTGATCGTGCCCAATCTGGAAAAACTTCGTGCGCTGGCGAAGGAACTGCAGATTGCGTTCCACTCCGACGACGAATTGATCAAAAACCCGAAACTCATTGCTCATCTGGACGCGATGATCCAGAAGGCGCAGGACGACGCCGGGATCGCCCGGTACGAAAAGGTCCGCAAGTTCGCCCTGCTGCCGCGCGCGTTCACGATCGAGACGGGAGAATTGACGCCGAAGCTCAGCATCCGACGCAACGTCGTGATCGATAATTTCAATTCCATTATCAACGCGCTGTACTCCGAACACGACAAGACCCGCGACGATGATTGACACCAAACATCTCCTGACCGTCGGCGTCGACGACGAAACACGGTCCATCTACGATACGTACGTCGATGAACTGAACCAGCGGATCGTCATCTCTCCGGAAAATGCCAAATCCGCCCTCAAGAGTCTTATGAACGTGCTGATTTCCCTCGAAGAAAACCAGGACGTCAAACCGGGCTACGATTCCCTGCCGTCGTTTTTTATTACCCATCGCGTCATGTACATGACGTTCGTCGATTATCTGATGCGGCAGGGGCATTCCACGCAGGAGATCGACGGGTTGCTTTTTCACGAACGCGCCGTCGACGTCACGGATACGCCGGCCTTTTTCGATTTTTTCCGAGATCTGATGCTGACGATTTTTCCGATCTTCAATCCTTTCCTCGAAGCGGAAGACGACGTCGAGCGTTTTTCCCGGCCCGTACGCAAGTATGCGAATTTCCTGAAAGAAAAAAACGACGTCCCCAATATGATCCGGTTCATCCAGCAGTATGCGGGGTTTTGCGATGAACTTTATCTCGTCGGCTATCGCAAGGCCAATGACGGCTGGGGCGGCCGGCTGGACCTGGACACCACGGTCTATCCGATGTTCTTTCGCAAGATCATCTGTGAAGCGGTCGAGAACGACGGATTTTCGGACCACGTGATCGATTTTCTCTATGACCGGACCAAGGAAGTCGGCGAACCCGATACGGCGCTGATCGACGTGTACATTTTTTCCATGGCGCTTCGAGAGAACAAGAAGTTTTTGAGCGCTATTCAAAAGGCCGACGCGGTTTTAAAAAAAGAAATCGACAAGACCCTCGGACTCATCGAAAAACAAAAAGGCGAAAAACTTTCAGCGGCCGCGTCGTTTAAAGTGATCCGCGAGCTGACGGCGTATGAGGAACTCGAGGGTATCATTTATTTCTTTTTCGATGAAAAACGATTGCGAAAAATCATGGATGACACGGGGCATGAGGCCCATGTCGAATCGACGCTTAACCTTGTTCGTAGCTGGCCGCCGAAAATCCGCCACTTCGTCATGTATGCGCTGGGCAAACTGCTGCTCGCGCCGGACACGACGGTCAAGGCGACGCCGGACGTAATCGAGATGTTCTGCAACCAAATCCGCGCCGACGTCGAAACGATGTACAGCGAGGCGGTGATGAACAGCCTTCCGGCCCAGTATCGGGAGCGCATCCCGGACCTGGAAATTCGCTTTTTTCTTAACCGGATTTTCACCAACACGACGACACTCGACGGCTTCGAGGCCGTGCAAGAACAATTTCGGCGGTTTCTCGTCGACCAGTCCGGATTTCCGCTGATCCATGAAATTTTTATTGAACGGGCGTCGGAGAAACGGCACGCGAGCGCCCTCATGTCGTTTTACATCGCGTCGCTCCTGACCCAGCAACTCGGTGACGTCATGCCGGATGCGATCATCCGTCTCATGGCCGGGCGGCTGTCGCTGACCTACAGCTTCACGCGGCGGTTGAACCTGTACAGGGAGATCTGGAAGCTGCGGTACGAGTACGACGGCACCCACAACGGCCGTGAAACCGTGTACTACAACGGATTCGATCGCCAGAACTGGGACGTTCCGGAAAAAGAAAAATCGACGCCGCTGAAAGACCGGCCGATCGATGAACAATGGATCATTCTTTATCACGTCATCAACAACCGTGAGCTTGCCTGGGCGCTGACGCTGCTCGATGAAGAGTTGCTGTTTCCGGAAGTCAAAAACAGTCCGGATCCCGTGGCCGCGCTGGAGGCGGCGCGCATGGAACTTCGCGGCAAAGTGTACCAGATCATCGACAGTAAGTTCCTCGACCTTCTCAGCGACGCCGAAGAACTGGCCAAACGCGAGGCCGAAAAACGCAGCGAGTTTCCCGTCGCCTACTACGGCAAGTACGAAAAAATCCGGAGCATCCTGATCGCGCAGTTCATCGCCTCGGGTTGGGACGTCGAAGTGGCCGAGCTCAAACGCAAAGGACGGCGGCCGGTCATCAAAATGGGGCAGAACGAACTGCTCCGCGGCATCAAAAACATCGATGCGCAGCGGATCCTCGAACAGTACGAGTACAAAGAAGCGCGGGAAAACATCGACATCGGACAACTGCGGAAACAGGTTGAAACGCGCGAACAACTGCTCTCGTTCATCAACACCATGGCCAAACGTGAAGTGCAGATGCTTCAAAAGCTCTACGGCCTCAGTGACGAAGCGCTGGCGCTTGTCAGCTATACGTCGACCAAGATCCGCAGCAACGAACTGCGCGTGGAGCAGGGCATTCGCCAACTCGTGGAACGCCTGAAAGGCGATCTCGGATGGCAATCGGCTAAAGAGCCGCTGGCGCTGGATACGATCTGCGGCAACTGTTTTGCGGGGCGGTACGGCAAAATGGACGTGAAGATCATTAAAAAAGACAAAAACGGAAAACCGATCATCGATCCGGAGACGGGCGAAGAAGCCGAAAAAACGTATACCGTGACTCCGGAAAAATTTCCGGAGTTTCTCGAGCCGTATCGAAAAGAAATTCTTGCGCTCGACAAAGACGCGCTGTACCGCGTGTTTTACGCCATCACGCTGCAGAGTATCGTCGCGGAAACGTTCGGTTCGATGACGTTCATCAAAGAAGCGCTGGCGACGAACAAGTACGTGATCGCGGCGGACGGTTTGAAAGAACAGGCCATTGAAAATCAGGAGATCCTCGAATACGCACGCCTGAAGTATGATATGATGAATCAGCTCGCACCATTCGAAATTCACATGAATTGACGGATTGTCGTCAATGCAAGTCGAGACGCAGCGTCGAGTTTCGGCGTGACGATACAAGAGGATTAAACTCTCGGCATACGGACTGGTGATATAATATATTGATTTGAATTTCTACCGCGGACGCGCAAACTCCGCGGCGAAAAATCCGCCTCCCGGTTCTGGCGGCAGACAACACAAGGGGACAATCATGATGTACCGATGGTTCGTAATTGCGCTGGCCGTCCTGATGATCGACGGTTGTGGCAGGCAGCGGCGCGACCGCGCCTCTCGACTGGCCGAGCGTGCGGAATACGGTGGTACGGTCGTTTACGCCAAAGCCGGCCCCCCCATCACGCTCGATCCCGCCCTGACGATCGAGTCCGAGTCGTCCATTCTGATCGGCAGTATGTTCGACGGCCTGGTCGAACAGCGCGCCGGTAAAATCGCCATCGACCCCGCCCTCGCCTACCGGTGGGAAATCTCGGACGACGGTCGGGAGTACACGTTCTACCTGCACCCCAACGTCACTTTCCACGATGGTACGCCGTTGAATGCGAGTGCCGTCGTGACGTCCTTCCAGCGTCAGGGGGATCCGAAACATCCTTATCATTTCCCCGGTGCGGACTTTGGGTCGTGGACCAATTTCGGTCTCGACAAACTCTGGAAAGGCATCGATGCACTGAGCGATACCGTCGTACGGATCCGGCTGCATCACGCCGACGCGACGTTTTTGACGATTCTGTCCAACCAGAATTTTGCCGTCGTCAGTCCGGCGGCGCTGGAGAAATTCGGCAGCGACTTTTACCGCAACCCCGTCGGAACCGGCGCTTTTCGCTTCGTCAGCTGGGCGGAGGACAATACGGTGACGCTGGTCGCAAATGAAAATTATTATCAGGGCCGGCCGTTTATCGACTCGCTGATATTCAAAACCGTACCCGATCCGACGGAACGCTGGCAGATGTTGAAAAACGGTTCCATCACCATGATGCAGCATCCGGCGGTTTCCGATATGACGGAAATCGAAAAAACGCCGGGGATTAAATTCGCCCGCCAGCCGGGATTGAACGTGTCGTACCTGTCGATGAACATGAAGCGACCGCTTTTCCAGGACAAGCGCGTTCGCGAGGCGATCGTGCTCGCCATCGACCGCGAATCACTGGTCAAAGAAGTTTTCGGATCGGCCGGACGTGCCGCCAAAAATCCGCTGCCGCCGGTCCTGCTCGGCTACAACGACGAGATCCGGCCGACGCCGTACGATCCGGATCGCGCGCGCCGCCTGCTGACCGAAGCCGGCTACCCCAACGGGTTCAAAACGACGCTGTGGACGATGCCGATCACGCGTGATTACATGCCGGACCCGAATAAAGCCGCCCAGCGGATCCAGCGAAACCTCAAAGCGGTCGGCATCGACGTGGAAATCAAAACGTTCCCGTGGGCGCAGTACATCGAAAAAGTCTACAAGGGCGAACACGATCTCGTCATCCTCGGGTGGACGGCCGACATTCCCGATCCGGACAATTTCTTTTCGCCGTTCTGGATTCCGACGCCCAACGTCCAGAGTAACTCGTCCAATATTTCCGGTTATTCCAGCGCGGAAATGACGAGGTTGATCAACGAAGGCAAAGTGACATCCGATCCGTTAGAACGAAGTAAAATTTACAAACAGGCCTGTGCGGTATTCAACGAGGACCTGCCCTGGTTTGTCATTGCGCACTCGGTCATCACGATCCCGATGAGCGACCGCGTGATGAATTTTCAATTGCATTCGACCAGTGTACGAAAATTTCACAAGCTGTGGTTACGCAGCAAAGACGATAACGAAAAGTCATGAGCATTCCGATGAACGTCATGCGATGGGGAATCGTCATTCTACTCGTCGCGGTCGTGGCCGGCGGATGCGGGCGCGATCGGGGTAAAAAAAGGAAAACACGGGAAGCGGCCGAATACGGGGGGACGATCATTTACGGCAAAAACGGTCCGCCATTGACGCTCGATCCGGCGCTGACGACGGAAACCGAATCGTCGATCATCGTCGGCAACGTGTTCGACGGTCTCGTCGAACAACGTGCAGGCAAAGTGGCCATCGATCCCAACCTGGCGCGGTCGTGGGACATCTCGACGGACGGCCTCACGTACACGTTCCATCTGCGCGACGACGTAACGTTCCACGACGGTACGACATTCAACGCGGACGCCGTCGTGTTCAATTTCAAACGCCAGAGCGATCCCAATCATCCGTATTATAAAATGGCGGAGAAGTGGGATTACTGGAAAAATTTCGACATGGACCGGATCGTACGCGACGTCGTGGCCGTCGACGATACGACGCTCGTCATCTCGCTGCATTCCCCCAACGCCACGTTCCTGAACCTGTTGTCGCTCGCGTTTATGGGAGTGCCCAGTCCGGCCGGCATCCGTCAGTACGGCAGCGAATTTTACAAACATCCCGTCGGCAGCGGTCCTTTCGTTTTCCAATCGTGGGCGGAGGACGGAACGGTGACGTTGACCGCGTTTGAAAACTACTACGACGGGCGGCCGTACGTCGATACGCTCATCTTCAAACCCGTTCCGGACGGACGCGAACGATGGCAGCAGTTGAAACGCGGAGAGATCAACATGATGGGCGTTCCCGATCAGGCGGACCTGCCGGAAATTGAAAAAGCTCCGGGGATCAAGATTGCCAAACAACCGGGCATCAACGTCGCGTATCTCGCAATGAATATGGAAAAAAAGCCGTTCAGCGATCTACGGGTGCGTCAGGCGATCGTCTATGCGATCGACCGCGAGAAGCTCGTGAAAACGGTCTTTGCCAACCTGGGCCGTACGGCGAAAAACCCGATTCCGCCGTCGCTGCTCGGATACAACGACGCAATCCGAACGACGCCGTACGATCCGGACCGCGCTCGCCGCCTGCTCACCGAAGCCGGCCTGCCCAACGGATTCAAGTGCCAGCTCTGGACGATGAAAGTAACGCGCGAATACATGCCCAACGGGAAACTGGCGGCGGAACTGATCCAGGAGGACCTGAAAAAAATCGGGATCGAAACGGAAATTGTGATTCCCGAATGGCGGGATTTTCTGGACCGGCGCGGACGAGGGGAACACGACATGAGCATTTCCGGCTGGGTGGGCGATGCGCCCGATCCGCATTTTTTCTTTTATCCGCTTCTGGATAAAACCATTGCGGAAAAAAAACCGTCGAGCAACGCGGCGTTCTATAAAGGCGAACGGATGCACGAACTCATCATCAAAGGCAAAGAAACCTTCGACCCGGTCGAGCGCAGCGTCGTGTACAAACAGGCCTGTGAGGTGTTCAACAGCGACCTGCCGTGGTTTGTGATCGCGCATTCCGTTGCCATGGTTCCGATGGCCGAAAACGTCATGGGTTTCCAAATGCACGCCAGCTCCGTCCGACGGTTTCAGAAAGTCTGGATCCGGAAATCGTGAAAATACCGATCATGTGATAGCCGTCTCGCAGCGGAAGCAACCCTCGTGGGGGGG
>CAYZJB010000042.1:0-3001 GCA_964478735.1 uncultured Bacteroidota bacterium | reverse complement strand
CTTCCAAGTCCGCGCAGCACATGACCGCACAAAGTGAAGTTTAGAAACAAAAAACACAGAGAGGCCGAACCGGATTTCGCTGTAATGATTGCCCGCCTTCTCCCCTTCCTGACATGTGCGATTCTTTTCTCCTGTGCGTCGTCCCGGCACGCGAGGATGGCGCGAGAAATCGCAAAAAACGAGATTCTGATCGATACGCACATCGATCTTCCCTACCGGCTGAACAAAAAATGGGAGGACGTCTCGAAACGGACGACAGGAGGAAATTTCGATTACCCTCGCGCCATGGAAGGCGGTCTCGATGCGCCGTTTATGTCCATCTACGTACCCGCCAAAATGGAATCGACGGGCCGGGCTAAAAAAATGGCGGACGCATTGATCGACACGGTGGCGCGAATGGTCCGCGATCATCCGGATAAATTCACTCTTGTCACGTCGCCGTCCCAGATTCGCGACGCCTCGACCGACGGGAAACTCCGTTTGTGCCTCGGCATGGAAAACGGATCGCCGATCGAGGGTAGTTTCGACAATCTGAAACATTTTTACGATCGCGGCATCCGCTACATCACGCTGACCCACGGGAAGGACAACCACATCGGCGATTCCTCGTACGACACGACGCGGTCGTGGAAGGGTTTGAGTCCGTTCGGCATGGGGTTGGTGCTGGAGATGAACCGGCTCGGCATCATGGTCGACGTCTCGCACATCTCGGACAGCGCGTTTTACCAGGTCATGCGCATTTCCCGAGCGCCGGTCATCGCTTCACACTCGTCCTGCCGCGCCTTTACGCCCGGGTGGGAACGCAACATGTCCGACGACATGATCCGGCTGCTCGCCGCGCACGGCGGCGTGATCATGATCAATTTCGGTTCGTCCTTCGTCAGCAACGAGTACCGGCAGCGCGATCAGGCGCTGCGCGACGAAGTCGAGGAACATGCGCGCACGGAAGGTTTTGCCGTCGACGATTCCCTGCTTGACCGGTATGAAGAGGAGTTTCGAAAATCCCATCCGATCGGGTACGCCGACCTTGAGGACGTCGTCCGTCACATCGATCACGTCGTACAGCTCGTGGGCGTCGATCACGTAGGATTCGGCTCCGATTTCGACGGCGTCGGCGACAGCCTGCCGGCGGGACTCAAGGACGTGTCGCAATATCCGAATCTCATCGAACGCCTTCTGCAACGCGGTTACTCGCGCGACGACATACGAAAAATATGCGGCGGCAACCTGCTGCGGGTCTGGAGTCAGGTGGAAAAACTTGCCGCCCAATGACGGGCATCATTGCATTTTCCCGCATTCACCGCAGCTTTATGGAAAAATCCGAGGAGAAAAAGTCATGATGATCTGGGTTCTTTTATGGATGGGAACGCCGCTGTCGGGATTCGACGGCGATTTTACCGGCCAGACGATGCGGCTCGATTATGTCCACGCCGGAACGGCACACGAAGAGCATATCGCGATCGACGCGATACGCATCGAAAAAGACTGGGCCGGGACGCGCTCGCAGTTGATCGACGTGTCCAATACGGGAAAGTATCTTTTTGAGATCATCGACGTGGGGTCCAACCGTCTGATGTTCTCGCAGGGTTTTGCAAGTATCTACGGAGAGTGGGAGACGACGGGCGAGGCGGCCAGGGGCGTGTGGCGGTCTTTCCATGAATCCGCCCGATTTCCGGAACCGAAACGGTCTTTTCAATTTGTACTGAAAAAACGCCAGACCGACGGTACGTTTTCCCAGATTTACACGACGGTCGTCGACCCGAAGAGCCGGTTCGTTGATCGCTCGCCGATCGCACCCCGGGGCGAAGTGTGGAACGTTTTTGAGAGCGGACCGGCGGCGACGAAAGTCGACATCCTGATTTTATCGGAAGGTTATACGGCAAAAGAAAAAGACAAATTTCATAAAGACGTCAAACGCCTCGTCGACGTCATGTTTGCGACCGAGCCGTTCAAGTCCCGCAAGAAAGATTTCAACGTGCGTGCCATCGATCTGGCCGATCCCGCGTCCGGCATTTCCAACCCGCGCAAAGGCGTGTGGCGGAAGACGACACTGGGCCTGTCGTTCAACGCGTTCGACAGCGACCGTTACGTGCTGACGTACGAGAACAAGACGATGCGGGAGATCGCGGCCCAGGCGCCGTACGACGCGGTCATCATGCTGGCCAACGACCGTAAATACGGCGGCGGCGGGATCTACAATCTCTGGGCAACGGTCACGTCGGATACCGAGCCGGCGGGGTATGTATTCGTCCATGAATTCGGCCATTCGTTTGCCGGGCTCGCCGACGAGTACTATTCGTCGCCCGTGTCGTACGAGGAATTCACGCCGTCGGGCGTCGAGCCATGGGAACCGAACGTGACCGCGCTTCTGGACAAGTCGAACGTGAAGTGGAAACATCTGATGGATGCCGATACGCCGTTGCCGACGCCGTGGAACAAGGACGCGTACGATTCGTGGGACCGTGAACTGCAGAAAAAACGCGCGCAACTGACGGCGTCTCAGGCGTCGGACAGTACGATGGAGGTTTTGTTCAGGGAAGTAAAATCGGCAAGCACGGCGATGTTATCGAAGGAACCGTACGCCGGTAAGGTCGGGGCGTTTGAAGGCGCGGCGTACGAAGCCCGGGGCATGTACCGCCCACAGGTCGATTGCATCATGTTTACACGCAACGACGTGCCGTTTTGCAAGGTCTGCCTCGAAGCGCTGAATAAAACGATCGACCGGTATGCGAAGTGAATGGCAGGGCCGATATTGAGATCGTCACTCCGATTTCGTTTCGGGTCTGCACTTATGAAAGTTCGCAGTAGGCTGAAACCGGTCAAGTGACTCCTCCTGCAAGCGGCTAAACCACCCGAATCGGTCACTCAGTCTTGACACGCCTGTAAAAAACAAAAGGTTATGCTAAACGCCATTACAAAAAAAATTTTTAGACAAATTTCCTGATTTTTTGGTATTGACAACCGGAGATTCCGCACTTATACTACCATATCGTCTCTTGTG
>CAYZJB010000041.1:29583-32019 GCA_964478735.1 uncultured Bacteroidota bacterium | reverse complement strand
CTGTGTCAGACTGTGTTACTTGAGCCGAAATCGAATGGGAATATTGACGGCGACACGCACCGGCCGGTCCCTCTGGAGGGCGGGGGTAAAACGGCACGTACGCAAAACGTCCAGCGCGGCCTGGCCGAAACCGACGTTACCGGTTTCCTGTACGATCTCCGCATTCACGACGTTTCCATTTTCATCCAGATAGACTCGGATCATTGCCTGGCCTTCCATCCGGGCTATCCGTGCCACGTCGGGATACTTGATATGTTTTCGAACGAACGCGTCACCGCCGATGAGTGAAGGATAAACGTCAGGTGAAGTGACGAAACGCTCGGATTCGGCAACGGGTTCTATCGGTGGTTCAACGACAGGAATTTCGGGTACAAAGGTCGAATCGATAGACTCGGCGTGCTCTTCCTCCAGCAGTTGCTCGATAAAACGCTCCGCAATCGATGTCGGACGGATGGAGGGTTTAGAAGCGGCCTTCTGTGGGGGTTTTGTAATGGGAATAAATTCCAACGGTTCATTCTCAATCGTTTGTTGAGGCCGCGGAATGATGTCGGGGAAACGGATCAAGTGGAACGACGTCACCGTCAAAACGAGGGAAAGTAAAAATGAAATTTCCATCGTAAGACGGTAGTGCCGGGAATGATGGGACATCGCAACCTTCTTCTATGGATCGGCAATTGAAATACGCCGGATTCCGCAACCGTTAAGAACGTCGAGTACTGCAATGTAATGACGGTAACGAGTCTGTCGTGATGTTGCAACCGACACAAGTAAATCCGTAGACCTGGCGGCGTGTGAACGCATCACGGTACCGAGTTCCGACAGCGACACCGTTCGATCATCGATGTGGATTGAGCCGTCCGTCCCGATCAAAATATCGAGACGAAAGGGAGGCTTCGAAACGACGGCGTCTTTTTCAGGCAACGTCATCCGGATGCCTTTGTCGTTGCCGATGGAGGTGATTGCCAGAAAGAAAATCAGCAGTAAAAACGCCATGTCGGACGTTGAGCCGGTGGGAAATGACGGGGACGCGCGTTTGACCCGGTGCCTCATACAGGTACAAGCGACAAAATGAACATGTACACTTGTCGCAATTCGTTTTTTCCAAACGTAGGGGAGCGTTATGAAAATCGGCAGGAACCTTGACGAATGTCGCCGGATTAAAACTCGCTGGTGAGGCCGAAATGGACTTTACCGTTGTTGAATTCATCTCCCCGGCCCAGTCCATAATCGAGAGCGAAAATGCCCAGGCGCGTGTCGACGCGCATCCCGAAGCCGTATCCGACCGGCCAACCGGAGCGTTTTTGGAAACCTCCCCCGACGCGCGGTTCATAACGGAAATAATGTCCGGCGTCAAAAAAAACGAAAATTCGTGAACGCGGCGACGTCAGATACCGTAGCTCGAGATTGTTCCAACCGACACGGGAGCCGAGGTAAAAATCTTCGACATAGCCGCGAACGTCATGGAGACCGCCGAGACGGAATTGTTCACTCAGCGGCAGCGTGCGTTCGCCGGACCGGTAAAAAGCCGCGTGAATGCCATCGAAAAGTACCCACCTCCGGCGGATGGGATAAAACATCAAAACGTCCAAAAACAAACGCTGGGCCGGACGCGAACGTGACACGGTCGATACGGGAATGCCCTGTCCGTCGACGGTCAACGTATCGGCGCCGTCGGCATCGGCGACGATCGAGCGCTCACGCTTTCGAAGATAATCCAGGTGCGTGTGATAATAGACCCCGCTGGTCGGATTCACGCTGTTGTTTCTCCGGTCGTAGGTTAGTCCGACTGACGCCGTTAGGATACGGGAAGTCGGTATCGAAAAAATAAATCCGTTCCGATCGCTTGACGGTTGAAGGTTTTGCAATGTAGCCCCGAGATCGATCGACGCGTCGGGCAATAATTGCCACGAGGTCCGGATCGACAGTTGCCGGTCGACGTAGAGCGTGTCCTGAATTCGTTGATTGATGCTGATGCCGGCGCGGACGGGGTACCCCATCACCCACGGTTCCGTGTACGAAAAGAAAAAATCCTGCGACCGCCGGGTCGGTTTATGCCAGCGGAAGTCCAACCGACGGCCCGTTCCGGTCAGATTGGTAAACGACATCTCGACGAACGCCGTCAAATAAGCTTTTTCCGACGATCCCGGTTGACGCGGGACGTAACCCGCTACGCCGTCGAGACGATTGGAGCGGCTTTCGCGCACGGGTACGATCAGGTCGTAGGTCGTATCGTTGACGGCGAGCCACAGCGGCTCACCCACTTCGGCGATATAGGGCAATTTTCGTATCCTCGACAGACCCTGATCGATCCGTCTCGTGTCGTACGCCATGGGCAGTGGCAGACGCATTTCACGCTTCAGCGCTTCCGGGCGGCTCGAGGTCAGGCCGTCAAAACGCACGTCGCGCAGCCGCGCGCGCGGTCCTTTGACGACGCTG
>CAYZJB010000041.1:0-29483 GCA_964478735.1 uncultured Bacteroidota bacterium | reverse complement strand
GGATGGCGAGCAAGATCGGCTTACCGGCCGTTCCGGACGGCTCCCCGTCATCGTTGAAACGTTGGACGATGGCCGGCGGATGTCCGATGGAAAATGCATAGCAGTGGTGCGTGGCGTCGAACGTCGTTTTACGCTCCGTGGCCAATCGTTTTTCGAACTCGGTGACGGAGGTTGCCGGAAAAGCCGCGGCGCAAAATCGCGATGCTTTGATTTTCAAATCGGTACGAGACTCGCCGTCGATCGTTCGGAATTCATCCATTGGTTTTTCAGCTAACGACGTGGCACGAAAACTTGTTGAAACATTTTGCCATTCCGACTGTCGGATCACGCATAATACGCATACCAGGTTTCAACTTATCGAGACGCAGCGATAGGCTGGAACCCTCGGTTCGACAACACGTTAAAGCATTTATTCCAAAATCGAACCGGGAGGACATCATGCTGAGTTATTTCCTTACCGTCGCTATCCGCCATATTTTCAGAAATAAGGTCTATTCGTTTATCCATGTTGTCGGATTGGCCGTCGGCACGGTCGGATTCATTCTGATCCTCGATTATGTCCGGCCCGAACGCAGTTACGACGATTTTCACGACCACGCGAACGAAATTTACCGTGTCCAGCTCGACCAATACAAAGATAACCAATTAATTTTCAAAAGTTCCGAAAATTACCCGGCCGTCGGGCCCACGCTGGTTCGTGAATTACCCGAGGTCGTCGACTTTGCCCGTCTGTACAACCTGGGATCGAAAAACAACGTTATCATCACCTATCGCGAGACGCCGGGAGGGCCCATCGGGGTTCAAACATCATTTACGTCGATTCAGCGAACCAAAGAAATTGCCGTTCGTAAAGTGGCGGGAGAGGGTGAAATCCATCGGCTTCAAGTCTGCGCCAAGATAGAGTCGACGGGGCAATTTTATTTCCCTTGTCCTTGCTGCCGTTCCAGATAAAACAGCATGAAATCGGTAGGAGCGGGCCGGGCACCGACCTGGCGCATCATGGTGGTTAATTGGCCGCGGTGATAAGTGGAATGGTTGACGACATGTTTGAGCATTACCTGTAGAGGTAACAACATAGGATGTCCCTCGGTGTCACGATATTCGATCACACGAGTTAATTCCTCATGGGTTAGCTTGCACGCGTAGGCGTGCAACTCAGAATCGTTTTGCTCCCAATGTCCTTTGATGGTTTGAAACGTCGCCAGATTCCACGATTTGGGAATACTCGTCGGTGAATCCCCCTTCCAGCGAGCGAGCCAAACCATTCACCAAATACGATGTGAACCAGGGTTTTTCTCATGGAAGAAAAGCTGCTGCCTAAATCGCGGTTGAAATCTTCGGGCGTGAGATGCGACAGAGCTTCAAGCGTCCGGCGGTTGGCCCACGAGTTAAACTCATAAAGTTCGATGATTTCCGGAACCATGGATCTTCCTTTACTTGACGACGGATACGTCGATCCTCAATGCTCACTCAATCTACGAGGGCATCTACACTTCGAAGAAAATCTTACCCCGATTGATCACGCCGAGCGCCTTGCCTTTCATGGCATAACCGTCGTACGGCGTGTTGATGCTTTTGGAACAACTCTGCCTGACATCGTAATGCCATTCACGAGTCGGATCGAGGATACTCAGATTGGCCGGTGCGCCGACGGCAATTTCCGGTACCGTCAGATTCAGCACCCGGCGCGGCGCGACGGCCAGTTTATACAGCGCCGTCTTCAGCGGGATGATGCCGGGATGAACAAGGTCCTGAAAAACGATGCCGACGCACGTTTCAAGACCCGTAATGCCGAACGCAGCGTTGTCGAACTCGCACTCCTTGTCTTCGACGGTATGCGGAGCATGATCGGTCGCGATGACGTCGATCGTGCCGTCCTGCAGGCCGCGTTTGATTTCTTCCACGTCTTCGGAACCGCGCAAGGGCGGGTTCATCTTGGCGAACGTGTTGTACTGTGCGACGGCGGCGTCGGTAAGTGTAAAATGATGTGGACAAACTTCGCAGGTGACCGGAACGCCGCGTTTTTTCGCATCGCGAACGAGCCGGACCGTACCGCCCGTCGAAATGTGGGCAATGTGAACGTGCGAATACGTGTACTCCGCAAGCAGGATGTCACGCGCAACGATGACGTCTTCCGAAATCGACGGGATGCCGCGAAGACCCAGCCGCATCGACGTCTCGCTTTCATTCATCGATCCGCGGTTGGACAATGATTTGTCTTCCGCGTGTTCGATGACGGGGACCTTGAACATCTTGACGTACTCGAGTGCCCGGCGCATGATCTCGGCGTTGTACACCGGATCGCCGTCATCGGAAATCGCCACAGCGCCGGCGTCGACGAGTGCGCCGATTTCCGCCAGTTCTTTGCCTTCCCGGCCTTTCGAGACGCAACCGACCGGATACACGTCGACCAGAAGCTCGGCAGCGCGGGACTTGATAAATTGCACGGTGTCCGCCGTGTCGATGGGCGGCGTCGTGTTGGGCATGCAGGCGACGGCGGTAAATCCGCCGGCCATCGCGGCGTTGCAGCCCGTCAGGATCGTTTCTTTATCTTCACGGCCGGGTTCGCGCAAATGCACGTGCATATCGATGAGCCCCTGCGTGACAATCGCGCCGTGCATGTCGTACGTTTCATCCGCAGAAGCCGATGTTTTGCCGATCGACTCGATGTAGCCTCCAGCAATGACGAGATCGGTGGCTTCCTCACGGTCCTGAAGTAGATCGATCAATCGGATGTTTTTAAGCAGCAGTCGGGAAGGAAGCGGTTTGGCTTGGACGGCACGCGGCATGGCTTATTCTTGTGAAAATTGAAAAATGATGATGGCCACCATGACGCCGGCCAGGACGTAAATGGCGGGTTTGACGTTCCGCGATTCGCTTTTATAACGGACCATCCGGACTTCGGCGAGCGGGTAGTCACGGAAAAACAGTCCCTGCTGGATCGTGACGTAGCCGTCCTGCGTGGAGTAGTAGGTACCGGAGTTTTCGCTTCCGTCCTTCATGACCAGCGTGACCTCGTCGTCCGTATTGAGCGTCGCAAGAAACTCGACGATTCCCGGCGACTCGTCCTGGTCATATTCTTTGACGACGTAACTACGGCTGCACCCGGCAGCGACAATGAAAACAAGAAGCGGTACGACTCTCATGATTCCGCCCGGTTTTGCATGGCGTCGGCGACTTTGTCGAGAAAACCCAGCACAAGCGCGGCGACGTCCGGAGAGGAAATGGTTTCCGAGACCGCTATCGTCATGCACGCCATCCACTGGTCGCGTTCGACGGGTCCGATCGGGAACGGCGCATGGCGTGCTCTCAACATCGGACTTCCGTATTTCTCCTGATAGAGCGGCGGTCCGCCGAGGCGGCCGACGAGGAAACTGAACAGCTTGTTTCGGGATTCCGTCGAATCGGCCGGGTGGATCTCGCGCAGACGCTTGAATTGCGGCTCCGTGTCCATCAGGTCGTAAAATCGATCGACGGTCTGCCGGATGGTACGCTCGCCGAGTTTGGCGTAAAGTTGTCCGATATCGTTCAGTGCAATGTCAATCAAATGTAACTGTCCTCAACGCAGATGTCCGCCATTTGTAAAGCGGTCGCAATGTAACATGAGCGATACGTAAAGGCAAAGGTAAATCGGATTCTACACGACCTGATACACCACTGTCTTTAAATACAGAGATTCCGGAATCTGCAGCATCCATGGATGGTCCGGCGGTTGATACGTGATATGCGCGACGCGTAACCGTATTCCCAGATCGGCAGACGCAAAACGCGCGGCTTCATGCATCAATTCGACGGGCATGTGATACGCGCACGACGATAAAACAACGTGACCTCCTGAATTCAGCAACGGCAGGGCGCTTTTGAGTAGTTTCCAGTAAGCCCATTTCAACTTGTCGATCCCTTCCTTTCGTTTGGTTATCGCGGGCGGATCGATCACAATGAGGTCGAATTTACGGTAACGGCCGGGATCGGAGGTCACGGATTTTTCTTCGGTTTCGAGAAATTCAAAAACATCGGCACCGACGAACGAACACTTTTTTTGAACGTCGTTTTTTTCGACCTGACGTCCCGCTTCGTCGATGGCCCACGGATCGGAGTCCACCGCGACCACGTCTGCTCCCGCCTTTGCCGCCGCGACCGCGAATGCGCCCACATACGAAAAGAGGTCGAGGCACCGCTGTCCATTTCGCAGCAGCGACCCGATCAGCGCGCGATTGTCCCGCTGGTCAAGATAAAAACCGGTCTTGTGCCCGCGCTCGACGTCGATGCGAAATTTCAGGTCTCGTTCACGAATGAAGATGTCCGCCGGCAGTGCTCCTGCAAGCGGCCCCTTGACGGGTTCGAGTCCTTCCTCTTCCCGAGATTCCATGTCGCTGCGTTCATAAATCGCCGCCGGGGACACCATGTCCTGCAGAATCTGCACGATCTGCGGCTTGTACCGGTCCATGCCGAGGGAACGAAACTGCACGACGACGGTCGAGTCGAACAGATCGATCATCAAACCCGGGCATCCGTCGGCTTCCGAATGAACCAGGCGAATGCCCGTGGAATCGATGTTCAATTGCCGGCGATAGTCGATGGCCTGCTGCAGGCGGCGTTTCCAAAAAACCTCGTCGATGGGAACGTTTTGCCGCGTCAGCATGCGGGCGACGATGTGTGAGCGGGCATTGTAAAAAGCGAGGCCGAGGAACCGGTCTTCCTGATCGAAAACGTGGACGACGGATCCATCGACGATGTCCTGGCGTTCTTTGAAATGCGTCGCCACGTCGTCACGGAATATCCACGGATAGCGGTTACGGATTTTTTTTTCTCTACCGGCTTTGAGGCGGATTTTCATCGCGCGAATATATCGGAAGTGAAGGCCAATCGCAAAAAAATGAATGGCGGCTTCTGCGAAATCATGATTGCTCGACGGGCATGTTACGTCCGAAAGGAGGGAAGCTTAAGAGGGAAAACAGCATTGAAATTGGCGTCGATCTGAAGCTACATTGACTCTGCATGATTCCTCTTCGCGATACCATACGTTCGAGAACGTTCCCGGTAATCACCATTGCCATCATCGTGGTCAATGCATTGTTTTTTTTCTTCCAGCTCTGGCTCGGACCGGCGTTGAACGTGTTTATTCAGGAATTCGGCCTCATTCCGGCGAAATATTTCTGGTTTTCAGATAACCGACCGACGGAGTGGGGCGACCGGTTTTTCCCATTCCTGAGCAGCATGTTTCTGCACGGTGGATGGATGCACGTGATCGGGAATATGTGGAACCTGTGGATTTTCGGCGACAATGTCGAAGATCGCCTCGGTCACGGTGGATTCATAGCCTTTTATCTCGGCACCGGCCTTGCGGCCGGTCTGGCCCACGTCTATCTCAATGCCGGTTCGCCGGTTCCGACGATCGGGGCCAGCGGCGCCATTTCCGGTGTCATGGGAGCGTATTTTATGCTTTACCCGAGGTCACGGGTACTGACCCTGGTCCCCATTTTCGTTTTCATCCAGATTATTGAAATTCCCGCCGTCTTTTTTCTAGGGTTCTGGTTTCTCCTGCAGTTCTTTCAGGGAACCGCCTCGATCGTGGCGGGAGAAACGCTCGGCGGAGTGGCGTGGTGGGCGCATCTCGGTGGCTTTGCCGTCGGTGCCGTGGTTGCGCTCGTGATTAAAATGCTCAATCTCGGAAAACGATCGATCGAAGTACGTCATATTCACGATGACTGGGAGTAGGCCATGTCTTTTCAAACGCTTTCTTCCGCGCAGTTTGAAGCCGTCCTGACCGGCGCCAACGTGCGACAGATGCAGATTGTTCAGGCTGCATTGGGAATGGGGGTTTTCACGTTCGGAATCGTGATCGCCGTCTTGTATACGACCGTAGAGGCGGTTCCCACACGTGAGGACATCGAATGGATCCAGAAGTTGACGCTGGTACACCTTCTGATCCTGTCGGGCGGCGCGGCGATGGCGAATATTCTTTTTCGAAGTCTCTTTTCCGAGCGACAACTGGCGGCCGCCGCCGAACGGAAAGTTCGTGACCGCCGCGGGCAGGTACTGACGGATCCCGCCTCCAAGGCCCTCGCGCACGTACGGTCCGCGATCATCCTGCGGCTCGCCGTTCTGGAAGCGCCGGCCCTTTTCGGTCTCGTCATTTGTCTTTTGACGGTCACCAGCGGCGTTGCCGCCGTCGTCCCGATTTACCTGTTGAATGCGCTGTCGGCCGCGGGTTTTATCGTATACGTCGCGACGACGTTTCCCAACAAGGACCGTTTGTCAGGCATCTTCAACGAGTTCGTTCTGAAGGGATCGTAGGAAAATAAAAAATCCCAAGGAAACACTTCATTGGGATTCTTTTTCGCGTCCGTGAGGACGTGGATCTTAGCCGCGCCAGGTCATCTTGCGATCGCTGTACGATTTTTTCTCCATCGGCTTGGCTTCGTTGACCACCAGATTGCGGCCTTCGTAGTTATAGCCGTTGAACATCTCGGCGGCTTTTTCGGCTTCTTCGTTCGTTGCCATTTCGACAAAACCGAAACCTTTGGAACGTCCCGTCGCCCGATCCGTAATGATCTTGGCCGATGACACGGTGCCGGCGCCTGAAAACAGTTCAGACACGCCTTCTTCCGTTGCCTGATAGGACAGGTTGCCGACGTAGAGTTTGTTGGAATTCATGCATTCTCCTGAGAGTTAAATCATGGGACCTAAAAAAAAATCTCAAAGCGCCCATTCACTTTGAGACTTGGATTATTTGCTAGCCTAAATTTCTATCGAAACCGGGAAGTAACTAACCAAACTCAATTTGACCGCAACGACTATCACGCGGCCTCACGAGCTGAGGTTAGGATACGTCAATTGTTCCATGCTGTCAAGCAAAATTATTGTTTATTCTGAACCCACTCCGGGCCGAGTTTTTTCAAAACCCGGTAGTGCGAGACCACCGCTTCACGCATCGTCCGGTGGTGATTGTATCGGAAACCGTACTTTTCCGCCGTCGACTGCACGATTCGGCTGATCGCCGGATAATGAATACTGCAAACTTTGGGAAACAGGTGATGCTCGATCTGGTAATTGAGACCGCCGACGTACCAGGAGAGCAAACGATTGGTCCGCCCGAAATCCGACGTCGTCTCCAGTTCATGGATCGTCCACGCGAGGCTCATATTGCCCTCGCTGTCGGGCAGCGGATGGTCCGTGTGCTCGACGACGTGCGCCAGTTGGAAAACGATACCCAGGATGAAGCCGGCAGTAACTTGGAAGACCAGAAATCCGATCAAAAATTGCCACCAGGTGACGTTCAGCACAAACAGCGGAATCACGATGGTCCATGCGTAATAGACCGCTTTGAGTACAAATAACATGACGAACTGAGACCGCGGATGACGGATATTCTTGTACGGACCGAGATTGCGGCGGAAGAAATATTGGTAGTCTTTGACGAACACCCAGTTTATCGTCGCGAAAGCATAGGCCAAGAAGGCGTACCAGTGCTGGATCCGATGAAACCAACGATGCGGTGTATGGGGAGATAGACGCAGCAGGGGCGACACCGTCAGATCCTCGTCGACGCCGTGGATGTTGGTGTACGTGTGGTGAATGACGTTGTGCGTCAGCTTCCACATATACCCATTGGCTCCGGCAACGTCGAAGAAGAGGCCGAATACCTTGTTGACCCAGGGCCGCGATGAATACGCGCCGTGCAACGCATCGTGAGCCACGCAGAATCCGATTCCGGCTATTCCGACACCGATGACAAACACGAAGCCAAGCATGGTGAGAGGTGAAAATGCGTTGGTCAAGATCAGCGCGTACGATCCGAACGTCATTGCCAGAATCAGAATGGTTTTGACCACCATCTCGGCATTGGCTTTGTCGGAAATACCGCGGTCTGAAAAATATTCGGAAACACGACGTTTAAGCTCGTCGAGAAACTCCCCGGCGTCTCTCTGAGGAAAAGTGATTTTTTGCATTGTACAGAACCTAAAGTGAAGAATGGAGATAGGGTCAAACGTACGAGCAAAGGCGGGCAACGTCAAGAGGAATTTTTTTGCTAAGACGCGCGCGGGAATGCGTTGGTTGCGACCGTCCCGTTCGATGGAGCAAAAGCGGTCGCCGGCTTGAAAGATTCCAACGGGTCGGTTATTTCAGGAAATCCTCCAGCAACGAAAATAATCTTTCCGGTTCTTCGATGTGGATGAACGAGCCGCTTCGTTCCATCATGACAAATTCCGCCTGCGGGCAGTAGTGTTTGAATTCCATCTGATATTTCGGATACAGCGCCCGGTCGTGCCGTCCGGCGAGAATGAGAACGGGCATGGTCAGGGTTTTCAAATGAGGACGGAAATCGGGGATTTTCGGAACTTCGTGGGAAATGAAAAAGTCGATGTCGGTCCCGACAAATTCCCAGTAGAGATCGTAATTGTACGAATCCGGTTCTTTGAGAATCCCGGACATATTGTCGGGATTGTACATTCGAACGATTTTTGTCGCGACGATGAAAGCTTCCATCATGTCCGGATGGTTGGAGCGGATGCCCTTTTGACGCAAGTTCATGATGGTGTCCCATCGTTCCGGATACTGGTTCTGGATTTCCGCATTGATGTTTTCATGGTTCTTCTGCCACATCTCCGGGCTGTGCAGGGTGTTTGCGAGGACGAGCCGTTTGACGTGCGATCCATATTGAAGTGCATACCCCTGTGCCACGAGCCCGCCGTAGGACAATCCGTAGACGTACATTTTTCCGAAGCCAAGGGCCCGGCGCAGGAGTTCCAGATCCTCAACGTCCTGCTGGAACGTAATGTCTTTGTAACTGGATGGGCGATCGGACTTGCCACGGCCGTAGTAGTCATAATAAATGACGCTGTATTTATCGCTGAGGCTCGAAAATGCCGGATGAAACGTCAGATGTGAAACCGCACCCCCCGGCAACAGGATCAACGGTTTGCCGTTTCCTTCCTCCTCGACCCATAATTTACGACCGCCGATGTCGACCCGTCTTCCCGGAGCGTGTACGTTGGTTGTTGACATACGTTCATCCTTTCGCTTAAACCATTTTTTGCCCCTCCCTGAAGGATTGCACATATCGTCAGTATCAAGATGCCCATCTTGGTATCCCATCAGGTTTTTTTGCAATAATACAAAGCCGAATGGGCCATCCGACACCCGATTATTGCTGTTTTTAACCAAACCCGGACCGATTCCGGCCTTGAGCATTCCTTTCCTTTTTCCCCTTCATTTTTGTACATTCCCAGCAGTCAAAGAAAATCCCAGGAACATGAAAGCTGTGCATGGAAACCGAGATTTATAAGCCCAAAAACAAGATCCGATTCGTCACGGCGGCCAGTCTGTTCGACGGCCACGATGCATCGATCAACGTCATGCGGCGGATTCTGCAAGCCTCCGGCGCCGAAGTCATTCATCTCGGGCACAACCGGTCCGCCGAAGACGTGGTCAATACGGCCATCCAAGAGGACGCCCAGGCTATTGCGGTCAGTTCGTACCAGGGCGGGCATATCGAATACTTCAAATACATGCGCGATCTGTTAAACCAAAAAGGCGCATCGCATATCAAAATTTTCGGCGGCGGCGGCGGAGTCATCGTTCCGGAAGAAATCCGTGAACTCGAAGCGTACGGCATCGATAAGATCTATTCTCCGGATGACGGGCGCGCCATGGGATTGCAGGGCATGATCAACGACATGCTGCGCCGCACGGACTTCAGCACGATCGAACGTCTCAACGGACAGGTCGAACACCTGACGGAAAAGAATCCGTCGGTGATTGCACAATTGATCACCTACGTCGAAAATCTCGTGGAATCGCCGGAAAACGGCGACCTCGACAAACTGCGCAAGACGCTGGAAAAAACGAAAATTTCGAAAACCATCCCCATCCTCGGCATTACCGGAACCGGAGGAGCCGGGAAGAGTTCGCTCACGGACGAACTCGTTCGCCGCTTCATCAACGACTTTACCGACAAGACGGTTGCGATCATTTCCGTAGATCCATCGAAGCGCAAGACGGGCGGCGCTTTGCTCGGCGACCGTATCCGGATGAACGCGATCGTCAATCCCCGCGTCTACATGCGAAGCCTGGCCACGCGCCAATCGCATCTCGCGCTGAGCAAGTCCATCGCGGAGGCGATCGCGATCGTCAAGGCTGCGCAGTTCGACCTGATCATCGTCGAAACGGCCGGCATCGGTCAGTCCGACTCGGAAATCGTCGATCTCGTCGATCTGTCGATGTACGTCATGACGTCGGACTTCGGCGCCGCCACACAACTCGAAAAAATCGATATGATCGATTTCGCGGACGTCGTGGTGTTGAACAAATTTGACAAACGCGGATCGCTTGACGCCCTGCGCGACGTACGCAAACAGTACAAACGCAGCCGGAAAATGTTCGACGCCAAGGACGAGACGCTCCCGATCTTTGGTACCATCGCCAGCCAGTTCAACGATCCCGGCGTGAATCAGCTCTACGTCCACGTGATCGGCGAACTCAACTCCCGGCTGAAGCTCGGATGGGCGTCGTCGGTTCCACTGACGGAGGAAATGTCGAAGAAAAAATACATCATTCCACCCGACCGTGTGCGCTATTTGAGTGAAATCACCGACACGGTCCGGGGATATCATCGTTTTGCGGCGGAGCAGGCCGATATCGCGCGGCGGTTGTATCAGTTGAAAGGCTCGAAGGACACGTTCGAACGCCAGGATGCGCTCAAATCCGGTCAGCTCAAAGCGTTTGACATGTCGACCGGTGACGATTCGGCGCGCGTGTCGTTCGATAAAATCACCAACGCGGACGACGTCATCCGTTCCATCGACCGCATGATCGATAACCTGAACCTCCGGTTGCGGCCGGAATTCAAAAAGCGCCTCGAGTCGTGGACCGAGTTCAAAAAGCTTTACGCGCAGGACCGGATGATCACGAAAGTCCGGGACAAAGAACTGGTCAACGAACTGAGTACGACGTCGCTGTCCGGGACGCGCGTTCCGAAAGTCGCCCTGCCGAAGTACGAAGACTGGGGCGATATTTTGCAGTGGATCATGAAGGAAAATGTACCGGGCGAATTTCCCTACACGGCCGGCGTCTTTCCGTTTAAGCGGACGTCGGAAGATCCGACACGGATGTTCGCGGGCGAGGGGACGCCGGAGCGGACCAACCGGCGCTTCCATTACGTGTCTAAAGACCAACCTTACGCGCGGCTGTCCACCGCGTTCGATTCCGTGACGCTTTATGGCGAGGACCCGGATGTCCGGCCGGACATTTACGGCAAAATCGGCAATTCCGGCGTGTCCATCTGTACATTGGACGACATGAAAAAGCTGTACGCGGGATTCGATTTGTGCGACCCGAATACGTCGGTGTCGATGACGATCAACGGACCCGCCCCGATGATGCTCGCGATGTTTTTCAATACCGCGATCGATCAGCAGGTGGAAAAATATTTGAGACAAAACGGCGGGGTGTCCAAACTTCGCCGGCCGGATGTCGACCACGGTCATCCTCATTACGCGAAAGCGATCAAATACGACGGCCTGCTGTTCGGTTACGGAACACTCGGCGTATCGGGCGATCAACTCGTCGACCGCGAGACGTACGAAAAAATCAAGGCGGACACGTTGAAGGTCGTACGCGGTACGGTGCAGGCGGACATTCTCAAGGAAGACCAGGCGCAAAATACGTGCATTTTCTCGACGGAATTCGCGCTTAAGTTGATGGGTGACATCCAGGAATATTATGTAAAGCATAAAATCCGCAATCATTATTCCGTCAGCATTTCCGGCTATCACATCGCCGAGGCCGGCGCCAATCCGATTTCGCAGGCGGCCTTTACGTTGGCCAATGGGTTTACCTACCTCGAGTATTATCTCTCACGCGGGATGAACGTCGACGACTTTGCGCCGAACCTGTCGTTTTTCTTCAGCAACGGCCTCGATCCGGAGTACGCCGTCATCGGCCGCGTCGCGCGCCGCATCTGGTCGGTTGCTCTGAAATACAAATACAAGGGCAACGACCGCTCGCAGAAACTCAAGTACCACATCCAGACGAGCGGGCGCTCGCTGCACGCGATGGAGATCGATTTCAACGACATCCGCACGACGCTGCAGGCGCTGATGGCGATCTACGACAACTGCAATTCGCTGCACACCAACGCCTACGACGAGGCGATCACGACGCCGACGGAAGAATCCGTCCGCCGGGCCATGGCGATCCAGTTGATCATCAACCGTGAGCTCGGCCTTGCGAAAAACGAAAACGTCCTGCAGGGTTCGTTCCTCGTCGAGGAACTTACCGATCTTGTCGAAGAAGCGATCCTGGCCGAGTTCGACCGAATCAGCGAACGCGGGGGCGTTCTGGGCGCGATGGAAACGATGTATCAGCGCAACAAGATTCAGGAAGAATCCCTGTATTATGAAAGTCTGAAGCACAGCGGAGAGCTTCCCATCGTCGGCGTGAACACGTTCCTTAATCCTCATCCGCAGCATTCCGCTCAACCGACAGAATTGATCCGTTCGACGAAAGAAGAAAAAGAACAGCAGATCGCCAACGTCAAAGCGTTCTGGCAGGCCCATCAGGAAACCGGTCCGGGCGCGCTGCGCCGGCTTCGCGACATCGCGGTACAGAACGGGAATATTTTTGCAGAACTGATGGAGGCCGTGAAAAGTTGTTCCCTCGGCCAGATCAGTTCGACCCTGTATCAGGTCGGCGGCCAGTATCGCAGGAATATGTAGAGGTCCAAATGATCGACAATCTGCACATCAAAAATTTCAAGTCCATCAAAGAACTGAAATTTGTGCCAAAAAAGATCAATGTTTTTATCGGTGAACCGAATTCGGAGAAGTCTAATATTCTGGAATCGCTGGGATTACTTTCCGGACTCCACTACGGCCTGAACAACATGGGAAGCTTTGTTAGGATAGGACGAATGCCGAATTTGTTCTTTGACGGAAATGTGAAGGAAAATATTTCTATCGAAATAGATAAGCGCCAGACGATCCTCGTCATGGAGCAAAACGAGACTCGTGTTGTAGTTCGAGACGACAAGAGGCAATCGTTGCAAGAACTTCATTTTAGACTGGAGGGTCAATTCTCGAGGACCAACCTCAATCGGGATCTGTTTGCTAACATTAAATATTACGTGTTCAAAAGGCTCAATGAGTTTTCAAGTCAAAACGCGTTGTTTTTGGATCCACCTCATGGCGAGAATTTGGCCGCCCTTGCGAGTTCGTCAAGCGAGATAAAACAAATTATGACCAATTTTTTCAATGAAGTCGGATATGATGTGCTGCTGGACACGTTCGAAAAGAAAATTTCTATTCTTAAAAAAACGGACGGTGCGTTTGTATCGTTGCCCTACGCGCATGCCTCCGACAGTTTCCAACGCATTATTTTCTTTTTGTCCGCTATGAAAAGTAACACCAATTCAACGCTTGTTTTTGAGGAACCGGAAGCCAATGTATTCCCATATTACGTTACCTTGCTTGCGGAGAGCATTGGTCTGGATTCGTCGTCAAACCAATATTTTATTGCGACACACAATCCCTATTTTGTTCAATCTATTATTGAAAAAAGCCCGAAAGACCATCTGAGTATTGTCGTCACATATCTTGAAGATTCACAAACGAAGATTAAGGTCTTGAGTGACCAAGAAATTGGAGAACTTTTTGAACACGATCCCTTTCTCAACCTCCATGAATTCTTGGGTTCATGAACACAATGAAGCTGTTTGTCGAATGCTATACAAATCTGTTCTTTGTCAAGACTGTTGTTTCGTCCATGGGATTGCCAAAACGATCTATCATACATGCAGGGAACAGAGGCAAGGTTGTTAACGAAGTGATGAATAACCCGATTGCTTTTGGCATGATTGACGAAGATCCTCAAAGCGGCGGTCAACCTTCCCATTTAAGGCGTTTTAGAAAAAAGGACATGACAGAAGGCTTGAAGTTGCTTGAGGACTCACAACGAAAACAGATTCTCGTCATTGAACCGCGTATTGAAGAGTGGTTCCTGCATCTGGCTTCGCAAACAAATATATTGATGTCAGATTTCAATTTGACGAATCGAGCTGAAGACCTTCATCGCATACGAATCGACAAAAACAGAAATTATCAAGAATTCGTTGGGACGCTCTGTCGGCGATGCAAGGAGATTAAAACCATGTCGTCATGGATTAAGAGCTTTGTGAAAGTAAATACAGGCGGCAAATGATCGTCCGCATGTGGCATGGACGCGTCCCGGCATCGAAAGCCAAAGCGTACGGGAAATTCCTCAACGCGACCGCGATTCCCGACTACCGGAGTATTCCCGGTAACGTCAGCGTACACGTTCTCGAACGCACCGACGGCGACGTGACGCATTTCATCACGCTGACGTTCTGGAAAAACTGGGACGCGATCCGCGCATTTGCGGGCGACAACGTCAATACGGCAAAATATTATCCGGAAGACAAAGACTTCCTGCTCGAATTTGAACCCGACGTCGTGCACTATGAGGTGACCGGCAGTTCGGCAAATTGATTCTCACGACCTTTAGCGTTTTCATCATACTTACCAGTGTCCGAACCCATGGAGGAGTGGTTTATGCGCCGATGGTTGGTTCTTTTTCTTTCCTTCCTTGCCATATCCTGTATTGAGAGTTCCAAACATTACATCCTCAACCCGGACGGCTCGGGCAAGGTCATGGTCGAGATCAAAACGACGCCGTTTCAGGGCCAGGGGGCTCAGTCGGTCAAGGACCATTTGAAAGACATACTACAAGGCAGCAGCGGCGTCGACGTGTGGGCGGACGTTTCGGCGCAATCGCTTGAAGACGGGCGTATCCATTTCAAAGGAACGGCGTACTTCAAAAGTATCGCCGACGTGAAGATCAAGAACGCCGACGACTTTGCCGTCAAACTCGAAGACGTGGACAAACAAACGAAGCGCCTGGCGCTGTCGAACAAAGAAGAGAAGAAAACCAAAATGGAGTCCCGGCGCGAGGAAATGACGCTGCAGGAACAGCGCTCGAAATACGCCCAGATGAAGCCGATGCTGGCTGCCTTTCTCGCGACGATGAAATCGGATATCATCGTCGACGTTCCGGGTACGGTCAAGGAAACGACCAATTTCCGGCGCGACAAAAATCGGCTGATGCTGAACTTTCAGGGTGACAAAATGATGACCGCGCTGGATGAACTGATGGCGGATGACGTTTGGCTGGCCGAGCAGATCAAACAAGGAAAAGATATCCAAGCCAGTTCTCCCAGTGGCGACGCGCTGAGTGAAAAACTTTTCGGCAAACAGGGCCCGGTGCAAGCGACCTTTACCGCGGCATCGAAATATGCATTCGACTACGCCAAAGAAGTCGAACAGGCGAAAACCGTATACGAATCGATGCTGGCCGGTCTCGGTCTCGGCAACCTGGTACCGGTTCAACTGGCCAGCGGCGGACAGTTCAAAAGCCTGAAAGTTGCGAAAATCTCGCTGTCAGATATTGACGACGACGCGTACGTCCACTTCGGCACCAGCAAGCGGTACCAACTGACCCTGCTTGGCGAACTGCCCGGCGCCGTTCTGAACATGACCAAAGGGGAGTTGCGCTCCGCCACTGCCGACAACGGTGATGATCTGATGCCCGACAGCGACTGGGACCGCGAGATCAACTGGCCGCAACTTTCATCGGCCAAAAATTTCGTCATGTTTGACGTCAATTTGAAATTGCCCGCGCCCGGTGTACAGGCGGTCCGGGAAGTGTCGGGTGTCTTGCGCTACATCGTGGGTTCCAAAACGAAATTTATCGAATCGCGCGTCTCCTTTTCGGAAAACAGCACCGGCGATCATGGCGTGACGATCGAAGGCATCGAAAACGAAGGCGAAGAATCCGTACTGAAACTCGAGATCGAAGGCGCCGGACACGCGCTCAAAAGTGTGAGCTTCAAAGATGCCGCCGGCCGAGCCCTCGAGGCCCGGGAACAGTCGTGGTCCGGTTCCGACGACAAAATCTGGTACTCGTTTGTCCTGACCGGACCATGGCCCGCTAAGGGCAGCGTCGTACTGGAAATGTACACGGACGTCAAGGAATACGAATTGCCTTTTTCGATCGGTCCCATCGACCTGGTCGGCCGATCGGTAAAATAATCTCCTGCCGTTGCACGTAACGGGAATCTTGTTGGCATGTCGCTGAAATCCGTCAAAACCCCTAAGGCTTTTGAGCCGCTGTTTGTCAAGGCGCACGAGTTTGTCCGGCGATATTTCAAAAGCCGAAAGGAAGACCCGACGCACGGGACAATCGAGATCAGCGGTCAACGGTACATTTTTGTGCGGGCGTCGTCGATGTCCGTCGAATTTTTCGACATGGTCAAAAATGCGTACCGCGACCGGCCGGAAGACGAAGCCATAGCGATCGCGCGTAATCTGCTGTTCGACATCGCCCATGCGATCGGGGCCGCCGACGCCCGTGAATTTCACCGACGCATGAAGGTCAAAGACCCCATCGCAAAGCTTTCCGCCGGGCCGATTCACTTCGCCTACTCCGGCTGGGCGTTTGTCGACATCCATCCCGAAAGCCGTCCGACGCCCGACGAAAATTATTTTCTCGTGTACGACCACCCGTATTCCTTCGAGTCCGACTCGTGGAAACGGGCCAAACGCCGCGTCGATTTTCCCGTATGCGTTATGAACGCCGGATACTCGTCCGGCTGGTGCCAGGAGAGCTTTGGCGTCGAACTCGTGGCGACGGAGATTACGTGCAAAGCGCGCGGCGACCGTCATTGCCGGTTCATTATGGCCCATCCGTCGAAGATCGAGTCGTACCTCGAAAATTATCAGAAAACGAAAAACGTCTCGGCGCCTAAGATCGACCATTATTCGATCCCCGGCTTTTTCAGCCGTAAAACGGCCGAAGCGGAACTTCGGAAGATTCTAGGCGAAATCGACGCCCGCGTGGCCGAGCGCACGGCTCCGCTCGAACTGGCCAACGCTCAACTCCGCAAAGAAATCGAAGAGCGGATCAAAAGTGAAACGGCGCTCGCTCAATCGGAGGAAAAATACCGAAAACTCATCGACACGGCAAAGGACGCAATCTTTGTTGCCGATGCGAAAACCGGCATGATCATGGCCGTCAACCGACAGGCGGAAATGCTGACGGGCCGGTCCTCCGACGAACTCATGAACATGCACCAGTCGCATTTGCATCCGCCTGGGGAAGAATCTCGATATTCAAAAATTTTCCAGGATTTTCTCAAAACGGGCGAACTGCCCGCGGAAGATCTGTACGTCTGGCATTCCAGCGGACGGAAAATCCCGATCGACATCAGCGCGAGCATCTGCGAAATTGGTGGGCGGACAATCATTCAGGGCGTTTTCCGGGACGTCACGGCAACCCGTCAGATCATCCAGGCGCTGCGCGAGAGCGACGATCGATATAAAACGTTCATGGAGCACAGCTCGGAAGGTATCTACCGGTTGGAAGTCGATCCGCCGATACCGGTATCCCTCGATCCGGACGAACGGGTACGATTGCACTTCAAACGGGGCTTTATTGCAGAATGCAATGCCGTTCTAGTCCGCATGTACGGATTTGAAAAAAAAGATGATCTCATCGGCAAGCGATTGGACGAATTACTGGTGCCAACCGACCCGCACAACGTCGAGTACCTCAAAGATTTTCACCGGACGTACCGTTTTATCGATCAGGAGTCCCACGAGATCGACAAAGACGGTCGTCCCAAGTATTTTCTGAATTCCGCCATCGGGATTATTGAACATGATCACCTGGTCCGCGTGTGGGGTACTCAGCGTGATATCACGGACCGGAAACTGACGGAACTGGCGCTGCGGCAGAGCGAGTCCCGATTCCGCACGCTTGTGGAATCCATGCGCGACATGGTGATCATTACCGATTATGATCATCACGTCCTTTTTGTCAATGAGGGCGCGCTGCGCATGACGGGATTTACCAAAACGGAAATGTTCGACCGGTCGGGGGCGTTCCCCCACGTCCATCCTGAGGATCGCGACGAGGTTGTCCGAACGATCGAAACGTTTAAAACAAGTTCGCGCGTCCATTCACCGGCGTTCGAGAATCGGTATATCCGCAAGGACGGAAGCGTTCGATGGCATTCGTCCGTGATTTCCAAAGCGGAACTGGACGGCAAACCCACGCTGCAGTATCTCGTTCGCGACGTGACGGAGTGGAAGCACGCGCAGATCGAGATCGAAAACAACCGGGCCAATCTCCGCGCCATCATCGACAATACGCGGGACATGATCTGGTCCATCGACGCCCAGTTGGAAATTGTCAGCGTCAACGAAACCTTCCGAAAGGCGATCCAGCGGGCCTACGGCGTCCATCTCGCACCGGGCGTCAAAGTGATGGAATCGGTTCCGGATGATCGCAAGCCCCTGTGGCTTGAACGGTACCGGCGGGTACTCGATGGAGAAAACTTTAAGGTCGTGGACCGCATCGAGTGGGACGGTCGGACGTACGATTACGAAATTTCATTCAACCCGATCCGGGCCGCCGGCGGTTCCGTTACGGGAGCGGCGTTTTTTGCGAGGGACATCACGGAGCAGTTGCGGGCCCGGGATGCCCTGCAGGCGGAAAAAGAAAAACTCACCGTTACGCTGCGATCGATCGGCGACGGCGTCATTACCACGGATCCGGACGGGAAGATCCAGTTTTTGAACCGTGAAGCCGAACGGCTCACCGGTTGGACACAGTCTCAATGTGAGGGCCGTGATATCGAAGACGTTTTGCGACTGGTCGACGAACATTCGCGGACGGTTCTGGAAAATCCGGTCAAACGCGTCATCGCCAGCGGCGGCATCGTCGAGATCGGGGATTTTACCGTGCTGATCCGCAAAGACGGGACGGAAATTCTCATCTCCGACAGTGGAGCGCCGATTCGCGATCCGCAGAGCCGCCTCATCGGCGTGGTGATCGTCTTCCGCGATATTTCGGAAAAGCGACGGGTCGAAGAAGAACGGGTGAAGCGAATGAAATTAGAATCCGTTGGCGTGCTTGCCGGTGGTATTGCCCACGACTTTAACAACCTTCTGACCGCGATCCTGGGTAATCTATCTCTGGCCAAGATGGACCTCGAGCAGGGAAATATCAGCCGGTTGTCCGACATCCTGGCCCGATCGGAAAAGGCATCGTTGCGGGCCAAGGACCTGACGCAGCAGTTGTTGACGTTTTCCCGCGGCGGCGCTCCGGTCCGGAAGATCGGTCCCATCGCGTCCCTGATTCGAGAAGCCGTCGAATTTGTAAGCCACGGCTCACGCAACAAGACCGAATACGATATTTTTCAAGACCTCTGGGCCGTGGACGCGGATCAAGGACAGATCGTACAGGTCATCCACAATCTCGTGATCAATGCCATGCAGGCGATGCCCGACGGCGGTACGCTGCGGATATCGGCCGTCAACCGCCGAATCGATGCGCACGCGTCCCTGGCGACGGGCGACTACGTGGCCGTGACGATTGCGGACACCGGCCCCGGTATTCCCAGGTCCATCCAGCAAAAAATATTCGATCCGTACTTTACAACAAAAGAAATCGGCAGCGGTCTCGGTCTCGCGACGTGTTATTCGATCATCAAAAACCATCAAGGGCTGATCGAAGTCGATTCCGAACCGGGCCGGGGCGCCGCGTTTACGTTTTACCTTCCCGCCGTCGTCACGTACCGCGAAGAAAAAATCGGAAAGGACGCCGCGCTGCACGGCGGCCGCGGGCGAGTTCTTATCATGGACGACGAAGCGGAAATCCGTTCCGTCATCGGCCGGTTGCTGCACCGTCTGGGTTATGAAGCGGTTACCGTTGCCGACGGACAGGAGGCGTACAACGTTTATGTTGAAGCGCTTGACAACGGAGCGCGGTTTGACGCTGTCATCATGGACCTTACGGTGCCCGGCGGCATCGGCGGCAGAGACGCGACAAAAATGATATTGTCTGCCGATCCCGACGCCCGGATCGTCGTATCGAGCGGGTATTCCAACGATCCGATTATTGCCAATTATGCATCGTACGGATTCAAAGGCGTTCTCGGAAAACCGTATCGCATCGACGAATTACAGGCCGTACTGGCCGATCTTTTATCGAAAGTGTGATCATGATTTTTACACGGTACTTCAAGGAATTTTTCGAATCGGAGCGTAGCGGCGGCTTTTTACTCCTGCTCGGTATGTTCGTTTCCCTTTTGTTGACCAACGTGGTCGTTGGAGAAGAGTACGTCCAGTTCTGGCTCCAGAAATTGCCTCTCACGATCGGTCCGGTGGAGATCAAACTGTCGATCGAACACTGGATCAACGATCTGCTGATGGCGGTGTTTTTTTTCCTCGTGGGTCTCGAGATCGAGCGGGAGTTGTACATCGGGGAATTGTCCGACGTTCGGGCGGCAGTCGTCCCGATTGCCGCGGCGATCGGCGGAATGGTCGTTCCGGCGCTCATCCATTTCGCGTTCAATGCAGGTTTGCCGACGCAGTCGGGCTTCGGTATTCCGATGGCCACGGACATTGCGTTTGCCCTCGGCGTGCTGTCGCTGACGCGAGCGCCGGTGTCGTGGAAAGTGTTCCTCACGGCGGTCGCCATTATCGACGATATGGGCGCGATTTTGATCATCGCGATTTTTTATACGCAGTCTCTGGCGTGGGGCTACCTGCTTGGCGCTGCAACCTTGACCATTGTACTGATCGTCGCCAACCGGCTGCATGTGATGCGGCTCTGGGTCTATCTGGCGGGCGGAATGATCTTATGGTACTGCATGTTGAAGTCGGGTGTGCATGCGACCGTGGCAGGAGTCGTTCTTGCATTTTTGATTCCCTTTCGGAAAGGTGACGACCGATCGCCGTCCTGGAGGCTGCAACACGCGCTGCACAAACCCGTCGCGTTTGTCATTCTTCCGATATTTGCACTCGCCAATACGTGCGTTCTATTGACGAGGCTGTCACCCGGTGCGTTGATCAATCCAAACGATCTCGGAATTTTTCTTGGCCTGGCCATCGGCAAACCCGTTGGAATTCTCAGTGCCGCGTGGATTGCCGTTAAATCCAGACTGGGCACGATGTCGGACGATATGAATTTCAAAGCCGTGCTCTGCCTCGGGTGTCTGGGAGGAATCGGTTTTACAATGTCGATTTTTATTACCAATCTGGCATTGACTGATCCTTCGGCGGTCAACATGGCCAAGGCCACCATCCTTGTCGCCAGTCTGGTCATGGCCGTCACGGGTTGGTTTTTTTGCAATGCCGTCATACCAAAAGAAAAGACTGTAGAAATTAACCATTTATAACCGCTTCTATTTTACATTCATTCTATGGATACCATCGTTCTGCTTATTTTGTCCAACATCTTCATGACGTTCGCCTGGTACGGCCACCTCAAATACAAGGAAGCGCCGATCTGGACCGTCATTATCATCAGCTGGGGTATCGCTTTTTTTGAATACTGTCTTCAGGTTCCGGCCAATCGCTGGGGACACGGACGGTTTACCGCGGCTCAGTTGAAAACGATCCAGGAAGTCACGACACTGGCGGTATTCGGTGTCTTTTCCGTCTTCTATCTCAAGGAAGAGATCAAGTGGAACGTGATCGTCGGTTTTTGTCTGATCGTACTGGCGGTGTTTTTTATTTTCAAGAAATGGTAGGTCCATAATCGTATGCCAAAAAATATCGTCATCGGCATCGCAGGCGGCACGGCGTCCGGTAAAACAAGCGTGGCCCGGAAAATTCACGAAACGCTCGGCGGCGATGAACGCGTCGCCATGATCCAGCAGGACATGTATTATATCGACCTGTCGCATGTACCGGCCGAACATCGGATGAAACACAATCTCGACCATCCCGATGCATTCGATGCTGAACTGATGTTGTCACACCTGCAGGCGTTGAAAGCCGGCCGTGCGGCGGACATTCCGGTCTATGACCACCGGACCCACGGCCGCGGCCGTGAACCGCGCCACGTCGATGCCCGGCGGGTGATTCTGCTCGAAGGAATTTTGATCCTGCACGACGCCCGGGTGCGCGACCTGATGGACATCAAAGTATTCATCGACACCGATGCGGATTTGCGTTTCATCCGACGCTTCCAGCGCGACGTGTACGACATGGCCCGTCCGGTCGAGCACGTGATCGACCAGTACATCCACGTCGTTCGCCCCATGCATGAGCAATTTGTCGAACCGTCCAAACGATACGCGGACGTCATCATTCCTCACGGCGTCGAAAACCGGGTCGGCGTCGATATTCTCATGACCAAAATCCGGACGCTGCTCGAATCAAAAGCATAAGTTCAATGAATCGCATTGAATTTCTTCTCGATTCCACGGTCGAGCGGATTTCGTTTCCGCATCCCGTCTATACGCCGACCACGACGGTCCTGCAGTACCTTCGTTCACGCCCCGACCGCCGCGGCACCAAAGAAGGCTGCGCGGAAGGGGACTGCGGGGCGTGTACGGTCGTGGTGGCGGAGCCGACCTCTGACGGTCGTTTGAATTACCGCGCGGTCGATTCATGCCTGCTGTTTCTGCCGATGCTGCACGGCAAACAATTGCTCACCGTCGAAAGCCTGGGCCGGAGCGATCGCCTCCATCCGGTGCAGGACGCCATGGTGCGCCATCACGCCTCACAATGCGGTTTTTGTACACCGGGTTTTGTGATGGCCATGTACGCATTGTGCCGGAATCACTCTCGGGCGGATCGGGTCGTGATCGACGACGCATTGACCGGTAATTTGTGCCGCTGTACGGGATACCGCCCGATCGTCGACGCGGCGGCCAACGTTTGTTCGCGGCCTATCCGCGACGAATGGAGCCGGAGCGAAAAAACGACGGCCGCAAAACTACGGCGAATGGCACGGGCGGCCGTAACGATCGATACCGGACCGCAAATATACTATCGGCCTCCGATCCTTCGTGAGGCCTTGACCTTCAAGCACCGCAATCCGGAAGCGCTTATCGTCACGGGGGCAACCGATGTCGCGCTTCGCGTCACCAAACGGTACGAACGATTACGCAGTATTCTCGACCTGTCGGCGTGCCGTGAACTTCAGAAACATTCTTTGCGAAAAAAATCGATAACGATTGGTTCCGGCGTTCCGCTGAACGACGTGCGCGACATCGTTCGCGATTCCTTTCCCGCCCTGGCGGCCATGCTTGACGTCTTCGGGTCTGCGCAGATTCGCAACCTGGCAACCCTCGGCGGAAATCTGGGGACGGCATCGCCGATTGGCGACATGCTGCCGCTGCTGATCGCGTACCGTGCGGTGATTGAACTTCGCAATCCGCGCAGGCAGCGCCGTGTGGCAATCGACGATTTTATCACAGGCTACCGAAAAACGGTTCGACACCCGAATGAGATCATCACCGCCATTCACATGACGGTGCCGCCGCGGCGCGTTGTCGTGAAAAGTTACAAAGTCAGCAAACGCAGGGACCTCGACATTTCCACGGTCAGCGCCGGGATGCGACTGGAACGAGACGCTCAGGGCCGGGTGAAGGACATCGTTCTTGCGTACGGCGGGATGGCGGCGATGACACGGCGGGCCAAACGATGCGAAGCTTTTTTACTCGGCAAAAAATGGTCGCGAGAAATCGTCGAAACGGCAATGCCGATCCTCGATGTGGACTTTGAGCCGATTTCGGATGCCCGGTCGGGTGCGGAATTCCGTTCGGCGGCGGCAAGGAACCTTTTGCTCAAATTCTGGTGGGAGTCCCGTGCGCGATCTTAACGTACACGACAGCGCCCCCACGCACGTGACCGGTGAATCGATTTACGTCGACGACATGCCGGTCGATGGACGGCTGTTGATCGGGTACGTCGTGACCGCTTCGCACGCGCACGCGCGAATTCGCCGCTCCGATGGGTCGAGGGCCCGCGAATTTCCGGGCGTTCATGCGGTCTTGAGCTTCAAAGACATTCCCGGTGCAAATCAACTGGGCCCGGTCGTTCATGACGAACGCTGCCTTGCGATCGATGAAGTGACGTTTGTCGGCCAGGCCGTTTTTTTGATCGCGGCCGAATCCGAATCCATCGCACGGGAGGCGGCAAAAAAAATCGAGATCGAATACGAACCGCTCGATGCGATCCTGACGATCGAGGATGCGATGAAGAGCAATTCCCTGCTCGGGCCGGGACGGAAAATCGAACGCGGTCAAGCGGTTGAAATGCTCGCCAACACTCCGCACGTCGTTCGCGGAGAATTGCGTACCGGTGCGCAGGAACACTGGTATCTGGAAACGCATGTCTGTCTTTGCGTTCCGGGCGAAGGGCGAGAGCTGGTTGTTTACAGTTCGACTCAGCATCCGTCCGAAACGCAGGCGATCATCGCGGAAGTGCTGGCGATGCCCAAACACGACGTCGTGGTCGAAGTGCGGCGCATGGGCGGCGCGTTCGGCGGCAAGGAAACGCAGGCCAATCACGTGGCGGCGTGGACGGCGCTTCTGTGCCGGGCCACCGGCCGGCCGGTCAAGATCCGGCTTTTTCGCGACGACGACCAGATCATGACGGGCAAACGGCATCGCTTCCTGAGCCGGTACGAGGTCGGATTCGACGAGAACGGTAAAATTCAGGCCGCCGTTTTCGATCTGCACGCCGACGGCGGAGCGGCGACAGACCTGTCGTTTGCCATTCTCGAACGCGCGATGATGCACGTCGACAACGCGTACTTCATTCCGCATATGAAAGTGACCGGCAACGTGTGGAAAACGAACCTACCGTCGAATACGGCGTTTCGCGGTTTCGGCGGGCCCCAGGGCATGGCGGTGATCGAAAACGTTATCGACCGGATCGCGCGGCGGTTGCATCTGGACGCCGCCGACGTTCGCCGACGAAACTTTTACGGCACGACGTCGGATCATGTGACCCACTACGGCGAGACCGTGGAGAATAATCGCCTGCCGATGATTTTCGAACAGCTCATGGATTCGTCGGCCTATCGTGAACGGCGGAAGGCCGTGGACGCCTTCAACGAAAAAAATGAATTTTTCAAACGTGGCTTGGCGATGACGCCGGTAAAATTCGGGATCTCGTTTACGACGTCGTTTTTGAATCAGGCGGGAGCGCTGGTCCATGTCTACAAAGACGGAAGTATCCTGATCAATCACGGCGGAACGGAGATGGGACAGGGGTTGCACGCCAAGATCCGCAGCATCGCCGCGAAAGAATTCGGCGTTCCGCTCCACCGCGTCAAAATCAACGCGACCAATACGTCGAAAGTGCCCAATACGTCCGCCACCGCGGCCTCGGCCGGCACCGATCTCAACGGCATGGCGGTCAAAAACGCGATCGACCAGATCAAGGCACGGGTCGCCGCCTGCGCCGCGGACGTATTCAACGAAAAAGCCGGGGACCGGCAATCTCTTGCAGAAACCATCGTGTTCGAAAACGATGAGATCGTGGATCGGAAGGACCGTTCTCGCAAAATCGGTTTTGCCGAATTCATGCCGGTCGCGTCGATGCGGCAGGTGAGTTTGAGTGCGACGGGGTTTTACCGAACGCCGGGTATCTGGTTTGACCGTGAGAAAGGACAGGGCCGGCCGTTTCATTATTATGCGTTCGGCATGGCCGTGACGGAGGTGGAGATCGACACGCTGACGGGGGCACATACGATCCTGCGAACGGACATCCTTCACGACGTCGGGGATCCGGTTCACCGCGACATCGACATTGGACAGATCGAAGGCGGATACCTTCAGGGTGTCGGCTGGTGTACGACGGAAGAAGTGAAATGGGACGGCCGGGGACATTTGCTTAACCATTCGCCGGATACCTACAAAATTCCGGGCGTGGGAGACATCCCGCGGGATTTTCGCGTCGCCCTGCTCCGGGACGTTCCCAATCCCAACACGATTCATTCGAGTAAGGCGGTCGCGGAGCCGCCGTTCATGCTTGCGCTGTCGTGCTGGCTGGCCATCAAGGACGCGGTGTCGGCCGTCGCGCGGCATACGATCGAACCCGATTTTCAATTGCCCGCGACCAACGAAGTCATTCTGCTCGCCGTGGAAAAAATCCGGCAAAAGCAGAAAGCCTGTTGACGATGGCGTCGTTTCGATTTTTCAACCGCGACCGATGGACGGGCTTGATCGCCTATCCGGCGGGTGATACGATCGCGCAAATCATCATCGACGATCCGGCGCTTTTACGAGTGGTGGCCATGGCGATTGTCGGAGGAACCGTTTATGCATTCGAAATTCCGCGATGGTTTGCATGGATTGACAGGAGATTTCCACAATGGTGGGCAAGAACGATCGCGGCCATCGTATATTTCAATCCGCTGTGGATCGCAAGGCACCTGCTGGTGATCACCGTGTCGACGGCCGGAGAACGTTTGACGGAAACGGAATTCTGGCGCTCGGCCATGGTCGATGCCCTGTCGACCGGAACCCGATCGTTTGTCGGTGCGATCGTTTTATCGGCGATCGGAAATTATTTGATTCAAAATCCCGTGCCGCTTCGTCATCGATTTCTCGCCAGCGCGATTTTCAGCGGATTGATGGCGATATACTATGCGCTCTCGCAGGTGTATTTAACCCCTCCCTGGCCCTCCCCTTGAAGGGGAGGGTTGGGGTGGGGTTCTTTTGGACTCTGACAAATCGAAAGGACTATGTTCACTGAACAACACGTCGAACAACTTCTAACGGCGATCAAATTTTCCGCTGAAAAACACCGGAACCAGCGCCGTAAAGATGCGGATGCGTCGCCGTATATCAATCACCCGATTCAGGTTGCGGAAGTACTTTTTCGCGTGGGCGAAGTTCGCGACATGATTGTTTTGATCGGCGCGATCCTGCATGACACGATCGAAGACACCGAAACGTCACCCGCGGAAATCGCCTCGCTGTTTGGCGATGAAGTTTTGCATGTCGTTTTGGAAGTGACCGACGACAAGCGGTTGCCCAAACATGAACGCAAACGCCTTCAGATCGAACAGGCACCGAACAAGAGCGAGGCCGCGAAGCTGATCAAACTCGGCGACAAGATCTGCAACGTCGGCGACGTCATGCACGCCCCGCCGCAAGACTGGACGATCGCCCGCCGGCGGGAATACCTCGACTGGACGGAAAAAGTCATCGATGGCGTGCGTGGAACGAACGCCGCGCTGGAAAAAATGTTCGACGATCTCGTTGTCCAGGGACGAAATACATTACTCGAAACAAAAAGAGTGAAATGACAATGACACAAGCGGCTTCAAGCAAAATCGTTGGATATACCGGTATGACGGGAGGACTACTCGGGATTTTGCTGACTCCGATCATGGTCATCATCAAATACATGACCGGGTGGAATATTATTCCCGCCCCGGCGTGGATTGAGGCCGTCCGGGATGGTTTGGGTGACCTTCTTCTGTTTGCGCGGCCTCCGGAGTTATGGACTGTGTACGGAAGCATGTACACGCTGGCCTTGCTGTTCATGCTGATCGGTTTTACGGCACTGGCCGGCCCGATCAAAAATCATCGTAACCGGATTTCGTCGATGGGTTACTGGACGATGATCGCAGGATTGTGCATGGTGATTCCCGGCGACGCCATACATTCATGGACCTGGCATCAACACGGACTGACGACGCCGACCCCGGGAACGAACCCGGTTGCCAATACGGCTTACGCCGTTCACATGATGGGGATGAATTTGATCATCATCGGGTCTCTGATCCTCGGAGTGACCGGCCTGCGGAGAAACCTTCTGGCGCCGTGGCTGGCATGGGCCTTGGTTCTGATATTTCCCTCCGCCGTCGTGGCTTCCACGACTTTTCTTCCAACGACGCCAAGCGGCGCACTCTGGTTATTCAGCATGACCATGATGGCCTGCGGATTTTTTCTTGCCGCCGGCAAACCCAACCGATTGGTCATGGCGGCGCGATGACTACTCCGGTTTTTCCGAAACGATGATCCACATTTCGTCATTCCGATGATCTCGTTTGACGAACGGATCCTGCTCGCCGATGATCGTAAAACCGGATTCGAGCAGATCCGTGCGCACATACGCGATCCCGATTTCGTGTGCCTTCGTTTGTTTTGCCCGTTCGGCGGAACGTAGCGATTGGGAAATCGGTTCGACGATGACCAGCCGTCCTTTTGGTTTCAGGGCGCGGTACATATGAGCCAGCATCGGCGCGTATGCCGTCATCTCGTGGTAGGCATTCACAATCACGGCGGCGTCCAGCGTGTCGGACGGCAGTTTCGGATCGTCGACGTCTCCATGAACCGTCGTGATATTGTCGAATTCGGAAGCGTTGTTTTTCAGTTTACGCAAAGCGTCCACGTCGATGTCCACGGCGAACACCCGGGCGACACGCGGCGCGAGACGCAGGGTCAGATAACCTTCCTGGCAACCGATGTCCGCGACGATACTCGCGCTGTCGATACCCATCGCGTAAAAAATTCCGGCGACGTTTTGCCATTCGTCACGTTTCGTCCAGTCGTCGTTTTGAGCGGACGCTTCGAAAGAGATCAGGATGGAATAAACCAGCAGACCGATGCGCATCGCTTTCCTTTTATAAAATAAGTGTGATCGGTTTACGCACGAGACTTCAAATAAGTTCCGAAAGGTTTTTTCCATTTCTTCCTAATGTCGAGGTCACTACGTTTGACGTATATTGAGCAATCGAAAAGCAAATGCCGGGCTCGAAAATACGAAATGCGAAGAAATCCCTCTGGCGTTGTCCAAAATGCGGGGAAGGCTTCACCACAAAGAATCAGTGGCACGCGTGTCGAAAGTTCGATATCGAAGCGTTATTTGCCCGCAGTGAGCTGCCGGTGCGGCAGTTGTTCGATCGATTTGTAAAAGTCGTCAGGCGATGCGGTCCGGTGAAAATCATTCCGCAGAAGACACGAATTGCGTTGCAGGTACGGATGCGGTTTGCCGCGCTCATGCCGCAGAAACGAACGTTGAAGGGACATCTCGTACTGTCCAGGCGGTATGTATCGCCGAGATTCGAAAAGATCGAAACGTACTCGCCGCGCAATCACGTACATGTATTTCGATTGCGCTCGACAGATGAGTTCGATTCTTTTTTTTGTCGACGGATAGCAGAATCCTACAGGGTTGGGCGCCAGGATCATCTGGATTGAAGCCGTGCGCAGGGACGGCCCGACTGAAAGGACTTTACTCATGGACGGGCTTTTGAAAAACATCAGGGACGGTCGCACCGACCTGGTCGCCGACTACATCGCCGCCGGAAATTCAGCGCAATCGACGGATGCGAATGGTGTGTCCCTGATCCAATGGTGCGCCTATTACGGCGACGTCAGCGCCGTTCGGTTACTGCTGACAAACGGAGAGTCGCTGAGATCGCTCGGCAATAATTTGGATCTGAATGGCGCGGCGTTCCACGGGCACTGGCGGCTGTGCCAGTTCCTCATCGATAACGGGGCCGATGTCAATCACGCGCTTTCCGCTACAGGTGAAACCCCTCTTCATGCGGCGCTGTGCAAGCCCGACAGCCCGGCCCACACGGAGGTGGTTCGCGTATTGCTGACGGCCGGAGCGGATCCGAATCGGACGACAAAACCCGGCGTG
>CAYZJB010000040.1:0-33150 GCA_964478735.1 uncultured Bacteroidota bacterium | reverse complement strand
TCGGCGAGTTTCGATTTGTTCCCATCGACCTGCCGAAGAAGTTTCTCGAAATAGGATTTTTCCATTTCAAGAAGCCGCGATTCGAGTTGGTCTAAACTCTGGATGGCAACGTCCTCATCAACCTTTTTTTTCCAGTCGGCAGGCAGTTGTTTTTTAGACAACACTTTGCCGTCGCAAAAAATGACCATCCGGTTGATCAGATTATCCAGTTCGCGGACATTGCCCGGCCATTCGTATGCGATGAGCTCATCGACAAGATCGCGCGAAATACGCTCAATACTTTTTTCATTTGACTTGGAGTACCGATCAACAAAAAATCGGACGAGAAGCGGGATATCCTCCCTCCTTTCGCGAAGAGGCGGCAATTTGAAGGGAATAACATTGAGTCGGTAGAACAGGTCTTCACGGAAGGTCCCGGCGCGAATCATTGTTTCGATGTTTTTGTTCGTTGCGCTGATAATCCGGATATCCACCCGAATTTCCCTGTCGTCTCCCACACGACGAATCGTTCGTTCCTGGATCGCGCGCAGGAGTTTGGCCTGAAATGCCAGGGACGTATTTGTAATTTCGTCCAGGAATATCGAGCCGCCGTCGGCAACTTCGAAAAGCCCCTTTTTATCCGATGCTGCGCCTGTAAAGGCCCCTTTTTTATGGCCGAACAGTTCGGACTCGAGTAGAGATTCCGGCAATGCACCGCAGTCGACGGTGATAAAACGATTACGTCGGCGAGGGCCGTTAAAGTGGATCGCGCGTGCGACGAGTTCCTTTCCGGTTCCGCTCTCGCCTTCGATCAACACGGTTGCCTCCGTGTCTTTGGCCCGCCGGATCAATTCGAACACATGCGTCATTCGCGGACTCTGTCCCACGATGTCAAACGTTTGGTTTTCAACAAGCGTTCGCAGCTCTATGTTTTCGCTGAACAATTCCGAATTTTCGATTTTCAGCCGTTCGTACAAGGTCGCGTTTTCAATAGCGATGCCAGCCAGGTTGGCAAAGGCATCAATAAAACGGATCTGGTCGGGACCGAAATGGCTGGCATCGAATCGTTTGTCCAGATACACCACGCCGATGATCGCATCCTTCACCCGAAGAGGAACACACATGATGGAACGGATGTCATATGCTACGATGCTTTTGCGTTCTTTGAACCGCTCATCGAGATTGGCGTCAGCCGTAATCAATGGCTGGTTGCTGCTCAAGACCTCCCGCACGATACTCTGACTGATGTCCGTTATGTCGGAAAGACTCTGTTGATCCATATTACGCGCCACTTTGGCCGTCCAAAGGGATTCGCCGTCGGATTTGAGAAGAATGAGTCCGCGGTCCGCCTGGGAATGTTCGATAGCGTGATCCATAATACGGTCGAACAGACGATCGGAGTCAATTAGGGAGTTAATGTCTTGCATGATTCTGAATAACCGATCGAAGGTATGGTTCTCCGCATCGCGACTAGATTGGAAAGCATTCAAATACAAATTGGTAATTTCTTTACTTGATGTCCGCTCTAAGTATGCCTTCCGACACTCTGACCTTTCAAATGATGAAGCCATAAATTGTATACATTGATGTGCCCGTTTTAGAAATTCTATCGACTGGTTCTTATTCTCGATGAGTAAACGTGAATGTTGATAAAACACGATTGCCGGTTCGTATTCATAGTATTTCAGTGAGTCGAGAATCAATACTGCACGGTTGCTGTATTCCAACGCCTCCGATTGCTTTTTGTGTGATGCAAGGTGAAGCGCCCAACTATATGAAACCAAAACCTTCGCAGGAGCCGGAATAGTATCTTCATGCAAATGATCGATTGGATCAATGTCGTGATCCTCGTTTAGGTTACCTAATACGTTTGCCCTAACATGGGTTGCCCAGGCAACAGCGGCGTGATCAGAAAAACCTTGAATGGAAGAAAAATAATCATAGGCCGCCTGCGCTAAGCGGAAGGAGTTGTGATAATCGCCGGCTTCCAGCAGTATCTGTGCCTCATAGAGTTGATGAATTGCAAGTTCACGCTCGTTTAAACTTGTTTCATCAACTGCGGAGTGTATGATAGACAGACTTTGATTGTGGGCACCTATCCGGGCGAGCATCAGCGCCATATTTTGAAGAGAGACGGTCATATATGTTCGATTATTTATTTCCTGTGCGATATGTATGCACCGTTCATAGCAACCAAGCGATTCTTCCAATCGAAACATGTCCGAAAAAATTCGACCCTTATAAAACTCATACTGACACGCCGCGGTTCGATGTCGTAACGTGTCGATAAGGGGTTTTGCGGGTTCAAGGATTTTTAAGGCATCATCCAATTGATTCTTCTGTACGGCAAGAGTTCGGAGGTTGAAAATCGCATTGATTTCGGCAACTTGATCCTTCAATGTTCGCGCTAGTTCCAGTGTCTTCTCAAAGTGTTCTTTACTTTTCTCGACGAGCCCCTTTGAACCATACACCGTTCCCAGGCTGTTGTGCGATTCCATCTTGAGCCGTTCGTCGCCCTGTCTTTCGGCGATGTCGAAAGCGGTCCGGTAATATTTTTCTGCTTCGTCGTAGTTGGCTTCCTTGTAGTAGCTTTTCCCGAGTTGACGGTACAGCTGTCCCAGCAGATGATCGTCGGACGTTCGTGACAGGGCAATGGCTTTTTCACAAATGGCTCTGCTTTCCTGAAGCCGCGATTGGCGGTCGTGCCAGTTGGCCTCGCGAAGAAGGCTGTGGATCATTGCCGGTAAGTTCTTCTCCTGTTCGGCCAGCAATTGAAGTTCTCGAATGATGGAAAATTGTTCTTCTGTCAATCCAAGGCGATCGAGCAGTTCTTCCAGTTCGAACAGGATATCGATTTTTTCATTTGACGCACGACAAAGCGAAGCGGCCAGCCGCAGTGTCTCCGTAGCCTCATGGACAAGGAACTGCTCCTTGTGTTGTTTAGCGAGTCGGATCAAAGCAGGCACGGCAGACGACGGGTTGGCCCCTCTGGACTGATGGAACGCGAACTCTTCCATCGCCGCCGGTTTGTTCGCGAAGTACCCTGCCAGTTGTGAATGAAGCCTCTGCCTTACCACCGGGTCGATTTCGCTGTAGACTTTGTTCTGGAGATATTTGTTCGTAATGACGTATCGATCGTCGGTGCGATCGAGCAATCCGCGGCTGACAAACGTAGAGAGGGGAACCGGCAGCGTCACCGCGATAACCTTAAGCCCCTCTTCGTTGAAACCGTCGGGGAAAACGCATAAAAGTCGAAATAACCTGCGTTCCTCGTCTGTCAACGACTCGACCTGCGCATCGACGAATGCAGACACGGAGTCCGGGACGGACGTGATTCGGTCGGGGTGCCAATCCCACTTTCCGGCATGATGCACCAACGTGTGCGTTCGGACGACAAATCGAAGGACTTGATCGGCAAGAAAAGGATTTCCGCGGGTTGCCGTATAGAGCCAGCCGGTGAAATCGTTCGTGATTTCAGAATCGTTCAGTGAAACCACGACCCGACGTCGAAGCTCGGTCTCGCCCAATTCTTCCAGTTGAACAACAAACACCGCATCCGTCGGCAGGTCGGCCGGGACCTGTCCCGCGGACGTCATGACGAAGGTGAGGCGATCGTTTTCACGAGCCGCATTTCTTCTGAGCAGGTGAGTGAGAAATTTTTGCTCCAGGGAACCGGCATGATCGAAATCGTCGATGACCAGGACCGACATCGTTTTCGGTAGCGCATCGAAAACCAAACTGCTTAAGCCGGTAAAGAAACCGAGTTCGTCAACGGCCGCATACGTTTCTCCGCGTAGCCAGGCAAATTCGTCGGCGTATTTTTTTTCTAATATCGCTGCGTCCGAGAAGTCGAGAAGTCGCTGGATCATGGAACGGACATTGGCCATGCCCGTGCGACGAGTCAATCGGAAGTCGAGGACGTCTTTTCCTTCGTTTTCCATCTCGGCTTGAAAACGTTGTACAACGGACGTTTTTCCAATTCCGTCCGGACCCTGGATCCATAACACGGAAGTCGTCGCCACCCGTTCACGCAACCGTTGGAAACAATCGTCACGTCCGCCAAAGACAAGTTCAATGGCCGCCTCCGGGTGCGGTACGTCCGACCAGGTTTCCGTACGCGACAGTTGGTCGTACATCTCGAATACGCTTTGAAATCGAAGCGCCGGGTCTTTTTCAAGGCACTTGACAATGAACGACTGCATCGCCTCATCGCATGCATCGGACACCAAGGGGACGGACTCGATTTTTTTCTGCAGATGATGGACAACCACATTAACGACGTTGGGATCGTCGAAGGGATTACTTCCGGTTAGCCATTCGTACAGAACGACGCCGAGAGAGTACAAGTCAGACCGTTCGTCGCATGATTCGTTTTTAATGACTTCAGGCGCCGTATACTGAAGGGTGCCCTCCTGCGTCAGGATCTGCGGATCGGTTTTGACTCTTGTCAGGCCAAAATCGATGAGTTTTGGATTGCCATCGGTATCGACAAGAATATTTTCCGGTTTGATATCCCGATGGATCCAGCCGTGTCCGTGCAAAAATTGAAGTCCCGATAACATCCGGCGCAGGAAGACCGTCAACTGGGCCGTCGTGGGGAAGTGTTTTTCTCGAATCCATTGATGGATGGAGTCGTACGGAATCCATTCCATCGAATACATCCAGCGTTCATCCGGCAAACGATGAAGGTGGTGCGTCTGCGGAAGCGCCGGATGATTCAGAAACCGGAGGAGCGTGAACTCATTTTTTAGTTTATCGTCAAACGCGGCGTCCGTCGACACTTTGAGTACGACGGGCGTTTGTTCGAGCCGGTCCCAGGCTTTGTAGATAACGGCCATTCCGCCTTGGCCGATTTTATCACGAATCTCGTAGCGGAAATGAAGATCAGGGGGTCGATCCGGTTTTTGACGGGCCATTACTGAAGTTCTCCCAGGGTAATTTCTATTTCCTTCCGGTTCTCGATCTTCGTATTGGCAATTTCCGTGACTTCGGCGCCGACGAGCAAAATAATCGATGCCAGGTACACGCAGAAAAACGTAATGACGATCCCGGCAACCGATCCGTAAAAGGCGTCGTAGCGAGAGAAATTTTTGACATAATAGCTGAAGCCGTAAATCGTCGCCTCGAGCAAAACGCCGGCCACGGTGGCGCCGAGCAAGGCGGCTCGTTTGTAGATTTTTGTTTTGGGAAGAATTTTATACATGAGATAAAACAGGCCGATCGTGATGACATAAGGCATCACGGCCGTCGTCCAGTGCCAGATAAACACGGCGCCGGACAAGTCCATGCCCGCCCATTCCGATCCCTGACGTTTGATCGTCTGGATGATGACGTTGACCATGTTGGATAACAAAAACAGCGATCCGGTAATCAGGACCATGCCCATCTCGACCAGGCGGCTGATGAAATAATTACGCCCTTTGACCCCGAAGATCGTCGTCATGGCGTCTTCAATAGCCGCAAAGGCTCCGCTGCTCGTCCACAGCAGCGACACGACGGAGACCAGGCCCACCCAGCCTTTATGCGCCAGCAGGTTTTTGACGTTTTCGATCAACTGGCTCTGAGAAAACATCTGGATCATCAATTCACGCGTGTGCTCGGGAGCCCGACTGCCGATCAGCTTGACCAAAAATTTTTCCGCTTCTTCAGGCGATTCCAACAACGTACCGACGATCGCAATGACGATGAAAAGCATCGGAACGATGGAGAGCAGGAAAAAAAAGGAAATGGCGGCCGCATTGGTCGTGAGTTTATGCCGATCGAAAATGCGGCGCTGGACGGTCGTGATGTAATAAAAGGCCGTCGACTTGAAGAGTAATCCCGTCAACCGAATCCACCAGACAATTAGCGGGCGGAATTGTCTCATCAATTTGGCGGTGAAATGGCGCATAAACATAATCTAACCCAATTCCCTCTGTCAAACAAGACGGCGCGACGGGGGAGAAAGCGTCACCGTCAGTAAGGCTTTTACGATATTCGACACTTCAAGAGATACGTGGGTCTCCGTAGCCGGATCTCCCGAGGCCCGTTTTTCGCGTGGGTTTGAAGGGGGCAGGTTTCTGCCCCTTTTCGATTTGCGGCCATTTAGACCGCGGTTCCTTCGGTTGCTTTTTCGGGCCGTCCCTTCTACATTCGCAACATGTCGTTGTTTGAAGAGGATCAAGAAAAGCGCCGGAGCACAAACCGTGCACCGCTGGCCGAACGAATTCGACCCAAGTCGCTGACGGAGTTTGTCGGTCACGACCATTTGCTCGGCGAGGGCAAACCCATTCGTGCTCAGATCGAGTCGGGTCAACCGGTCAGTATGGTGTTCTGGGGTCCGCCGGGCTCCGGGAAAACGACGCTGGCACGCCTGATCGCGCGGGAAACTCGATCCAAGTTTGTCGCTCTTTCCGCCGTCGATGCCGGCGTTGGCGACGTCCGCAAAGTCATTCAGGACGCCAAAGCGCTGCAACGTCACTCCGGAGAAAAACTGATCCTGTTCATCGACGAAATTCACCGGTTCAATAAGGCTCAGCAAGATGCCTTGCTCCATTCGGTCGAAGAGGGAACACTGACTCTGATCGGTGCAACGACGGAGAACCCGTCTTTCGAGGTCATCAATGCCTTGCTTTCCCGCTGTCGCGTATACCGGCTGGAAACGTTGACCGAGGATAATCTCCGCCTCGTTTTGCGGCATGCGATGACTACGGACGTATGGCTGCAGCAGCAAAATATCCGTATCGAAGCCGAGGATGACCTTATTTACTATGCCGCGGGCGATGCGCGTAATTTACTCAATACCCTCGAACTCGCGGCACAGCTGGCCAAACCCGATTCCGACGGCGTACGCCGTCTGGCCAAGGCCGTGATCGAAGAGGCCTATCAACGCCGCAACCTGAATTATGATCGGGCGGGGGACGCGCATTACGACACGATCAGTGCGTTTATCAAAAGCCTGCGCGGCAGTGACCCGGACGCGGCGTTGTACTGGATGGCGCGCATGCTCGAAGGCGGCGAAGATCCGAAGTTCATCGCCCGCCGCATGGTCATTCTCGCCTCGGAAGACGTCGGTAATGCCGATCCGTACGCGATTACCCTGGCCGTATCGACATTCAACGGCATCGACGTCATCGGAATGCCGGAAGGCCGCATCCTACTTGCGCAATGTGCGACGTACCTCGCGTCCGTACCCAAAAGCAATGCCGCCTATCTGGCTATCGACGAAGCCATCCACGACGTACGCGAATCGAAGCTGTATCCGGTTCCCCTGCATTTACGAAATGCGCCGACGAAATTGATGGAGAACATGGACTACGGAAAAGGATACAAATATTCCCACGATTTTACAGATGCCAACGAAGGCCACTTCGCCGAGCAGAATTACTTTCCGGAAGAACTGAAAGACCGAATCTACTATCGTCCCACGGAAAACGGCCGTGAAAAAACGATCAAAGAGCGTCTGGAACGTCTGTGGAAAAAACGGCGCTGAATCCGGAAGCGTTTTTTTGCATATGCAAGTTGAAATCGACGAAAGGTAGAATGTGACCCCCATATTGTCGATGTGCCTGTGGGTGGGACAGTTGCAAACCCAGCCCATCCCGGAGTCTTCGGTTGCCCGTGTGGACGCCGATTCGACCGTCCTGATGTTTTGCCATCACTGGAGCGCGTTGTACGAACGCATGCAATACGGTTCGGTCCACCGGCCTTCCGCAGGGCGTGTTTTAAGGTACATCAGCCGCTATTTACGTGAACATGTAGAGGTACCGCGTGATACGAATGATTATTTCCCGGTGGAGAATTACGGACTCCCGGACGTCGGCGGTAAAAACGGCGATGGATTTGTTCGACGGCGGTACAATTTTTTACACGGCAATTCTCATCGGGGTCACCCCGCACACGACATTTTCATTCATGACGACAATCAGGACGGATTGGACGACCGCAACGGACGCCCGGTGCACGTCATCGCCATGACGGATGGAATCGTGGTGGCGGTGAAAAACGATTGGACGCCGCTGGATACGTTGCGCGGCGGCAATTACGTCATGCTGTTCAATCCGCACCGGAACCGGTATTATTACTACGCCCACAACCGGGAGGTGGTGGTCAAGGTCGGCGATATCGTGAAAGCGGGGACGCGCATTGCCATTGTCGGCCGTTCCGGAAAAAACGCAGCCCCGGGACGGTCACAGACCCATCTTCATCTCATGGTACTGCAACTGACGGATGAGCGCGGCGAACCGTACAACTATTACGATGAACTTGTAAAATCCGTCAAACTCACGTCGCCGAGTTGATCCATGGTGATTTCTAAAAAAGAGCGTTTGCCGGTCAGTCCTGAGTTTGTCGAAAAAACTCGAAAGAAAAGGGGAATCCTGGAGGTACGCCGGCTCGGTCCTATCGACTATCAAACCGCGTGGGACTTACAACGAGAGTTGTTCGACCGGCGATTGAAAAACGAAATTCCGGACACGCTCCTGCTGTGTCAGCATTCGCATACGTACACCGTCGGTAAAAACGGCACGGATAACATGTCGAAGCACTTGTTGCTGAATCAGGAACAGTTGCGGTTACACGGTATCGAGGTCTTTGAAATCGACCGCGGCGGCGACATCACGTATCACGGACCCGGCCAGGTTGTCGGTTATCCGATCCTCGATCTCAATGCGCACTATCGGGACGTGCATCGGTATTTGCGTGATCTTGAAGAGGCCGTCATTCAAACGGTCAAACGATGGGGCATTGACGGCAAACGCATCGACGGTGTTACGGGCGTGTGGGTGGACACTCCGCGCGGCTCCGAAAAACTGTGTGCGATCGGCGTCAAAGTGACGCGCTGGATCACCATGCACGGTTTTGCCCTCAACGTGAATACGAACCTGGACTATTTCAATCACATCATTCCCTGCGGCATTTCCGACAAAGGGGTGACGTCCATGGCCGTTTTGACCGGCGCGCCGGTCGATTTTGACGACGTCCAGGATGAGATCGAGATCGCTTTCGGTCGGGTATTCTTCCCGTCTATTTCTTGAGCTCTTCGAGTAACTTTTTAGCTTCTCCGTGATTCGGCGCGAGTTGCAAAACTTTTTCCGCCGCCGTGATTGCCATCGATTTTTCGCCGGTTGCTTTATATACAATCGCCAGCCGCATGTACGTCGAAATGCTGGCGGGATGCAACTCTGCATTGAGCTTCAGAAATGCCAGAGCGTCGACCGTTTTATTCAGTTTTGACAGATTGTCCGACACTTCATCGAGCGATGTCGCGCGAAAATCGTACGCAAAACCTCCGTAGTATTGCTCGCGAAGGCGGCGATACTGTGCGATGGCACTGTCCGTACCGGAACGCTGACAGGTTCCGTCAACAGGTCAGCGAGTGACTGAGGCCGGGCAACTCCGTGATGGCACGTCACGCACGAAACCTCGAGAGGAAACGAACCGGCTTTGTCGATTTTGGTCAGGTGATTTTCGTTGATGGTCCTGACCATTTGAAGCATGAGCCGGGCCGTTTGTTTGGCCGGTCGCTTATCGGACACGAAATCGAACTCCGTCAATGGCCTTCCTTCGACGCCGACATGACAGTGCGAGCATCTCACGCCCAGCGATCGGCTTTGAGGCCTAAAGCCATGGTGATAAAGAAAACAACGAACCCGTTTTGCATGGGCTTCTCCATTTTTGATGCATTCAAGGTAAGCACCGGTCGGATGGAGCAAAACAAGTGACAGGACGCCCGTTTTCCGTGACGAAACGCAGAAAACGTTGCAAAAAAAGCCTTGCGTCGGGACAGATTTGTTATTACCATCAGAATAAGGATTGAAAACACAATGAATCTCCCGATCGTCTCCAAATCTTTTTATTACTTTTACTTTTATATGACCGCGACGTGTCGGGGATGACATAAAATTATCGATTTTTCATCGACCCCGACCAACCGTCGGGGTTTTTTTTTTGCCATTTCGGGAGTTTGCAATGTCAAAAATCGCCATCCAGGGAATCGAAGGCTCGTTTCACGACCAGGCAGCACGGGCGTATTTCGACGATCCTCTTTCGATCATTCCATGTGAGCGGTTTGAAAATGTGATCGATGCAGTCACCTCCGGGCGGGCCGACGGCGCCCTGATGGCCATCGAAAATTCAATCGCGGGTACGATCCTGTCCAATTACGCGCTGATCCGGGACTCCGGACTGTACGTCACGGGAGAGATCATGATGCGAATCAGTCATCATGTGATGGCCCGCGAACGGATCCCCCTCTGCGATATACGTGAAATACGGTCGCATCCGATGGCCCTGCAACAATGCGAAGAGTTTTTGAGACAATATTCCCATGCCTCCCGGGTCGAAACCTGGGACACGGCTGCAGCGGCACGCGATCTCCGGCGCGAAGAAAACCGCTCGGTGGCCGTCGTTGCTCCTCAACAAGCCGCCGCGGCATACGGATTGGCAATACTTGCAAGCGGCGTTGAATCGAACAAACGAAATTTCACGCGTTTTCTCGTTCTTCGCTCCTCGGAGAACGACGGTGAAGGAACGAGGGCGTCGATCTGTTTGAAAATTGTTCATCGCGTCGGTGCGCTTGCCCGTGTCCTGGAGATCTTGGCACGTCATCATATCAATTTGACAAAAATACAATCCACGCCAATTCTCGGGCAGGAGTGGGAATACTGGATGTTTCTCGATCTCGAATTTTCCAGCCGGGAGACGTTTGCCCGCGCCATGCATGAAATTGGACCCGCGACAGAAAGCGTTCGAACGCTCGGCATTTATCCGAAAGGAAAAACGCTCTCATGAATATCTTCGTCATCGGACTCGGACTGATCGGCGGGTCCATCGGACTCACCTTGCGAGGACGTCATCGCATTACGGGATACGACCGTAATCCGACTCACGTCCGCCGTGCGCTGGAAATCGGGCTCGTGCACGACGTTGCGGAGTGGGCTCATCATGCCGATGTCATCGTCATGTGCGTACCCGTGGACGCGATCCGTCATATGCTTCCTGAAATTCTCGATCGGATGTTGCCGGAGACGGTCGTGATCGATACCGGATCGACGAAACGAAATATCTGCGAGGCCGTTCGCCGTCATCCCAGACGCCGGCAATTCGTCGCCTGTCACCCGGTTGCCGGGACCGAATTCTCCGGTCCCGAAGCGGCCCGTGCAGGGCTGTTTCAGGACAAAACGTGCGTCGTCGTCGATTCGTTGGTCAGCGATCCGCAGGCGCTCGGCGTCGCTCAAAATTTCTGGAATGAATGCGGTATGTCGACGATCGATATGTCGTCGGAGGCTCACGATCGGGCGTTCGCCGTTGCCTCACATCTGCCTCACGCGATGGCCTTCGCGCTTGCGCAAACCGTCGGAAATCGGCGGGATATCGAGAAAATTGCAGGCTCCGGGCTGTCAGGCGCCGTCCGACTCGCGCACAGTTCGCCGCACACCTGGAGCGCGATATTTTCCGATAACGCCGCGGAAACCGTGAGCGCCATCGACGATTTTATACAGCAACTGAACCGGCTCAAAATTTTGATTCGGTCAAACGATACGGGCCCCGTCGAAGAATTTATTCGAACTTCCAATTCCATCATCCAAACGACAGGACGATCATGACGAATCGCAGGGCCTCTCATCCATTGATCATTGCGGGACCGTGCAGCGTGGAAACCGAAGAACAGGTGCGGCGCACGGCGGCAGCGCTTCACGCCACCGGCCGTGTCGATATTTTCCGCGCCGGCATCTGGAAACCAAGGACGCGTCCCAATACGTTCGAGGGCGTCGGATACGTCGGACTGGAATGGCTGCGACAGGTCAAACTTGAATTCGGATTTCCGATGGCGGTCGAAGTGGCCCACGCCCGCCACGTCCACGAGGCCCTCAAATGGGGCATCGACGTACTATGGATCGGCGCGCGTACGACGGTCAACCCGTTCGCGGTGCAGGAAATCGTCGACGCACTCAAAGGCGTATCGACGACATTGTGGATCAAGAACCCGGTCAACGCGGACCTCGAACTCTGGCTTGGCGCGTTGGAGCGGGCGGACAGGGCCGGCGTTCGCCATCTCGGCGCCATCCATCGCGGGTTTTCGGGATATCCGAAATCGGTTTATCGCAATTGGCCGCTCTGGGATTTACCGCTCGAATTGCGCCGCCGCGTTCCGCACCTGCCTCTGTACTGCGATCCGAGCCACATCTGTGGCACGCGCGACACGATCCGGGAAGTTGCCCGTAAAGCGCTTGACCTGCAGTATGACGGTCTTATGATTGAATCGCATATCTGTCCCGATGAGGCGTGGAGCGACGCGCAGCAGCAATTGACCCCCGCCGATCTGTCGACCGTCCTCGAGCGGCTGTTACATCGGGAACACGGAAAGCTGGAGCCGTTGGAGGAATTGCGCAGCAAAATCGACCGGCTCGACCGCGAACTGCTCAATCTGCTCGCTGAGCGAATGGCCGTTACCGAATCCATCGGTCTTGAGAAGCTTGTACATCATCTGGACGCTCACCAACCGGAAAGATGGCAGGAAGCGCTGCAGGGCCGGCTGCTCGAGGCGCGCGAACGAAATCTCGGTCAAGCATTTGTGGAACGGCTGTTTGCCGTCATTCATCACGAATCGGTCGTGCGTCAGCAGGAGATGATGAGAAAAAAGCAGCAGTTACGGGAAATGGAAAAAGTCAGTGAGTGATAAGTAATCGTCACGAAACCATCGTTTCATATCGTGGACCGACGAGTCCGCCGAGTACCGGTAATTGCAGATCTGTGTGTTCGGCCATTTCGTCACGATAACGATCGATGCGCTCGACGACCGGCATCAGTTCGGTCAATTGCATCAATTCGGCGCGAAGTCGCGCAATGTTCGGCAGGCCTTTGAGGTAACCGGAGTAGTATTTTCGGAATTCCAGAACGCCGTATTTTTCGCCCTTGTACTGTACGGAAAGTTTTAAGTGATCGAGACAAACCTGAATGCGTTCCTCAACCGACGGCGGCGCCAGAGTTTCGCCGGTGTCCAGAAGATGCCGCGTTTCCCTGAAGATCCACGGATTGGCGATGGCCGCTCGTCCGATCATCACGCCGTCACATCCCGTCTCGAACATGCGCCGGGCGTCGTCCGGCGTGCGGACGTCACCGTTACCGAACAGGGGGATCGAAATAGCGTTTTTGATTTTCTCGAGCCAGAGCCAGTCGGCCGTACCGTCGTGGCCCATGTCACGCGTACGGCAATGAACGGTCAGCGCCGTCGCTCCGGCGTCTTCGACCATCCGGGCGACGTCGAGAATATTGATGCTGTTTTTATCCCAGCCGAGCCGGGTTTTGACCGTGACGGGGAGCGTGGTACCGCGGATCGTCGAGCGGACGATGGATTCAAAGCGAGGCAAGTCGCGAAGCAATCCCGATCCGGCGCCGCGCATCGCAACGTCTTTGACCCAGCAGCCGCAGTTGATGTCAATGAAGTCCGGCTGAAAACGTTCCGCCACGGCCGCTGCGCCTTCCATCGACGTGTCGAGGCCGCCGAAAAGCTGTATGGCGACCGGACGCTCCTCTTCCGCGATCTCGATCTTACGTAACGCTTTTTTGGCGTCGCGGATCAATGCTTCCGAACTGGTAAATTCGGTATACAGCAAGTCCGCGCCGAGCCGCTTGCAAATGATCCGAAACGCGATGTCCGTGACGTCTTCCATCGGCGCCAGCGCGACGGGACGGTCAATATCGATGTGGGCCAGCTTCATGGGCGCAAGATATTGCCATCATGCGATGGAATCAATAGGAGAGCGTTGAGAACGCAGAGAATGCGCGTCCATTCTCTGATCGGGCGTAGGACAGATCGGGATCGATTAAATACAACGGGTGTTGCAGCACGCCATTTCCCCTTGACTTAGTTGACATGGTCTGAGATATTCTGTCGAGCCATTCCGTACTCTGTAATCCATACGGTTGACCAACCGGCGTAGAATATGAAAGCGATCCTGTGTCTTGTTTCGATGATCGGCGTATCGCTTTGTGCCCAGGAGGCGTTTATCGCGGGCGGGGCATTCACCACCTGCCGACAACCGGTGGCCATGGACGTGGGTGACCTCAATAACGATGGTACGCCGGACGTGGTCGTGTGCGGCCGCAGCAGCAATTATCAGAACGGGGTCGTTGCCGTTATGTACGGAGCCGGTGACGGAACGCTGCGGGATCGTCTGGAATTTCCGACCGATGAGTTTCCCGTCTACGTCCAACTGATCGACGTTCACAAAGACGGGCTGAGCGACATCATTGTTGCCCATGATAACAAACAAAGCATCGGCGTGCTGGCCAATGTGAACCTTGGCGGTTTCAAGGTGAGTGAAGAGACCAAAATCAAAATGAAACCCTATATTTTCAGTACTGGGCATTTTAACAAAGATGCCAACCCCGATCTTGCCGTGGTTTCACAGGAAGCGAAAGAGTTACAGATATTCCGCGGAGCGGGGAAGGGTGAGTTCAAATTCGTCGCGTCTCACGCGTTGCCGCACAAACCGCTGGAAATGAAGGTCGCCGACTTTTCAGGAAAAGGCCTCTCGCATCTGCTCATCCGGATGGAGGGAACGACAGCGGTGTCGCTCGTCGCCCCTACGGAAAAGAGTGGGAAGTGGGAATTCCCATCCGTGACGTTTGATATGCTGACGTCGCCGCTTTTTTCAAAAATCGGAGACATCGACGGCGACGGTACCGATGACGCGGTCGTTTTAAAAACGAATAAGGCCGAATTGCAGGTGGTCTATGGAGAAGGCGACGGTCTCTTTCTCGACAAGACGTATGCGATCCCGACCGTGACGACGGCGACGTCATTCGCTCTGGCGGACTTCAACCGTGACGGCAAACTCGATATCGCCGTACTCGACCCGACGAACGAACAGGTGAAGATCTATCTGAACCAGCACGAGACCGACGCCAAAACCCGGTACGATCCGAATAAGTTTGCCGTCATTTATTCGACAGATTTTTCGAAAACCAATTCCGCGGACGTCGGGATGCTGTCGTCCTATCCGTCGGTGAGCATGCTGTTGTACGATCAGGACGGCAACCTGGTCCGGTCGTACTTCGATTTTAACTCCGATCTCCCTGAGGGACAGTTCGGTCTGGAATGGAACGGTACGGATGAAAACGACCGGTCCGTGGCCGACGGAAATTACGTATTTTACTACAAACTGGGTTCGCTCGTCGTTACCCGCATCATCAAGAAATAACCGGTTTGAGATTTATTTCCAAGCTACTGCTGGCGTTATGGTTTGTCCCGTTTTCCGTGAACGGTCAGCAGGCGTTTCCCCGCCTTAAAAGAGACATCGACAAACTGATCAACGTCTATTATCTCGAAAACGCGACGTGGGGAATTTACGTCGAATCGCTCACGACGGGAGAAGTGCTTTACGCCCATAACGAAAAAAAAGCGCTCGTTCCGGCGAGCAACATGAAGATTCCGACCAGCCTGTTCGCCCTGGATCAACTGGGTCCTGATTTCGTCTATGAGACGCCCGTATTTTTGTTTGGCCGTTTGGACAGTGACAGCGTCTTCATCGGCGATCTGATCGTGCGCGGCTCCGGCGACCCGACGTTATCCGGCCGATTTCACGATGACCGGATCACCAAAATATTTTCCGACTGGGCGGACAGCCTCCGGTCCCGGGGCGTTCGTACGATTCGCGGCCGTGTGATTGGCGACGATGATTTTTTCGGCGACGAACTGCTTGGCCGGCACTGGGAGTGGGACAGCGAATCGTACTGGTATTCCGCCCAGATCAGTGCGCTGTCGTTCAATGACAATTGTGTCGATTACTTCGTTATTCCCACGCGCGTGGGCGACCCGGCTAGGATCCGGCTCGATCCGCCAACGTCGTATCTGGATCTGGTTAATCAAACGGTGACAGCCGCTGCTGAAAAAAACGGTGGGGAAGTCGAACTGATCCGGGATCGGTGGACCAACCGCGTCACGGCCCGAGGACGGGTGGGGGCCAACAATGGTGTCCACACCGGCTCCGTTGCCGTGCATAATCCGACGCAATACGCCGTCCATGTTTTGAAAGAGACACTGGAGCAAAAAGGCCTGATCGTCGATGGGCGAGCGTACGACATCGACAGTCTTCCCGGGTATCGTTATGGACCGGACACGACGAGCAACGACAGTATGTCCAGCGATACGTTGATCCGCATCGCAACCTATCGATCGCCCGGACTGGGCGAGATTCTGAAGGTGATCAACAAGCGAAGCCAGAATTTGTTTGCCGAGCTTGTTTTAAGAACCGTCACGGCCTTCCGCGACAGCAACGGTTCGGGCGACTTCGCGCTGGAGCGTGAACGCGCTTTCCTCGACTCGATCGGCTGCAATGTCAAATCGATGCTGATCAACGATGGCTCCGGTTACGCGCGGACAAATCAGATTTCCCCAAGGGACCTCGTCACGATTTTGAAATTTGCGCGACGACATCCGCACTGGAAGGCGTTCAAGGAATCGCTGCCGATCGCGGGCGTAGACGGTACGCTGAAATCCCGTATGAAAAATTCACCGGCCGAAGGCAACGTCGTCGCGAAGACCGGCTTTCTGGACAACGTTCGAACGATCTCGGGTTTCGTACGGACGTACGATAATGAAGAACTGGTGTTCAGCATCATGGTCAATCATTTTACGGTCGACCGTCTCGACGTGGAAAAGGTACAAGACGATATTCTAGTCCGGCTCGCGACGTTCACGCGACGTTAACGGAAAAGGACATTTTTGAAAACGATCGTTTTTCTTCTGCTGACATGCTCTCTTTACGCCGGCGACGGCGGAAAAACGGGTTTCGCTTTTCTCCGCATCGGCAACAGCGCCCGAACGGCGGCGATGGGAGAGGCGGCGGCAGCCACACCGGACGGAGCGAATAGTATAACCTGGAATCCCGCCTTGCTGGTCCTGTCGAGATCGAGTTCCCTGAGTCTGAGCACCCATCGCTGGATCGAAGACGTGCGGCTCCATACGGGTGCGCTCAAATTCGGTAACGAACGTGCCGCCTGGGCGCTGAATGCCGTATTTACCGGTGTCGACGGAATTCAAAAACGTGAGATTCCTTCGGAGGAGCCCACGGCGATCATTGCATCCCATGATGTTGCGATCGGAGCGGCGTACGCCAGACGGTTGAACGACCGATGGGCGGTCGGTGCGGGTGTCCGTTACGTGTACGAACGGATCGAAAGCAGCGTTCATGCGGTGGGGTTTGACGCCGGCGCGTCGTACGATCTTCTGGTTTCCGGTGAACCTGAACGATGGACGATCGGTGCGAGTCTGATCCACGCGGGCTTTTCAGGAAAATTCGTCAGCGAAACGGTTGTCATGCCGGCCACTTTTCGTTTAGGGACCCAATATCAATGGATCCATTCAGATTACACGTATCGGCTGGCGGCGGATGCCGTCAAGCTATTGAAGGGAGATGCGTACGTTCATTCGGGTGCGGAAGCGGGTTTTCAAAAAATGGTTTTTTTAAGGGCCGGGTATCAGATCGGTTATACGACGCGGAGCTGGACGGCGGGCATGGGCCTGCGCTGGAAAGACAGGCTTAACCTGGACTATGCATTTGTCCCTATGTCGAACTCTCTGGGAAACACGCATCGGTTCACGATCGGAATTGATTTTTAAAAACCCTCCCTTACATCACAGGCATTTTTTTAGAATTTCCACCGCTTTTTCCTGCTCGTCGAGATTCAGCGAAGCAAAACCCATTCGGATCGCGTTGTAATTCACCGCGGTGGTGTTGTAAAGTTTTCCGTCGCTGATCGCCAGGCCATGCCGCATGGCCTTAGCAGCCACACGGGCAACGGGGACTCCTTTGAAATGGGCCCACACGCTCATGCCGCCGTCGGGGACTTTAAACGAAATGTGTTTGCCGCACGTTTCAGTCAACAACCGGCAAAAATGATCCCTCCGCTCGTGGTACAACTTGACCACTTTCCGAATATGCCGTCCGATCGTGCCGTTACGAAATAACTCGGCGAGTGCCGCCTCCATCATCGTATCGCCCTGCCAGTCGATTTCGCGCCGCAGATTGGCTGTGGCGCGGATGACGTTTTCCGGGGCGGCCATGAAGCCGATGCGTACGGCCGGCGCCAGGAGTTTACTGAACGTCCCGACATAAATCACGTTGCCGTGAAGATCGAGGCTGGCCATCGGCAATACCGGTCCGCTGTGATAATGAAAGTCATAATCGTAATCGTCCTCGATGATCGCGAATGAATATCGAGCGGCCAATTCCAACAGGCGGACGCGCCGTTCGGGAATGAGTGTCACCGTCGTCGGATGGTGATGATGGGGAATGGCGTACACCAGCCGTATTTTTTTCTTTTTACAGAGCGACTCGATGGCATTGACCTCGATGCCGTATTCATCGACCGGAACACGGTTCAAAAACGCGCCGGCCTGCCGCAGGGTCAGATGAGCCGCAAAATATCCGGGTTCTCCCACCACCACATGGTCGCCGGGCCTGACCAGCAGGCGTGCAGCGATGAAAATCCCCATTTGTGTACCACGGGTTATCATCAGATGACGATTCGAAACCGAAAGCCCGCGCGTGTCATTTAGAAAAATGGACAATGCGTCAAGTAAATCATCCGCGCCGTAAGGGTTACCATACCGGAGATATTTCTTGAATCCGCTGAGTTTTGACACACGACGATATTCCCTTGCGAGCAGGTCCATGGGGGCCAGTCGCGGGTCCGGAAATCCGTCGTCGATGGCCACGTCGGCCTCCGAAGGGAATGAGGTCATGGGAAATAAAACCGGACTTTCGGGTACGGAAAACGCCGACTGATTGGCAAACGACCGTGACGTAGAAAGCGACGGCAAGTTTCTCGGTTTAACGTCGGGCATGGAACGCGCGACGAAGGCTCCCTTTCGCGGCACGACGTCGATCCAACCCTGGGCCATCAATTCATCATAGGCCATCTGGGCCGTTCGACGGTGGACGTTCAGTTGCTGTGAAAGGTCACGGGTGGGAGGCAGCTTCAGGCCCGCGCGCAGACGACCGTTGCGAATGTTTCGAATAAGCGCGTTGGCCAGCTGAAGGTAAATCGGCGTTTCCGAATTCCGCTCAAACCGGAAGATGTCGTCGATGGCTGACATTTCTGGTACACTATAATTGTAATTCTGGTGCATGTCAATATACCAAAGAATATCGACGTTATGCCAGGAAAGAGTATGAAAAGCAAAACAGGAGTCACCATGAAATCACGCATGAGCATTAAAGAGATCGAACCCCGCGTGTACGAAGCGATGGACGAAGCCGATGCACGGATCGAACGTTTTGGACTCGACCCGGTACTGGTCGAGCTGCTGCGGCTGCGGGTATCCCAGATCAACGGGTGTGGTTATTGTGTCGACTACCACGCCAACAAAGCGCTGAAACTGGGTGAACGGCCGAGGCGGTTATTCGCGATGGCCGCCTGGTGGGAGACTCCGTTTTTCACGGAAAAAGAAATGGCCGCTCTGGCGCTGGCGGAGGAAATCACGCTGATTGCAGCGACCCGTCGTCTATCCGATAAAACCTACGAACGCGTGCGCGGTTTTTTCGGAGACAAGGAAATCGCCCAGCTGATTTTCGTTATCGTCGCAATCAACAGTTGGAACCGCATCGCCATTTCCACACACATGGTCGCTGATACGGAATAATACCTTTGACTCGTACGGTTATGCGAACCGCAAGCGTTGAACGCTGGTTTTATCTTGCTTTCCTGTCGATGGTCTGGGGCAGCAGTTACATTTTGATCAAAACAGGGCTCCTCGCGTTTGGATATCTGCAAGCGGCAAGCCTGCGATTGATGGCGGCCGGTCTCGTCTGTCTGCCGTTCGGAATTTATTTCGTTCAAAAAATTCCGAAGGACAAAATACCCATGGTTGTATTATCGGGTTTCCTGAGCATGGCGCTGCCTTCGTATCTTTTTTGTATCGCCCAGGAAAAGGTCCCCAGTTCGATCGCCGGAATTCTGGTCGCCCTTACGCCGGTGTGGACGTTGCTGTTCGCGACGCTGTTTTTTCGCAGCACCTGTTCGAAAAACCAGCTGTTGGGATTGTTACTGGGGCTTGCCGGGTCGGTTGCGCTTAACCATGGTACGACCGCGTCGGAATCGATTTCCGGCTACGTTTTTTTCATCGTGCTGGCAACGATGTGCTACGGCTTGAACGCCAATCTTGTCAAACGGTTTCTCCATGACGTTCATCCCCTTCACCAGACGACCGTCGGCGTGACGTTCAACGGGGTCCTGGCGTTCGTCCTGGCATTTCTTCCCGATTCCGGGCCGTATCGTTTTGACGAGGAATCGGTGCCGTCCCTGATTGCCTTGGTGGCGCTTGGAATTTTTTCGACTGCACTGGCGCAGTTCATTCACAATCGGATGATCCAGGTCTCATCGCCATTATTTGCCAGTTCGGTGACGTACTTGATACCTGTTGTTGCGATCGGCTGGGGCACGATGGATGGCGAGCCATTGACAATATTTCATGTCGTTGCCACCGCGGGAATAATGATGTCCGTTTATCTGATACGGCAGGAGAAACCATCGACCGTCCCTCGTGTTGGGACCGGGCAACCGTCGCCTTTACGGTAAGCCGGGCACCGGCTACGGTTCCTCGTTGACCTTGAATTGGCCCAGCAGCTGGTTGGTATGCCGCAATCGGCGGGCGAACGTCGTACAAAACGCCCACAGGACTTTGCGGGCAAAGTTGTCGTCGTTCATGATGATTTTGATGAACTGGCTGTTGCGTACTTCCAGTAGTTTCGTCTCTTCGATGGCCGTTACCGATGCCGAACGGGGGTCGCCGTCGAGTAACGCCATTTCGCCGAAATAATCGCCCTCACGTAATGTGGCCATGATTTCCGAGCGTCCGTCGGGCATTTTTTTCGCGATTTCGACCGATCCTTCGATGATCAGGTAAAAACAATCGCCGACGTCGCCTTCCTGAAATACAATGTCGCCTTTGGAGAATTTCTTCCCGGAGGCAACTTTCAAAACTTTATTGATGTCCCGCGTCTCCAGACCGTCGAAAATTTCAACGTGCCGGATGAGGTCTTCCAGCGAGCGTTCTTTTTTCTCCGCCATGTTACCGGTTATCGTAGTTCTTTTTCATAAAATCCTGAAACGCCTTCTGTTTTTCTTTGATGGTGCGCCACCACGATTCGTTTTTAACGTACCATTGGATTGTTTCAACGATGGCGTCTTCAAATTTATGCGAGGGGGTCCAGCCCAGTTTTTTGATTTTGCTACAGTCGACGGCATACCGACGGTCATGTCCGGGCCGGTCGGCGACGGGCTTGATCAGCGACTCCGGTTTTTTCAACGTCTTGAGGATCGTCGACGTGATTTCCCGGTTTGTTTTTTCATTTCCGCCGCCGATGTTGTACACCTCGCCGGGACGGCCGTGATGGAGCACGTGATCGACCGCTTCACAGTGGTCGAGGACGTACAACCAGTCTCGAACGTTCAGCCCGTCGCCGTAGAGCGGCAGGTGCAGATCGTCGATGGCATTGGTAACGAACAGCGGGATCAGCTTTTCCGGGTACTGGTACGGTCCGTAATTGTTGGATGCGCGGGTGATCATCGCGGGAACGCCGTACGTGACGTGGTAAGCGCGAACCATCATGTCGCCGCCGGCCTTGCTCGCGGAGTAGGGGCTGTTGGGCTGAAGCGGATGTGTTTCCGTAAACGCTCCTTTGTCGATGGAACCGTACACTTCATCCGTGGAGATCTGCACGTAGCGGTCGATCTTGTGGCGTTTCGCGGCTTCGAGCAGGATCTTCGTACCCAGAACGTCGGTATGGACAAATCCGGCGGCGTCATGAATCGACCGGTCGACGTGCGTTTCGGCGGCAAAATTGATCACTGCATCGACGTTGGACACCAGGTTGTCAACGACGGTCGCGTCACAGATATTTCCATGGTAAAATACGTATCGCGGATTTTTTTCGAGATCGGCGAGATTGGCGCGGTTGCCGGCATACGTGAGCGCGTCGAGTACGATGACCCGATAGGACGGGTATTTTTGGATCATGTATCGGACAAAATTGCTGCCGATAAAACCGGCTCCCCCGGTGACAAGAATGGACTGCAAAAAACGTCTCCTTTGATTTAAGACTTCAACGGGTCATACTGAGTAAGTACAAAACCGCCATGCGAATCGCCACACCATTGAGGACCTGATCGAGAATGACGGAATGTTCGCTGTCCGCGACGTCGCTCGTCATCTCGATGCCGCGATTGATCGGACCGGGGTGCATGATCGTCAGCGGTTTGGCGGCGACGGATAATTTTTCCAGGGTCACGCCGTACCGAGCGTGGTATTCCCGCACCGTCGGAAAAAGGCCGGCCGACTGGCGTTCCAGCTGGATCCGCAGTACGTTCAACGCGTCGGCGAAGCGGATGGCCTCATCGAGACGATAAAATACACGGACCGGATAGCAGCCGATATCGCGCGGCATAAACGTCGGCGGCCCGCAGACGGCCACGTCGGCACCGAGCGCCGTGAGGCCGTAAATATTGGACCGTGCCACGCGGCTGTGTACGATGTCACCGACGAGAACGACCCGTGCGCCTTTGAGGTCGCCCATTTTTTCTTTGAGCGTCATGATGTCCAGCAGGGCCTGTGTCGGGTGCTCGTGCGACCCGTCACCGGCGTTGATTACGTTGGCGCGGAGACGTTCGGACAGAAAACGCGCGGCGCCGGCCGAGGCGTGACGAATGACGACCATTTCGACCTTCATTGCCTCGATGTTTTTCGCCGTATCTTTCAGCGTTTCACCTTTCTGCGTACTACTGCCGCTGGTCGTAAAATTGACCGTGTCGGCGGAAAGGCGTCGCTGGGCCAGTTCGAATGAAATACGGGTTCGTGTGGACGGTTCGAAAAACATGTTGGCGATCGTGTATCCCTGCAGGGTAGGAACTTTTTTAACGGGCCGGTCGAGGACTTCTTTGAAAGAATTTGCCGTCTCGCAGATGAGGTTGATTTCCTCCGGAGTCATGTCCTGCAGGCCCAGCAGGTGACGGCTTCGTAATTCCATTATCAGAATAGCATTTCCCGGCTTGGTCGGCGAAATATAGACGGGGAGGTGTCGAGAAGCAAGCAAATTAGGGCCGGGTTTGGATGATCAGACGATTCCACACTTTCCGGACCAAATCCCAGCGGAACGGGATCGGGCTTTTCATCCGACAGACACATCGGAAGAAAAAAAATGAGCCATTTTCCCATGGTACCTCACGTTTCAAACAATTACATCACTCAGGGGTCTGGCATACAATCCCAATTTCTTCAGGGCACATGGAATTTTCCTCTGAACCCAGCCGCGAGCGTCATTATAAAAAAACAGCCGGCCCTAAGACCGGCTGTCGTTTTTGCAATTGTCGCGTCGGAGATGCTGAACCGGGTTCAGAATGACCTTTTTGACAACCGCTAATCTTTTCCGCGAAATACGCCGCTGCCGTCGGTGCCGACGAAAACGTATCCGAGTCCCGTCGTGACGGACAGGACGTCCAGGTTGAGCAGACCCTCATCGACGAATTCCCACGAGATACCGTCGTCGACGGAACGGAAAACTCCTCCGGTCGTGGCGGCATAAATCGAGCCGTCGGGTAAGGCGGCGAGACCGTTGACGATACTGGCCGTTAAATTGTAGTTGGTCTGGACCCAGACGTTGAGCGTTGTGTTAAAACGGTACACACCTTCGTCGGTGCCGGCAAATACGTATCCGGCGGACATGATCAGGGCGTTGACGTTTTGATTCGACAGTCCGGTGTTGACGGGCGTCCAGTTGAGTCCTTCATCGACGGTACGAAACACGCCTCCGCCGTCCGTTCCGGCATAAACATTCCCGGCATCTCCGGTCAGGCCGAACACGCGGTTGTTTGTCAGACCATTATTGCGGCCAAACCAGTTTATACCGCCGTCGGTGGACATGGAAACGCCGCCTCCGCTCGTTCCGGCCACGATGGTCCCGTTGGAACGAACGTGAAAAGAAAAGACCTGATTGTCCGTCAAACCGGCCGTACTCTGAATCCAGTTCGTCCCGTTGTCTGTAGAGTAATACACTTCATCACCGTTCGTGCCCGCAAGTACGGTACCGTTGGACAGGACAGCGAGCGCGCGAATATCCAGGTCGCTGGTCTGTGCGGCAAAATACGACCAGGTCGATCCTTTGTCCGTGCTTCTGAAAATTCCGGAACTCGTGCCCGCATACAAATCGGCATTCGTGGTCAGCAACGCACGGACCATCGCATTTGCCAGGCCCGAGTTACTTTCCAGCCAGGTCGTGCCGCCGTCGGTACTGCGGAATGCTCCGGAACCGTCGGTTCCAGCGATCAGAATTCCCGACCCCAGAGCGACGCTCGACAGCATCTCGAGATTGGTCAGGCTGGTATTGATGGGCGACCATGACGCGCCGCCGTCGGTCGTTTTGAATACGCCGTCGCCGTCCGTCGTGGCATAATAATTTCCCGCGGCATCGATGCTCAGACTGCGGATGACGTCGTCGGTAATACCGGAGTTGCTGCTGAACCATGACGCGCCGTCATCCGTCGATTTGAAAACGCCGCTGCCGTCGGTTCCGGCGAGGATCACACCGCTGCCGGCTGCGAGTGCATTGAGATCAGAATCGGACAGGCCGGAATTGCTCGGGTTCCACGTCGAACCGCCGTTGGCTGAAATGTAAACACCGTCACCGCGTGTTGCGGCGACCAGTGTGCCGGCCGACGATACGGTCATGGCGCGAATGCGGGTACCGGCCAGATTGCCGTTCACTTCACTCCACGTCATCCCGCCGTCGGTCGACACGAAAAGACCCGATCCGTCCGAACCGGCGAATATCGATGATCCGTTTACCGTGAAGGAACGTACCGCATCCGGCATTTGTGCGGACGGCGTCCAACTGCTGCCGCCGTTGTCACTGACGAAAATTTCACCGTCGTTAGTGCCGACGATCATCAGCCCCGGCGACGCGGCGATCGCCCGGATATTGTCTTCGATCAACCCCGCGCGACGCCAGGATTGGCCGTCGTTTTTACTGACGAAAATGCCGGCCGTCGTACCGGCCCAGACGTCGCCGTTGGAGCGTTCGTACAGAACATTGACGACGGCGCCGTAAGGTCCTTTCGTCGCCTTCCAGTACGTACCGCCACCGCCACCTCCGCAGGATTGCAGCAACATGGCCGTCCCGAATAACATCCACACTATCCACCGGGAATGGGATACCGGCGATATGATATTTCTCCGATCGTACAATTCCTTAATTAATAAGGCTTGCCGAGACATAATAACCTCCACGTTGGTTGGATGTAATCATACGGTGATAGCAAGATTGACGTGTGACGCCGAGCACACATTGCAAAATTCAGGAGAATTACGGATGATCGTTGCCCGTAGAAAATATTTGATGTGGATTCACAAATTGACAAAACAACCGTCAATCCCTACTTTGTCCTCATGACATATTCCCATCAAATGCAGATCGAGAAAACACGAGTCGCGATGGTCAGCGTCGTGGCGGCGATTTTTCTCACGGCGACCAAACTGATCGTCGGATTGTCGACAGATAGTCTCGGCATTTTGTCCGAAGCGGCCCACAGCGCGCTGGACCTGGGCGCGGCTTTATTGACGTATATCGCCGTCCGCATCTCCGATAAACCTCCCGACGAGGAACACTCGTACGGTCACGGCAAAATCGAAAACGTTGCGGCATTCATGCAAACGGGCATCCTCATCGTCACGTGTTTTTTTATCATCAAAGCGGCGATCGATCGGTTGTACAACCCTTCGGCAACCGTGCAGGTGAATGCCTGGAGTTACACGGTCCTGATCGTATCGGTCGCGGTTGATTTTACGCGATCACGCGCGCTGACGCGTGTGGCGCGAAAGTACCGCAGTCAGGCGTTGGAAGCCGACGCGCTCCATTTTTCCACGGACATCTGGAGTTCGATGGTCGTCATCATTGGATTGATCGGAACGTCATGGGGATTTCCCCAGGGCGATTCCCTGGCGGCGATCGGTGTCGCGGCGTTCGTGCTTTTTATCAGCAGCCGTTTGCTCAAGCGGACGATCGACAGTCTGACCGACGTTGCGCCGCGGGACATCGCCCTGAAAGCCGAGTCGGTACTGGCCGCGCATGAAGGCGTACACAGTCACGGACACCTGCGTGTACGGCAGTCGGGCTCGAAAGTCTTCATCGACACCGCGGTGCGCATCAAACGCACGTATCCCTTCGACAAAGCGCATCACGTCGCGGACGAAATCGAAGACCGTATCGCTCGTCTCGTCCCCAACGCCGACATCGTCATTCATATGGAGCCCGAGGAAACCGAGGACGAGAGTATCATCGACAAAATCCGCATGATCGTCATACAAGAAGGCCTCGCCTGTCATAATGTGAGGGCGCAGAAGATCAGGAACGGGTACGTCGTGGATTTCCATCTCGAATGCGATCCGTATCCGACGTTCGCCGAGGCCCACGCGGTATCGTCGCGGATCGAGGCCCGGCTCATGGAAAAGATTCCCGAAATTCTCGACGTTAAAACGCACATCGAAGATGCCCGTGACCGGGTGCTGGAAGCCGTGGACATTACCGACCGGTCGGAGGAACTCATCGTGGCGGTCCGCGCGGCGGCGCAGCTCGAAGCCGATGTCCAGAGTTGTACCGACTTTGTCGTGCTGAAGATCGGCGACGCAAAAAAAGTTTTGATGAATTGTGTCATTGCTCCGCACTTATCGTTGGATGAAGTTCACACGATCACGACGTCGCTGGAAAACCGGATTTACGAATCCGTTCCCGAGGTGCGCAGCGTCGTCATCCATCCGGAAATTCCTTCGTGATCGAATTCGAACAGCGCGGGCAGCTTACGTTCGGGCGCTTTCCCATTTTTGATGAATGGCCGGACGTGGTGGCCGTTGTGACGACTCGACTCGGCGGGGTCAGCCGTCCCCCGTACGACGGTTTGAACCTCGGTGTGTCGACGGCCGACGATCCGAATCACGTAATGCAAAACAGGCAACGATTTTTCGACGCGCTCGGAATTTCCGAAGACCACGTCGTACGCCCGCATCAGGTTCACGGCAAGGAAATTCGCTACGTGCGGTCCGGCGGTACCTGCGGTGACGCCGACGCGGTTTTTACCGATCAGCGCGGAATTTTCGTCAGTGTGTCGGTGGCCGACTGCGTTCCGATCCTGCTTTTCGATCCGGAAACCGGAGCCTGTGCGGCGATCCATGCCGGATGGCGCGGAACAGCGGCCAGCGTGGCGAAGGCAACGGTGAACGAAATGTGCCGAACGCTGTCTGTGCGCCCGGGAAGCCTTGTCGCGGCGATTGGGCCGTCGATCGGTCCGGAAAAATATGAAGTCGGCGACGACGTGGCGGCGCAATTCGATCGGGCGTTTGTGAGACGTGTCGGAAGAACATTCTATCTCGATTTATGGTCGGCCAACCGGGCGCAACTCGAATCCGCGGGTGTAAAACGAATCGCGATTGCCGGCGAGTGTACGGCGTCCCATTCTACCCGCTATTTTTCTCATCGAACCTCGGGAGGTCGGACCGGCCGCATGCTTGCGGTGATCGGAAGGAGGAGTGATCCGATTAGATCGCATCTGAAGAACCACGCCAACATCCATGCCGCAGCAACATGATATTTTTACCTGTCAACAAGACCGGAATCAAGCGCCCTCCAGCGTCCATGTGCGTAAAGGGAGAGCAGGGACGGGATTGGCGAAACTTTCGGGGGTTCCCTGTTTCTTTTCTATATTGGATAATCTGCCCGATTTAGTATCTTAGCCGGTCACTCCCGATTCTGATTAGCGGACTGAAATCGAAAGGAAACATCGTGCGGCAGTGGATGTTGATGATCATGCTGACGTCGTGGCCCGTCTGGTCACAAACGACGATCGCGTCAAAAACGGCGGGCATGAAAAAATTTCCGGGCTTTTTCGCGTTCTACTGGGACGACGCCCAGGGAAAAATCTGGTTGGAAATCGACCGGTTCGATCAAGAGTTCATCTATATCAACGGCCTGTCCCACGGTCTGGGCTCCAACGACATCGGTCTCGACCGCGGACAGATCGACAACAATCGCATCGTCAAATTCGTCCGCATCGGACCAAAAATTCTTCTCGTCCAGCCGAATCCGAATTACCGTGCGGTGAGCGAAGACGTTCGCGAACAGCGGGCCGTCGAAGAGTCGTTTGCAAAATCCGTCTTATGGGGATTCTCCGTCGAAGCACAAGAAGGGAGCAGAGTACTCGTCGATGCAACGGGTTTTCTGCTGCGTGACGCGCACGACGTGATTGGAAGACTGAAACAAACCCAACAGGGCAATTATCAGATCGACGCTTCCCGGAGCGCCGTGTATCTGGAGCGGACAAAAAATTTCCCGCGCAACACGGAGTTCGACGCCATTCTGACGTACACCGGCGGACCGGCGGGGGCATGGCTACGCTCCGTGACTCCGACGTCCGATGCGGTGACGGTCCACCAGCACCATTCGTTCGTCCAACTGCCCGATCCCGGCTACCGTCCCCGTCGCCACGATCCGCGCGTCGGCATGCTGTGGATGGAGTACAACGATTATGCCACGCCGATTTCAGAATCCTTGACGAAGCGATTTATCCTGCGGCACCGGTTGGATAAAAAAGATCCGTCGGCCGCGGTCAGTGAACCGGTCAAACCGATCGTGTACTATGTCGACGCGGGTACGCCGGAACCGGTCCGCTCGGCGCTCCTCGACGGTGCACGATGGTGGGCGGACGCGTTCGAAGCGATCGGATTCAAAAACGCGTTTCGTGTCGAGCTTTTGCCCGATGATGCCGACCCGATGGACGTTCGCTACAACGTCATTCAATGGGTCCACCGATCCACGCGCGGATGGTCGTACGGCAACGCGGTCATCGATCCACGCACGGGAGAAATCATCAAAGGTCACGTCTCGCTGGGATCGTTGCGCGTACGACAGGATTATCTGATCGCGACGGGACTGCTTGCGCCGTTCGAGCAAGGAAAGGAAATTCCAAAAACGATGGAAGCGATGGCGCTTGCGCGGCTGCGACAATTGTCCGCTCACGAGGTCGGCCATACGCTCGGATTCAATCATAATTTCGCCGCCAGTCCGTCCAATCGGGCCAGTGTCATGGATTATCCGCACCCGCTGATCACGATCAAAGACGGGAAGTTGAACCTCGATGACGCGTACGCGACCGGCGTCGGGGAATGGGACAAAGTGACCGTCGCGTATGCCTACTCGCCGTTCAATGACGCGGAATCCGAACGCGCGGGGTTGCACGACATCATTCAAAAAAGCATGGCGCGCGGATTGATGTATCTGACCGATACCGACGCACGGCCCTCCGGCACGGCGCATCCGATGGCCCATCTGTGGGACAATGGGACCGATGCCGCCGAAGAATTGATCCGGCTATTGAACATTCGACGAGCGGCGCTGGAACAGTTTTCAGAGAATGTCATTCGCGCCGGAGATCCCATGAGTACGGTCGAAGAAGTCCTCGTACCGATTTATTTCCTGCACCGGTACCAGGCGGAAGCGGCCGCCAAGATGGTGGGCGGGTTGACCTATGCGTACACGCTTCGTGGTGACGGCCGGCCGGCGCCGGCATTTGTCCCCGCGCGTGACCAGTGGCGTGCCCTGAGCGCAGTTTTGCAAACGATCGATGCGCAGACGCTCGCGCTGTCCGAACGGATTCTCAAACTGATCCCGCCGCGTGCGGACGGATACGATCTGCATCGCGAACTCTTTCCACGGCGAACGGGCGTCACGATGGATGCCCTGAGTGCGGCGGAGAGCGCCGCCGACCATTCGATCGGTCTGCTCCTGCATCCGCAACGGGCCGCGCGCCTGATCGATCACAAACGGCGAGACGGAACCCTGCCCGATCTTGGGAATGTCATCGACAGTATCGTTTCGCGGACGTGGAAAATCCGGCCCCGAGACGAATTCCACGCCGAAGTTCAACGTACGATCAACGATGTGGCGCTCTATCATCTGATGTCGCTCGCCGTCCATCCAGACGCTGGAGGCGCGGTCCAGGCGATCGCATGGAACCGGCTGGACGAGCTGAAACGCTGGCTGGCATCGCAAAAAACGGAGGGTGCGTGGAAATATCATTACGATCACGCCATTCGCAAAATCGATCGGCTCGCGTCGCATCCGAAGGATTTTGTCCTGTCTCATGCGCCGTCGGACCCGCCGCCCGGAGCGCCGATCGGTGCGTGCGGCATGGATTAACGTGGAGTCATTACCGATGGATGAACTGACGGCTTACATCCAGAACCTGATTCAATATGCGGGCGACGCCATTTTTACCGTCGGCAAGTCGCAGTGCATTTTGTCGTGGAACCTCGGCGCGCAGGAATTACTCGGATACACGCCGGAGGAAATCGTCGGGAAACCGGTCGATATGCTGTCCCCTCACGATCAGAAAAGGCTCATGCGTTCCATGGTCATCGAAGTCATGGACGGCGGCACGCTGAAAAACCTGGAACTTGAACTGACCGGAAAGAACGGAGCCAGTGTGACGGCGTACGTGACGGCCTCCCCGGTTCGGGACATTACCGCCGAAGTCGTTGCCGTCTCGGTGATCGCCAAAGACATTACCGATCAGAACAAACTTCTGCTCACGTTGATCCAGAAGGAAAAGCGCGCCGCGCACCTGGAGGCCATGGTTGAGGCGTTGACCACGCTGTCGCATTACATTCGAAACGCCGCCGCCGTCATCTCGGCCAAAGCGGAACTCTCCAGTGAAATGGACCGCGTCGAGTCGTACCGCGAACTTTCGCAAACCTGTATCCGGGAAACGCGCCGCATCACGGCCGTGATCGAAAGCCTGCACGACCTGATCGACGACGTCCGCGTTCGCGATGCCGACGTGACGACGGTCGAAATGTCCGGCGCGCCGTCGAAACTCGTCGACATCGAAGCGAGGCTGACCGACAAACTCAAGCGCATCGACGACGAATTTTCAAAATGACCCCGTCCCTCGATCACCTTCGCGTCGTCCTCGTCGAACCGAAAAATCCGGGCAACATCGGTGCCGTCTGCCGGGCGATGAAAAATTTTCACGCGTCGGACCTGGCGCTGGTCAATCCGTGCGATCATCTGGCCGACGAGGCAAAAATGTTTGCGGTACGCGGCAAAAATATTTTGGAAAGGGCGACGGTCGTGACGTCGTTGCGTGACGCGCTTCGCGACGTACATTTCAGCATCGGTACGACGACCCGCGTCCGGGACACGCATTTTCCGACGTATCTCCCGAAAGACGTCGCGGAACGTATTTCCCGGATCGACCGAGCGTCGAGGATCGCGATCGTTTTCGGCCGGGAGGACAACGGATTGACGACGGACGAATTGCATCAGTGCGACATCGTGTCGACGATTCCCGCGGACGAGAACTACGCGTCGCTCAATATCGCCCAGGCCGCTATGATCTATTTATATGAAGCGTATCAGATGCAAGTGAGCGGCAATCCGACGTTCGAGTGGCGGCTGGCGAAACGGGAAGATCTCGACGTTCTGTACGGCCGCATCCGTCACCTGCTCGAGACCATCGAGTTTCCGGCTCGTACGACGCTCGACGATTACATCGTCGGACTCAAGCGACTGCTCGGGCGGACGCCCATCGAGGATCGCGACGTGCGTATCCTGCACAAAATGTTTCAGGAAATCGATTTTTTTATGGAGAAGCAGAAGGGCAAAAAGAAAAAATCCCTCAACCCGCCGGACGGCTGCTGATCTTCATTTCCATCTTATAGAGGTCCAGTCCGGGTCCCCAGAAATTGCCCTGAAAATCCACCGTATCGAAACCAAATTTTTCGAAAAAACGGAACGCGGCGTTGGACGTCCAGACCGTGATGAGGCTGACCGTATCGATTTTACGAAGTTCGTCGATGCACTTCTGTACGACCTCGCGGCCGATGCCCTTTCGTTGAAAGGCCGGATCGAAGAGCGTCCACGAGATTCGTCCGCACCGGTTGTTTTCCAGAAGGTATCCGGCGCCACCGACGGTTTGTCCATCCATCTCGGCAATAAAATAAGTATCGGCGTGAAGGTCGAGAAACTGCTCGAAGTCTTTTTGTTCGGATGGATCGAAGAAGTCGGGGGTATTGGATCTAAAGATACCGATCAGGTCGGAACGATCAGTGGACCTGTATTTTCGCGTGGACAACAAATTACGCCGGGACCGTCTCGAAATGGGCGGCGAGCGATTGAAACAGCTTCAGCCCGTCGGCGGAGTTGAGCAGCGGATCGCTGCAGCGGTCGGGATGCGGCATCATGCCCGCCACGTTGCCGGTTTCGTTCACGATGCCGGCGATGTGAAACGCGGATCCGTTGGGATTGAATTCGTCGCCCAGCGAGCCGTTTTCGCTGCAGTAGCGCAGCAGGACGCGTCCTTCGTCTTCCAGCCGGCGGAGCGTGTCGGGCTCCGCAAAATAATTGCCGTCGCCGTGCGCGATCGGATACATGATCACTTCGCCTTTTTCATAGCCGGACGTGAACGCGGTGTCGGCGTTTTCGACGCGGAGGAACGTATCCTTGCAGACAAACTTCAAACCGCGATTTCGCAACAAGGCTCCCGGGAGGAGACCGCACTCGGTCAGGATCTGGAAGCCGTTGCAGATGCCGAGGACGTAGCCGCCGGTTCTGGCAAACGCCAGAACGTCCTGCATGATCGGTGCGAATCGCGCAATGGCTCCACAGCGGAGATAATCGCCGTATGAAAATCCGCCCGGGACGATCACGAGGTCGTAGTCGGAAAGATCGCGGCGATCTTTATGCCAGACGAATTCGGCGGTATGGCCGGTTCTTTCTCCGGCGGAATAATGCGCGTCGTGATCGCAATTGGATCCTGGAAATACGATGACTGCGGTTTTCATAGAAAATTTTTTAAATAAAAATCCGGTGTGACGAATATAGAACGGAAGGGTCAGTCATGCAAGGGAGTTTAATGCAGTTTAAGGCCCGTTTTAACACTCAGCGAATGATCGAAAACTTTTTAGCTCGATCCATTTGTGGATTATGCAGCCGACTAACAGATAAGACACCGATATAGCGTATTATCAACACGGACACAGTCTATTGGCATTTTGGAGAGGATTACGTAGTTTCGAGGCGGATAATGAAGTTAGGCGGTTGGTCGACAGATAATACGCCAAAATAGCGTGTTATCCATCTGAAA
>CAYZJB010000039.1:31842-34254 GCA_964478735.1 uncultured Bacteroidota bacterium | reverse complement strand
GAAATTCGCACCTCAATATACCAACAAACTGTGGGGCTTTACTTCTAAACATAGAGTCTTTTGGTGCAGCAAAAGAAAGAACATTACCAAGCGAAAGATTGAAGGGCCTTCCACACCGCACGTGGCGAGCTTTTAAGTCCGCGCTTCACCGACTTTGACGAATGGATGTCTTCCAGCGTTAATCACGACTCTGGGGCCCTCTCGCTGTACCGCCGAGACATATAGGAAATTGGCAGGCCTATAAAAAAAATCAGAATCAGCACGCCAATCCAGGCTTGTGTAGGATCGAACGGCAGCCTGGGAACATTGGAGAGCGAGAGTACGACACGGTCCATCATCACCCAGACGAACATGCCATAGAGGACCCCTGAAACGATCCACCGTCGCGTCAAAACACCCCATTTTTGCGCAACAACAAAAAAAAATGTCGTCCACGACGTCGCAATGATGTAGTGAAACAGCAGTCCCATCATGGCCATTGCCGTTCCGCCGGACAGCGCTTCCCGTCCCCACACGCCGCTCGCGATAAACCGCAGAACGACCGACGGATCGCGCCCGGTTTTAATGTACGTGTTGGCAAACGCCGCGAGGATGTCCAGTGTTCCCGCCAGTAATCCCGTGAAAACGACAGATCGAACGAATGATCGGTTCATGTTGCAGCCTTCCTTTGAATCATCCAAATCAGGGGCAAAATGCAGTTTGCTTGAAAGTTCTGCAATGCCATGAATGTGTGAACCGGCCCGGAACGCTGTACCGCGATGAAGATGATTTTGGAAATGAGCATGTTCCGCCGTCCCGTTGGTCACCCAGAAATCAGGTCTCCTCAAGGTTGCAACATCGTTACCGTCCAGCCGTCGTCTCTGCGTTGGAACAACATTCGGTGATGGAGACGGCTGACGCTGAATTCCAAAAACTCGATCCTCAGGGGTTGAAGTCGATATCCGCCCCAGGACTCGGGACGCGGAATCGTTTTTCCCCGATAGAGTTTGTCCATCTCATCGAAACGCCGATAGCCTGTCCGGATCATCCAGCATCTCTCCCTGTCGGCTCACGAGAGCCAGTAGTTGCGACTCGCGCGAACGGTCGTAAAAAAATTTATTCGCTTCATCCTCTGAAATCGGACGGACATCGCCTTGGACTCTGACTTGCTTCTCCGTATGTGGCCACCAGAACGTTAGTGCGGCCCTTGGATTTGCGTCAAGTTCCATCCCCTTTCGCGACTTCAACGGTCCCGTAACGATGAAACCGTCTGCCCTAACGTCTTTGAGCGCTACAAACCTCGCATTGGGATAACCGTCCGTCCCGATCGTGGACAGACAGCAGGCGGCAGGCACATTCGAAGTTGTGCGGCCGGTCTCATCCGCGTAGAGCTGTCGACACCATTCCACAGGGTCGATCATAAAATATCCGTTGGTATTTCAGTTGTCGATAATGCCCGGCGGCATCTCCAGCCAGAGCACTTTCAGAGACTGGTTGATATCGAGTATGTAGAGCAGAAGAGAAATAACCAGACAACACATGCTGCGACAAAAAATGCTATTTCAAGTTGCAACAGGACTCCGATAAACAGGCTGATGATGAGCAGAGCGGCAAGAAAAACACTAACGGCGGCAAGCGCGATGCCCGCACGGACAATTCTGGCGCGTTTGGCGAGAATCTTGAGCTGCGTGTAAATCCGCCTCTGCTCCGCATCGGTTGCGTCTTTCAGCCTGCCGGTCAGAAGCCGCGTTCCGTCGACGACGCGGCCGAACCGGTTGGTCATGCTTAGCAGGACGAGTCCGATCCCGGAAATCAGAATGACCGGTCCAATCGAAAATTGCAGCGTCGGGATGAGGTCGTTGAGCGGCATGAGTAAGGTTAGTTGATTTTCTCTTTCGGTGCAACGGCGTGAAGATAAATCGCGAGATGCCAACCCTGTGAACGGACTTCCGAGCCTGGCCTGCATGACTCTAGTGACCTAAATGAATTCGTTCGCATCGACACGCTCAGCATACGGGGCGCTGCACCGACTTGACGAACCTCCGCCCAGAATCCATCCCAGGGTTGGATGTTTTATCGTTGCCCCGACCTTTAGGTCGTGGGATGGAAGAAGCAGAGTGTAGGCTGCACTAACAGGTTACTGAAAAAGTCGATTTTTTTGTATAGGATGGGAAACAAAGAGTTGTTTTGTACGTTGATGAAGGAAGAACAAGTCCATTTTATTTAGTGGAGTAGATTTATGCGCGGCGAAGATCCACGACAACCAGCCCTATTCAGTTACGTGTCTCAAGAGGAGAGGATTCCGAGTGATCATCCATTGCGAGCGATACGGAAGATGACGGATGAGGTATTGGTGGCGCTGAGGGGGCGGTTGTCGAAGCTGTACTCGCACACGGGCCGCCCATCGATACCTCCGGAACAGCTGCTTCGCGC
>CAYZJB010000039.1:0-31742 GCA_964478735.1 uncultured Bacteroidota bacterium | reverse complement strand
CAGTGCGATCGATCGGCGTACGACTCGTCATCACGGATATGAAGTCAGCCAACGAAAACGCAAACTGGTTGAGCAGATTGTTGGGTGGTTGAAAACGATTGGTCTCATGCGCAAAACCCGCCACAAAGGACGGGATCGAGTGGGCTGGATGTTTATCTTTTCGGTCGCTATCTACAATCTCATTCGAATGAAAAATCTGAAGGTCAAAACCACTTGAAAACGGATGACCGGAGCAGAATCTCACGTTCCCTAACGGCGGAACTAACAAATCCCAAGACGAAGATAGGACCGTCGTTTTCTCAAAACGCCCTTCTCAATGGAAAAACTTTCATTGAAACTGGTTTTTCAGCAACCTGCTAAGCCGCGCTTCACGACCTACACTCACGTCACTGAGCTTGTCTTTGCCAACCCAATGGCTTGGAAGTGGCCATAAACGAACGCGTTCGCTTCTGAGCCACAGGCTCATCAGCCTGCGGCTGAGGCACGCTCAGCGAACGGTCTGTCCCGAGCGCCGTCGGAGTCGAGGTGTCGAGGCGTTAGAACGCCGCGCCACAGGAAGCTCACGCTTCCCGGCCTTGAGAAAAATGCCGTGCATTCGCGTAGCAAGTTCGCACCGATACAGCGAAAAATTTGTCTGAGTCCCGAGCGAAGCCGAGGGACGAGTTCATTTTTCGCAACCGAACGGCGAACTTAGACCCATGAGACTGCGTCGCTTCGCTCGCAGTGACAAAGTACGTCACTGCGAGGAGTTCGAAAAACGACGAAGCAGTCTCGGCGCTACGGCGCGGCATAGGAATGCCGCGCTACATAACGTTACTTCCACACCTACGTGGCGAGATCCCAAGCCCGTGCTGCACAGGCTCTACCTTGCAGTCACCGCGCTCGTCGAAGTGACCATTTAACCGAACGCGTTCGCTTCTGAGCCACAGGCTCATCGTCCTCCGGCTGAGGCACGCTCAGCGAACGGTCTGTCCCGAACCAAGTCGAGGAGTTAAACGCCGCGCCACAGGAAGTTTCTCACACGCCTCACGTGCTGCGACGCACTTAGTGAACGGTCTACCCGAACACTAAAGCGGAGTGTCAGCCACAAGGGTTGGCTTTTCTCGACGAACTTTCTAAATTGCCCGCCGTTATGCTTCAACTGATCAATCTCGCGGTCGAATTTGCCGACCGCACGCTGTTCAAAAACCTCAACTGGCAGGTCAACAGCGGTGAAAAAGTCGCCCTCGTCGGAGCCAACGGCGTCGGAAAAACGACGCTGTTCCGCGTCATCTGTAAACAGCAGACGCCCACGCGCGGGTCCGTCGTTTTACCCCGCGGTCACCACGTCGGTTATTTACCGCAGGAAGGGCTTCACACGGAAGGCCACTCCCTGATGGACGAAACGCTGAGCGCGTTCGACGAAATCCGGCGCCTCGAAAAAGAAACGGAACAACTGCATCTTGAACTGGAGACGACCGACCACGAATCGGAAGCCTACCACAATATACTCACGCGGTTCACCGAGGCCCATCACCGCCTGCAGGACCTCGACGCCTCGACGATCCAGCCACGTGCGGCGGCCGTCCTGACCGGCCTGGGATTCTCACCCGAACAATTCGACTGGCCGTGTGAAAAATTTTCCGGCGGATGGCAGATGCGGATCGCACTGGCAAAACTGCTTCTGCAGAAACCCGACGTTCTGCTGCTCGACGAACCGACCAACCATCTCGATCTCGAATCGATCGAATGGCTGGAGTCGTACCTTCAAAACTACGCCGGCTCTGTCATCATGATTTCCCACGACCGGTATTTTATCAATGCCCTCTGCCGGCGGATCACGGAAATGTCGCGGGAAACGCTGACCGATTACATCGGTACGTTTGAAGATTACGAAACGAAAAAGCTCGAGGACGCCGAACGCCTGCTCCAGCAGTACGAACGCCAGCAGGACGAGATCCGGCGGGTACAAATCTTCATTGACCGCTTCCGCTACAAAGCGACGAAGGCCCGTCAGGTCCAGAGCCGCGTTAAATTTTTGGACCGCATGGAAAAGATCGAACTGCCCGAAGAGGAACGCCGAGCCGTCCGCTTCGAGTTCCCCGATCCCCCGCCCAGCCCGCGTTCCGTCGTACGCGTCGAAGGACTGGCGAAGTCGTATGGAGGGAAGCTGGTCTTCAAGGACGTCGAATTTTCACTCGAACGGGGCGATCGCGTGGCGCTTGTCGGAGTGAATGGCGCCGGCAAGTCGACCCTCGCCCGCCTGCTCATGCAGACGGAAAAGCCCGACGCGGGAGATATTTTCATGGGCAACGGCGTCAAACCGTTCTACGTCGACCAGCATCATGCCGATACGCTGGAGCCGGAACACACGGTACTTGAGGAAGCGGCGTACGACAGCGACCATCCGCCGGGCGTGCTGCGAACGATCCTCGGCGCGTTTTCATTTACCGGCGACGACGCGTATAAAAAAGTCCGGTGGCTCAGCGGCGGCGAAAAAGCGCGCCTGTCATTTGCCAAAATGCTTTTGCATCCGGCTAATTTCTTGATCATGGACGAACCGACCAACCACATCGACGCGCAGACCAAGGACGTCTTGCAGGGCGCGCTATCGGAGTACAAGGGAACGCTGCTGCTGGTCTCTCACGACCGCTATTTTGTCGAATCGATAGTCACAAAAGTTCTGGAAATCAAAGACGGACGACTGCGGACGTTCCTGGGCAATTACGCCGATTACCGCGACAAAAAGGCGCAGGAAAATGTGCCGGTTGTGGTCACGCCGCCGGTCAAAAAAGAGCGCGTGCCCAAACGCGAGTCGTCCAAACGCACCGCGGCAGAGGATAGAAAAGCGGCCCGTCGAGTCGCCGAACTCGAAAAAAAAATCGAGGAAGCCGAGTCGAAGAAAAACGAACTCGAAATCACACTGGGCGACCCGGAGCTGTACAAAGACGCCGCCCGCTCGAAGCACGTCCAGGAGGAATATTCACGTGTACAACGTGGAATCGAACTGTTATACAAAGAATGGGAGGGCCTCACGGAAAAGTAGAGAAGGCCCCGTGGAACAAGTCCCGCGGAGCCTTCTTTGAGGAGGAGAGGAGGAAAAATTTATTTTTGATCTATATGATTATACGCGAATCCAAGTCCAACAGTCAGTTATATAACGTTCTTCAAGTAAAAAATATTCCGCCCGTTTCAAATACCCCGTTTGGGGCAACTCATTCTTCCTCCGGGTCCTCGTCCCCTCGAACCTTCAATCCACCCGCTTTCGCCTTGAAGCCCCCGGCCAGCGCCATCACACACATGTGGCGGTAGGTCTTATGGCGGCCCGTGGCAATGCCGACCGCCTTGAAATCCGGATTGAAAATATTGGTGCGGTGCCCTCGCGACGGTACGCCGTCGTCGATCAGGAGCGACAGCACGATCCGGCGTGCATCGTTATTGCCGTAATCGATATTCTCTCCGGCCGTGCTCAGCCAGTTTCCGTACCGCTCGATGCGGTCAAACGGTGAACTTCCATCGCTCCCCGTGTGGCCGGTTTCTCCGGACGGCCCCTGATCGTCGACATGATCGCTCGCGGCGAGCGACAGGCCCTTTGAGCCGCGTAACGGACCGACCGGATCGACGGACATTAAAAACTCATAACATTCTTTGACCGCCGATTTCCCCTCCTGCGTGACCAGCGTGACTTCTCCGGGATATTTGTAATATTTACCGTCGAAATATTGCAACATGTCCTTGACGTATTCGGCATATTGACGGGGCTGGGTCCGCGCCAGATTGAGTTCGCGAATGACCTCCTTTTCCAGATCGCTCAGAAACGCCCATTTGGGCGATTGCGCGAAAACGTTGACACTCGACAACAAAAGAAACACGATTACACGTCTCATACGACCTCTCGTTTGTCTGAAATATGGCTGATGGAGTTTAGCCAATTCGCCCGACCGTGTCACGTTTTTTTCGCCATTCCCTGCAATAGGATAGCCTTCCCCAATGGCCTCGGGCCCGGAGGTCCGGTACCCGCATGACGACACGCACATGAGCGCTGGAATCGCACGAACCGTTCCGGGTACGTAATGTTTATGAACATTTCTTGCCCGGTGGACTCTATACCGCCGTGCAGTGCAGTGCCCGTCGAATTGCACGATTCCACACATTCTGGAGCGAAGTCTTACGCGTAGCTATCGCTTGGTGGAAATATCTCGCCCTCCCGCCCGACAGGAAGCGCTGGCTTGCAGCACATGTTCGAACCATCATGGAAATCGACCCGTTCATCCCGTACAAATTGCTTTTGTCTCTCTCAGCGTCTACTTTCAAACCATGCCACGATGGATCTGGGCCGACACGATATTCGCGATCTTCGCGATACTGGCGACGTTTTTTTATCCCCTTCCCGCCGACGATTTGTCGCCCCGATCCGTGGAGTCGTTGAGGGTCCTGGACCGGAACGGACTGTTGCTTCGGGAATTGCTGTCCGACCGCTCCGGGCGCGGACGATGGATCCCTCTGGACAGTTTATCCCCTCGCCTCGTTCACGCGGCCATCATTGCGGAAGACAAACGTTTCTACCGTCACCGCGGGGTGGACCCCGTCGCCACGGTACGCGCCCTCGTACAGAATCTAAAGGCCGGCAAAACGATCAGCGGCGCCTCCACCATCACGCAGCAAGTGGTCCGAAATCTGTATCATCATCCACGCAACATCGCGACCAAGCTGGTGGAAATGTGGATGGCCGTCCGGCTCGAACATTCACTCTCCAAAAACGAGATCCTCGAACAGTATCTCAACCGGATCCCGTTCGGAAATCTCACCTTCGGCACCGAAGCGGCATCGCAGCTGTATTTCGGTAAATCGGCGCGTGAACTGACCTGGGCGGAAGCCGCTTATCTGGTGGCCCTGCCGAAATCCCCGACGGCGTACAATCCGTACGTCGACCGGTCGCGCGCGGAAAAACGGCAACAGGCCATTCTGCACAAACTCATGGAGGCGGGTACGTTGCCGTACGAGGAAGGCCAACGGGCACTGGCGGAGCCGCTGGTCCTGTTTCCAAAATCGTCCGCGTTTTATGCCCCTCATTTCGTCGAATGGGTCACGCGAAACGATGGACGGCGTGGCGACGTCCGGACCACGCTCGACCTACCGTTGCAGGTGGAAATTGAAAAAATCATCCGGGCGGAAGTAAACCGCCATGCCGGCAACGACGTCACCAATGCCGCCGTGCTGGTCGTTGAAAATGAAACGGGGCATATTCTCGCCTATTGCGGCTCGGCCGATTTTTTTGACGAGCACCACGACGGCCAGTTCGACGCCGTGCTTGCGCGGCGCCAGCCCGGCTCGACGCTCAAGCCGTTTACCTATGCGCTGGCTTTCCAGAAGGGTTTTACGCCGGCGTCGATCATCGCGGACGTCGAGACGAATATACCATCTGAAAAAGGTACGTTCACCCCGCGAAATTACGACAACCGGTTCCACGGGCCCGTCCGCGTCCGCCAGGCCCTCGCCTGCTCGTATAACGTGCCCGCCGTTCGCGTCTTGCAGGACGTCGGCGTCGGTGATCTCCTGTCGCTGTTGCAGCGCGTCGGCTTCGAAAGCCTGAGCGAGTCCCCTTCGTATTACGGCCACGGACTGACGCTGGGCAACGGCGAAGTGACGCTGTTCGAACTGACGCGCGCGTACCGGACGCTGGCCAATCGCGGCCGCTTTTCCGAGCTGTCGCCTTTTCCCGTCGATACCGTCCCATCGCGTCCGGCGATGGATGAACGCATCGTCTTTCTCATCACCGACATCCTTTCCGATGCCGTTGCGCGGCTGCCGGCGTTCGGCTACGATTCGCCGATTGCATTGCCTTTTCCATGCGCGAGCAAAACGGGCACGTCTTCGGATTACCGCGACAATTGGACGGTCGGGTACACGCGCGAATTTACCGTCGGCGTCTGGGTGGGAAATTTCGACAACTCACCGATGCGCGAAATTTCCGGCGTCACCGGCGCGGGACCGATCTTCCGCGCGACGATGGAACGGCTGTATCGCGACCGCGTGCCGCCGGCGTTTGTCCCGCCGCACGGCGTGATCCGGAAAATCATCTGCGGCGCCTCCGGCGAAATTCCCCACCAGGGTTGCCCGTTCCGGATGGAGGAATTTTTCCTCCCATCGGCCGTACCGGGTCGTGTGTGCATCGTACACGATGAAATCGGCCGGACCAACTGGGCCGCGATTTCCCCTCTGTTCCAATCATCGTGGAACGTCGTGTCGGCGGCATCGAAACCGATCGAAAAACGCAAGACGGATGTGACCGCGCCGATGATCGTCTTTCCCGCCGACCGGAGTGTTTTTCGGATCGATCCGTCGATTCGCCGCGACGTGCAGGCCGTGACCTTTCAGGCCATCGTGCCCCAGGGAATACATCGGATCGAATGGATTTTGAACGGAACGCTGTATGGCACAGCCGAAGCGCCGTTTCGCACGCGCTGGTTGCTCGAGCCGGGAAAGTTCGTGTTACGCGCCCGATCCGTGTCGGATCCGTCAACGGTATCGGAAGAAATTCAATTTGAAGTCATTCCATAAGGCGATGACCAACCCTATCGACGCAGGCTGATTTCCATCTATGCCTTCACCCAAAACGAGCAGGCCATACGCTCGTATCTTAAAGCGGGCTTTTCTCTCGAAAAGACTTTTCCCGACGAAGCAGGACGTGACTGGATCCAGTTGACCATTAAAAAATAATTGAACCACTCATCATTCAAATGGAGGACACTATGAAACTGCTTGTTGCTATCGTTATCAGTTTTGCCGTCTCGTCGGCATCGGCGCAACTGCAAACGCCCCGGCCGAGCCCGAAAGCCACCGTGATGCAGACCATCGGCATCACGGACGTCACGATCACGTATTGCCGGCCCGGCGTCAAAAACCGGCAAATCTGGGGCGCGCTCGTTCCCTACGGCCAGGTGTGGCGGACCGGCGCCAATGAGATGACCACGATCACGTTTGCCGACAGCGCCACGGTTGAAGGGAACGCCATACCGGCCGGAACGTACGGCGTTCATACGATTCCCGGTGAGACCGAATGGACGGTCATCCTGACGAAAGAAGCAAAACCATGGACATCCTATTCGTATAAAGAGGCCAACGAGTTCCTCCGCATCAAAGTTAAACCGGAGTCGGCGCCCATGGCGGAACGTCTCACGTTTTCATTTGAGGACGTCACCGAAAGCTCGGCCCGCGTCGTGATGCATTGGGAAAAAGTCCGCATCGGTTTTAACGTCGCCGTCGACGCGAATGCATTGACCCTGGCCTCCGCGCGAAAAGCAGTCACGTGGACGGCTCCTTATCAGGCGGCGCTTTTTTGTGTGGACCAGAGCGTGAACCTGGACGACGGATTACGATGGATCGATATTTCCATCGCGATTGAACCGACATACTGGAATCATGCCGTGAAAGCGCGACTGCTGGAAAAAACAGGAAAGACCGCCGAGGCCGTAAAAACGATGGAGACGGCCATGGAGTTGACAAAGAAAATGACGAACGCTCCGGGCAACAAAGCCCAGATGGAATCGCTTCTGGCGGAGTGGAAAAATAAAATGGGGAAGAAAAAGTAAATCCGATTTGATTGGGTGGAGAACCCGCAACGTCAACCCCACCCTTCCCTCCCCTTGGCAAGGGGAGGGACTGAGGGTGGGGTGTCGCACCGACGCAAAATCGTCTGAACTCGCGTTCAGAATGACAACTGATGCGCCTTCATTCTAACTAGCGGTGATCGGATTTCTCTTCGGCGTCTCCAGGAGGACCAGGTCCGGAGTTTTCTGAAGTGCGTAATTCAATTCCCAGTCGTTTTTGAAAAGTACGACGGGTCGTTCTTTGTCGTCAAACGCCGTCTTGACCGGAATCGCCGGCCGGACCTCGCTTCCAAGCCACCGTAAAACGGTGTAGGACATCCGTTCCAGGTTCACCCGTTCGTTGTACTCATTCTCCATACGCCAGGTGAAGACCTGGAGCTGCAGTTCCCCGACTGCCGCGACCATGGGGGTCAGCGATCCTTCAGGATCGGTGAATATCTGGATGACGCCTTCTTCGCCGAGTTGTTCGATCCCTTTGCGAAAACTCTTGCTGAACGAATGGCTTGCCGGATAGACCTTGGCAAAAATTTCCGGCGCAAATCTTGGAAATTGCGGAATCGAAAATTCCTGTCCCTCGGACAAGACGTCGCCGACGCGAAACAGGCCGGGATTGATCAGTCCCACGACGTCGCCCGGATACGCTTCGTCCAGAATTTCCCGGTCCCGCCCGAAAATCTGAAACGGATAATTCAGTTTGACCTCTTTGCCGCTGGTAAAATGTTTGACCGTCATCCCGCGCTCGAAGCGTCCGGATACGATCCGCACGAACGACATACGATCGCGGTGAGCCTTATTAATATTAGCCTGAACTTTGTACACAAAACAACTGAACCGTGGCGTTTCGGGCTCCACGCGACCGATGGACGTTTCCAGTCCTTGAGGCGCCGGCGCCAGACGGAGTACGTGCTGCAGAAAATTTTCCACGCCGAAATTGGTCAACGCGCTTCCAAAAAAAACCGGCGTGATTTTTTCACGCAGAAATTGTTCCCGGTCGAACGACGGAATGACGTGATCGATCAATTCGAGGTCCTGCAGCAGCTTATCGTGGCCCTGCTCGCCGAGCGCGCGCCGGACGTCTTCGGAATGCAGGTCGTTGATCGTGACGGGCGCACGGTACATGCCGCCGACCGTTCGCTCGAAGAAATGGAACCGGCGTTCCTGCCGTTCATAAATCCCGCGAAAGCTCGACCCGTCCCCGACCGGCCAGGATAGCGGCACGGCGGTAATACCGAGGACCGATTCGACGTTATCCAGCAGTTCGAAGGGGCTGAGCGCAGGCCGGTCGAGCTTGTTGATGAACGTGATGATGGGAATGCCGCGGTCGCGGCAAACCTTGAACAGTTTGATCGTCTGCGGCTCGACGCCTTTGGCCGCGTCCAGCAGCATGATGGCGCTGTCGACCGCCATCAGCGTGCGGTAGGTGTCTTCTGAAAAGTCCTGGTGTCCCGGCGTATCGAGAATGTTGAGTAAATGGCCGTCGTATTCGACACGCATGGCGCTTGAACTGACCGAAATGCCGCGCTGCTGTTCGATGCCCATCCAGTCCGAGGTCGTCGTGCTACGCTTGCCGCCCGTCACGTTACCCGCCGTCTGGATTGCTCCGGAGTACAGCAGGAGCTTTTCCGTCATCGTCGTCTTGCCGGCGTCCGGGTGCGAGATGATGGCCAGCGTTCGGCGGCGTCCGATTTCTTTTTCCAGCAGATCCAAATTCACGTCGTTCTCCAAAAAGCGCGCGAATATAGACGATTTAACCGTAGAAATACAATCTTTTTTACCGATCCTCCTGACTTTCCGATATAAAACAACAGGACGGCGTGTCCAAAAGACCGCACTTCAGGTTGAACGGCTGCGGTGACCCGGAAGTGTCGTACGAACGTTTTCGCAAATTATGGAGGGTAACGTCCCGAACCCTAACTTCACGCCAGGGTTCAGAGCTTTTGAAAACAGACGGGCTACGGCTCCTTATACGACAGCAATTGTTTGACCTCGTCGTCGTTCAGAACGCGGCCGTAAATTCGAACCTCATCGATGATGCCCGGAAAAGCTTCGTGTCATTTTTCACTCTCGAAGAGCTTCGTCACCTCACATCGTATCTCAAAAACGCAAACAGGGAGGTCAACAGCATGATCACGGACCAACCGAGTACGATCAGGCCGTCCGAAACGATGGACGAGAACCATTGACCGTTCGACGCCTCCGTCATTTGAAAGACCGGAATTTCGGAAACGTCGATTGTTTTTTTCAGATCGGGTGTGGAGACTTGCAGGCCGCGATCGCTGTTAAATTCGATCCGTAAGCCTTCTCCCCCTTCGCTCTGACGCTTCTGATTGATGAATCGTACAAGATTTTCCTTATACACCGCCAGTTCACGTTCGTACCGATTTTTGATCCCGATGTCCGTCGCTGCGGTCTGCATCGCGGCGAGCGACAGACACGACGCGGGCGAAAAACGGGACAATTGAAACCCGAGACGCGCCTGTTCGGTTTTACGGTTTTCCATGTCTTCTTTCAGGCGTGCCGACGCTTCGGCCAGTTTTTGCTCGATCATGTTACGCGCTTTCGTGTCTTCCTCTGCCCATTCCCATTGATGCTCGTCCTGGTACGCACTGCGCTGCGCCGCATCCATGCCCGTCATTTCGGCGTTGCGCTTTTCCCACGCCCGCCGAAGATAGTCTTCGTGGTCCCTCCATAACTCCTTGCCGATACTTTCGATCTGACTTTCAATCTCGCTCACCGTCGGTACGTCGACGATATGGGCGGCCGAGGCAACCCCGAGGCGCGGCATGACGAGCACGAGTACGATCCAGCATACGAGCAACCCGATAAACGACTGGATCGACCGTCGTGTCAGTGTAGACACGGCAATCCCGAGCAGGATAAAAAAGCTGACATAGAGTACCGCAAATCCCATCAGAACGATGACGCGAAGCCAGTCGCCGCCTCGCATCGGTACTCCGCTCACGATGACAAGAAGGAGTGAAAGTAGAATCGCCAGAACGACGGGAACGACGAGTCCGAGCCACGAGCCGGTCAGTTTGGCAAGAATGAACGTCGAACGCGGCACCGGACAGGCAAAGGTGAGCTTGAGCAGCCCCCGCTCACGTTCACCGTTGACCGCGTCGTACGTGAAAACGATGGCAAACAACGACAGCAGTGTAACGACGACGAAATTGAAATCGACGAAACGGAAGAGCGCAAACAGCGGTTCGTCCTGAAACGCACTGTCGGACAGTTTGACCGGCATCAGGGAGCTGATGCGGGCGAGGCGGCCGATGTCGTAATTGACTCCGAACGCAAAAATGTGCATGGGATCGGGCCGACGATAGATGCGATTGACCAGTCCGCCGTACGTGGTACGTTCACGCAAGACCTGATCGTTGAGTCGTACGCCGTTTTCGTATTCCGCCACTTCACGTTGGAACTCCCGGATTCCGGTATAGACCGTCAGCAGGATCAGCACCAGGCACGTCAGGAACGTCGCCAAAAATTTGGGACTCGTCAGGATCAAACGCAGTTCTTTTCGGACAAGATGGACAAACATAATCGTCTCCTTTATCGTACGTCGTAACGGATGAATGACGCGAGGGCCAGTCCGAAGAACAGGAGATTGCCGAAAAGCAACAATCCGGCGTCCACGATCACGGATTCCACCGGACCGGACGAAGCGTCGAAATGAAAACCCGGGATTTCCGACGGGTCGATGGGCTTCGGCTTTTCACGGCCGTCGGCGATGACCATGCGCATGCCGCGATGGGCCGCGTTTCCTGTTTTCGTACGTACGAACGATTCGAACACGTTGCGGTAGTCGGTCGCGGACTGCACAAACCGGTTGTGCAAATCGAGCGACGTTCCGGCCAGGGCCGTCATTGCGAGGGACAATGCGCTTGCGGGCGAGAGCCGGGCGAGGTTCAACGTGACGGCTTCCTGGGCTTTTTGCCGGTTCCGCCGGTTTTCATTCACCCGATCGGCAAACGCATTGATCTCCCGGTCGCGTTCTTCCGCCATTTGCGACATGAACTTTTGAAACTCCTGAAAAACTTTATCGGGATCGTCGGATGGCGCCGATCGATACGCGCCGATTTTTCGGAGATGCTCGCTCCAGACTTGATACTGGAATGCGCTCTTTTCCGCGGCCACTTCATCGACCGACGGTACGTCGACAAGGCGGCCCGCGATCAGGACCGACATACGCGGCCAGACAAAGACGGACCCGATCCAGACGATCAGGAGGAGGAGAAAAGACGTCGTGCTGCGTTGCGTCCGTGAGGAGACGAAAACCGACAGAGTAAGAAAAAGACTGAAATAAAGCAGTCCCGCAACGAGTATGGTGGCCAGCCGCCACCACTCGTCCGCGGTTAACGGAATCCCCATGACCACCAGGAGAAGGCAACCCAGCGCCAGGGGAATGCTCAACGGAACGGCCAGCCCCAGAATCGCACCGAGCCATTTTGCGATCAGGTACTGGTCCTTGCCGACGCCATTGGAAAATATCAACCGCAACGTCCCCTGCTCTTTTTCGCCGCACACGGAATTGTAGGCGAGCAAAATCGCAAGGAGCGCAAGAATCACCTGAAACAGAAATTCCAGATCCAAAAAACGGAACACGGCGAATACCGGGTCTTCATTGAACCGGCTGTCCTGCGGCACGACTTCGTTCATTCCCCGGATGCTCACGTTGCGCCCGACGTCGTTGGATATACCGCTCACGAGCGCCGCGAGAACGTTTGGCGGCATCGTGATGTTCTGCTGTACCTGCCCCCAATCCGTCAGACCCTGCTGCTGGCGGAAGTTAGCCTGCCGTGCGGCTTCATACTGGCGCTGTGCAACCTGATAATGACGCGCACCCGACCAGAAACCGAGCAAAACGACAACGGAACAAACGGCGAATATCCACAGGAACTTCGACCCCGTCGCATACTCTCGAAGTTCTTTGGCAAGGATGGCTCGAATCATGATGGCTCCTGAACTGTTTAAAACTTACACTCCGTGGCCTGCTGTAACAGGTTGTTGAAAAAACGAGCCTGCACCGGCGCAGGTCGGTGTTCGGTCTGACGTTTTGTGCGTTTCGACAACTTCACGCTTCCTCATTCGAACCGGCCATAAATTGCACATACAGTTTCTCCAGATCTTCATGCGCTATCTCTTCGCGGGTACGCTGCATGACGAGACGGCCTCGATTCATGATTCCCACGACGTCGGCAATCTCTTTCGCCCTGAAAATATCGTGCGTCGACATCAAAATGGCCTTGCCCTCTTCCCGCAACGACGCAAGAAGGCGATTGAATTCGAAACCCGCCTGCGGATCGAGCCCGGACGTCGGTTCGTCTAATATAATGGCCGGTGCATCTTTCAAGATGGCAATGGCGATGCCGCACTTCTGTCTCATGCCTTTGGAGAAATCCTTCAGTTTTTTATCGAATGCCTCCTTCTGCAGTCCGACGCGCGCCAGTACGGCTTCACAGTCCGCCCTCGTCAGGTTCTTGCGCCCGCTAAGCCGTGCAAAAAAATCCAGGTTTTGAATCGCAGTAAAGTTGGGGTACAGCATGACATTTTCCGACACGTATGCCATGCGCTGCCGGGCCTTCAACGGTTCCACGTGCGTCACGATGCCGTCGACGCGCGCGGAACCCGACGTCGGCGCGACGAAATTCAAAAAAATATTGATCGTCGTCGTTTTACCCGCGCCGTTGCCGCCCAGCATCGCATAGATGCGGCCTTTGTCGACGGTAAACGACACATCGTCTAGCGCGAGCACGCCGTCTTCGTACCGTTTGGTCAATCCGACCGCCTGCATCATCATGTCACTCATATCGCCTCACTTTCGTGTTAGTTGAATTCCAAAATAAACGACGGCGCCGACCAGGCCCAGAATCAAGATGACGAGAAGGGACGTGCCGATCACGTTGGTTTCCGGAACGATTTCGACGGTAATCGTCTTGTCCTCCGCATGGACGGGCTGATTGTCGGAAAGCGAACTTGTCTTGACGCGGATATCGTATCGCCCGGGCGCCATGCCGTCGGGTGGCTCGAGCTTCAGATTCACCCGGCTCTCTTCACCGATACCGATGACCGGAACGACCTGCGGATCGATGGCCGCGCGCCAATTCAAAGGCAAGTCGAGTTCCGTTTTTACATTGTCCAGACGCCGTGAACCGTCGTTTTTGATATCCATCACCGCCTCAATCGGCTCGTCCGGTCCGACGGAATAAAACAACTGCGGCACCCGGACCGCCAGGCGTCCTCGGCCGCGCGGAATGAGTTCCAACCGGACATAGCCGACTCCCAGGTCGTCGAATTCGTCTCCACTCCATTTCTTATCGTGCAGATTCGGGATTTTCATCTGCTGCGGTACGACGAGAACGTAAAACGGAATCGTTTTGTCCATCACGACGTGATCCGTCGGACGTTCGGGCATATACACCTGCAGCGACGCGCGTTTGGTATTGACGCTTTCGGTAAACTTGAATTGGCTCAGTTTGGCCTGCGATACCGGATCGATGAAATAGCGGTTGATCTCGGGAGGTAAATTGACGACTTCGAGCTTGAACGTGTTGTTCTGTCCGCTGAAGAGTTCGAGGCTGAAATCAAAACGCGCCGACCCCGACAGGTCCGCCTCCTGTGAAAACTGTTCCGATTGCACGATGACTTTGTTAACGCTCGCGTCCTTCTGTAAAAAGACCTTCGGATTTCGCTGGCTGCTGTTGCCGTACGTGATGTTGACGGTCACGGCATCGACGTCCTGGAGCAGCGCGAAGTCGATGAATACCGGTTCGCCGTGGCGCAGTTCATCGATCTTCGTTTCGTACGGCTGACTGATGATCGCTCCGGATTCATTGGACAACGAAACGTAGATGTTCGTGATCACGTCCGGCTGCAGCGAACGGAAAAGCTCATCGTCGATGTTGATGAGTTTCCGGAACTCCGCATTTCCCCCGGACGCATTGGCCAGTTGCAGTCGGACATGTTTGCGATCGCTTGCGTTTTGATATTTGACCGCCTGGCTGACCGTCACGTACTGCCGTTCAAATAAAACGGTCAACAACGATTGAAAGTAGTTCACTTCTGCATCGGCAAACAGGTTGCGGACGCGCTCGAATTCCTGTTGCGAAATCAACTGGCTTTCGTAGAATTTTTTCTGCCGTTCGAACTCCGCTTTCATCGACTCATACGTCTCTTTCGCGCGTTTGAGGCCGAGCAGTGTGAACTTGTCGTCCCGGCTGTTGTAATTGACCTGTGCGATCAGTGATGGAGTCAACAAGGCTATAAGCAAAAACAAAACTCGTCCCTTTTCTCCTCTTGCACGCAAGTGATACCGAGAAGCTTCAGCCTTCAAGGCGTGTGGGGACAGGGCGGGACGAGATTCGCGTGCGAGCGTCATCTTATACGTCATCGTTCCAATCAAAGTGGTTTTGACTTGTGGAATCACCGCCCGGAAAGTGGCGGTCATTCAATAACACCGATCAATGCCGCTTCCGTATCATAACCTTTTGCGGCCGTTCACCCGGAGATTGCTGCTTGAACTCCACCACGAGTAAGTTTTCACCCCGCCTGAATCCGAGTTTACTCGTCTTCCCTGCCTCAGCAAGATCGTAGGCCGCACGCAGATCTTTGATCGTTTCGACCTTTTTGTCGTTGAACATCATGACGCGGTCGCCCGAGTGAATGTCTACGGCCGCAGCGCCGTCGGGCAAGTCGGACGGATCCATGACGTCGAGCACGGTCAGCTGACCATCCTCCGCGGTAATCACGGCACCGATTTCAAAAATCACGACGGAACTATCCGGCGTGAGAGTCCTGCGTACGATCTGTTGCGCAGAAATCAAACCCGGCATCAAAAAAATTGCAAAAAACATCCCGATTCGCATGTCGTCTCCTTCGTTTAATGACGGATAAAATATACCCGTTTCGTCGGCCGAGGTTGTCAAGACGGTGCAAAAGGTTTGTAAAGAATGTAAAATCGTTCCGGCGAGATAAATTTCTTTTGCAACGCGCCCAGGCGGATGGTAGTTTTGGGACATGAAACGGACCGATCGTATCCTGCCCGCCGTGGCGATTTTGCTGATGTTGACGGTTTGCATCCTGGCGTACTGGCAGTACCGATGGCTGGGACAGATCAGCGACGGCGAACTGGCGATTCTACGTACCAACCTGAAGACGAGCGCCTCGCGGTTTGCCGAAGAATTCGAATCGACGATGTCTCGGCTATACGACACTTTCGAAATGCGCACCGGTCTGCAGGGCCCGACGGCAGCGATGCTGGACAGCGCGTGGCTGGCGTGGCGTACGGATGGTCCCGCGCCCGGTTTGATCCGGAACCTGTTTTTTATACGGTACGAACCGCCCGTCGAGCCCCGGTTGTTTCGCGTTCACAAAGGTGAGTTCCAGACTTCCGAGTGGACCGACTCGCTGGGCGCCATTCGATCCGTGTTGGAACGCCAGGTACGGCACAACGACGATTCCAATCGCGTCTTCGTTTTTCAGACTTCGCTCTCGGCATACTATCCGCTTGTCGTCGTCAGTTGCCGTCCGCTGCGGAATTTCCTCGACATGCCGCGCCGGCAGCCGACCCTGGACTACGTTGTGATGGAACTGGATACCGCGTACTTGAAAACCGCGTGGTTTCCAGAGTTGTTCCACAAACACTTTCCGGGTCATGACGGGGGTTACACCGCAGGAGTATTCAGCAAACGGCGCGGACGTTTTCTCATCGGGCCGGCGCACCCGGTGTCGGAGGCCAGTCTGATCACCGACCTACCGGATATAGCGGCCAGCGGAATGTTCCTCATATCCATCGTGGACAGCAGACGCGACGTCCATACGGCTCGGATCGAGGCCCGGCTGGAACAAACGCTTACCCGAGGCAAAAGCCCACTGTCCGGGCACGCAACGTCCGATAACGATTTGCAGCTTCACGTTTTCCATCCGTCCGGTTCGTTGGAAAATGCGGTAACCCAATCGCGCCGCCGGAACCTTGTTCTCGGAGCGGCCGTACTCGGTCTGCTGGCGCTGAGTGTCGTTTTTCTGCTTGCCGCGGTTCAACGGTCCCGCCGAACGGCCGTTCAGCAAATGGAATTTGTCGCCGGTGTAACCCACGAATTACGAACCCCGCTTGCCGTCATCCGCTCCGCCGCGGAAAACATCGCCGACGGAGTCGTTCGTGACGACGATAAACTTCGCGAATACGGCAGCCTGATCCGGCGGCAGGGCCTCGCGCTCGGTGATATGGTCGAACAAATCTTGGATTATGCAGAAATCGAATCCGGCCGAAATTTGCGGCAGCGGCAACGCCTGGACCTGTCGGCCTTGCTTGGAGAAACGCTGACGGATTTTGAACGGGCGCATGGTTCCTCTATCGTCATTCGGTACAATAATGCTGGAGACCCTTTATATATCCGCGCGGACCGCCATTCCGTGCAATCTGCAATCCGCAATTTGTTGGACAATGCGGTTAAATACTCGCCTGTCGGCAAACCCATCGACGTGCATCTGTCGAAACAGGACAACAACATCGTGTTGTCCGTAGAAGATCGCGGCAGCGGCATTTCGCCCGACGAGATCGGAAAAATCTTCGAACCGTTTTACCGTGGTGAAAACGCGCGCCTGCGGCAGATCCGTGGCAACGGGCTCGGATTGGCAATCGTAAAACGGATTGTCGAGCATCACGGAGGACGCATCGATGTCCGGTCGGAAATCGGTCGCGGAACCGTTTTTACCGTCGAACTTCCTCTCGCGACATGAAGAAAATATTGATCATCGAAGATGAAACGGGACTCGTAACGACTCTGACCGACCGATTGACGTCCGAGGGGTACGACGTTCTGGCGACAGGTAACGGGATCGATGGAATTTCAAAAGCGCGGGCGGGCTGCGACGCGATCATTCTGGATGTCATGCTGCCCGGAAAAAACGGTTTCGACGTTTGCCGCGATTTACGCGCCGCCGGGGTTACGACGCCGATTTTAATGCTGACGGCGCGGGGACAGGTGATCGATAAAGTTCTGGGCCTCAAGCTTGGCGCGGACGATTACCTCACCAAACCCTTCGACGCGACGGAACTGCTGGCGCGGCTCGAGGCATTACTGAGACGGTCCGGTTCATCGATGGAACTGGCTACGGGCGAGCAGTTTGTTTTCGGCGACGTGCATGTCGATTTCCGGAAAGCCGAAGTCAGAAAATCCGGCAAACGCGTGGAACTGAGCGCTCAGGAATTTCGCCTCCTCCGTTATATGATTGCCCACCGCGGGGCGGTTTTATCGCGTGACGAGCTGATGCAAAAGGTCTGGAGTTATGACGATTCGATCACGACCCGCACGATCGATGTACACATCGGCTGGCTGCGGCAAAAACTGGAGGACGTGCCGAAACGACCGAAGTATATTTTAACTGTTCACGGGCTGGGATATAAGCTGGTGATTTAGATCATCGAAAGATCAACGCTGGAGGCGGTCCGATGTCGAGACGTTGCATGCAGCGTCTCAACTCTCTCTCAATGACTCCCAAGGTCCAGTTCCTCAAGATAACCGGAGCCTACTCACGATACATTCGAAGAAGCCGTGCAGACCTCCTGCCTTCAAACGCTGTTCGTCCTGTATGGCTATTATCATTACGACTCTTTTTTCAACATTTTCACAATACCCGCTACGATAATTCCCTCACCGACCACGAAAATCCACCACGGAAATTCAATTGGAATATATTGTTCGCGGATCGATCGGGCAGCGGCCGCCATGGAGAACAACGACTGCCAGCCTCCTCCCTGAACGACAAACGTTGTGTAGTCGACTGTGAATGACACGATGACGACGACAGAGCCCACGATCAACAGCGCCCACTCGATCGGCCGGATGCCGCGAAACGTTCCCGCCGCTTCGATTTTTAGAATTCCCCCGGCCAGAACGATCATCGTCAACGACAGAATGATCGGCGTAACGACGGGACCGACCCACATGACCGGAATTAAAAATAAAATATCCCACGTCATCAGCGACTCGGGCCAGGCAAGCAACAACCATAAAAAAACGTAATAAAAAATGTCCCATACCGCGAAGTTCAATAGAAAAAAAGCAAACTTTTCGTATCGCGATCGTCCCGCTAGAGCGCCGATGGCGATCAGCATGACAACCGTCGCCGCTTCGCGAAAAATTTCCGTCACCGCGATCGAAACGTCGAGTGCGACCAAAGGAAACCGGAAGCCGTTCGGATAATAAATTCTTCGCAAATAGACGACCACGGCCGATTCGAGATACGCCATGGCAACCGCGAACGCCGATGCCCAAACGATCCGTCTCATAACATGTCTTTGCGTTTACGAATAAGCCATTCCAATGACAACAGACCGGTTACGACGAACATCAGTAACGGCCAGTTCCACAGCGCGAGTTCGTGCGACGCCGTACCGGTCCGGGACTCCGTTGGAATGGCGGCAATCACTTCGTCCCAGCGCTCGGCGCGGGCGTAGCGGCCTCCCGATTCCACGGCGAGTGCGCGCAAAACGTCCTCACGAAGGCGCGTATGGATGAGTTCGATGGAATACGGCTCGACGACGAACCGGCCGCCATCACGTCCGAGAACGACACCGTCCTTCGTTGCTTCGGCATCGAAACGATAATCGCCCGCCGGCAGCCGCGGCAGCGTGCCTTCATACCGGCCGTTGCCTGCCTCCTGCAATTGCATTTCCTGATCGACCGCGGAGGAACGTATTCGAACTCGAACGTCCGCTCCCGGCAACGGCTTCAATTGCTCGTCGTACATCTGCCCGTTAAAAAGGACCGGCTCTCCATTTTGAAAAACCAACCGCGACGTCGATACGATCACGCGGCGAGAATCATCCTGAACGGTCAACCATCGAATCCCGTTTTGAACAAAGGACACGTATACCCGATTGTCTCGCCGCAGACCGGCCATAACAAGGTGGGCTTTCCACAGTCCGTACGGCACGACCGCAATCGATTTTACGTTATTTTGTCGCCCGGAAAGAATGAGTGGAACGTCGCGACGAAGTCGTATCAGATTCGATGCACGCGTCATATCGACCCGAACCAGGACGTCCGCCCCGTCTCGCGGGCGCGCCGTCATACCGGACAGCCAGAGCGGTGGCACATCCGACCACTGGGCAATCGTCAGATCGGGATCATCGAGAACCTTCAGAATGGCGCTCGTCTTTCCCGTCAGCGTGACCGATGGAAACACCGTATTCTCGCCCAGCGCCGCGTCCCGTACCCAGTCGATCGGCATTCGGTCTTCCAACCGCTTCAATTTCGCGGCATCGACGTTGGGACCGTAAAAATAAAAGACGGGTTTTTTCTCCCGTAAAACGGTTTCCCAGCGCGTCCCGCCGGAAGCGCCCGTCGGATAATCGTTCAGCACGACGGCATCCACGTCTTTCCAGGAAATCTCGCCCCACGGCTTACCGATCTCGATGATCGATCCGTCGCGGCGTTCGACGTAGGGCCATACGGTGACGTTCGGATCTTCCGCCAGTGTCTTCAGCAGAATCGCATGATCCGGACCCGGCGCTCCGGACAGGAGGACAACTTGAAATCGATTTTTCAGGACCCGCACGATAACGGATTTGGCGTTGTTGCGTTCCGTCAACTCCCCCTGCAGAGGAACGATCCGGACGGAAATCTTCTGCTGTCCGGCTTCCGTCGGTGTAAAATCAAAACGCAACCGTTGAGACGAACCGTCGCCTTCGATCGTCACGTTTCGTGAATCGATCATGCGATCGCCGAGCCAGAGCTGGACGGAAACGACGCGGCCGTCATACCCGTGCCCGCTGATCAGAACGTCGACCGGAACTTTTTCATCGCGGTACGTAATTTCGTTCGTTGCAACTTCCCGTAGTACGATGTCCCGGCGCTCCGACGTGTCACCGATTCCGACGGCGAATACCGGCACACGAACGTCCGGCAGCGCCTCCACGGGGTTCGAGCCGAAATTGTATTGTCCGTCGCTGAAAATCAGTAAACCCTTGAGGTTTTCACCGGCCAGCTGTTGCCGCACGTCACGGATGGCCCCCGACAGATCGGTCAATGCCCCGTCAAATTTGATCGAATCGAAACGCTCGGGTTCAACGGGATCGACCGTCCCTGAGAACCCGAAAAACCGGACATCGGCACGGCTCTGCAATTCACGAAAACGTTTCTGATCCAGGATGGAACGCACAGTCCTGTATCGCTCGATTCCGCTGTCCGCAAGCGCCATACTTTCCGATTCGTCGATGAGCACACCGATCACGGCAGGCTCCGTCCGGTCGAAACGCAGTTGTAAATAGGGTTCAAAAATAAGGAAAAAGATCAGCGCGAGGGACGTCCCGCGCAGAAACGTGAGGAGGGCACGAACGCGTCCCGACGTCGTTGGAATCGTTTCCCGATACAGCCAGACGGCGGCGGCAATCAGAATTGCCGCTCCGGCGACAATCCAGCCGCCCCAGGCGCTGACATCAAGCTGAATCTCCGTCACGCCGGTCCTTTCACCAGTCTTTGGCCGTTCTTTCCTGCGCCCTCAAATTTTCCAGAACGCGTTTTTTCTGTAATTCTTTCTCCTTGTCTTTCAAGGCATCAAGAATCCGTTCGGCGTCTTTTCGGGAGAGTGGCTGATTTGGCCGGGTTTGCCGATCCTGTCCGGTTTCGTTGTTCGCCCGGGGTTCCTGTTTCGAACCGTCGTCCTCGTTTTTCGAACGGTCGTTTTTTTCTTCATCCTGCTCGTTCTGGCGATTGGGGTTGTTGCGATTGGAGTCGCTTTGCGAAGAATTTTCTTTCTGCATCTGCTTCAGGGCCAGCTCGAGATTGATGCGGGCATCGCGATCGTCCGGATTCCCGCGCAACGTTTGTTTGTACCCTTCGATGCTCTCCTGAAGCTGCTGCTTTTTATACAGGCAGTTCGAGATATTGTACTGAATGTAATTTTTCATCGACTCATCCGACGTCAGCGACAGGGCCTTCCGGTACGACTGGATCGCTTCATCCCATAGCTGCATGCGGTACAGTGCATTGCCTAGATTGTAATGCAGTTCCGGGTCGTTGGGCGCGTCCCGGAGCATATTGCGGTACATCCCCATCGCGTGGTACGCATCGCCTTTTTCCAGCAATTCGTCCGCCGTCTTCCTTTGAAGACCGACCTGTGCGACGGCGGGCAGCGAAAAGACGGTGATCAGAAATAAAAGACGGTTCATACGCGGCTCAGCGCTTTGCGCAGTTGATAAAAGTAACGGAAAGTCATCACGATAACGCCCGACGTCAAAACGATCAGAACGCCGTCGGTGATGCCGAGCACCCAGTTTTGTTTTTCCATGTATCGCTGAAGCAGCAGGCCGAGAGACAGCAGCGTCGTGACGCACATGAATGCGGCCGGCACGGCAGTAAACCAGAACGGCCGCGATTTTTGCACCAGCCAGGCCGTGATCGCCGTCAGCGTCAACGCGGCGAGCAGTTGATTGGCGGTGCCGAATATCGGCCAGATCGACGTGTACGCGTTCGTAAATCCAAGGACCGCCATCGCACCGACCGGAATCAGCGTATTGACCAGTTTGTTTCGCAGGACGGCCGGCGGATTCGGGATCAACGTGAGCCACAATTCCTCGAATAGATAGCGGCTGAGGCGGATGATCGTATCGATCGTCGTCACGAGAAAACCTTCCAGCAGCAGGATGCCGAACACCGTCCCAAAAACTGCCGGCACGCCGAGACCGACGGACAGCGTTTTGCCCACGCCCGCGGCAAAGGCCAGGGGCGCATTGCCGCTGTGGACGTTACCGAATTCGTCGTGCGGCCAGACGAGATGACGGTATTCCGCGAACCCTAAACCGCCCAGGATGATCAGCGTAACGCAAATGCCGAGCAGGGCCTCCATCAGCATGCCGCCGTAGCCGATCATGGGCGCGTGTTTTTCGCTTGCCAGCTGTTTCGACGTCGTCCCCGTCGCGATCAGCGCGTGCGCCCCGGAAACGGAACCGCAGGCTATCGTCACGAAAAGAAACGGCCACATCAGTCCGAGCGCCGCAAAGGTATCGGGTGACGTATGGACCGCCGGCGCGTCGACCGTGACTCCTGCAAACCCGCTCCCGACGATGCCCACGACCATCACGGCGATGCCGAAATAAAGCAACTGAACGTTGGTAAAATCGCGCGGTTGAAGGATAATCCAGACGGGAATCCATCCGGCGATCAGGCAATAGCCGCAAATGATGATCATCCACTCGTGCGTCCCCAGCGTGACGGGAATCCAAAAGCCGACCCACACGGAAATGATGGAAACGGCAAACGCGAGAAGGCTTGCTTTGACCGTGCCGAGGTTTTTCCGCGTCAGCAAATATCCGATCAGCGGCGCGACGATCGTCATGACAATCACCGACGTCGACGCAATTCCGCCGATCACGCCCTTGACGACGCCGTTTTCTTCCACGGCATTCAATAAGGTCTGATCCGCCGCCAGATTCAGTTCGCTCAGCGGATACAACGACGTCAGCGACACGGCGGTCAGTTGAAGAAAAGCGGCGCAGACGAGAATACAGAGCAAGATGGCGAAGCATACAAAAAAAACAAAACCGGTTTTCCCAAGCGTTTTTCTCGCGATTTCTGCAATCGACTTGCCTTCTTCCCTCACGCTGACAAACAGGGAAGAAAAATCGTGAACGGCACCGATGAACGTAACTCCGATGACGATCCACAACCAGGTCGGGAGATAACCGTAAATGAGGGCCAGGGTCGGACCGACGATTGGGCCCGCCGCCGCAATGGACGCAAAGTGATGTCCCATCAAAACCATCGGCCGCGTCGGTACGTAATCGACGTCGTCGCGGCATCGAACGGCGGGAGTGGTCCGGTCTCCATCGACACCCAGCCAGCAGGCGACACGTGTCCCGTACCAACGGTACGCCAGAAGCAGCGTACCCAGTGAAAGTATCATGGCCAGGGCAATATTCATGATCCTCCCGTTTATGATTAGGACATTTGTCCTGTCGGTTGTTTCCGACGCGGCATCGAAAGCTGGTCAGACAGGGATATCTTCAGGGTCCGGATATTCATCATCGTTCATATATAAGAAAATATGGTTTTGATCATCTTGATCATGAACCTTTCAGGACAAATGTCCTTATTTCAATAATAGCATGCGTCGGGTTTTTTGAAACCGTCCCGCATCGAGCCGGTAAAAGTACACTCCCGAAGCTACTTCCCGCCCGCCGTCGTCGCGCCCGTCCCACGACGCTTCATGCAAACTGCGCGCGGGCAAATCCGCATCGATCAGGGTACGCACGCGCTGACCGAGCGTGTTGTAAATCTCAAGACGTACACGGCCGGATTGCGGTACATCGAATCGTATCGTCGTCGGCAAATTGAACGGATTTGGAAAATTCTGATACAATGCATACGACTGGGGAATGATCAGTCCCGGATCGATGACGACGCCAAAAACGTTCACGGCCGCAGCGGCATCGACAATGCCGTAACCGTACAAACCGTTCGGAGATGGATCGCCGTCAAAAGACGACTTGACGGCCGTCGATCGCAGCGCGTGACGCATCTGCGCAGGCGATACGCCCGGATGAGCGGATAAAATCTGCGCACACACCCCGGCCACGAGCGGACAGGAAAACGATGTTCCTGACAAAATGTTATAGACATTTCCCGTCGAGGCGGCGACCCGAACATTGACTCCCGGCGCCATGACGTCCGGCTTGATCCGCCCAAGGGTCGTCGGGCCGTACGAACTAAACGATGCGCGCGAACCGGTATTGCTTACGGCTCCCACCGCGATGACGCTGTCGCCATCGGCGGGCGCGCTGAGCGTATTCGGCGTTCCGCGGTTAGCCTCATTACCGGCGGAGTTCACGATGATCATTCCCATCCCGACCCCGATATTCGCCGCTTTGGTAATCACCGTCGAATCGCCGGACATCCACGTGTAGTCGTAGCTCCGGCTCGATCCGGGATCCATGTCGAGATAGCCGAGCGAACTGCTGATGACGTCGGCCCCAAGCGCTTCCGCCCATTCCAATGCCGCAATCCAGTTGTCCTCCTCCGCCGGCGTTTCACTTTGCGTATTCTCCGTCTTCGCCAGTAAAAATTTCGACCGAAACGCCGGTCCGATCAGAGAGCCCGGCTTATATCCGGCAAGAACGGAAAGCGTCGCGGTCCCGTGCGAACCGGAGCCCAGATCGCCTTCATTGGCCACGTTGGAATCGTCGTTGACGAAATCGTACATCGCCAAAACTTGTAAACTGTCGAACACATCGTGGCCCAGATTGTCGAACCCCGTGTCGAAAACCCCGACGATCACGCCGTCACCTGCAATGTTCTCGTCGTGAAGCAACGGAATCTTGAGTAATTTCACCTGTCCGTACGACGCACCATAGGCCGACGAATCGAAAGCCGCTTTGCCGAGACTCGGACGTGTATCCATACGCAAATCCGCCTCGACAGGTTCATAACCCGGACGGCGAAACTGGGCCACCCGATCGATTTGTCGTACCCACGGAAACCCGGCCATTTTACGAATCGTCTCGCCGTCGGCATGGCCGCTCACCGCATTGAGCCATCGTGAGTGATGCCGGACATCGAGACCGGCGGCCTTCAATTGTTCGACGTAATCGGCCCGAACCGGCACGTCCAGTTCCCGCGGCGGCAAAACGGCCGCACGCTTGCGTCGTTCCTCGGCCTTTTTGGAAATGGCCAGTGGAGTCGGACCCTTGTCCTGCAAATACACCCAGACCAGCACCGGACGATCGTCCTCGGCCAGTCTGGCCATAACGCGAGGTGAAATTTTTTTCGATTCGCCGCCTGCAACCAGCAGTGAGAACGCCGTCGCCAGCCAGATCATTTTCATGACATCATCTTTCTGAATTGTTCTTCGTCGATCACGGCGACGCCCAGCTCCCGGGCCTTCTGGAGCTTCGATCCTGCGTCATCGCCGGCCAGGACAAAATCGGTTTTTTTGCTCACACTGCCGCTTACCTTTCCTCCCCGGATCTCGATCATCTTCGTCGCTTCGTTGCGGCCAAGACCCGGCAGCGTACCGGTCAGCACAAACGTTTTTCCGGCAAAGACTTTGTCAACCGCGGCGGCCTGCGGGTCTTCCTGGTAATCCATCCGAATTCCCGCTTTTTTCAGTTTCTCGATCACCCGTTGGGAATCGGGATTCCGAAAAAACGTCATGACACTCGACGCCACTTTTTCGCCCACGCCGTCAACTTCCAGAAGGGCCGCTTCGTCCGCTTTTTCTAGACGGTCCAGGGTTTTGAAGTGTTTCGCCAGATCGTGTGCGCTTTCTTCTCCGACGAAACGGATGCCGAGCGCGTAGATCAGCCTTTCCAACGATTGCTGCTTGCTTTTTTCAATCGCGGCCAGCAGGTTCGATACGCTCTTTTCTCCCATACGTTCGAGTTCGAGCAGAGGTTCCGCTTTGAGAAAATACAAATCGGCAAAATTATGGATCAAGCCGGCATCGACCAGTTGGGCCACCACGGCTTCCCCGAGGTTTTCGATGTCCATCGCGTTTCGTGAGCTGAAGTGTTCGATGCGCCGTTTGACCTGCGCGTCGCACGAGAGGTTTTCACACCGCCATGCGCTTTCGTCCTTGAAGAGCGGATGTCCGCAGACCGGACAGCGTGACGGAAAACGGAATTTCTTCGATTGTTTCGGCCGCTTGCCCAGCACGACTTGCGTCACTTTGGGAATCACGTCGCCACCTTTTTCGATCACGACGGTATCGCCGATGCGGATATCCAGTTCGGTTATGAAATCTTCATTGTGCAGCGTGGCCCGGCTGATGGTCGACCCCGCAAGAAAAACCGGCTCCAGTTCCGCAACCGGGCTCACCGTCCCGGTCCGCCCGACCTGCAGGGCAATGTCGCGGACGACGGTTTCCACCTGCTGTGCTTTGAATTTGAACGCGATCGCCCAGCGCGGAGATTTTGCTGTGGCGCCCAGGACCTCCTGCTGATCGAGGCGGTTGACCTTGACGACGACCCCGTCGATGTCGAAGGGAAGACTGAGGCGCTTCGATTCCCACTCGCGACAATAGTCCAGTACGTCCGAAAGACCGGCACAGCGCCGGTAATTGTCCATGACCGGAAATCGCATCGCTTTCAGTTTTTCGAGGCCGTCAAAATGGCTGCGGATCGTTTCCCGCGAACGGAGTGAGCGAAGGTAGTACGCAAAAAATTTCAACGGCCGTGCGGCCACTTCTCGCGGATCCTGGAGTTTCAACGTTCCCGCCGATGAATTGCGGGGGTTCGCAAACGGCGGTTCACCGGCCTCGACCCGTTTTGCATTGTAGGCCTGAAAATCGGCGCGGAACATCAGGACTTCTCCGCGTACTTCGAACGCAGGGACCGGCGGTTTTTCGATCCGCAGCGGAATCGACCGGATCGTTTTCAAATTGGGAGTCACGTCTTCCCCCTGTTCCCCATCGCCGCGCGTCAGTCCTCGGACGAGACGGCCTTCTTCATAGATCAGGCTGATCGCCACGCCGTCGAACTTCAATTCACAAATGTATTCATACGACGCCTCTTCCAGCAGTTCTCGCACGCGGCGGTCGAATTCTTTCAGGTCGCTCTCGTCGTAGGAATTGGACAGGCTCATCATGGGCTGAACGTGACGGACGGTCGGAAAAGTTTTGGTCAGGTCGCTGCCGACGCGTTGCGATGGCGAGTCCGGCGTGATGAGCGAAGGGAACGCACCTTCCAGTTCGATCAGCTTCCGCAAAAGACGGTCGTATTCCTCATCGGATACGGTGGGTGTGTTGAGCACGTAGTACCGGTAATTGTGGTCGTCGATGGCCGCCCGGAGCCGCGATATTTCCTGTCGTGCCTGGTCGATCGTCATCCTGCCGTTTTCAACATGTTGCGCACCAGCCGTGCGCCGTAGGTGGCGTAGTTGATCAACTGTCGCGACGAACGGATCCGGCCCAACGTCCGGACGACATACGAAGGCGAAAGATAAAGCCGTTTTAATCCTTTTTGTCGATAGGTCAGAAGCTGCTCGCGCGTCATGGTCAACGTTCCCGCCGCCGGATGTTCGAAGTAATCATGGCCCATGACACTGCGATCGATCAACCCGAGGTCTTTCGCAAGATCGTATAACTCCGTCCCCTCGTACGGCGTGGCAATGTGCAGTTCAACGAAGTCGCAGTCTAATTCAGCGGCAAAGTCGAGCGTCCGCTGTACCGTCGCTTCCGTGTCCCAGGGAAGGCCGATCATGAAGAACCCGAAAACGCTCAACCCGTGGGCTTGGACCAGCCGGACGGCCCGCCGCGCGTCGTCGCACGTCGCGTCTTTTTTCATCATCCGCAGCATGTCGTCGTCACCGCTCTCCAGGCCGAAGGCAACCAGCCAGCAGCCCGCCCGTTTCATCCACTCGAGCCGTTCGGCGTCGATCGTATCGACGCGGCTGTTGGCCACCCACTGGACGTCCAGGTTTCGTCTTAGAATTTCACGGCAAATATCGACGACGTAGCGTTTGTTGATCGTAAAGGTATCGGCTTTGAAGAAAAAATTCCGGATGCCGAAATCGCGCACGCACTGCTCGATTTCGTCAACGACGTTGGTCGCCGATCGCTGGCGGACTTTTTGACCGGAAATGGCCGGCGTCAGACAAAAAATACACCGTAACGGACAGCCCCTCGCCGTCTGAATCGTCGCCTGCGGCTCCCCCGTGTCCGGGCGAACGTAGAGATCGTTTCGCAACAAGTCCCGCGCCGGAAAAGGAAGTTGATCCAGGTCCACGTCGAATGCCTTTGGTGCGTTTCGGACGAACCGTCCTTCTTTTCGGGCGATGACGCCGGGCACCGCATGTGCGTCTCCGCCTTGCCGAAGTTCCCTCACGAGGTCGTTGATGATTGTTTCGGCCTCGCCGAACAGGGCAAAATCCATCGACCGAAAGACGTCACGATCGAGCGCCTTCACGTCGCAGGCATAAAAAAGCGCGCCCTTGGCAACGGTGACCACGCGGTCGTTCACGCGCTTCGCGATATCAAACGCTTTGACGTCCTGAAAAATAGTGGCGTTGGTAATGCTCATGACGACGGCATCGGGCTGGAGGCGGCGCAGCTCCGCTTCGTAATGCACCCATGTCATGTGTTCAGCCGGATAATCGCGGACATGGGGCTCGATCCCGATCCGTCGCACCATCGCCGCCATGTAAGCCAGATCGTTGGGGGCGCGCAGAGAGGTGGCCGACGACGAATCGACGTTGCCCTGAGACCGGTCCTCCCCGCGCTGGTACAACGGACCGGGAGGGTTGAAAAAAAGTATGTTGCGAATACGAAGGGCCATTACAGAGGTAACTGGGGCTTGAAGAAATAAACTTCCGCGATTGTCAATCCGATCCACACCAGCACGGCGGCCATCAACGGGCGGTCGGACAGAATCATTTTCGTATGATCGAGACGTTCGTCGTTTTGATAAATGATTGCGAGATAACGCAGGATGCCGAATAAAACGACCGCCACGCTGACGAGCAGCGCGTACCCGTTCTGCCACGCCCCGCGGGTCATGACGTATCCGACATAGGCGCTGATCACGGCGGCGCCGGAGACCATGACGAACACGTCGAGTAAAAACGCCGAATATCCGGTCGGATTGGCCGGCGGTGTTTCGTCGTCGTAAAAAATTTCATACCGCCGTTTGGAAAAGGCGATCAACAGCGCCAGGAAAAACGTGGATAAAACGATCCATTGTGACGCCTCGACGCCGATGGCCACCGCCCCCGCCAGTACCCGCAGTACAAAACCGAACGCAATCACGACGGCGTCGACGATCAGGATTTTTTTGAGCACAAACGTATAGACCAGATGAGTGGTCACATAGGCCGCCGTCACGAGAAATACTGTCCATCCCATCATGGCGCTGCCGCTCAGCGCCAGCACGAGGAAAATGACCGACGCGCGGATGGCGGCGGACGTGCTCATGCTTCCCATCGTGATCGGGCGCATGGACTTGGACGGATGATGACGATCGACCTCGCGGTCCCAGACGTCATTCATTAAGTAGATTCCGGACGCGGCCAGGCAAAAAACCGCAAACGCCCAAAACGAATCCCGCAGGGCCGAAACCTCCGTCAATTGGCGGGCAAATAACAGCGGCGCAAAGACAAATACGTTTTTAATCCAGTGCAGCGGCCGAATGGCCCGCCATAAAATCAGCAATTGCGGCGACTCGCCGGGCGAGGTTTCGCGGACGTCTATTTCTTCGAGTCTCATACTACTTTTTACAAAACGGACAGCACTTCAAACGCCATTTCGAAGCGATTGAACGGCGGCATGACGTACACACCGTCGACAAGGTCTTTGGCTTCGCTCAGAAATTCCTTGGAAATGCGGATTCCTTCCTCCATTCCCTTGTCTCCGGCCGCGGCCATACGCTCCCGAATCGCCTCTGGAATCTGGATGTCCGGGATTTCGAAATGCATGTAGTTTGCATGTTTGGCGTTTTTCAACGGCATGATGCCGACGAGCACCGGGATTCGCCCTTTGAAGCGTTTCGCAAATTCCTCCAACGGCTTGACATCGTACAACACCTGGGTCATAGCAAATTCCGCTCCGGCAGCGATCTTCTGTTCGTACCGATCATACTCCCGGCTGAGATCGACCGCCGTCGGATTGGCCGCACAGGCGCGGAGAAACTGCGTTTTCGCGCCGATCGGCTTGCCGGCAAGGTCCACGCCATCGTTCAACCGGCTCATCAGCTTCAGCAGGCCGATCGAGTCGACGTCGAACACGCCGGTCGCATGGGGGTAGTCCCCCACGACGGGCGGGTCGCCCGTGATCGCCAGAATGTTTCGGATATGAAGGACGTACGCGCTCATCAGTTCCGACTGCATGGCCAGCAGGTTCCGGTCGCGGCAGGAAAAATGCAGGATCGTTTCGATGTGCACCGTCTCGCTGATCAACGAGGCCATGGCCAGTGGCGTCATTCCGGCTTTGGCCAGCGGATTGTCGGCAATGTTGACGGCATCGACGTTGTTGCGTTTGCACAGAACCGCGCCCTCGACGACTTTTTCATAATGCAGTCCCCTCGGCGGATCGAGCTCGACGCTGACGATGAATTTTTTTTCCTTGAATTTCGAAACCAGCGAAGAGACGATCGCTTTCGGCACGGCCACGGTTTTGACGTCGTCCGTATCGGCCGTCACACGAACGGACGAGCGACGCGGTGCCGGTACGGCATTTCCGAGCGCGTTACGGATCGAACGGATGTGCTCCGGAGTCGTTCCGCAGCAGCCGCCGACGATATGGGCTCCCGTCGCTACGAATTTACGCGAATACTCGCCAAAATAATCCGCCGACGTCAGGTAAAGGTATCTCCCCCCGACAAACCGCGGCAAACCGGCGTTTGGCTGTACGATCAGCGGGGCTTCCGTCGCGGCGCTCATGCGTTCCATCACGTCGAGCAGGACCTGGGGACCGACGGAGCAGTTGGCCCCGACGACGTTGGCGCCGTGCTCGTGAAGCGTCCGGACCGCTTCCGCCGGCTTGTTACCCATCAGCGTCTTTCCTTCGTCGTTGAAACTCATCTGGGCAACGACCGGTATATCGGACGAGACCGCGCGTGCAGCCCGGACGGCCTGAAGGGCCTCCGCCAGGTCCGACATCGTTTCGATCATGATGATGTCGACACCGGCATCCACGAGCGCCTCGATCTGTTCGCGGAAAAATTTCATCGCCTCATCGTGTGTGATTTTTCCGATCGGTTCGAGCGGTTTACCCAGCGGACCGACGCTGCCGGCGACCCAGATTTTCCGATCGTTGACGGACTCCGCAACGGTACGTGCCAGCCGGACGCCCTGCTGATTAATGGCAACGATGTCGTCCTCGAAACCGTGCTGGGCCAGCCGCACGCGATTGCCGCCGAACGTGTTGGTTTCCAGTATGTCGGCGCCGGCCTCGGCGTATTCCCTGTGAACCTTCGTCACGATGTCCGGGTGACTGACATTGACTTCGTCAAAGCAGTGGTCGAAGGAAATGCCCGACGCGTACAACATCGTTCCCATGGCGCCGTCGCCGACGAGAACGCGTTCCCGGATGGTTTTCAGAAATTCATGCATGTAAAGTCGATTCGTCTTTCCGTTAAAGCGTCAATATAAGCATTTCACTGCAGTACAAGATGTATATTCAAACTTAGTTGAAATTCTGTAAGAACAAAAGAGGTTCCTTTCA
>CAYZJB010000038.1:0-36080 GCA_964478735.1 uncultured Bacteroidota bacterium | reverse complement strand
AGCACGCCGAGTCTATCGATTCGACCTTTGTACCCGAAATTCCTGTCGTTGAACCGCCGGTAGAACCCGTTACCGAATCCGAGCATTTCGTCACTTCACCAGACGTTTATCCTTCGCTCATCGGCGGTGACGCGTTCGTTCGAAAACATATCATGTATCCCGACGTGGCACGGATGGCCCGGATGGAAGGCCAGGCAATGATCAGAGTCTATCTGGACGAAAATGGAAACGTCGTGAACGCGGAGATCGTACAGGAAACCGGTAACGTCGGTTTCGGTCAGGCCGCGCCGGACGTTTTGCGTACGTGCCGTTTCACTCCCGCCCTCCAGAGGGACCGGCCGGTGCCTGTCGCCGTCAATATTCCCATTCGATTTCGGCTCAAGTAACACAGTCTGACACAGAAACGCAGCCCCGTTACGGTCCGGCATTCGGTATTGATTGCAGTTGCAGATCGTCCCTTGACAAACATGCACAAGTTGACGAAACTGCCGTGCACTTCTTTCAAGTCTGCCGTTATGAAGCTTTTTTCGTTCTTGTTCGCGTTGTTGCCGTGTCTTTACTCCCAGGAAACCGGAATTCCGGCCGGTACGCGAATGTTTTTTACGGTCAAAGGGGAATTCGACGCACGCGCCCCGTGGGATGTCAACCTCGTCAATGCCCCGATCACGGCCTATGCCGCACGCCCGTCCGATATTGCGATCGACAAAAAAATACTGCGCGCGCTGAATAAAAAGAAAAAAGACGCTTATCGTAAGGCCGCGAAAGCACTCGGAGTTAAAACGTCCGCCTCTTCCTCTGATTTCCGAAACTGGCGAGGATCGGCATCTGCCACGCCGCCGTACACTTTTCTTTGTGACGTCCAGATTGCCGGCGATAACGGCCTCGGCGGCAATTTTGGCGGTTTGGAAATTCGCATGACCCTCAAGAGCCTGTTTCCCGACCACGATCTGACGTACGGCTTCGCGCTGGAAACCGTGTCGATACCCGGATCCCCTGACGACGCCGAAAAGATTTTACAGGACGTGTATGGACGGCTGATCGAGCGATGTTATATCGATTGGCAAAAAGCCTGGGTCAGCGACCAGAAGCGGCCCAACTGCATGCTCCTTATCCGGTTTGATCTTTTGGGCCTGGAGGAAAACCAACGCCGGTATCTTCATTTCAAATTGCTCGACTGCATTTACGCGCTCGGCAAGGCGAACCGTTTCGTTTCCAATACCAAAGACGACAACACGTTTGCGATCACGTACCAGTTGAAACGCTACGATGAAAACGAAACCGAAGCGGACTATCTGCTCGGTTACGCGCACATGATGGAGTTGAGTCTGGGAACGCGCGGCAAATACGATTGCAGTCTCGTCGGGACGCCGTTGGAGAGCTGGAAACCGCTGGTGACGACCGATATCGACAACAAAACCATTCGACTTTCTTGGATCAAACCGTAGGAGAACGTCCATGTCGACGCGACGCGATTTTCTCAAACAGTCCTTTGTCTTTTCCATGGGTGCGTGGGTCCGGCCGGTGCCCGACTTCTCATTGTCCGTGCAGACGCAAATACGTCCAGTATCCGTTGCGAGCGCCAACGGCCTCGCCGCGACGGCCAAAGCTATGGAATTGATACGGCAGGGTATCGATACACTCGACGCCGTCATTGCCGGCGTCAATATCGTCGAAGACGATCCGAACGATACGAGTGTCGGTTACGGAGGTCTTCCCAATGAGGACGGCGTTGTCGAACTCGATTCGTGCGTCATGCACGGTCCGACCGGCCGAGGTGCCGGCGTTGCCGCTTTGCGGAACATCAAAAATCCTTCGAAGGTCGCGAAAGTCGTCATGGAACGCACCGACCACGTCCTGATTGTCGGTGAAGGAGCCCTTCGTTTTGCCCGCGCCCATGGATTTAAGGAAGAAAATTTACTCACCGACCGCGCACGGGAAGAGTGGCTGGCGTGGAAGGAAAATCTCTCGTCTAAAGACGATTGGCTGCCGCCGCACGGAATCAACGATAAAGGCATCGGATCGGTGTTCGAGCCGTATGTACGGAATACGGGCACGATCAACTGTCTGATCGCAAATGAAAAAGGCGACATGTCGGGCGTGACGACGACTAGCGGGCTTGCATTCAAAATTCCCGGCCGCGTCGGCGATTCCCCTATCCTCGGAGCGGGATTGTACGTGGACAACGCCGTCGGGGCGGCCGGATCGACGGGCCGCGGCGAGGCCAATTTACTGAGCTGTTCGTCCGTGATGATTGTCGAATACATGCGCCAGGGAAAAACGCCGGAACAGGCGTGTCTGAGCGCCTGTCAACGGATTGCAGATCAGACCAAAATGGCCCGGCTACTCAACGATAAAGGACAACCTAATTTTGACGTCAAATTTTACGCGATCAACAAAAACGGAGACTTTGGAAGTGCATCGATCTGGAGCGGCGCCAAGTTTGCAGTCAACACGGGAGAAAAAGAAAGCCGCCTGCAGGACAGCGCGTATTTGTTCAAACGGTAACATTCCTCCTTTATTAGAGTTGACAGAGGTATTTGAATTACATATATTGACCATAGTCATATAAATATGGTCATTTTATGAAAACGATTTCGGCTGCGAATTTTAAAGCAAAATGCCTTGCGTTGATGGACAAAGTGCAACATTCAAAAGAGCCCCTTGTGGTGACCAAGCACGGCAAGCCCGTTGTCAAGATCATTCCCTTTGCCGAAAGCGAGGTTGAGAATCCATTAAAAGGTAGTGTTGTATTCGAGAAGGACCTTGTCAGCCCGCTTGACGTTACTTGGGAATCCTCCCAATGATGGTTCTGGACACGCATGCCTGGATTTGGTTGGCTTCGGAATCTCAGGAAATTTCTGAATCATTACGCCGGAGATTAAAGATCGAAGAGATGAGTGTTTCGGCTATTTCCTGTTGGGAGGTTGCGATGCTGGTCACCAAAAGGCGCCTTTCTTTCTCTTCCGACGTTCAGGACTGGATTGAGGCGGCGTTACAACTACCGCGCCTCCGCCTGCTTCCTCTGGATCCCAAAATCATGGTACTCTCGACCCGCCTTCCCGGAAATTTCCACGAAGATCCCGCCGATCGTATGATTGTCGCTACGTGCCTGCATCACCAAGCTACGCTTGTCACCCGCGATCAACGAATCACGGACTGGGGTTTTATCCGAACTCTCTGGTAGCTACAACTCATTTCAAAAAATCACGCAAAGGTATAATCTTACTTGAAGTCCTGTCTCGATGTCACGCAAGGAAGGACAAAATCTCTTTCATGTGTGAAACCTGTTGAAAATTGGCGTGCACGACGTTTTGTTCGACTTTTTCATGCTCCCACGTCGTGTGATAAGGGATGTGAACGCCATAGCCGCCCAAGTTCAGGACCGGCAGAATATCCGATTTAAGCGAATTGCCGATCATCATAAACTGGTCCGGTCGAATGTCCAGGTGCCGGATGAGTTTTTGATAATCGTCTTCTTTTTTATCGCTCATGATCTCGATGTGATGAAAAAAGTGTTCCAGACCGGATTTCTTCAGTTTGCGTTCCTGATCCAGCAGGTCGCCCTTGGTTGCGACGACAAGGCGGTAACGCCCTTTCAGTGTTTTGAGTACGTGTTCCACGTCGTCGAGGAGCTCGATCGGTTTATCGAGTAATTCTTTTCCGTACTGAATTGTTTTTTCGATGATGGCGACGTTGAGCGTTTTGTCCGACACCCGTAATGCCGTTTCGATCATTGACAGCATGAACGCTTTGGCGCCGTACCCGTACCACGGCAGGTTCTGCATCTCCGTCCGAAACAACTCCTGTGATACGCTATGGTGCGGGAGATAGTCTTCAAGCAGGGCGCAGAATTTTCCTTCCACTTCCTGAAAATACGGTTCATTGACCCACAGGGTATCGTCGGCGTCGAACGCGATTATTTTGATGTCCATGTTACTTTACCACGTTTCCGGACTTATCGATGACGATCCATTGTCCGCCGAGCTGGACGCGGGCCTCGCCCTCGTCAAACGGAAGGGCCATCTCGTACTGCAACGGAATCGCGATCTTGCCTTTTTTGTCGATAAAACCCCATGTTCCACCTTTCCAACCTCCATGTTCGTCCGACTCATCCCGTTTACATCCCATGCAGACGACCGCCAGATCGTCGGAGAACGCGTTGACAAAATCGTAGTCCATGGGTGCGATGACGATCTCACTTTTGTAATCGAGGAAACCCACTTTGCCGTCTTTGACGAACCGGCACAGTCCATCCTCGTAATAATCGGGGCCGTTGTCAAAGATGAACGGCCGGATGTCTTGCGTTCTACCTTTGACATCGATAAACATCCATCCCTCGTCGGTCAGTACGGCCGCCAGACGGCCATTGAATTCGTAGGCGTGATAAAAGCTTTTTGGGATGACGATCTTCCCTTTGGCGTCTTTGTACCCCCACAGTCCGGTCGTTTCATCGACAAAAGGAACCGGTGCATTCTGTGCCCATGACGTTACAACGAGTAAACCAAGAAGAAGAACGATGCGGTACATAGATATCTCCCGTTTCACTTCAAAGGATGGCAATAAACTACAGTGCGAAATACCGCGCTGCAAATAAAAAACCAAAAAGCCCCGATCCGTCGTGGATCGAGGCCTTTTGTGGATGGAGGGCTGGGAATTTTACTTGATGAAATTCATCTTCCGGCTCATGATGAATTCGCCCGCATGCAAGCGATAGATATAAATTCCACTCGACACATAATGGCCGGCGTTGTTCCGTCCGTCCCACGTGTACGAGTAGGATCCCTGTTTCATTCGCCCGTCGAAGAGCGTTCGAACTTCCTGACCCAGCGTATTGTAAATCTTCAACGTCACCGGTGATTCTCTCGCGATATCGAAGGCGATCCGCGTTGTCGGGTTGAATGGATTCGGATAGTTCTGGAACAACCCGAATTTCGTCACGGCCATTTGACTGGCATCGGCGTACTTCGCAATGCCGCCCGTAACGCTCAGGGTGTACGATGACGTCGCGCCCTGGTAGCCGTTGACCTTGAGATAATAACGACCGGTCGCAGTTGCGTTGTACGTTCCATTTTCCGGGTTGCTCGTCGTATAACCGCGGGCCACTTCCGTCAGGCTGCTGTTGTACAGGAACCAGTCGAGGTCGGCCGATGATCCGATCGACAGCGAGATGTTCAAATTACCCGCCGTTGCGACATCGATGTAGAAGTAATCTTCGTCCGACGAACTTGAAATCGAGCCGGAAACATTGACACCCGATCCGACGGGGCCGTTGGCCGTACCGGACGTGTTGTTCGATTCGGTCTCGGCCGTGATGTAGCTCGGTCCACCGGTCGTACCGGTTACGCTGATGTCGTCAAACGCCATGCCGTCGGTGCTGATGGCATAATTATCGTACTGCTGGAAGCGGATGACGAATGTACTTGTCATGGTCAGTCCGTACGTTGCACACAGGGCGTCGATGTCCAGCGTGACCTGTCTCCATAACGTACTGACGGCAGCCGGATCAAGACTGTACACTTTTGTAAACGTACTGCCGCCGTTATTGGAGAAGTATATTCCGTCCTGGGTTTGTGTCTCATCGCCAAAGTCCTTCCACCAGAAGGAGAGGGATGCATTCGTATAACCCGAGAGATTGACTTTCAAATCGGCGCGATTGGTCGCGTAGGTACCGTTTGTTATCACGTCCATCGTAATGTGATAGCTTCCACCATGAGGTGCTTTCGCCGTTGTGCGTTGCACGCGACCGTTACTGTTATTGCTTGAGAGCGTCCAGTAGGCATCGAGCGCGGTTTCGAATCCCGTCGAATACGGCAATGCGGCGTAGCCGGACGACACGGTAATCGTGAAATTCGAGTTACTGATATCGTTGGTGGCTGCATTGGCCGCATCGGCGACACGAACACGTCCCTGGGTCGTGGCAGAACTGGGTACCGTCCACGCCTGAGAACCGTCATTGGGCGTTGAAGACGTTATCGTCGTCCACGTCGAGCCGCCGTCGAGTGAATATTCCAGGCTGACGTTGGCGATCGAGCCCGTGGACGTCCACGTGATATTGGTTGATGTGCCGCCGGTGAGGTTTTCGCCTCCGTTCGGCGCCGTCACGGTCACGCTGTTGGATGGTGTGACGGTGATCGTGAAATTCGAATTGCTGATGTCGTTCGTGGCTGCATTGGCCGCATCGGCGACGCGAACACGTCCCTGGGTCGTGGCGGAACTCGGAACCGTCCAGGCCTGCGAGCCGTCATTAGGTGTCGATGACGTGATGGTGGTCCACGTCGAACCGCCATCGAGCGAATATTCGAGGCTGACATTGGCGATTGATCCCGTGGACGTCCAGGTGATATTGGTCGACGTACCACCAGTGAGGTTTTCGCCTCCGTTCGGCGCCGTGACGGTCACGCTGTTGACCACCGTCGCCGGCTCGAGGGGTGATTCCCACAAACCGCGGCCGTAGGTCGCCGCACGGATCTTGCCGGAGCTGACCTGAATGTCAAGTTCGTTGACGATGACGTTCGGCAGGTTCGTATCGAATGCTTCCCACGTCGATCCAGCGTCTTTCGAAAGAAACACACCCAGGTCCGTGCCGACGTACACATGATTAGTAACGTTGGGATCGATGGCGACGCAATTGGCCGGAATGTTTGGCAGAGAGCCGGAGACGTTGGTCCATGACGTCCCGCCGTTGGTCGTCTTGAAGACCTTGCTGCCCGCCGTGTATCCGCCGACCGTCACGTAGATCGTGTTCGGATCCGTCGGATGGAAAGCCGCATACGTCACGACGCCCGGCAATCCGGAAACGGCGCTAAAGGTCCAGGACGAACCGCTGAAGGTGCCTTTCCACGTTCCGGTAGAATTCGAGGTCAGGATCGTCGTTCCGTTGGACGGTGCGACGGCAAGCATCGTGAGCGGATCGCTCGTCGAACCCAGCACGCCGCTGATGGCCGACCACGTCGGTGTGGTGTTGGTAATATTGGTACTGCGATAAACGCGCGTCATCGTACAGTAGTACATGGTCGTGTTCGTCGTCGGATGCAAGACGTACGGCGTTACCCATGCGCCGTCTTCCGACGGATCGGCGATATTGCTTGGCGTACCGCCGGTCGTCGTACGGTAGAGGTCGCCGTAATACAATTCCCCGTACTGAATGTTGGCATTCGTGTAATCGACGGCGGCTTCCATTCCATCGCCGCCGATGATGCGCGACCATGACGTGCCATTCCACCGGTCGGTTCCGTTATCCTGCGCACCGCCGACCACCAGGTTGGCGTTCGTTTGCGAATTGCCTATACGGTAGAACTGGTGAATACCCAGGCCATTGGAAAAGTCGGTCCAGTTGGTTCCGTTGTTCGTTGAACGGAAAAACCCGCCGTCATTGCCGGAGTACAACGTCGTTCCGCTTCCCGGGGCAAATTCGATCGCGTGGTGATCGGCATGAACGTACGCCGCTCCGCTGCCCGTCCAGTGGGCCACGATCGTCCAGTCCGTTCCGCCGTTGGTCGACTTCCAGATATTCACACCGCCGACGTAGACTTCATTGGCGTTCGTCGGGTTGACCGTAATGCAGAGGTCATACCAGCCCTGGCCGCCGGCATCGCCGCCATTGCTGTTCCATCCGAGCAGATTGGGTGACGTGGCGCCTTTGACCTGGGTCCAGGACGAACCGCTGTTGGTCGAGCGGTAGACGCCGTACAAACCGTAGTCCGTGTTGTTACAATATAGCGCGTAGACGGTGGACGGGGAGGACGGGGAAACGGCAATCGCGACGCGTCGAACATTCGACGTTGGCAATCCGCTGGTCAGTTGGCTCCATGTGTCTCCGGTCGACGTCGATTTATAAATCGCGGCCGTTCCCGCGGCGTAGGAACCCGCGTACCAAACCGTCGGATTGGACGGATCGACTTCGAGATCGCGAAAACTTCCGGTCAATACCTGGGTCCAGGTCGAACCGGCGTTGCTCGTTTTCCAGATGCCGTTGGTCGTCGCGGCGATCAGGATGCTGCTGTTGGTCGGGTGCATGACGAGACGGCTCACGCGGTACGTTTGATTGACCGTCCACGATAGTCCGGTCGGATTCCACGTCGTGCCGCCGTCGGTCGACTTGAGTACGCCGAGGGAGTACGTATCGCCGGCGTCGCCGTCGCCGCTGCCGAGATACATGACGTTGGTATTCGTGGGATCGATAGCGATCGCCGTCACGCCGAGACTACCGAGTTCGTCGGTGTTCGTCGTCCAGGAGGAACCACCGTTGGTCGTCTTCCACAGACCGCCCGAGGGTGTGCCGATAAAAATCGTGCTGGAATTCGTGGGATGAAAAACGATGCAGTTGACGCGTCCGGCGCCACCACTGGTCGGAATAGACGTTTGAGGGCCAAGGTTGGTCCAGTTGGCCGACGTCGCCATGGCGGTCGACTGAGCGTTGAAGGCCGAACGCTGCAGGCCTTTGGCTAAGCGGGCCGACTGGGAGTTTGGAAAACTCCGGATTTTTTCTTCTTTGGCCTGCCACCAGCGCTGGGACATCTGCTGTCCGCTGGCGTCGATTCGTGTCGACCAGAACCATTCTTTTCGCTTGAACTGTTTGAATCCCGTGCCGCGAATGACGTCGCGGTCGTGGACGTCCTTGCCTTCAAACGCTTTGTCGAAGGATTTTCGGACTTCAAAAAAACTCGCGTTCTCTTCGTCGAGATCCATCCATTTTTTCTGCGCCTGCTGCGCCTGGGTGGTTTCGCCGAGGAGAAACGTCGCGGCCAATAAGATGAGGACCGCGCGGGAAGGGTAACGAACTCCTCTCATTCTCTTTCTCCTGTGAGTGATTGGGATACACTGATGGGAACAGGTGATTGTGAACGTACGTCTATCAAAGAACAACCTTCTCCAGCCCTCCAAGCCAAGAAAAGCATTCTGAGACGCTAAGGTTACCCGAAAGTGGAAGTGACGCGAAAACTACAGAAATGCGCGGGAAGTTTAATTGAAAAGAAAGGCCATGTCAAGAGAACATTATTAAAGTGGAGCTCAAAAAACGGAGTGTATATTTTACTTTACATTGCTTATCAACATTTTTCTCATTTTGAGACAATCTGGTGTGTGGGTGGTATATTAGCGCTGTTGTATTTTCAGCAAAAATACTCAGTAGTTCTCCAAGCCCTGTCACTGTTTTTCTTTCAAAGAAACACTGAAACCCTCGAATAGTGGAAAAATTTCAATTTCTGCATCCTGTATAGGTTTTCCTCTATTTAGGACCCAATTTTTCACAAAAGAACTTTTTTGCTAAATGAATCAAATACGAGTCTTTGCTGCTGTCTAACTATTAGGGGAATCGAAAAACAAAACTATTTCTTCCAATTAAAGCCATACAGGGTGTCTGATCTTTTAAGGAGGTGATGCAGCCATAGATCAAGTATTGGAATTTACCGGAGCGATTTCCGCCATACCAAACTTGCCATCGCCGCTTCCAGAGGTAGGTACGTTCCGCAGTCCTTCGAAAGGGGTTGGAATCGCTACGCTGTTAGCGATCTCTTGACTTCAAGCAAGTTCCACTCGATAACATACGACGGCTCAATCGTAACGATTAGAAATTCGAGTGGGGTAATCATTAAACCACAAAATCTTCCGCGATCTGCGCGACCACAAATTCTCAGCAAGATCCTCTCACAGCTGACGCCGTTCATGGGTGAGCCGTTATCCACAAATTCACACAACTCACAAAAGAAAAAAAGTAGCAAAAAAAGAAAATTACTACGACTATCTCGGTAACACTTAATTATGACGCAACACGGCCTGACGACACCCCGCATTTGGCCATTTAATTCCATCGTCGAGTTGTCCATATTGGACCAATGAACGAATCTACAGGTATCAGGGGTATCGGTTTATTCACGGGCTGCGAGGTGACCGTCTCGTTCCGGCCCGGGGATCGGTCCGGCATCCGGTTCGAGCATACGGACGGACGGGCGTGTCCGGCATCGGCGACCCTGATTACGGACACGCAGCGGAGGACGACATTGACGTCGTCGGCGATGCGCGTGCAGATGGTGGAACACGTGCTGGCGGCGCTGTGGGGATCCGGGATCCAGGATGCGATAATTCAAATCGACGCCGAAGAATTACCCATGCTCGACGGGAGTGCGTTCCCGTACCTTCGGGCGATCGAATCTTGGCCGCGTCCGCACCACGAGTGGTTACTGCTTCGCAAACGGATCGAATGGCAATCCCCGACGGCAAGATTCATCATCGAACCCTTCGACGGTTTTGCGATCACGTACCACTTGATGCATCGGAACCGTGAGTTTTCTCGGTATTCATTCACGTGGAGTCCGGAATCGTTTCAACGCGAGATCGCCATGGCCCGCACGTTTGCTTTTGCGGACGATTGGCCAATCCTGGCACGGCTTCCCGGCGTTGATCAACGGGCGGGGTTTTTGATTACGGAAAAGGACGATCCGGAAAAATTTCCCGATGCGGGCCGCTATTCCCTCCCGCTTGCAACCGTGATTTCGCATGGCCCCCCCCGATTTCCAGAAGAAGCGGCACGACATAAAATACTCGACCTGATCGGTGACTGGGCGCTGTTCGAACACCGCGTCGCATGCCGGGTCCACGCCTGGGGGACGGGCCATACGGAAAATCTCATCATGCTGCAGCGCCTCGCGGCCGCGCTCCATCTTGACTTTTCATGGTTGTCTTTCTAAGTTCGCGAGGCTCGAATCATCATGTTCAACACGCACCATCCCCGGTTTTTTCATCTGTCGATATTTTTCCTGTCGGTCCTCGCAGTAACGGCCGCCGCGACGTGGTCGGTCTCCGTGTTCGTTTCGATTCCTATCTTTATCGTCATGACCGTCCTGGCATGGCGACATCGTCCAGCGGTCTCGACGATCGAACGGCGCGTGGAGACGGCGGTTACACCGTCGCAAGCGCCGGTGTACGGGGAATCGGAAGAAACTTGCGATCCGTATCGCATTGTCGACGATACGCAGGCGTCGTTGATTTTCAATCGACTCGCCGATGTCATTGTCGACACCGCTTATCAGACATTGGACGCCCACAGTGTATTCCTCTACGTCATCAGCCACGATGATCAGACGCTCGTGCTTGAAGCGTTTCGATCGCAAAGCCGTTTTTTCAATACCCGCGAACGTCTGCCGTTCAACACTGTGCCGTCGATGCAAACTATGATACAAACACGCCAGCCGCGATGGGTTTCGGAACCGAAGTCATTTTGTTATACCGAGGCGCTTCCCATCAAAAATCAATTTTTGTTTCCAGTCGCCAAACGCGACACGGTACTGGGTTTACTGGGGGTCGATCTATTGACGGATGTACGAGACCGGGCGCACATCGAAGGCCTGGTCAAGCAGTACGGCGATCTCGTTTTGCACGCGATTCAGACGGTAGACGCCGTGCATACGCGCAACGTTCTCAAACGCTGGCTCAGTTCCCTCGGCACGTTTGTCCGTCAGCATCGGACAACCTCGGAGAGAGAAGTGGCCCATCGATTGATGGACGCCATTCAGGAATGTGTGGCGCTGGACGGCATGCAGGTGTGGATGTGGGCGCTGGACCGTTCGGAACCCGTGCTCTGCGGGTCACGCGGTCAAGAGGCGGACCGTGAACAATGGATCGTTCCAATCGCGACCGGGGACGACGAATGGGGGTTCATTCGTTGTCTCGTGTCCGATCCCTCGGCGATTGCGCCGATCGACCGGGAAGCGTTGAAGTTCATCGCGTCGACGTCCTGTCTCATCTTCGAGCGCTGCCGCGATGCGACGGTTCCCGCTACCGCGCCGGCCGGTGCATTCGACCGGCGACGGTTTGAAAACCGGCTGCAGAAAGAAATCGTACGCGCGCAGCGCTTCAAAACGCGTTTTGCCGTTGCCGTGTGGACGCTCCGAATCCCGCGCGACTATCAGGGTACCGAGGGAGAGAAATTATTGCTTGATAAAATTGACGGGATTTTTAGAAATTCGATCCGTGCCGTCGATGAAGCCGGACGCATTCAGGCCGCACAGTTTGCCGTTTTACTGGCCGAATGTTCGCTCAAGCAAGTCGACCAATGGCTGAATCGAGCATGGTCGGAGGCCCTGGTGCATCTCGAAGACGATTTGACACGAATGAAAATTGACGTGGAGATCGGCATCGGCGATTCGACCGCCCTTCACAGCGTCGACGACGCGTGGAAAGTGACCGCCGCACAGACGCGCCGGCCGCCGACACCGAAACAGATCAAACTGCTGTAGGAGACAACGTGGTTCTTGGGAAAGTGATCGGCAATGTCTGGGCAACCCGAAAAGACGACAAACTGACGGGATTGAAACTGATGATCGTACGTAACGTCGATCTGGACTACAAAGAAAAAGATACGTTCGTCGTTGCGGCGGATTCCGTGGGAGCGGGCGTCGGTGAGATGGTGTTGTATTGTACCGGCAGTTCAGCCCGTCAAACGAACGTGACGGAAAATCGTCCCGTCGACGCGGTCATCATGGCGATCATCGATAAACTGGAGATCGAATGAATCTCGCACGCGTGATCGGTTCCGTCTGGGCCACACGGAAACACGAAAGTCTCGAAGGATGCCGTTTGAAAATCATCCAGCCGTTGACGTCGGATTTGAAAAACGTCGGAAGCCCCATCGTCGCGACCGATTCGGTCGGCGCCGGTCAGCCGCAGGAACTGGTGTACTATGTCACGTCCGGCGAAGCGCCGATTCCTTTGGACCGCAAGGCGCCGACGGACGCGACCATCATCGGCATCGTTGACCGGATCGATCGATGACCCGTACACATTCAATCCAGGCCGCACCGCGGCAAGAAAGGCAAATGCACTTGAATCTGGTTACGAAAACGGATCACTCGACTGAAAGCGACGGGAATCGACGTGGACCGCAGTAACGACTTGATCGACAAATACCTTCAGGAAATCGGCAACGTACCGCTGTTGAATCCGGAAGAAGAAATTTCGCTCGCCAAACGGATTCGAGAGGGAGATGAAGCGGCGCTCGAACATTTGACGAAAGCGAATCTGCGTTTCGTCGTGAGCGTTGCCAAGCAGTACCAGAACCAGGGACTGTCGCTCAACGACCTCATCAATGAAGGCAACATCGGTCTCATCAAGGCGGCCCGCCGTTTCGACGAAACGCGCGGTTTCAAATTTATCTCCTACGCCGTCTGGTGGATTCGCCAGTCGATCCTCCAGGCGCTTGCGGAACAAAGCCGCGTCGTCCGGCTCCCGCTCAACAAGATCGGAACGTTGAGCAAGATCGGCAGAATTTTCAGCGACCTCGAGCAGGAGTTCGAACGTGAGCCGAGTTCGGAAGAAATCGCCGATCAGTTGGAAATTAGCGAAGACGAGGTCACGAATACCTTGCAGATGTCGGGCCGGCACGTGTCGATGGACGAGCCGCTCAACGATAGCGACGACAATACGTTGATCGACGTCTTGGAAAACGCGGATCAGGCCCCGCCCGACCGGGAACTCATGGAGGAATCGCTCAAGATCGAAATTCAACGTGCCCTGGAAACGCTGACGCCGCGGGAGTCGGAGGTGATCCGGCTCTATTTCGGTCTCGACAATGACCATCCGCTCACGCTCGAAGAAATCGGTGCGATGTTCAATCTCACCCGCGAACGCGTCCGCCAGATCAAGGAAAAGGCCATCCGACGCCTGCGCCACACCTCCCGGAGCAGCGTCTTGCGGCATTATCTCGGATAGTTTAGTTTTGTGTAAGTGAGCCAACAAAACTTTATGTTGGCTTTGACAGGAAGGTTAATTGGATAAGGTGTAAAATCGGTTCATTTTACGATGTTCTTTGGCTTTGCGCAACTTGTCGTTCCGTTCATTCAGCCGACTCTCGACGCGTCCTACCAGGAAGTCTTCTGGCGTGAGATAGAACAGCGCGCTGTGAAGTCTCTGAGTATTGTAGTAAGTGACATAATCGCCGATCATGCGGCGGGCGTCATCGAGGCCAAGCAGGGCTTTTAGACATTCGAGGGATCGGTGCCAGCGTTCGAGTTTACCGTTGCTTTGGGGATGATGCACGCGGGTGCGCACCTGGTCCAGCTTGACCCAGCGGAGATAGTCGTGGAAATCACGGGCAATAAACGGCGCTCCGTTATCGGTAATGAGCCGGGGTCCCGTGTTGGGGAATTTATCCAGGGCACGGGCGATGGTAATTTCTACATCCAACGCGGTCATGCGTTCGCGCAATTCGAAGTGAACGATATACCGGGAGTATCCGTCCATGATCGAGATGAGGTAGAAGTAGCACAGGTCAATGCGCACATGCTTGATGTCGATATGCCAATGCTCATGCACGTGCGTAGGTTGGTCAAATCCCTTCTTGTGTGACGGTGGAGTCATTACCCACCGGTTAAAGTGACCGGCGCGTTTGAGGACCCGATACGTCGTCGAGGGACTCACCGCCACGACATTCTCGTCGATCATGCGATACGTCCATTGGCGGTGGTTTTCAAACGGATGGTCTTTGGCGTACGCTAAGATCGCCCGGCGTTCTTGGTCCAACAGCCAGTGGGATTTCGGGACCACGCGAGTGGACCGGCGGTCGCAGGACAGGATATCGTCGTATCATGGTCCTTATTGCGCTGGATTCGATTTGTTCGAAGATATCTCAGTTCGTTCTTCAACTGTCCGAGCCCTACTTTTTTCCCGTCCTCAATGTCTCCAAAATCCGGTGAAACAAAGTTCTCTAACATTTCATCGTTGCCGGTTTGAACGCTTTGGACAAATGCCGCAACCAAAAACCTCATCTTAATTTCTTCTCCAACCGGCTTATTGGAAAACGCCAGCTCATCTATCGAGGAATATGATCGCATCATAAAAGCGGTAAAAACAACGAAAACAAATATCAAAAATGATATGAACCATTTCTTGGATATCATACTACCTCCTATAGTTAGCATACTGATATGGGGTAGCCTCTAATTCCTCAAATAATTTTCGTCTCTTTTCCATCGACTGAGATCGCCGCGATCTGCCACGCGTAGAATGTACCCGTCTACCTCATGGCGAACGGAGCGGACGACCTGGTGTTATGAGCATCCGGCATTATGAAAAACTGAAAGCCGGCGCTGAGTGTGCCCGGCCTTTCTCTTTCCAGGAATTCTTCCGAGAGGAGTCGTTCATCGAATCGGACAACCCGGACGGTCTCTTTCGAAAGATTTAATATTGCAAATTTAAAATTATATTTTAAATTTACAATGATGATTAAAAGAAACCAAACCGACTCTGTTCAGGCCGCCCTTAGAAAATTTCCCGTTGTTGGGCTTCTGGGGCCCCGGCAAGTCGGCAAGACCACGCTGGCCAAACACATCGGCCAACTGCAGAAAAACCGATCCGTCTATCTCGATCTTGAGTTGCCTTCTGACGTTACCAAACTAACCGACGCTGAACTTTATCTTTCTCGTTTGTCCGACCGATTGGTCATCCTCGATGAAATTCAACGCATGCCCTCTCTCCTACCGTTATTGCGTGCACTGGTGGACCGTGATCGAAGACCCGGCCGCTTTCTCATCCTGGGTTCCGCCGCACCGGACCTAATCCGTGACGCATCCGAAACGCTTGCCGGGCGGATTGTTTACTACGAACTGACGCCTTTCCGACTTTCCGAGATCACGGTCAAAGACTATCGTAAGCTGTGGATTCAGGGTGGCTTTCCCGATAGCTTTTTGACTTCTGAACAGGACAGCTTCGCCTGGAGAGAGGCTTTTATCCGGACGTACCTCGAACGTGACATCCCGCAACTCGGCATTCATATTCCCAGTCTGCAATTACGCCGCTTTTGGACTATGACGGCCCATTATCATGGACAGATATGGAATGCCAGCCGGATTGCAGGCAGTCTGGGTATCACCTCACCGACGGCAGCCCGATATCTCGACCTGCTCGAAGGTACGTTCGTTCTGCGAACACTCAAACCTTATCAGACGAATACCGCAAAACGGCTGGTCAAATCACCCAAGGTCTATTTTCGAGACACCGGATTGCTTCATGCACTGCTTCGATTGACAAATTTTGATGATCTCGCCGCCCACCCGGTTGTCGGCGCTTCATGGGAAGGATTTGTCATCGAGCAAATCCTTCACGTTGTCGGACATCGCTTCGATCCGTTTTATTACCGCACCCAGGCTGGAGCGGAGATCGATCTCGTCATGGAATCCAACCGCCAACGGATCGGCGTCGAAATCAAATTTTCCCTTTCGCCCGAGCTCACGCGCGGCTTCTGGAACGCCCTCGAAGATTTAAGGTGTAAACACGTTTATGTAGTTTACCCGGGCAAGGAATCGTTTCCCCTTGCAAAGAATGTTTCTGTGGTACCCCTGTCGGAATTGCAGAGTCTCATTCCATCGAAATAATAATTGTTTTCTCTGGTCCGCTTGCCCCCGGTTCTCACACACCCTATATTCCCCCATGCATGAGCTCTTCCATCCTTCCGTCGTCAACTGGTTTACCAAATCTTTTTCCACGCCGACCGACGTCCAGCTTCAGGCCTGGCGGGCCATCCGCGAACAAAAGCATACACTGATCGCGGCACCGACGGGTTCCGGTAAGACGCTCGCGGCGTTTTTGTCCGCGATCGACGAACTGATCCGCGAAAGCCTCGAAGGCCGGCTTCAACAGGAAACCCGGATCGTTTACATTTCCCCGCTCAAAGCGCTGTCCAACGACATAGAAAAAAACCTGCAACGCCCGCTCGCCGGCATTGCAGACGAACTGATGATGCTCGGCCTCCCGTCCGTCGATATCCGGACCAGCGTACGCACCGGCGACACGCCGGCATCGGAACGTACGGCAATGACCAAACGTCCGCCTCATATTCTGGTCACGACGCCGGAATCGTTGTTCCTTCTATTGACCAGCGAAAACGGACGGAAAATGCTATCGACCGTGCGGTCGGTGATCGTCGACGAAATTCACGCACTCGTTCGCGATAAACGAGGCTCGCATCTGTCCCTGTCACTCGAACGGCTCGACGGACTTGCCGATAAACCGTCGACCCGCATCGGCATCAGCGCGACGCAAAAACCGATCGACCTTGTCGCGCAATTTTTGACCGGCGTCGATCCGGACGGTTCATCCCGTCCCTGCACGATCATCGACACCGGCCATCGACGACAGCTCGATCTCGCGGTCGAAGTTCCGCGATCACCGCTCACGGCCGTCATGGCGACGGAAGTGTGGGAAGAAACGTACGAACGGCTGGTCGAACTGATCCACGAACATCGAACGACGTTGATCTTTGTCAATACGCGCCGTCTCGCGGAACGGCTCGCCCATCAGTTGACCGAACGCCTCGGCGCCGACGTGGTCACCGCGCATCACGGGTCCATGTCCAAGGAGCACCGTCACGATGCCGAACAGCGGCTCAAGGCCGGCTCGCTCCGCGCCCTCATCGCCACCGCGTCACTCGAACTCGGAATCGACATCGGTTCCGTCGATCTCGTCTGCCAGATCGGATCCGCCCGGGCGATTTCCACGTTTCTCCAACGCGTCGGCCGTTCAGGCCATTCGATTCACGGTACGCCCAAAGGCCGGATCTTTCCACTGACGCTGGACGAACTCGTCGAAGTGGCCGCGTTGATGGATGCCGTTCGGCATGGCGAACTCGATCGGATCGTTATTCCGGAAAAACCGTTCGACATTCTTGCTCAGCAGATCGTAGCGGAAACGTCGGCCCGTGAATTTACGGAAGACGAGCTGTACGACCTTGTTCATCGATCTTTTCCATTCCGGAACCTTTCTCGTGAGGAATTCGACTCGATCCTGACGATGCTGGCCGACGGATTTACGACTCGACGCGGACGACGCGGCGCGTATGTACATCATGACATGGTCAACCGGCGCGTACGCGCTCGACGCAATGCCCGCTTGGCGGCGATCCAGTGCGGCGGCACCATCCCCGACAATTTCGACTACGACGTTATTCTTGAACCGACCAATACTTTCCTCGGCACACTCAATGAAGACTTCGCGATCGAAAGCTCGGTCGGCGATATTTTTCAGTTGGGTAATTCGTCGTGGATGATCACGCGCGTCGAAAACGGATCCGTCCGCGTCGTCGATGCGGGTTCGGCTCCGCCGTCCATTCCCTTCTGGCTGGGCGAGGCGCCGGGCCGGTCGGCCGAACTGTCGGTCGCCGTGTCGCGGCTGCGAAAAACGATTTCCGAACTTCTCGGCGACGACTTTTCCAACGGCGATGCGTCATGGAAGACCCGGACAATCAAGTGGTGCACTGAAAATCTGAACATGGACGATGCGGCCGCGGAGCAGATCGTCAACTATCTCGCGGCCGGAAAAGCGGCGCTCGGCGCCATGCCGACGCAGGAAACAATCGTCATGGAGCGTTTTTTCGACGAGGCCGGCGACATGCATCTTGTCATCCATTCCACGTTCGGCAGCCGAATGAATCGCGCGTGGGGGTTGAGCCTGCGCAAACGTTTTTGTCGGAAATTTAATTTCGAACTCCAGGCCGCCGCCACGGAAGACGCTCTCGTCCTGTCCCTCGGATCGATGCACAGTTTTCCGCTGCATGAAGTCTATTCCTATCTCAACAGTTCCAACGTGCGCGACATCCTGATTCAGGCCGTTTTCGATTCGCCGATGTTCGAAGTTCGATGGCGGTGGAACGCGTCCCGCGCGCTGGCCATGCTGCGTCGGCGCGATGGCAAACGCGTGCCTCCGCAGCTTCAACGGATGGCCGCCCAGGACCTTGTCGCCTTGATTTTTCCGGATCAACTCGCGTGTCTGGAAAACATCGCGGGCGACCGGGACGTGCCGGACCACCCGCTGATCAACCAGACGATCGACGATTGCCTGACCGAGGCGATGGACGTTCACCGGCTCGAAAATCTGCTGCGGAAAATGGAATCGGGTCAGGTGGAAATGCTCGCCCGTGATTTACGTGAACCGTCGCCATTGTCTCAGGAAATTTTAAACGCGCGTCCGTACGCGTTTCTGGACGATGCGCCTCTCGAGGAACGCCGTACCCGGGCGGTTGCCAATCGCCGCTGGGTCGATCCCCAGGAAGCCGCAACGTTCGGACAACTCGATCCCGACGCAATCGAAGAAGTACAGCGTCAGGCCTGGCCGGACGCACGAAATGCGGATGAATTGCACGAAGCGCTCGTGCTGCTCGGCGCCATGACGGTACAGGAAATGTCCAAATTCAATCGCGCCTGGCTGGAAGAATTGACGACGGAACGACGAGTGGCACGCATCACCAACGAAAGGGCGGCACTGTGGATTGCCGTGGAACGGGCGCCTCAATGGCTCGCCATATGGCCCGGTTGCTATCAGGGTCCCGCACTGCCGGAACGAATTGCCGATCAGGAATGGACAACCGAAAAAGCGCTGGTCGAAATCGTCCGCGGGCGTCTCGAAGGCCTCGGTCCGGTCATTTCCGACGTCATTGCGCAGTCTCTTGGTTTGCCGGTCGAACAGGTCGATCAGGCGCTGATCGCTCTCGAAGTCGAAGGGTTTGTCTTCCGCGGCCAGTTCCATCCGAGCATCGCGGCGACAGAATGGTGCGAACGCCGGCTGCTGGCGCGCATTCACCGCACGACGCTCGACAAACTGCGTAAGGAAATCGAACCCGTTTCCGCATCGGATTTTATGCGGTTCCTGTTTGTCTGGCACCGCGTTGAACCGGAGCAACGGTTGGAAGGACCGGCAGCGATCGAAACCGTGGTTCAACTGCTGGAAGGCTGCGAAGCGCCCGCCGTTGCGTGGGAGGGAAATATTTTGCCGTCGCGTATCGCCGATTACGACCATCAGTGGCTCGACATGGCGTGCCTGTCCGGAAAAATTTCCTGGGGCCGCTTTCGTGAACGCTCCGGCCGCGGCGGCGCACCGGTAAAAAATTCGCCGATGACGCTTGTCTTCCGTCAGAATGTCGAATCGTGGTTGGTTCTCAGCGACAATACCGTCGATCACGAGTCGCTCACATCCGCAGCACGTCGCGTACTGGAGGCCCTGGAGTCGTTGGGCGCGTGTTTTTACGACGACATCGTAGCTGCATCCGGATTGTTAAAATCACAGGTCGAAGACGGGCTGGCGGAATTGGTCGGCGCCGGCCTGGTCACGTCCGACAGTTTTTCCGGGCTGCGCGCGTTGCTCGTTCCGTCGAAATACAAAACAAACGAGCGCCGCCACGAATCGCCGTTTACCATGAGTCAGGCTGGACGATGGTCGCCGCTGCGGCCGCGTAAACTCAAGACGACGGATGTACCGGTAGAATTTTTTGCACGCGTACTGTTGCGACGATACGGTGTGGTCTTTCGCCGCCTGGCCGACCGTGAATCGCTGGCGCCGCCGTGGCGTGAACTTGTGAAAATTTACCGCACGGTAGAGGCCCGCGGCGAAATTCGCGGCGGCCGATTCGTCGACGGTGTGTGGGGTGAGCAATTTGCGCTGCCGGAAGCCGTGACGCAATTACGTGCGATCCGGCGTGAAGAAAAATCCGGTAAACTGGTCAGCTTGTGCGCCGCCGATCCGATCTACCTCGAAGGCATCCTGGCCGAGACCCCGCGGATTGCATCGCTGCCGACCAACCGCGCTCTTTATCGCGACGGCGAAGTCATTGCGGTTCTCGAAAGTGGAGAGACAAAATTTATGAAAGACGTCCCGCAGGAAGAAATGTGGAAATATCAAACCGCTCTCGTACAAAAACACGTCCCGCCCAAGCTACGCGTGTACCTGGGCAAGGGCGTCGGAATGGGATAATCTCCACCACCGAGAACACAGAGATCACAAAGAGACATAATTTCTGAATTAAAAGGTTCGGTGAGCTCTGTGCACTCTGTGGTGAAAAAAGGCTTAGGTTATCTATTTGTCAGCCACCACCGTCGAAACTCGAGTTGTTCCTTCGTCGGCTCCGCGACAGCCGTGAACGCATGCCGATCCATGAGTTCTCGTCGGCCTGCAATGCAAGACAGTGCTAATTCTTTTCCGTCACGCTCAACGGTCCACGTTATCGAATCTCCCGGCTGAACGGATCGAATAAGGCCCTCGATCTTCTGATCCAGTGAATTCACTTCGGTATCGTTCACACGAAACTTCAAAATGAAGTCGCCCTTCTGGATTCCCAGTGCATTGGTGACGGAATCTTTTTCAATCGCAAAGGTCACCTCCACTTTGCCGTCTTCAAAACCGACGCGAAAACGGCCGGCGTTGCCGACAAATACGCCCGTCGGCTTTTCCAACTGATACGAATAACCCGCTTTTGCCACATACTCCACAATGGGCAGACGTTCCGCCCCGACGATATAACGCTTGAAAAAATCTCCGATTTCCGGGTAGGTCATCTTTGTAAATTCGTCGAAAAAATTCGAATCGACGAACGGTTTGGCGGGACCGTACTTTTTCGTCAGTTTCTGAATCACTTCCCTCAGACCCAGAGTGCCCTTGGAAAGTTCAAGCAGTTTCATATCCAGCACCATATTGGCCAGAGCCCCTCTCGCGTAGATGTTGCCATATTCTTTGCCGTGGCGGTCATAGGAACCCAGACTCAGATCGACCAGGCTGACCGTTGCATCGTATCCTTCATCCTGACGCATTTTTGTCGACATTTCATCGAGAAAGTCTTCCGGCGTCGACAGACCGCCTCGCACCTGCATGATTTGGGCCGCCCATTCCGTACAGCCTTCGTACAACCAGAGATGCCGTGAGGGCGTGGGCACTTCAAAATTGAAATGATGCGTGATCTCGCTATGAACGTTGAGCGGTGTGATGATGTGAAAGAACTCGTGCGCGGCTGTTTTGACGACACGCTGATACCCGCGCGAAATCATCGCCTCCGGCAAGATGTAATAGGAAGAATAGTTATGTTCCCAGGCCCCATAGGCAAAGAGCGGCTGCGAGGTGAATTCGTACAAAAACACATAACGATTCACGGGCAGTTTTCCAATAAACGCTTCCGCGGCGTGGAGCATGTCGGTCATATGACGCGTCAGCGTGTCGGCATGTGCAATGTTGTTGGAGGAGTAGCAGTAGATCACGACGTCGGCTCCGCCCACTTTGAGCGATGCCGTGGTCAACTTTGATGGGGGACCAAACATCAGCGGGCTGTCGACCAGGTCGTCGTACGAGGACGCTTGGTAACCATTTTTGTCCTTTTGCATTGCCGTCCCGACAATCCATCCGGTCGGAATCGTGTACGTGACCGTCAACGGTGCCTTCTGGTGGCCTTTGAAATATCCGAACAGGACCTGCCCGTTTACCACGATAATATCGGAATCGATGGACGTATCGCCCATCGGCCCAACCTTGTTTTCCTGAATTTTCGAATCACGCGTATCTTCGACGCGATATGAGAGACGTGCGAGTTTTTTGGCCTGAAGAACGGCAAACTGATTGGTGCTGATTTTGCGAACCGTCAGATTCTGGCCGTTACCATCTACGGCATTAAAATCCGTGACGAATCGGCCCGCGTCGTGTACCCGGTAAGATCCAGGGGCTGTCGAGGCAAATTGGAAGACCGCCGAATCCTGGGACAGTCCCTGAACCGTCAAATCGACAAAAAACGAGTCCGTCGACAGCCGTGACGCGTCAACGTGAAAATGTAATCGGGGATCATTGGCAAAAACCGTCGATCCCATGCTAATTGAAATGGCAAACAACCACCGCAACGTCAACATGATTTCTCCTTACAAAAAAGTGAATGCAATTTTTGTCAGATTCTAATGGACAGGCAGGGTAAGAAAAGGTTGCAGCGCTGACAATCGATTGGCTAGGACAATCGCTGAAGCACATATCCTTCGACGATGGCCGTACTTGGAAAACCGGCCATCAGAACTTCGAAGTTGTGTTCTTTCGCCAGCGATTGAACCAGTGGGATGTCAAAACAATGGATGATAGAAGCAAGGTTTTGACTTTGACGGATGGAGCGTGCCTCGTCGGTATCGGCAAATTTGCGGTAATAGGGAAATTCAGACTGAACAGGTTCGGAATTATTAAAAATTACGTTTTTCTCCTGTTTCAGGGGAAGGCTCCACAGCGTGGTTCCGGAAAAAATGAACAGGGACCCGGGTCGCGTGTGGCGGTGAACACTTTTGAAGAATTTCGACACTTGCATGGGATCGTAAAAATGAAGCAGCCGAAACGCCGTAACGACATCGAACGACTCCTCCACGCCGCCTAAATATTCAAAAACGTCACCGCACACCGTCGTCAGGTACCTATGAATTACGTCGGGGTCAAATGCAATCTTTCCGTTTTCTTCAACACGACGTATTATATCGGTAACGTTGAGCGCGTCGGCGTCCAGATCGACGACTGTTGTGGGATGCTTCAACGCGGCCGAAGGGAGCCCGAAACGTAAACCGCCGCCGCCGAGATCAAGCACGCGCGCGTCGGGATGAAGATAATGCGACAGCACGACGTCAATAAACGGATCGACATGTCCCGGTATGTACTGAATGCCCGTGCCTGCAATCGAGGATCTTTTTCGTTCAGGGGAAACAAAAGTCATTTGCCGTTCCTCATAGTTTTTGACGCACGATAAAGTTTGGCCTGCGGGTGGTTTTTTGGTTGATGCGATAAATATATTCTCCGAGAATACCGATGCCGAACATCACGGAGCCGAATCCCAGACCCAGGATGACATTTGTCGACGCGTAGCCCGGAATGAGGTCCGCAAACACGATTCGGCGGATCAACAGATACATTGCATACCCGGTCGATACAAAGAGAAAAACGGACGACAGAACGGTGAGCACGCGGATCGGAAGCAGGGAAAAGGTTACGAAAATGTTGATCGAATGGTTGACCAGCGCCGAAAGCGAGTACGCGCTTCGGCCGTAACTTCGTCGCGCATGATCCACATCGACGCTGACGACGTCCGCCGTTATCCAGGAGAGATATCCGTCCAAAAACGTGTACGAGTTATCCATCCGGACCGTCTCCTTAGCGATCGCACTTCGCAAAAGGCGGAACGACGTGTAGTCCGGATGAAGCCGGGGAATTCCAAAACGAAGCATGGCTTTTAACAGGTTCGACGTCACGTTTCTGAAAAAAGAATGTTGTGCGTTGACGTAGCGACCGTAAACCACGTCGGCCTGAGTTTCCCGCTGGCGGTCGATGAGTTTGATGATTTCTTCCGGAAAATGCTGCAAATCTTCGTCCATCGTAATCACAAATTGCCCCTGCGCGTACATAAACCCGCAGATGGTTGCGTTATGTTGTCCAAAATTGCGCGTCAACTGTACCGCCGTGATGCGTGCACCCGATGCCGATTTAAGATGGGTAATGACATCCCATGAGCGGTCCGGTCCGCAATCGTGAACAAAAACGATTTCGTACGTTAAATTCCTTGAAGTAAAAAACATATGCAACCGCAGGGTCAATTCTTCGAGGGTTCCGGCACCACTGTACACAGGAATGACTACGCTGTACTGGCAATTTTGCACGTCACTCAATCCTTAAAATAATCCGCGGCACGGGGGCCCGTACAAAAGAGCAAATCCAAAATACTGACGTAATGATCGAATGCCCCATGCGGCTGAGAGTATATCGGATAACCGTCGTAATTCATCCACCGTACGGAAATTCCTTTTTGCTTAAACCGGTCGACATCGAGGTAATCTTTTGCCGACGGACCGGATAAATATTCCGCCGCGCCGAGCCGGCTACAAATATCGACGAGACGCTCCGTTCGGTCTTCCGACGACAGTTCAAACGCTCCCGGTGCGTGAATGATTGTGGTCAATCGGAGCCATCGGGCGATGGTTTCGATAAACGTTTGATTGATCCGGCTCAAATTGGTTTCCGTTTCTTCAAGATACAACCGTTCGAGTTCGTCGGCATATGTCGGGAAGAACGGAGTTTTCGCGTACGCTTGTCGAATCGTCTTCCAATGTTTCATTCTCCACGTCGAGTCCGCCGTGTGCGTATCCATGATCCTCTGATCGAGATGGACGTGACGAACCGGAATGGTCAGCCAGATAGTCCCATTTACGGTTTTGAGTCGGTTTCGATTTCTCCAGTCGTTTTTTGTGTATTGAACCTGATCGTAAATGACGAAATCGTCGGCACGGCGGATCAAATCAAAATATCCCTTCCACGGAATATAATTCGACTGGATGATCGCAACAACCTTACCCACGTGCGGTGCATTCCACCATCAAAGCCAGTCCTCCGCTGATGAAAAGCGTGCCAGGCCGAGCGGCCTGCAGCGCCGGATCAGTGCATGAACCCGCGTCGTCGTGATGCGCGCTCCCGTACAGCCCGTCGGATGGCCCAGGGCAATCGCCCTACCGTTGATGTTGAGTCGCTCCCGATCGAAATGCAATTCCCGGTCACACGCTAGCACCTGAGCCGCAAACGCTTCATTCACCTCGATCCGATCAATGTCGTCCAAGCGCTTCCCGGTTTTTTTCAGCAATTTTTGGACGGCCGGCACGGGTCCACGCCCCATCTCACGAGGGTCGACACCGGCCGACGTATACGCTACAATCCGGGCCAAGGGCTTCAGGTTGTATTCTCGAACTTTGTCTTCACCGATCAGTACAAGCGCCGACGCTCCGTCGGTTACGCCGGACGACCTACCGGCCGTAATGGTACCGTTTTTATCAAAAACCGGTTTGAGTTTTTTCAAATCTTCAATCGTTGTTCCAAACCGTGGGTGTTCATCCGTATCGAAAACAACGTCGCCTTTTTTGGAACGGACCGTCACCGGAATGATTTCATTTTTAAAAAAGCCCGACGTGATTGCCACCTCGGCGCAACGCTGCGATTCCAATGCATACGCATCTGTTCATCGCGCGAGATGGATAATTTTTTTGCAAGATCTTCCGCCGTCGCGCCCATCAGCTTCCCGGCCATCGGACAGAAATAACCGTCCTGATGATTGCCGTCAATAATTTCAGTGTGTCCCATCGATAGCCCCACCCTGTTTGCATCAGGAGGTACGGTATATGGTTCATGCTCGCCGCCGGTGAGGACGACACCATTGTCGCCCATGACGATCGACGTAAAACCGTTGATGATCGCTTTGAGACCGGAACCGCATGCTTTATTGACCGTGTACGCCGTACGGGAGTCGGGGATACCGCTGCGCTGGGCGATTTGCCGGGCGATATTGGGATCCACGCCGCCTGACGGGCACATCCGAAAATCGTTTCATCGATCATGTCGGCCGATAAACCCGCACTCGCGATCGCGGCTTGAGCGGCAAACGTCCCCAGTTCTGCCGCCCGGATGGATGCCAGCGCGCCGCCCAGTTTACCGATGGCCGTACGAACGGCGCCGACGATGTAAACCGATTTCATGTTCTAGGTCTTGATTTTGCCGCCACTGCCGCAATCCGATCAAGCTTTTCACCGATTTCCTTATCAATTTTTTCGGTGGGAACAAACTCGGCCAGCAAATGGTAGCTGCTCTTCCGCATCAGATTCGGGATTCCGAGTTCCTCAAAATACTTTCTAAAAACGGGGTCTAGAAATTCATCCGACACTTTCGTGTCGTCGGACCAAGGGTTTTTACCTAGAACTTCTAACGCCGTTTCGACTTCTGTTAAGATTTTATTCATCAGCTCCTTGCGTTTATCTGCTTCCGCCCTGCCAAAAAGGTCATCCGGCAGATCATGTGCGGCAAACGCGATAAATGTCTCGGGAAAGCAAAGATAGTTTTCGATTTCCCTTTTTTGCCACATCGTTTCTATGAGCGCTCCAGATTGGAGCTCTTTATCCAACCTATCAAATATGGCAATTCCAACCAGATCGTTCTTGGCTTCACGAATTCCATAAAAGTGATCACGGGCTTTGGACGGAAGATTGGTCGTAACATACACGACAAAGACATCCTCCAAAAGCGAGGCCGACGGATGACCCAGTTTCTTAGCCCAGGATCTCAGCATGGCAAGGTCGGACGGGCCCTCAACGTACAACACCCATCCTTTGGTTTCTGCTTTGTAGTAATCCTCGAATCCTATTTGAGTAAGTGACTTGATGAGTTGACTATTCTGCGAATCGATCACATGAGGTTTACCAATAAATGCGATCACCGTATCGCGTCCGGTTGCCTCGTTTAGTATAACTTCGGAGTGACTGGCCGCAATGATCTGAGAGTTTTGTTGTCGGGCACAATCTGTAAGGATGTCGTAGATTTGTTTTTGTCGAAGAATCTCCAGGTGCGCATCGGGTTCATCCAGTAAAAGTACACTGTTGGGGTTGGCATAGAGATAGGCTAATAAGAGTACGGTTTGTTGGAGGCCGCGCCCCGCCGATGAAAGGTCCAGAATACTATCGTATTCTGAATATTCCATTATAATTTCGCCACGCTGAACCACATATTCGGGTGGTAGCAGTTTGACTCCAAAAAGGTCCTGAATCCTTCGAGTCAGGTCATCCCATTTCTTGTCTTGACCTGAATTGGAGTAAAGCAAATAACAGAGGTTTCGCAAGACCTGAGCCGTTTGACCTTCCCCAAGAAGCACGTTGATTCGACCAGGCTCCAGCTTAGGTTCGATGGAAGCGAGGCCCGACATGGGAGGCAGAAATGATATTCTCGTATCTTCCGCTATTCTCGGTACCTCCATTCTTCCAGAACCTTTGTCTTCCCTCAGTCGTAAAGGTCTGCAATGAAAGGCTTCTTCATTGGCGTAGTCAAACTCCAATCCACAAGACCAGGTTTGACCCTGCGTAACTCCATCGACGACAATCTGTATTCTCACATTGGATGTTCCGGATTCCCCGTTCTCTTTTTTACTCTCACGTACATGCAGATGCCGCCAGAGCAGTTTGGCATTGGGTACCGGTAGCGCAACAAGGTCATTTCGGTTGATCGCAACGCCTGGGCGTTCCTGGTCAGGTTTATTACCTTTTTTTTTGGAAAGCCACTTTCGTAAACCGATCTCCCACAATGCCAGGGCTTGCAGTGCGGTGGATTTTCCGGAGTTGTTGGGCCCGATCAAGACGACATTCTTATTCAACTCCAAAGTAACATGGTCAAAACGCTTAAAGTTCTTAATTTCGATTCGGGTTAACATAAACGCTTGTAAACGAACCTCTTACCGTTTCAACGTTGCACCGCAGGTCGGACAATATTTATGGATGCTCGGATGGATTGCGTGGCAGCATGAACAGGTCACGTCCTGGATTTTCGTCGCGGTCGACGTACCCGTTGGGGTCGGGCCGGTCGACAGATGAGGTTTGGCCTTATACACCACGGACGCGCCGCAATTGACGCAGTATTTTTGCACCGGCGTTTCAAGCAGTTTGAAATTCAAAAATCCACACACGTTGCAATAATACCCTTTTTCGAGTCCGTTGAAATCGACGTTGAGGCGCGCCATCGCCCGTTTGACATAATCCGTCGGAATGGCAAAACCGAGGTTTTGACCATCGGACCTTATCCACGTGTTGATCCCGATGATTTCGCCGTTTTCGTTGAGTAAAGGGCCTCCGGAGTTTCCCGGATTGATGCTCGTATCCGTCTGTATGTAGTCGATGTTTCGTTCATGGCGCGTTTTAGAACTGACGATGCCCTTCGAGACCGTATAGCTGTATCCCAGCGGATGACCGATCGCGATGACGGTTTCTCCTTCACGGACTTCCTCCATCATGCGAAACCGAAGCGGTTCGACCTCCCACGGCGGCGTGAGCAGAAAAGCATAATCAACGTCCGCATCCGATAAAATCACCTGCCCGACATACACGCGGTCATCGACGTCGCGCAGTTCCACATACGACTCCAGCGCAACGACGTGGCGGTTGGTCACAACCAATCCGCGTTTATCCACGATCACGCCGGTACCCGAACCACGTTCGTGGCTGACTTTCAGGATCGTCCGTTTCGCTTTTTCAACGACGTCGGGAATGGACATTAAAACCTCATGAATGGGTAGAAAATATACACTTCGAGGCACTGTTTCACCATGTTTTTGTGCTTTTCCTTTGAATCTTTTTCACTTTCTGGCTAACCTGAACCATTCACCGCCTACGGGAGAAATTATGAAACCGTTGATCCACGTCCATGACACGCCGGAACAGCTTCATCGTGCCGTTGCGGATGCTATTATCGGAATCGGAAATGCGGCCATTAACACCTCCGGAAAATTCTCACTCGTACTTTCCGGCGGTTCCACCCCACGAGGAGTATATCAGCTGCTTGCAGAGCCTCCCTACCGGGATCAGCTGCCGTGGAATGCCGTTCACCTCTTCTGGGGCGACGAGCGGTGTGTGATCAAGACGCATCCGGACAGCAATTACCGCATGGCGTATGAAGCCATGATTTCAAAAATTTCCATCCCGCCCGACAACGTTCACCGCGTTCAGGCTGAAGAAGACGCCTTGCTCGCGGCCCAGACGGCGGAAGACGAGATCCGGGATTTTTTTGAAATCGACGACGCTGAATTTCCGGAATTCGATCTCGTTTTGCTCGGTTTGGGAGACGACGGCCATACCGCTTCCATATTCCCCGACACGGACGCAACGAATGAAAACAACCGAATCGTCATGGATAATTTCGTTCGAAAACTGAAAATGCATCGCATCACCATGACCCTTCCGACCATCAATCACGCCCGAAACGTCTTCTTCCTCGTGTCCGGATCCAACAAAGCCGATATCTGCGAGCAGGTCGTCGGGATCGACGGTGATCTTCCTGCACAACGCGTGCGGCCCGTATCAGGCAAACTCACGTGGTACCTGGATCGGGCGGCCGCGCAAAAACTCAAGGCATGAAATCCAACCCGCTCTCGCTGGTCAGCCGCTCGGAAGAGGAAACCCTTCAATTCGGTATACGACTCGCGGAACAATTTTCGCCGGGAGACGTCGTCGCCCTGTTTGGCCCCGTGGGATCGGGAAAGACGACCCTAATCCGCGGCATCTGCCGGGCGTTCGGAATCGAGCATACGAGCAGTCCCACGTTTATTATCATGAACGAACATCACGGATCGTTTCAGGGACGGTCGTTCGTCGTCCGCCATTTCGATTTTTATCGCGTGGAGGGCGAACCGAACCTGCGGGAACTCGGCATCGACGAGTTTCTCAGCGATCCCGAGGGTATCGCCCTGATCGAGTGGAGCGAACACGTCGCGTCGCATCTGCCCGACTCCTGCTGGACCATCCGGATCCGCGTCGACGGCGATAAACGGCTCATCGGCGTTGAGCATCATATTCCTGCCATGCCATGACACCTCCGATTATTCTCGCACTCGATACCTCCGGTAGCCGGTGTGACGTCGCTGTAGTAAAAGGAGATGAGCCCCTCGCTCAGGCGACATGGATCGAGCGAAACGCTCACTCGGAAAAACTAATCCCTTTGATCGAAGAGGCACTGGCAGCGTCGACCCTGTCGCGACAAAAAATCGATGCCGTTGCCATTTCCATCGGTCCCGGCTCTTTTACCGGCCTGCGTGTCGGCCTGTCCGCAGCCAAAGGATTGGCCCTGGCGCTGGACGTTCCGATTCTCGGAATTCCTACACATCAGGCCGTAGCGGAAATGCTGCCGCCGTTGGATCGGCTCTGGGTAACTCATACTGCAAAAAAAGACCATTTTTACTGGACGGAATTTACGAAAAAGCAGGCCGTTCGCGACTGTTGCGTCATCTCGGTCACGTCCCTGCTCGGACGGATCACGGGTCCCTTGACGATTGCAGCGGACCGTCCCGAATGGATTTTCGCTCGATTGCCTTCCGATCTATCGTCGATCATAACCGTGCTCGATGAAACCCGTGCGTATCCCGACGCCCGCATGGTCGGAAAGCTGGCCTTCGGTCGCCTGTCCCGCGGCGAATCGGATAACGTCGCTTCGCTGGTGCCGTTGTACGTTCAGGCTTTTCAAGGTGTGATGTGATCGATCCGCTGCAATTCAGGGAACTTTCGATAGGCGACATCGACGCCATTGTACGGATCGAACATTCGTCTTTTGAAACGCCATGGAGCCGGCGGCAGTTTGAAGACGAATTCAACAACCGGGACCTGACGTTGCCCGTCGGCGCCGAATGCAACGGCCGGTTGATCGCCTACGCTTTCCTCTGGATTATTTTGGATGAATGTCATCTCGCGAATATTGCCGTCGATCCGGAATGGCGGCGGAAGGGTATCGGACGCGCGCTCATGGGGCGGACCATCGAAATCGCCCGGGAAAGAAATTGCGTGAAAATGATGCTGGAAGTTCGTAAATCAAACCGTTCGGCGATTGCGCTGTACGAACAATCGGGTTTTCACAAAGTCGGCATTCGAAAACATTATTACCGGGATGGTTTTTTGAGAACGGAAGACGCGGTCCTGATGAATCTGGATCTATCGGCCGGAGCGCGATGAACTGGTTCCAACGCTCGAAAGACGGGATTTCCAGCACCAGCAAAAAAGAATTGCCCAACGTATGGGTGAAATGCGACCAGTGCTCTGAAATTCTTTATAAAAAAGATCTTGAAGACAACCTGCACGTATGCCCGAAATGCGGTTTTCATTTTAGGGTCTTCGCAAAAACATACATCCAGATCATCTTTGATGAAAACACGTTCGAGCAGATCGATGCCAACATGATTTCGGTTGATCCGCTTCAGTTTACCGACACCAAAAAATATTCCGACCGGATTCGAACGACGGTGTCGAAAACGGGACTCCGGGACGCCGTCCAGACCGGCATCGGACAGATCAATGGTCGCCGGGTCGCGGCCGCGGTCATGGAATTCGGCTTCATCGGCGGTTCCATGGGCTCGGTGGTCGGCGAAAAGATCAGCCGTACGATCGGCCGGGCGCTCAATGAGCGGCTGCCCTTGATCATCGTTTCGGCTTCCGGCGGCGCCCGTATGATGGAAGGCGCTCTGTCGCTGATGCAGATGGCCAAAACAAGCACCAAACTCGCGTTGATGCACGAGCAAAAATTGCCGTTCATTTCCGTTCTGACGGACCCGACGACCGGCGGCGTCACCGCCAGTTACGCGATGCTGGGCGACGTGATCCTGGCCGAACCCGGCGCGCTCATCGGATTTGCCGGACCGCGCGTGGTCAAAGAAGCGACCGGCAAGGACCTTCCGGAAGGATTTCAAAGAGCGGAATTTCTTCTCGACCACGGCTTTGTCGACATGATCGTCTCCCGTAAAAATCTCAAGACCACTCTTCATTCGCTTCTGTCGGCTTTCGAAACGCACACCCACAAATAACGGAGTTTTTTATACCCTCATGAATTCACACAAACACATCCTCCTGACCAACGACGACGGCATCGATTCGAAAGGACTCTTTGCCCTGTACGTGGAACTTAAAAAATTAGGTGACGTCACCGTCGTTGCTCCTCATATCGAACGAAGCGCCGTCGGTCACGCCATTACCATCCATAACCCCCTTCGCGTCATCGAATATGTGCGTCCGGACAAATTCCACGGTTATGCCATCGATGGAACGCCCGCCGACTGCGTCAAAATCGCCGCGTCGCATATTATGCGAAAAAAACCCGATCTCGTCGTCTCCGGCATCAACCATGGTCCCAATACCGCTACGAATATTCTGTATTCAGGCACCGTTTCCGCGGCCACGGAAGGAATTATCCTCGGCATTCCGGCCATTGCGTCGTCGTTGATGAGCTTCGACCTCAAAGCGGACGTTTCGTTCGCCGCGGAATTTACGGCAAAACTTGCACGAATGGTGCTCGACAAAGGCCTACCTGCCGATACCCTGCTAAACGTCAATATCCCTGCCGTGCCTCGCAACGTGATCACGGGCGTCGAAATCACGCGGCTTGGGAAAGGGCGTTATGAAGAATATTTTGAAAAGCGGATGGACCTCAGCCATCGCGAGTATTACTGGCTGGCAGGTAAAAAAATGAGCCTCGATACGGAAGACGACGTCGACGATGTGGCGGTTGCCCGGAACCGGATTTCCATTACTCCAATCCACATCGACATGACGAACTATAAAATGCTCGACGAATTGAAAAACTGGAAGATTACCCTCTAACGATTTTGTTGAGGCTCGTCTCAAATCCTTCGACACACCGGTCGATCGAAAGTTTGTTCACAACCGTTTCGCGCGCCATTTTTTGGAATTCCGGCAGCAAATGAGGGTACGTGAGAAAAAACTGCATTTTATCGACCATGTCCTCCACATTGTCCGGATCGATTGTAAATCCATTCTTTCCATCCTGAATGACATCTCGTGTACATCCCGCATGCCGCGAACCCAGAACGGGTAACCCACATGCCATCGCCTCGACACAGACAAGGCCCCAGACGTCGTAATAAGACGGAAATACAAACACATCCCCCTGTGCGTACAGGCGGGTCAGTTCTTCTTGTTGCCGAAATCCCCAAAAGGTAACGTTGTAAAGGTTCTTATTTCTCACCATTTCCCGTAATCGCTGTTCTTCCTCTCCTTCTCCTACGAGATGAAGTTCGACACGTCCGGAGTTGAGTTTCGAATAGGCTTCTAACAGGGCGGTAAGACCTTTGAGGCGTGTAAAGTGACCGACATAAAGGAAACGTACGTTTTCGTGCGTCGGTCGGTTCGTTACTGACGTTAAAAAAAAATTTGTATCCACGGTATTGATCGCGATATCGATCCGCTCGACGGACATACCCAGTTCAGTCAGGAAGTCACGCGCCTCACTGCCGTAAGCCAATCCGGCCGAAGCCAGTCGAACCAGAAACCGTCTGACGATACGCCGCACACCGAAATAATCTTTCCGTCGGATCGCCTGGATCCGTGTCTCTCCCGACCAGAGAACGAAAGGTTTGGAATACAAGACCGAGTATAACGCCGTCCACAGCGCCGGAAAGCCCATGCTCCCGACAATGACAGCGTCCGGACGAAGGCGTCGTAACGAATGAAACAAGGCCGGAGAAAAAGCAACCAATGCCTCTCCAACAACGGCGTGTCGGCCTTCGACAAACTCGTGGTCGAATTCCAGATTTTTCACATCCACGTCCCATTTTCGACGTGCATATCCGCGGACCAGGAAGACGACCGTGAGACGCCAGTCCCGTGCTGCAAGCCGTTTCGACAGGGCATTGAACAGCGGAATCCGGTAGGGCGTTGGTAAATTCGTCACGACGACGACGTGCATCCAAACCTCAGAAAGTTAGACATGACGGTTGCACCGTGGTCGGTCAGTATGGATTCCGGATGAAATTGAACGCTTTCGACCGGCGAATCTGAAAGTCGCAGACCCATGACTTCTCCGTCCCTTGTCCGCGCTGTAACTTCAATGCTTCCTTTCAGGGATGACTCGGACACGGTCAGGGAATGATAACGAATAGCACGAAAGGGCGATGGAATCCCATGAAAGACTCCTCTGCCATCATGGTAAATCTCGCTGTTTTTACCATGTACTGGAACCGGACTTTCAATGACCTCTCCCCCCATAACTTCAGCCAGACACTGATGCCCGAGACAGACGCCGAGAATCGGTTTCTCCGACATGAAATGCCGTATCACGTCACACGACAATCGTGCGTCCGCTGGGCGACCGGGACCGGGCGATAACATGATATGACTTGGATTCATGTGCCGGATATCCTGAAGCGTTATTTCGTCGCATCGACGGACGATGACGTCAAGATTCGGAAATGCGGTCTGTGCGATCGTCGATGCGAGCTGGTACAGATTGTAGGTAAAGCTGTCGAAATTGTCGATGATGAGCAGCATAAAAAAGGCTGCCGTCGGCAGCCTTTTAAATTCATTTGATTTCTTTTCTTAACGTCTCGACCAGATCGAGCTTTTCCCAGTCGAATTCCGGGCGTCCGAAGTGTCCGTAGGCTGCCGTCGGAAAAAAGATCGGCCGCCGTAAATTGAATCGGCGAATGATGCCCGCCGGCGTGAGATCGACGTTTTTCTGGATCGTCTCGCCGATTTTAGGATCGGCAATTTTGCCGGTACCGAAGGTGTTGACAAAAACCGACACGGGTTGAGCCACGCCGATTGCATACGCCAGCTGAACTAGACATTCGTTTGCCAGTTCGGCCGCGACGATATTTTTTGCAATATGACGCGCGGCATACGCGGCGCTGCGGTCGACCTTTGTCGGATCTTTGCCGGAAAAAGCGCCACCGCCGTGGGCGCCCCATCCGCCGTACGTATCGACGATGATTTTACGGCCGGTCAATCCCGTGTCGCCATGCGGACCGCCGATCTCGAATCGTCCGGTCGGATTGACGTGGTAGACGGTCTTATCGTCCAGCAGGTCGGCCGGGATGACGTGTTGGATCACATGTTCGATGACGTCGTGTTTGATGCGTTGCTGAGTGGCATCGGGATCGTGTTGCGTCGAAACCACGACGGTATGAACCCGAGCGGGTTTTTTATGTGAATCGTATTCAATGGTCACCTGCGATTTCGCGTCCGGCCGCAGATAAGGCATGTCCGTGCCGTGTTTGCGAATATCTGCAAGACGCTTGACCAGTTTATGCGCAAACGAGATCGTCATCGGCATCAGTTCCGGCGTCTGGTTGCAGGCATAACCGAACATCATGCCCTGATCGCCGGCTCCGCCCGTATCGACGCCCATCGCGATATCCGGCGATTGCTGATGGATAGTGGAAATCACGCCGCAGGAGTCCGAATCGAAACGGTACGCGTCCTTGGTATAACCGATATTGCGAATCGTGCTGCGAACGATATCCTGAATATCCACATAGGCGGACGTGGTCACCTCACCGCTGACCATCGCGAGACCGGTCGTGACCAGCGTTTCGACGGCGACTCGGCTGGAGGGATCCTCCTTGAGCATGGCGTCAAGCACGGCATCGCTGATCTGGTCCGCAATTTTATCCGGATGACCTTCCGAAACGGATTCCGAAGTGAAAAGAAATCGGGACATGGGTTGAACTCCTTATTTAATGAATAGATGTAATCAAAAAAAAACCTCTTCGCGTTAAAGAAGAGGTAAACAAACTGCTTATCTCATCTTCTCCCGAATTTTTCCGGGACAGGAATTAGCACCACGACTCCCGACAAGTCGGGACGGTTGCTGCGGCTTCGCTGTGCCTGTCACTCAGCCGCTCTTGATAAGATGCTATGTCAAAGATCCAAAAGAGGGCCTAATATATACGCCCAACCATACCTTGTCAATATGTATCTTTTCCAGGCAACCCCCGAAATTTTTCACAGATTGAGACATAGGTTTAGCGAGAT
>CAYZJB010000037.1:9274-38408 GCA_964478735.1 uncultured Bacteroidota bacterium | reverse complement strand
CCTTCCCACCGATCAGTGGTTACGGGGCAGCAAGGTCAAAGTGGGAAGCTTGGTCAAGGTGAAAACCCGTGAATTCGACGCTTTCCGATATTCGTATGCCAACATCGACGAATCGATCAAGGCCAACAGTCCCGAGAATCTTTTTACTTCGGAGAATATTGCCAGCGGACTGATGACATTTTTCGACGACACCCAGCCGAATGACCGTTACGATGCCGACGAGAATACGTACGCCGGTTACGTCATGCTCAACTTCCCCATCGCCGATCGGTTCCGTTTCATCGGCGGCGGTCGGTATGAGTCGTTTGACCTCAAGTTGAAAACATTTGACCCGGCCGGAACGACGGACGAGACGCTCTCCCCCGATTTTACCGATCACGATTTCTTTCCGGCTGTCAATCTGGTGTACAACCTCCAGCCGGAGATGAACCTGCGTTTCGGATTCAGCCGGACGAAAGCGCGGCCGCAGTTCCGCGATCTCGCACCGTTCCGATACGACGATTACCGTCGGAGCACCTACGGTAACCCATTTCTGGTGTCGACGGATATTTCAAATTTCGATCTGCGATGGGAATATTATACACGTCCCGGTGAAGTGCTTGCCGTGAGCTTGTTTTACAAGCATTTCAAAAACCCGATCGAACGCTTCCTGCTTCCCAATCCGGGCAATCAGGCCGGCGATCCGACTCCCGTCAACGGTGACGATGCTCAGAATGTCGGCCTCGAACTGGAAGCCCGCAAAGGTTTTGATTTTCTGGGCGAGTTCTTCAGTCGATTCAGCGCCAACATGAACGTGTCTTTTATTCGATCGCGCGTCCGGCAGAACGACGCCATCAAAGTTTACGTTCTGGGCAGCAACGGTCCGACGATCTTCAACGCCGACGGCCTTGCGCACCGTTCGCGGCCCATGCAGGGACAATCGCCTTTTATCGTCAATATCGGTTTGAACTACACGAATCCCGAAACGAGAACGGATGTCAACGTCCTGTATAACGTCTTCGGTGAACGGCTCAGCGAGATCGGGACGCGTGCGTTGAATGCGCAGGGAGAGAACGTCTACGACGACACGTACGAGGAACCCTTCCACCAGCTCGATCTGACGGTCACGCAGAAGCTGGGTGAGCACATGAAGGTCAAGGCCGCAGTAAAAAATTTGCTTGACGGTAAAACCGTGTTCTCCATGGGCGACTGGACGACCAACGCGTACAAACCCGGACGCAGTGTATCGCTCGGTTTGTCCTACGATCTGTAAGCTTTAACACGATTGTAACGCGGCTGCAATGAATTCACAACGCTCCTTTACTAAGATGTGACGCAATACCCATAATAAACGGAGGAATTTAATGACTACACCAGCCAAACTGAGACTGCTGTCGCGTTACGCAGTACTCGCTATCGCCGCATTCTCGATCTCTATCGTGGGTTGCAGCGACGATGATGACGACGGACCCACGGGTTCGACGGTAACCGGAACTGTCCGTAACAGTTCCAATGCACCGATCGCCGGCGTCGCCGTATCGATCAATACGACACCGGCCAAGACCGACACGACCGGCGCAGACGGCGTGTTTACCCTGACCGAAATTGAGCCCGGAAGCTACACGTTGACGTTTTCGGGATCGACGATCGTGACCTTCACGTCGAATGTGACCGTGGCGGAAAACGATCCGAACGTGACGGTTGGTAATCTAACTGCTACGTTGACGTCCGAGCAAGTCGGCTCGGTCAGTGGTACGGTCACGGCTGACGGAGCGCCCGTCGATCAGGCAGAAGTCAAGATCGTCGAACTCGGTCGCGTGACCAACACGAATACGACTGGCAACTACAGCTTTTCGGATGTCGTGGTCGGAACCTACACTGTTGTTGCGACAAAGCAGGACTTCCTTTCCGACAGCGCGCAGGTTACCGTGACCGCCGATGCAAATTCGACTGAGAATTTCACGTTGGTCGAAATGGCGATTCTGTCCGGGAACTTGATCGGTACTCGAACGCTGAAAGCCAACACGGTCTACACACTTCAGGGATTCTATCAGATTACGGCCGGTTCGAAACTTTTCATCCCTGCCGGTACTCGAATCGAAGGCGAGCCGGGATCAGCCATCATTACACTTCGCGCAAGCGGAACGGGAGCTTCGAAGGCTAGCGGTCAGATTATCGCGACTGGAACAGAGCAAAATCCGATCGTTTTCACGAGTAAAAAACCCGCCGGTACTCGCGCACGCGGCGACTGGGGCGGAATTATCCTCAACGGCATCGCCGACTTGAATCCGACCTCGAAACAGGGCGTTGGCGAAGGTAATACGGGCGCTTACGGATGGGGCGGTATTTCCGGTATCTCCGCTGCCCTTGATACCGATACAAGCGGCGTACTGCAGTACGTACGCGTCGAATTCGGCGGCACCAAAGTCACTCCGGACAATGAAGTGAACGGCTTCACTTTCAACGCGATCGGTTCCGGTACGGTTGTCGATCACATCCAGGCGCATTTCATCGCGGACGACGGCGTCGAGTTCTTCGGCGGCAAGGTCAACTGCAAATACGTCGTGGTTAGCGGCGTGGACGATGACATGCTGGATACGGATTTCGGCTATCAGGGCAAGATCCAGTACTTCTTCGGCATTCAGGACAAGAGCCTGGCCAACCGTGGAATGGAAGCGGACAACGACGGCAGCGGCAGCTCCAATACGCCCATTTCCAAACCGACCATCTGGAACTTCACCTTTGTCGGCGCCAACGATGTGGATGACAAGAACAACGATGATAATAGCGAGGGCATGTACTGGCGCCGCAACACACAGTACGACGCCAATAACGGTATCGTCGCGTACTTCAATCGCTACGGTCTCGTGTTCGACGGTTCCAATCCGGCAGGCGGCGACAGCCTCAATGCAGTCAATCAAACCGCGACGGCGAAAAACATCATCATGTGGAATAACATGAAGGGTGGATCCCTGACCAAGCATATCTATCAGACGGCTTTCAAGTCGACGAATTATGATACGCTTGATCTGAGAACGGTCATCAGCGGATGGAACATCCGCGTGCAGGACCCGGGCTTTACGAGTGTAAACACGGCTGGCAACGCGAACCCCATGAACGGGACGATGCCCGACCCGCGTCCGACGGCGGTCGTCACCGGCGGTACGCCTCCTGCGGACGGCTTTTTCGATGTCAGTGCAACGTACATCGGTGCATTCAATACGACGAACTGGTTGGCCAACTGGACCATCTGGGCTCTGAATTAGCATTTCATATTCGGATGTGGGTCGAGAAATCGACCCACATTCTCTCTTTGGAATTAAAACGCGTGGAAAAAATGAAAAACATGTTGTGGATAGCAATTCTCGCCGGACTTTTGGCGTCCTGCGGTAAACGCGAACTGAAATTCTCTGAAAGCAGCATTCAAAACCTCGCTGAGGAAGTTCTTGAGGCCGTGGAAAGCAATGATCCGGAAGCTTTGTTGAAATTGCGCATCAATGAACGGGAATTCAAAAAATATCTCTGGCCGGAATTCCCTGCAAGCGATCCCAAGATGAACGTCCCCTTCAGCTTTGCCTGGGGAAACCTGGACCAGAAAAGTGAAAAGGGAGCTCGCCGGGCGCTCAGTCAGTACGGCGGAAATGCATACCGTTTCGAAACGATCTACTTTCAGGAAAAGACGGAAGAATATTCCGGCTTCAAGCTGTACAGCCAGAGCGTCATCGTTGCAAAAGACAACGATGGGAACCTGCATGAGTTACAATTTTGCGGTTCCATCGTCGAGCGAAACGGCGAATATAAATTTTTAAGCTATCGCGACTAAACAGGCTATGTCGGTCCATGTTCAATGACGGTGATAAGCACCATGTCGGATAAAATTCTCTCCCCAAGAGAGATGCATGAACTCCTAACAGGGGTTTCATGGTTTCCACGCAGAGGGGCCCGAAAGGGCCCTTTTTTGCTTCGTCGTGAATGGAACAATATAGGTCACTTTTTTAACTTGAAAAACGAAACGAAAATACTGTTTGTTTGTATTCACAATAGCGCGCGAAGTCAGATGGCTGAAGCATTTTTGAACGCCCTCGGCAGAACGTCAGGATTTATTGCTGAAAGCGCCGGACTTGAGCCCGGCGTTCTTAATCCCGTTGTTGTCGAGGTCATGCGCGAAAAAGGGATCGACATTTCCACTAAAACGACGAATGACGTTTTCGAATTTGTAAAGCAGGGAAGACATTATCATTACCTCATCACCGTCTGCGATGAAGCGAGCGCTGAGAAATGCCCCATATTTCCGGGAGTCGTCGAACGGCGGCGATGGTCTTTTCCGGATCCTTCATCGTTCAAGGGAACGCGCGACGAAAAGATTCAGCATACTCGAATGGTGCGGGATCAAATAGAAAACGCAGTGGTCGAATTCCTGCGGGTTCATGCCAATACATGACATCCCGGGGTACAACACAACGGTTCGAATGACAACCCATGTTTAGATTCCGGGCAGCGTTCATCTCGATGGTTTTAATGGCGGGCTGCAAGCAGACGGTGGAAGATGAAATCACCCGGGTTCACAAGCTGTCGGCTCCGGACGGCGTCACATTTGCCAGCAGCATATTTTTTCTGAAAAAAGAAATGAGCGTTCACGCCTCGTGGCAGCTCCAATCGACCGTGCCGTTTACGGAATATGCCCATCGTCTGCGCTCGTCGCTTCCTGAGTACGAGGTCAAACAGCATGACCTAGAAATGCTGATTTTTTCGCGCCGTTTGCCTGGCGACGTATTTTTAATGCAGGTAAAACGCTCCGGTGAATCGGAAATCTTCTACCGGATCGACGTTTTTTTCACGGCATATCCTTCTTGAACTGAAATCTATCCGGGCTACCTGCTGTCGGCCGGTGGAAACCCGGTTCCATCGGCATGTGTCCGTCCTGATTGCCGATCGTATTGGCAATCGACACGAGGGATCAACGTCACGGCGAAACGCGATGTTGAATGATTGGCAGAGGTTTCCTATCCTGACTCTATTACGATACGCGAGGCGTCAGGTCGCCAGTGAACATCGTTTGCCTGTTTTTCCATCTTTTTTATCGTTTCGCTGGTGTATTGTGCATGATTTTCTTGGTGACATGCGGTTCCGCAGATCCCCGGCCCGTGCTCATCGATTTTTCAAAGCAAACGGTTTCCAACCTTTCGATGACCGATACACTTCCAACCCTTCGGATTATCATCGGCGCGATGATGTCCCCGAGGGAGACCTTCGTGTATTATGAAGAGTTCGCTTCATTCCTGGGTAAAAAGATGGGTCGAGGCGTTCGACTGATCCAGCATAAAACCTATCAGGAAACCAACGAGGCGATTGGACGAAAGGAAGTCGACCTCGCCTTTGTGTGTTCGGGCGCCTTTGTGGAAGGCGCGGCCAGGCATTACATGAAACTTCTTGTCGTGCCTCTCATCAATGGAGAGCCTTTCTATCAGGCAAATATCATCGTTCATCGGGATTCTCCGTTTCAAAAATTTGCGGACTTGCGAGGGAAAAGCTTCGCGTATACCGATCCCCTGTCCAACACCGGTTATTATTACGTCAAGGAACGGTTGCGGCTCATGCAAACGACGGATCGGGAATTCTTTGGCAAAACCCTTTTTTCCTACGGTCATGATCATTCCATCCAGATGGTCTCCAAACAACTCGTCGAAGGAGCGACGGTAGACGGATCGATTTTGGAGTACCTGAGACGACGTTACCCTGATCGAGCACGGTACATCCGTATCATTGAGCGATCCCAGAAATACGGCATTCCTCCCGTGGTCGTCCCGTCTTCGTTGGACGGGCGCATGAGAGAAGATCTCGAGCGTGTATTCCTCACCATGCACACGGATTCCGTCGGCAAAGAGATTCTTGCTAAACTCGGAATAGACCGGTTTGAGCGAGGGGACATCCGAAACTACCAGAATATTGTCGTTCCATGAGTATTCGTTTTCAACTTCCTTTGTTTTGGAAATTTGCCATCGCGATCATAGCGATCGTCGTGGTCTTCGGGGCGATTAATCTCCACTTGATCTGGCGGGGAATCTACGGTCCCCTTGAGCGTGAATTTCAACATCGGGGCGAGTTTGTGGCTCAAAACATCGCGCACCAATCGATCGGTCCGGTTTTGTATGAGGAGTATTCATCGCTCCAAAAGATGGTGGACCACGCCATGGCCGTGGATACAACGATCGCGTATATTTTCGTACTGAACGGATCCAATGACGTGCTGGCTCACTCCTTTGAGAAAGGCGTGCCCGAAGGATTGATCTCGGTCCATACGGCCACGGGTGGCCGGCGGCCTTCGTCGGTACGAATGGTCGAATCTGTAGAACGCCCGGACGATTTGATTAAAGACATCGCTGTGGCGATCGAAGACCCTCGCATCGGTACGGTTCGCGTCGGCCTATATGAAAGGCCGATACGCGGTTATGTGATTGCCATTGTTCAAGTATTTCTGATGATGGTTATGTTCTTTCTGGCGCTTGGATTGGTCGGCGCATTTGCCTTTGCCAAAACGATCACAAAGCCCATACGTATGATCGTCGCGGTTTCAAATCAGATGCGCTTCCTCGAGGGTACTCAGGATCTTCCGGTTCACGTAAGCATTCGAGAAAAGCTCTTCGGTCGAATTCCAATGATGTTCCGAGCGGAAGATGAGTTAGATCTGCTGGCCCGGCAGTTCAACACCATGATTGACCGGTTGTCCCTTGCGCATATCAATATCGTGAAGACACAGCAACAGATGATACAATCGGAAAAACTGGCCGCGATCGGAACTCTTGCGGCCGGAATTGCCCATGAAGTCAACAATCCACTGGCCGGTCTGAAGAACTGCATTCGCCGCATGGGTTCAAATCCCGCGAATGCGGATCAAAACATCAAATATCTCGCTCTCATGAAAATCGCTGTGGAACGGATCGAACTTGTGGTGTCCGGATTGTTGCAATTTGTCCGAACCCAGCCCACAGAGAAGGCAACGGTGCATATGGCGACGGTCGTGGAAAATGCTCTCATGCTGGTCGGTCATCGGCTGGAAACTTCGCGTATTACGGTCGATAAGCAGCTGGCGACGAGCGAGCTTGGCTTTCGGGGTTCACGCAACCAGATCGAACAGGTCATCGTGAACCTTCTGCTCAACGCAGTGGACGCGATCGATGAACGTGCCGTGAGCGAACCGAATTGTACCAAGAAAATTGTTCTGAACCTGGATTGCCGTGACGGGCAAATCATCATGGCGATTCGGGATAACGGCGTGGGTATGACCCAGGAAACCACCGATAAGATATTCGATCCATTTTTCACAACGAAAAGTTCGGGTCGAGGCACGGGTCTGGGTTTGTCTGTAAGTCGAACCATTGTGCGGGAGCATGGCGGCGAACTGACGGTGGAAAGTACACCGGGCGTTGGAACGACATTTACTCTTCGACTTCCAGCAGGAGATTGATATGGCGTCTGGATTGACCGTTGTGATCGTCGATGATGAAGAGATTGTAAGGATTTCGACGGCTGACGATCTGCGCGACAAGGGATATGAAGTGATCGAATTCGATAATGGACCGGACGCGCTGGCTTTTCTCGAGCACCATCCTGTGGACGTTGTGATATCCGACATCAAAATGCCTATAATGGATGGACTCGAACTTCTCAGCGCAATCAAAAGCCGCCGTTCACAAACGGCCGTAATGATGATAACCGCGTTCGGTTCCATTGAAACGGCCGTGGAGGCGATGCGAAGGGGCGCCGTCGATTATCTGATCAAGCCATTCGCCATCGATGAACTGCTGATGCGGATTCGGCGCATCGAGGAAACTGCCGTCATCGAAGCGGACAACCGTCGATTGCGGTCCCAGCTCCAGGCCGAATATGACTTTGAAGCCGTCGTGGGTCGTAGTCCGGCCATGCAAGAGACGTTGGATTTGCTGAGGATCGTGATCGATTCCGATGCCACAGTTCTTTTTGAAGGAGAAACCGGTACGGGAAAAGAACTGATGGCCAACATCGTCCACTACAACGGACCAAGATGTCATCGGCCGTTTATCAAGGTCAGTTGCGCGATCCTGTCGAGGGACATCATCGAGAGCGAGCTTTTCGGACATGAAAAAGGCGCCTTTACCGGCGCCGTCAGAGACAAGAAGGGAAAATTCGAACTGGCCGACGGCGGGACGATATATCTGGACGACGTGGATGACATTCCCCTGGACATGCAGGTGAAGCTTTTGAGAGTACTGGAAGAACGGGAAGTCGAAACCGTGGGCGGTTCTAAGCCTTTTAAGATCAACGTTCGTGTGGTTGCGTCGACAAAAGTCGATCTGAAAAGACATGTAGCCGACGGCCGTTTTCGCGAAGACTTGTACTACCGTCTCAATGTCTTTCCCATACGTCTGAGGCCCTTGCGCGAAAGGCCGGAGGATGTTCCGGATATTTTTTTGCACTACGTCGCTAAGTTTGCGGGCCGCCCGGTCGAAACTTCCGTCGAGGTTTTGGAGGCGCTGCGTCGATATGCGTGGCCGGGCAATGTCAGAGAACTTCGAAATCTGGCGGAACGAATGGTTCTGATGACCCGGGGAAAATCCATCACGATGGAGCAGCTTCCCAGGGAGCTGGCAGGCGGATACGCTGGGTCGTCGACCGTTGCGACAGACGGAGAATCTCTTGAAAACATGCTTACCGCATTTGAAAGATCAACCATTCTTAGGGCTCTTGAACTGGCAAACCACAACAAGACACGCGCTGCAGAATTACTTAAAATTCCACCCTCGACTTTGCGTGCGCGTTTAAGCAAGCTCGACATAAAGTAAATCCCTCCCCCCATCAGTGGTGGCGCCAAATTCTGCGGTCAGCCGCAGTTTTTCGCGGCTTTTTGTGCCTTACGCTTCCGTTGCGCCATATTCAAATTCTTTAAAATCAATTCTTTGTGATTCGCGCTCCCATTGGCATTCGGTTTGAATTGGTGATGGCGCGTGGTAACCGAAATCTTAAGGAGTTAACTCATGAAGATGATGTTGTTTGCCGTGTTTTCGATGGTCATGGGGTTGGAAGCCGTCACCGGTCAAGAAGCTTCCTCGACCAAAATCCATGGCTATGTGTTTGGTGATTACTTCTACAAGCTCGCGGGAGATTCCGCCGGAAACGGTTCTCAGTACTCGAATGTCCACAAAAAACAGTCGGCCGTGCAATTCCGGCGCATGTATCTGTACTTCGACCACAAGTTCAACGAAACGTTCTCGTCCCAGTTTCTCTTCGAGGGAAATGACAAGAGCATTGACGGTAACAAAAAGCACTCGGTCTTCGTCAAGGCGGCACTCTTGGAGTGGAAGAATATTTTCCCGACCCATACCCTTGCCATGGGTCTCATTCCGACGCCGACGTGGAGCGGTCCGGGAAGCCAGGCGGAAAAAGCATGGAACTATCGACCGATCGAAAAAACAATCGCGGATTTTCGCGGCCTGGCCAGTGCATCGGACATGGGTATTGCGCTTCGGGGAAAAGCCTTGAGCGAAAAATTGGGCTATACGCTCATGTGGGGCAACGGCTCCGGGCAGTCTCCGGAAGATAACAAGTCAAAAAAACTCTACGGCAACGTCAACTACAAACCCGCCCAAGGGCTGGTTGTTGAATTGTACGCCGACTACGAGTGGGGACTTTTCAACAAGGCGATGACGTTGCGAAACGTCGAGAAAAACCTTTACAAGGCGTTCGTCAGCTACGAGACTGAACGATTCGCCACCGGAGTCGAGGTCTTCCGGCAGATTCAGAACCATGTCACCGATTCCACGGACGTCAAGCCTTTCGGGATCTCCCTTTTTGTGCGTGCATCACTGACCAAGGACAAACTGAGTGCGTTTGCCCGCGTCGACCGGTACAACCCCGACACCGAGATCACAAAATCGGGATATAACGAAACATTTCTCACCCTCGGATTGGATTACATGCCGCTCAAGAATATCCACGTCATGCCGAATCTATGGATGAATAGCTTCGCTAAAAAGGCTTCAAGCGTCGCCGGTCGGGATGCCGATGTGGTCGCGCGTGTAACGTTCTTTTACGTCTATAAATAAAAATGTCGAGGATTTTATGGGACTTGGTTTTCCTGAACTGGTCGTCATTGCCGTGGCGCTGCTCATATTGTTTGGCGCGCGACGGATCCCGGAATTTGCTAGAGGGCTGGGCCAGGGCATCTCGCAATTCAAGAAATCGTTGAAAGAGGACTGAATTCGTCCACGAGGAGCATCGTATGAGCGAAGACAAAAAAATCGAACCGACGGAACACGAAGAAATCCCCCGCTGGAAGAAAGAACTCAGCCGTCGCGACTTTCTGCGCGGTTCGAGCCTTGTTGTCGGCAGTGTCGCCGCATCGGCGGTGGCCGTGACGTCCGCGCGGATGAGCGCGCCGCCCAAAGATCCGACCGGTCAGGAAACGATACGCGAGGTTCCCGTCTTGAAGTCCATTCCTCACTCCGACGATCAGGACGTGTTGATCCGGATGCAGGAGGATTTGCGGCGCGCGATGGCCAAACCGGTCGAAGAGCGTAAGTGGAAAATGATCATCGATACGCGCAAGTGCGTCGGATGTCACGCGTGCACGGTGGCGTGCATTGCTGAAAACAAACTGCCGCCCGGCGTCGTGTATCGCCCGGTGGTGCAAGAGGAAATCGGCGAATACCCCAACGTTCAACTGCGGTTCGTACCTCGACCGTGTATGCAGTGCGATAATCCGCCATGCACATCGGTATGCCCCGTGAACGCAACGTGGAAGAGACCCGATGGGATCGTGGCGATCAACTATGACAAATGCATCGGATGCCGCTATTGCTTGTCGGCGTGCCCGTACGGAGCGCGAACCAGTGACTTCGGCCACGATTACAACGAGAACTCCGAGATCCAACCGTACGAAAAATTGCCGAATAACGAATACGGTAAGTCATGGAATCGTGAAGGTCATTCGTCTCCTGTTGGAAACGCGAGAAAGTGCCAGTTTTGCCTCCACCGTTTGGAAGTCGGACAACTGCCGATGTGCGTCACGACCTGCATTGGCCGGGCAAACTATTTCGGCGATATCAACGATCCGCAATCTTTGATTGCCGAGAAGGCGAAAGCGGCAAATCAAATCAAGCTGCTCGAACATAAAGGCACGGATCCGCAAGTCACGTATCTCATTTGAGGTGATCATGAAAACGCAAACGTTGAAAATCCTATCTCGTCTTTGGATCGTTGCCTTTACGATCGGAGCAATCGCCTTGATTGCAAAATTTGTCACCGGCGAACGCCTGGCCGGTTACGGGAGCTATGTGCCGTGGGGACTCTGGGTGGCGATTTACTTTCACGCGATCGGTATCGGGGGCGGGGCCTTTGCGGTAGGTGTGGCCGGATATTTCTTCAATGTACAGGGAATGCGCGAGCATATCCGAGTCATTTGCATTGTGGCGGGCGGTTCGGTGATTACCGGTCTTCTCGCGATCTGGCTGGATCTGGGACAGCCGTGGAGATTCTATCGGGTCCTCATCGCGCCCAACTTTGGTTCCATGATGGCATTCAATGGGTGGATGTATTCGGTGTTTCTGGCGGTGTTAGCGATCATCTTCGTGCTGTCGATGAGGCGAACGAAGCAAATCGATTTGAATGACCCGAAAGGTTGGTTGGTGCCGCTCCTCGCCCTGGGCTTTATGCTGTCGCTTATGTATCCGAGTCAAAGTGGGGCGTTTTTTGGCGTTGTCGATGCGAAACCGTATTGGAATTCCGCGCTCCTGCCGGTGATGTTTCTGGCGTCGGCGATTACGTCAGGAGCCGCCGTATTGCTGCTGGTTTTCACTTTTCTGGTTGAAGAAACCACGCGGCTGACCGAACAACCTCTGCGCATGTTACGCTGGACGGTTTTTACCGGGGTGTTGTTTTATTTTATCGCCGAGTTTGCCGAATACAGTCTCGTATTCTGGTCGCCAAACTCGCATAACCGTGAAGCGGTTGAGTTGGTTTTATTTGGCCCGTTCTGGTGGGTGTTCTGGCTGGTGCATCTCGGCGGAGGCCTGCTCGGACTATATCTACTGGTTCGACGGCAATCTCTGCCGATGGTGGGAACCGGAGCATTCGTTGTTGCCGTCACGTTTTTAACGGCACGTCTGAATATTTTGATCCCGGGACAGGCGGTATCCGAACTGCGCGGTTTGCGAGATGCCTTCCATCACGAACGATTGCGTTTTGACTACGTGGCGACGTGGAATGAGTATCTGGTCGCGTTGTTTATCGGGGCCTTTGGAGTCGGACTTATTTACTGGCTCGTACAACTTCTGTCGCGCTACACGCAAAAGAAAATAGGAGCGTCGCTATGAAAAAGCGTAAGTCTTCGGAGTCGATCGAATTGTCCAGACGCCTTTTTCTGGAAAAAGGCGCATTCCTCGGAAGCGGCGCCCTAGCGGGAATCCTGGGCGGAAGGAGCGTTGCGCAAACGACACAGCACGCGATTCTGGAAAGCAAACGTCCCGACGCCGAATACGAACTGAATAAACCGGAAAATATTTTGTACTCGGTGTGCATGAATTGCAACACCGGTTGTGGAATCAAAGTCAAAATCCAGGATGGTGTATTGTCCAAGATCGACGGAAGTCCCTACAGCCCGTGGACGATGGTGCCCCACCTGCCGATGACCACCTCGATCGAAGATGCCGCACAGGTGGATGGAGGACTATGTCCGAAAGGCCAGGCCGGCGTTCAGACTGTTTACGATCCCTATCGCATCCGTCGCGTTCTCAAACGTGCCGGCAAGCGAGGCGAAAACAAATGGGTCAGCATTCCCTTCCATCAGGCTGTTCAGGAAATCGTCGAGGGCGGAAAGTTATTCTCAAACGTCCCGGGCGAAGAAAACCGCGACGTAGAGGGTTTGCGAAGCATCATGGCGTTGCGCGACGACAAGATCGCCAAGGAAATGGCGAAAGACGTGAAGGCGATATGGGATGAGAAGGATAAGGACAAGAAAAAAGCCCTCGTTGATCAGTTCAAGAAAAATCACGCGTCTCATCTGGACGTGTTGATCGATCCCGAGCATCCCGACTTTGGCCCAAAAAACAACCAATTCGTTATGGCGTGGGGTCGCCTCAAAGGCGGCCGCGGGGATATCATGAAACGGTTTGGCAGTGGATTTGGCACGACCAATCTGCATGGTCACACGACCGTGTGTCAGGGCTCGCTCTATTTTACATGCAAGGCGATCAGTGAGCAGTACAAAGAAGGAAAATTCACCGGAGGACAGAAATTCTACTGGCAGGCCGATACGGAGAACAGCCGATATATCTTGTTCGTCGGCGCCAATCTCTTTGAAGCCAATTACGGTCCGACCAATCGAACCGTGCGCCTCACCGAAAACCTTGCCACCCGCAAGACGACCATCGGTGTCGTCGACCCAAGGTTTACCAAACTGGCCAGCAAAGCCGATACGTGGCTACCCATCAAACCCGGCGAAGACACAGCCCTTGCGATGGCGATCATTCAATGGATGCTGAAGAATGAACGATACGATAAGAAGTTCTTGTCCTGCGCGAACAAGGCCGCTGCAAAAGACGCCGGCGAAAAATCATGGAGCAACGCGACGTGGCTCGTGGAAGTCAAAAATGGACAGCCGGGCAAATTTGTCCGTGCAGCCGATTTGGGTCTGATATCGGCCCGGCGCATTCGCGTCCCGGATGCGAAAGACAAAACCAAGTTCACAGAATATGATGAAAAATTTCTCGTGGCGATGATGGATGGCACGGCAGTGTGGCTGGATCCTAATGATGAAAAACGTGCCGTCGTCGGGGACCTGTTCGTCGACACAACGATATCGAATGCCAGAGGGGAACGGGTTGTCGTCAAATCATCTCTTCAACTTCTGAAAGAATCGTGCGAGGAAAAGTCTTTTGACGAATGGTGCGAAATCGCCGGTCTCAATCCGGGCGACGTCGAAAAGGTCGCGCGGGAACTAACGTCCCACGGCAAAATGGCTGCAGTCGATTTACACCGGGGTCCTGCGCAACACACCAATGGGTTCTATAACGTTCTGGCCTGGATGAGTGTGAACATGCTGCTCGGGAACTTCGATTGGAAAGGCGGCATGATCAAGGCCACGACGTACGGTTTTGACGGCGGCAAAGGCGGGCCGTATGATTTGACCAAGATCAACGGTAAGATAACGCCTTTTGGAATCAGTCTGATCCGCCATGACATCGACTACGAAAAGACTACCTTGTTCAAAGGATATCCAGCCCAGCGCAACTGGTATCCACTGGCCAGCGACGTCTACGAGGAGATTGTACCGAGCATCGGGGAAGCCTATCCGTATCCGATCAAAGCGTTGTTTTTGTACATGGGAACTCCGGTGTACGCCTTGCCGGCTGGGCATACGAATATCGATGTGCTGGCCGACGTCAAAAAACTTCCGCTGTTCTTTGCATCGGACATCACGGTCGGGACGACATCCATGTACGCCGATTACATCTTCCCGGACTTGACCTTTTTAGAACGCTGGGAATTTCACGGATCGCATCCGAATATTCCAAACAAGGTTCAACCCGTACGCCAGCCGGTCATCCAACCCATTCCCGAGAACGTCACCGTATACGGTGAAGAAGTCCCCATGAGTTTCGAATCTCTGCTTATGGCGATGGCCGAAAGGCTGTCTCTGAAAGCGTTCGGGAAAGATGCCCTGGGCAAGGGAGTCGATTTCAACCGCCCGGAAGACTACTACCTGCGTGCCGTTGCCAATATCGCGCTTGGAAGCGAACCGGGCAAAGAAGTTCCTGACGCTGACAAAAAGGAAATGCGAATTTTCACAAGTGCGCGCCGACACTTACCTGCAACGGTTTTCGATGAATCCAAATGGCGTAAGATCGTCGGAGAGGACAAGTGGGCGAAAGTCGTGTATGTTCTTAATCGTGGAGGACGATTTGAAATACATGCCAGGGGATACGATGGCGATCGGATGGCGCATCCGTACGGAGCCTTGCTCAATCTCTATCAAGAAAAGACGGCTTCAAAGAAATATGCGGGAACCGGTAAACCGTATCCCGGCATCGCCAGGTACATTCCTCAGCGGAACTTTGCAGGAGAGACGCTCGAAAAGTTGGCAGAAGGATACGATCTGCACCTGATTACGAATCGTGTCATTACACAAACGAAATCCAGAACCATTGCCGCTCCATGGCTTACGGCCATCATGCCTGAAAACGGAATTATCGTCAATTCCAACGATGCCAAGCGTCTCGGATTAAAACATGGCGATGAGGTTAAAGTGAGCAGCGCAACCAATCCGGAAGGCGTTTGGGATTTCAAGAATGGCACGCGCAAGCCGATGATCGGCAAAGTCGTTGTCACGGAGGCTATTCGTCCCGGAGTCATCACGTTTGCGCTGGGCTTCGGTCACTGGGCCACCGGCTCCTCGGACATCACGGTGGATGGAAAGACCATCAAGGGAGATGACCGGCGTTCGTCAGGCGTGCATGCCAACGCGGCGATGTGGACCGACGGCTCATTGAAAAACAACACGTGCATGATCGATCCGGTCGGCGGCAGCGTGTCGTTCTATGATACGAAAGTGAAGCTTGAACGGGTTTGAAAGTGCATTATGGCAAAGTACTTATCGATGCTCCATCTCATGATCAGTGGCTATCGTGTCCCAACGCCGCCGATGCCATATATATCGAATCACCGAACGGTCAGGGGCGAGGCAAAACTGTCCAAACGTATTCATCCCGAAGTTATCGGAGCACAACATGGGTTTGGTTCCACGGCGCTCGGCAGGCAGACTCAGCATCACGGAGTCCCTACGGCGTTTTGAACGTGACCAAATACGATCCTCTTTCGGGAATGGCGGTTCACAAAGAAATTTGCGTTCGGATTTCAAAGGCGTAAATTCACTCAAAAAAAAGGAGCAACAGGCTATGTCGGAGATTCCAAAAAAATTTCAACGCTTCATGGGCGATTTTCCTGCCGTGGCGGAAGCGTACAATGACCTTGGGGCGGCCGTTCATGGCAACGGTCCGCTTGATGAAAAAACACGAGCGTTGATCAAAATCGGAATTTCCACCGGAGCCAGGATGGAGGGAGCCGTGCACTCTCACGTCCGCAAAGCGCTTGCCGTCGGATTGACTCCCGAGGAGATACGGCACGCCGTAGTCCTCTCGTTGCCGACCATCGGATTGCCAGGCATGATGGCGGCGCTGACGTGGGCCAATGATATTTTGGATGAACAAAAAGGGAAATAACATGCAGGCGGGATCGCCTGCTTACGGAATCGTCAAGATCAGATAAATCCCACCAAGGACGACCAGAAAGCCACAGATCCTGCGCAGCCAGACGGTCGCACGTGAATTCCCGGTCCAATTCAGATAGCGCTGGACCGTGGTTGCGAGCGAGCCCGCACACGCAATCACGCCGCAATGCCCGATGGCAAATGCCGCGAATAAGATCAAACCGAACCGGATGTCGGTCGTGGCGGTGTGAAAGACGACACCGATGACCGGCGCCATGAAGGCAAAGGTGCAGGGACCCAGCGCGACTCCAAACAGCAGGCCGAGTATGAATGCCGCGCCGAAACCTTGGCTTCGGGTTGGTCGAAGATCGAGCCCGAACGACGGAAGGGCGATCACATCCATGAGATACAGCCCCATCAAAAGAAAAATACCCGCGACGGTGTAATTACCGACCGTTCCGATATCTCCCATCAATCGGCCCAATGAGGCCGTGACAACACCGATGATGACAACGGTCATCAGAATCCCGGATGCGAACACCGTCGAAAGAGCAACGGTGCGGCGAACGGTCAAGCCGCCGCCAGCGGTCAGAAATCCGACGATGAGCGGTATACTCGCCAGATGGCAAGGCGACAACGCAATACTGAGAACTCCCCATGCCAGAGATGCGGAAGCGGCAACGAGGATCGACCCGGTCAGGGCCTGAACCAACGATGTAAACACGTCACCGAGCATGCGGGGTCGGTCCCACAGTCAATCCCCGATTCTGGAGCAACCGATCAATTTCTTCCTCCGGAAAAAATCCCTCGTGCCTGAAAAACTCATTTCCGTTTTCATCGAGAAACACCTGCGTGGGGATGAGCCGGATTGCATATTGCCGGCCGTACGCCTTGTGTTCCTTGGTCCAGACGTCGTAGAAAACGACGCATACCTGTTCGCCGTATTTACCTTCAATGGCCTTCATGACGGGCTGCATCATTCTGCACGGGATGCAGTTGACGGAACCGAGTTCGACGAAGGTTACTTTGGGCTTTCCCTGTCTGCCGGCGGCCACGGTAAGCGTTCGATCCTCGGCCTTTTGACATGAAAGAAAAAGGACGAGAAAAATAGTACGGGTAATCCATTTCATATGAGATTCTCCTTGAACTCTACGGCGGTCTGCCAAATTCACGGTTCAATTGAAACGCCTTCGCTGAAATATCTTTTCTTAAACCACAACGCCACGTCGACGAGCAGGATCAGCACCGGCACTTCGACCAGGGGTCCGATGACGGTTGCAAACGCCGCTTGCGAGTTGATCCCGAAAACCGCCACAGCCACGGCGATGGCGAGTTCAAAATCGTTGCTGCCGGCGGTAAAGGCCACGGTCGTCGATTTTTCATACGACGTCCCCATCCGTTTGGCGAAGAAAAACGTAACAAAAAACATCACGGCAAAATAGAGCGTGTAAGGGATGGCGACTCGCAGCACATCCATCGGCAGCTCGACGATCTTCTCGCCTTTGAGGGAAAACATGACAAAGATGGTAAACAGCAAAGCGGCAGGGGTGAGTGGCGATATTCTAGGTACGAATTTTTCATGATACCAGTTTTTATCGCGAACCTGCAGCAAGATCATGCGCGTCAACATTCCGCCTACAAAGGGAATACCGAGGTAAATCAAAACCGTTATGGCGATCTCGCCGATCGATACCTCGACCAACGCGCCGTGCAGTCCAAACAGCGGCGGGAGAAAAGTGATGAAGACATAGGCGTACACCGAATAGAGGAAAACCTGGAACAACGCATTGAACGCGACGAGCCCGGCGGCCAGCTCGGGGTCGCCTTTCGCCAGGTCGTTCCACACGAGCACCATCGCGATGCACCGCGCGAGACCGACCAAAATCACGCCGATCATCAACTCCGGCTTGTCGGGTAAGAGCAAAACCGCAAAAACAAACATGACGAGCGGTCCGACGACCCAGTTTTGAACCAGAGACAGTAGCAGCAGCTTCACGTTCTTGAATACGATCGGCAGTTCTTCATATTTGACCTTGGCCAGCGGAGGATACATCATCAGAATGAGCCCGATGGCGATCGGGATATTCGTCGTGCCGACACGAAACGAATCCCAGATGGCGGCAATTCCAGGAAAAAAATATCCTCCCGCCACGCCGACGAACATGACGAGAAATATCCACAAGGTCAGGTAGCGGTCGAAGAAGGACAGCTGTTTGGAAATACCGCTCATAACGCTCCTCTTATTTTTGTTGTCAATTAATATCGTCAAGCCGTTCCAATTCTTTCTCAATTCTGCTGGTGAGGCTTTTGTCGGTCAATGAATCCGTCCGGGACGTCGGGTCCGCGAGTGAAACCCGGCGGAGATAAAAAAACAGTAAAACCGACCCAATCAGTCCAACCAATCCGATCGATATCCACAAAGCCAGATTGAAACCCTCCGCTTTCGGTACGGCTCGAATCTTTTCGCCGTATTGGGCGACTATTTGTTCGATGATCCGCTTTTCACTCCATCCGGCGCGTAACCCGTCACGGATCTGGGCTTTGATCGCCTTGGCGGCGTCCGATTGATGCGCATCGGCCGTCTGGCTCCAACAGCATGGCGCGATCAACTGACGGGCAATGTGGTTCACGTGCTTCAGCGTGTCGTCTTCTGCTGCCGTTTGTGCACGCAGGACGGGAGTGCAGATCAGTACAAAAACGATCAACAGGTTTTTCATTTTTTCACCCGGGTCTGAGTTTCCGCCTCTGCTAACCAGTGTTCCAGTGTATGCCGGGTCGGAATTTTGCCGCTCGACAAGACTTTACCGTTGACCACGAGTCCGGGCGTCAGGAGGATGCCGAAGTCGGCATACCGGTTGACGTCAGTAATTTTTTCGATGGTGGCATCGAGGTGATTTTCACCGACGACTTCTTTACAAAGATTTTCCAGTTTGACGCAATTTGCGCAGCCGGGTCCGAGAACTTTGATATCCAACATATTCGCTCCTTTTTTCATCATGGTTCGCTCATGCCGTACATAAGACCGGCAACGGTCGACATCAGTACAACCAACGTCACGTAGACCGCCGTTTTATTCCATCCGATGACACTTTTGATCACGAGCATACTTGGAAGAGACAGCGCAGGTCCGGCGAGCAGCAGGGCCAGCGCCGGCCCTTTGCCCATGCCGCTGTTGAGCAGACCCTGAATAATCGGCACTTCCGTCAGGGTGGCGAAATACATGAACGCGCCGACGATCGATGCAAAAAAGTTCGAGGCGATCGAGTTGCCGCCGACGAGCGATTGGATCCACTCGGCCGGAATGATGCCGCCTTTGCCCTCGTGTGAACCCAGAAGGAAGCCGGCCGCCAGTACACCCAGACCGAGCAGAGGTAGGATCTGCTTCGCAAAATCCCAGGTCGACGCCATCCATTCCTGCGGTTCTCCCGGTGTCATCGACGTCAATACCGTAAGCAACAACGCAGCGGAGGTAAATGGAATGAGAGGTTGGGCAGGAAAAACATATGCGACCACCACGACAATCGCTACGCCAGTGACCACGACATAACGATTCATTCGGAGAACAAGGATAAGCGAAGCGGCCAAAAGCAGTCCAAACACGCCCGTGACCAGCCATTTATGGTCGAACATCCACTTCCAGAATCCGGTTTCGGTGTCCGGCTTGCCCCAGTTGGCAAAAACCAAAACCCCGACGAGAATAAAAAAATGACCCGCCGTTTGCCATAACGGGCGGGGTTCACCGGTTTGCGGGAGGTTAAACGTCGCCTGCGTTTTTTCGGCTTCTTCCTTGCGGTACATCCACGCCATGACACCGCCGATGATCACGCTAAACGACACGGCACCGATCAAACGGGCCACACCCATCTCCAAACCAAGAATGCGTGCCGTCAGGATGATGGCAAGGACATTGATCGCCGGTCCGGAGTAGAGAAAAGCCATCGCGGGTCCAAGTCCAGCGCCTTTTTGGTAAATCCCTGAAAAAAGCGGCAAAACCGTGCATGAACAGACAGCGAGGATCGTTCCGGAAATCGAGGCGACCGAGTAGGACAACCATTTTTTGGCCGAGGCACCAAAATACTTAATGATCGATGCCTGGTTGATGAAGACCGAAATCACACCCGCGATAAAAAACGCCGGAACAAGGCAGAGCAAAACGTGCTCACGGGCGTACCATCGTACCAGCACCAGTGCATCCGTGACGGCGTGGTCAAAACGCGGATGTCCAATCGGTAAAAAATAAGCGGCCACGAAAATCCCGACGATCCAGACCATGTGCCGAATTTCAAGTCTCCAGTTCATATTTCGATATTCATCGAATCATTTGAACAAAAAAATTCACCTACAAATCGTGATTCGATCGACCACGCCGACGTGTCGCCGATCGGAGGCGATTTCATTTAGATCATTCAACAAACCGTACAGTAATGATCCCAAGGCTCCTGCCACGGGATCATTCGGATGTGGATTGATCCGGTAATTGACCCACCTTCCATCTTTTTCTTCGATTATGAATCCAGCATCTGCAAGTATCGAAAGATGGTTCGAAACCGTCGATGTGGCGAGACCGAGAATTTCCGTGATCTCGCAAACACAGAGGTTTCGAACCTGTAGCATTTTGAGAATACGCAGTCGGTTGGGCTCTGACAGGGCCTTAAATATTCGGGAAGTTGATCCTATGGTGTTCATCGCGTCATCTTTAACGTTTCGATAACTATCGAAGTATAGATGTATATCCCTGATCAAGCAAATGATTTTTATCATACTCCGCTGTGAAAAAAGGTCTTAAGTAAAGCCAGACGGAGGTTTGATATGAAACATCTATTATTTTTACTGCTGAGCGGTCTGACCGGCACATTGTTCGCCCAAGAGGGATCGGACGGAAAAACCATCTTCACAGCCAACAAGTGCCAGGCTTGCCATTCCGTGACGGCGGCCGGAGTTGAAGCCGGTCCGGTGGAAGAGGGCGAAGAGCCCGGATCGGATTTATCCAGCGTCGGTATTGACCGCGCGGCGGAATGGATAACCGCCTATCTGGAAAAGAAAGAAGCCATCAACGGCAAGAAACACATGAAAAAATTCAAAGGAACTCCGGACGATTTGAAAGTGCTTTCGGCCTGGCTGGCTGAACAGAAAAAGCCCAAAGAATAACCCGCCTCTTACGCGCATATAAAGGACCCCGCAAAGATGCGGGGTTCTTTTTTTATGTACGTATTGATCTCCAAAATCTTGCCGGTTTTTCCGTCACTGTGAATGATGGAAACAGCGTGTTTTTAAAGGCTTACCTCCCGGCACGAGTCTTGTTAGATTCATAGAAAAACGAGGGAGTGAGTCATGAGATTTCCGATTCTTGTCCTTATTCTCTTTTCCGTTTTTTCCTGTTCCCCAACGTATGTCCGCACCGATCCACCGGTTGAAGTCGAGGAAGTCATTCCGGCGAGGCCGCACGCAGGATTTTTTTGGGTCAGCGGGCATTATGCCTGGCGTAAAGGTCGGTGGGTTTGGATCTCCGGCCACTGGAAAAAAATGCGGCCAGGTCGCGTGTGGATAGCCGGATATTGGAAGCGAACGCCACGCGGATGGATGTGGGTTGAGGGTCGCTGGTCGCGCTGAATCCGCGGCTACCCGTTCTCGATTTCATCCAAAAACTCCACCGCCCGGCGCATGTGCGGAATGACGATAGAGCCGCCGACGACAAGACCGACGGAAAAAATATCGAACATTTCCGCTCGCGTCACACCGGCTTCTTTACATTTGGTGATGTGGTACGAAATGCAGTCGTCACAACGCAATACCATCGAGGCAACCAATCCCAGCATTTCCTTTGTCCGGACGTTCAGCGCGCCTTCCTGATAGGTCAGCGTATCGACTCCGAAAAAACGTTTGACCGCCTTGTTGTCCTCAGCCAGGATGCGGTCATTCATGCGTTGACGGTATTCGTTAAATTCCTGAACTCGACTCATGCGTTACTCCTTTTTTTGAAATGTCAAGATACTCCGCCATTCGGAAAAACAAAACAGGCTTATCGCTTTGTTTAGATGATGCTCAAGATCGAAGGTTCCGATTGACTCTTGATTTTATTGGCTCTAAACTAAAAGCGTTCATCCAGGACTGCCAAAATTACATTAATATGACAGATGTCATGGGTACAAACGGTATTCTATACTTACTTGATTCCCAACAGGAGGTACCGTATGCGAGTCATGGTAATTTTTGCGTTTTTACTGTTCTGGGTCGGTTCGTCGCAAGCACAGGAAAAAGCGACCGACGGCAAGGGAATATTCGTAGCCAGTAAGTGCACGGCCTGCCATTCCGTGAAAGCCGCCGAAATTGAAATGAAAAAAGCGGAATCGGAAGGCGAGGAAGTGGAAGAGAGCGAAGGCGAAGATCAGGCGCCTGACCTTTCCAGCGTCGGAAATGATCACACCGCCGAGTGGCTGATGGCGTATCTGACCAAAAAAGAAGCTATCAACGGCAAAAAACACATGAAAAAATTCAAAGGCAGCGAGGACGACCTGAAGATGCTCGCCGAATGGCTGGCCACGCAAAAAGCAGCCAAAGAGTAACCCTCAACTCACATCTTGCGAACATGATGCGAACACGGTCGGGGTTTTTTGGACGGTTGCCCGGTCGTGTTCGTTTTTCTTTGTCCGGATCGCATCTATGAATCCGTTCCGTTTCATATCCCTCCTCCTCCTGTTTGGACTTTTCGCATCCCGCGTTTTTCCCCAGAGCAACGAAGACTGCCTCGACTGTCATTCCGATGAATCGTTGACGAAAAAACGAAAGGGGAAAAAAATTTCTCTGTTCGTCAACGATGCGACCCTCAAATCGTCGGTGCACACCAAAGTCTCCTGCATCGCCTGTCACACGGGGTTCGATCCGGACGAAATTCCACACAAAGAAAACATCACGCCGATCAATTGCACGTCCTGCCATAACAAGGAACTGACCCGGCACGCGTTTCACCCGAATATCCTCTCGTCCAAAGGCACCGGCTGGACGGACGATACGAACTGTAAAGCCTGTCATGGTACGCATGAGGTCGCGTCGACCAATACTCCGGGCGCGAAATGGCACGTCGGTAAGCTCGTCCAGTCGTGTGGGACCTGTCACGTCGATGTGAAAAACGATTTTATGCACTCGGCGCATGAACGGGCGATCGAAAACAAGGACAAAAACGCGCCGACTTGTCTCACCTGCCATCAGAACAACATCGTCTCGACGCGACCGGGCGTCGACACGCTCCAGCTCAAGATTGCCCAGGCCAAAATGTGCATGAGCTGCCATCGTGACAGCGCCGCCGTCGCCGGTAAGACGCTGCTTGGGGCGAAATTCATCCAGTCGTACGAAAAAAGCATTCACGGTCAGGCCTTGCTCCAGCGTGGAAAAGCGGCGGCGGCCAACTGTGTCGACTGTCACGGCAGCCACCAGATGAACCGCGCGATTTCCGAATCGTCTCTGGTCAACAAGATGAACGTTCCTCACACATGTGCCACGTGCCACGACAAACAGGCGCACGAGTTCGACGTCAGCGTTCACGCCGCGTCACTCGCCAAAGGCAACATCGATGCACCGAGCTGTACGGACTGCCACGGCGAACACGATATCTTAAAACACGACGATCCGGATTCCCCGGTCTCGGAGCGCAATCTGTCACAGCAATTATGCGGGACGTGCCATTCGTCGGTCAAACTGAGTAAAAAATACGGAATCTCGACCGGCCAGTTCAAATCGTTCTCCGACAGCTACCACGGGTTATCCGTTCGCGGCGGTGCGTTGGAAGTGGTCAATTGCGCCTCGTGTCACGGCGCCCACGATATTCGGAATTCCAAAGATTCGACATCGAGCATTCACAAGGCCAATCTTGTGAATACATGCGGCAAGTGCCATCCCGGCGCCAACGATCGGTTCACGATCGGCTCCGTGCATTCGACCGACGAAGCCAAAGAAGAACATCCGGCGCTCTACTGGATCGCAACGATTTATATTTCGGCAATCCTGACGCTCGTCGGCGGCATGTTCGTACACAACGTGCTGGACTTCGTGAAAAAAACGCGCCGTAAACTCAAAATTCAGCGCGGCGAAATCGAGCTGGAAATGCACGACCATGCGTTCTACGTACGGATGACTGCCAACGAACGGTTCCAGCACGGCACGATGGCGATCAGCTTTATTATTCTCGTTCTCACGGGATTCGGGCTTCGGTATCCCGATGCCTGGTGGGTCGCGGCGCTTCGCAGTCTCAGTGAGTATTCGTTCGAAATCCGGAGCGTGCTGCATCGTGCAGCAGGCGTCGTCCTTGTCGTGATCAGCCTGTATCACGTGGGGTACGTGTCGTTCACGAAACGCGGGCGGCAGTTGATCAAGGACCTGTGGCTGCGGCGGCAGGACCTGCTGGATTTTTACGGCATGATCAAATACAACCTCGGTTTTTCACAGGTCAAGCCGAAGATCGGACGATTTGGCTACGTCGAGAAAAGCGAGTACTGGGCGCTCGTATGGGGCACCGTCGTCATGGGCGTCACCGGTGCGATCCTGTGGTTTGAAACGGCATCGATGGGAATGTTCACGAAGCTTGGCTGGGACATCGCGCGTACGATCCATTTTTACGAAGCCATCCTTGCCACGGCGGCGATCATCGTCTGGCACTTTTATTTTGTCATCTTCAACCCGGACGTCTATCCGATGAGCCTCGCGTGGTTGACTGGAAAAATCTCCGAAGAAGAGATGGCCGAAGAACATCCGCTCGAACTGGAAGCCATCAAAGAAGCCCAGGCACGGAAGGCCGCGGAATTGCAGAAATCACAAACACAAAACCCGCCCACCGACTCGCCATGAAGCGTCGGCTCCCCGAATCGGTCTACAACCTGATGACGATGAGCGGCGCGGGCATCGCCATCGTCAATTTTTCCCTGATTATTTTTCTTTTCATCATCGACCTGACGGCGGAATCGTCGAATCCGTATCTCGGGATATTTACCTTCATTCTTTTTCCGACTTTTTTAATCCTCGGACTCACTCTGATCGCATGGGGAATCGTGCGCGAGCGGCGGCGCATCCGGATCGGGCGCGGCTCACTCGGCCATTTGCCGGTCGTCAATCTCAACGATGCGCGTCATCGCTTTGCGTTTTCAATTTTTTTCTTCGGCACGATCCTTTTTCTCGCGTTGTCCGCGTTCGGCAGCTTCAAGGCGTACGAATATTCGGATTCCGTCGAATTTTGCGGGCTCGTGTGCCACAACGTGATGCACCCGGAGTACATCGCCTACCAGCATTCCCCGCACGCCCGCGTGCCCTGCGCCGACTGTCACATCGGCTCCGGCGCGGAGTGGTTCGTCAAAGCGAAAATTTCCGGCGCCTATCAGGTGTATTCGGTGCTGTTTGAAAAATATTCGAAGCCGATTCCCACGCCCGTACACGACCTGCGTCCGGCACAGGAGACATGCGAACAGTGCCACTGGCCGCGTCATTTTTTCTCGGAAAAACAACGGACGTTCAATTATTACGTCTCCGACGAAAAGAACACCAAATGGTCGTTGAATCTGCTCATGAAAATCGGCGGCGGAAACGAACTGCAGGGCAATACGGATGGTATTCACTGGCACATGAATATCGCGAACGAAATCCGATATGCCGCACTCGATTCGGCTCGAATGGTCATTCCGTGGGTGAAAATAAAGCACGCCGACGGGAAGGAAGAGATTTACCGCAGCACGGACGTGCCGTTTTCCGAAGACGAGTTGAATCGATCGGAGATCCGGCGAATGGACTGTATCGACTGCCACAATCGTCCGAGTCATAAGTACAACCATCCCGCCGGCGTCGTGAATCAGTACCTCACGCTCGGGTGGATCGACAAGACATTGCCGTACGCCAAAAATATAGCCATCGCGGCGCTCGAACGTCCGTACACGTCGACGACCGCGGCCGACGACAGCATTGCCATTTTGGTTGGAAATTTCTATCGCGACCAGTATCCGCAGGTCTATGCGGAGCGACGTGCGGCCGTCGACAAGCTGATCGATGAAGCACGGAAAATTTACTCGCGAAATTATTTTCCCGAGATGCGAGTGAGCTGGCGGCACTATCCCGACCAGATCGGACACATGTATGCGCCGGGATGTTTCCGCTGTCACGACGGCAAACACGTCAACGAACAGGGGAAGGCCATCTCCCGCGACTGCAACGTCTGTCACACCCTTCTGGCGCAGAGCTTCGAAGACGAAAAACACGAAATTTCACTCACCGGTCTCGAGTACCGTCATCCTGTCAATGTCGACAAGGCGTGGAAGGATATGAGCTGCTACGACTGCCACAACGAGAAGGCCCGCTAAACAAAGGATCGTGTACGTGAAATGTGTCCTCATGTCGTCGGCACCGTGGGCGAACGCGAACAGGCGCTTTTCTACCAATTTGGCGGGACAAGCAGCGGCTCCAGTTTTCGGGACCATCAGCGTCACCGGCCAACGGGTGATGCATTCCGATTGAAGGGCTTCGTGACGTATCGGCCCGGGAGGGCCCATGGCATACGGCCACGGATTATTCGAAACGGCAGAGTTGCGTTGATCAGATCGATGTTGCGGTCGAATGATGATGACGGTCTGTTTACGGCCTGTATGGACCGAAACAATCTTGTTACGAAGAGGTTCGGGAGTCCCTTGACTTTCGTTTGGGTTTTGGGTAAAATTTGTCGTCAATCGAAAGGATCGATTATGGTCAGGATCACCGCGCTTTTGATCCTCGTATCGTGTAGTACGTCGTTTGCACAGCTTAAAAGTCAGACGGAAAAACCGCCGATCGACGTGTTGAATGGAATCACGTCTACTCCCAATCTCGGGTTATTCGGTAACCTGTTTTCACCGGACCGTTTTCACATGTCGCACAGCTACGGCGTGACGTTTTACAGCGGCGGCGGGCAAAGCGGTTCGATCGGGCTGTACACCAACACGATGGATTTTCGTTTGTCGAACCCGCTCTTTCTGCGAGTCAATACCGGCGTGTTGCACCGGCCTTTCGGCGGACCTAGAAACGCACCCGACAATGCACAACTCGTGCATGGCGCCGAGTTGATTTACAAACCGACAAAAAATTTCCAGCTGAATGTCGGTTACAGTTCGACCCCGTTGTACGGAGGGTACAGGCCTTATGAAAGCCCGTTTGCGCGCCACGGTTCCGACGTTTTTGAGGGCTATACATTCGGCAGACAGTAGACGCGTACCACGATTCGTCCGAAGGGCTCTTTCATCAACCGTAGGTTTTGGACAACGGCTGTGAAACAGCCCTTTACTTTTGAATCATCATGATGCAGAGAAAAATCCGTACCGAAGAACCGGCAGAAAAAAACCAGGCGACGATATCTTTTTCACGACAGATTCAGCGCCCGCCCGTCAATCGGATCGACCGCATATTGAATTATTCCATTGGAATTTTGTCTCTCGTCGTCGTTGCGCTCGTGATTTCGCTGGTCGTTCGTCTCAACGCGACAACGCCGGAAAGCGTCATCCTGAATGAAGATCCCGGCCAGCAAATAGGAAATGCAACGACGGATAAGCCGCTTCAGGTCAAGAGCCAGGTAATCCGGGTCGAGGTGCTCAACGGCAGCGGCGTTCCGCGCCTTGCGGCCAAAGCCAAAGATTATCTGCAAACCAAAGGTTTCGACGTCGTACAAACCGGAAATGCTTCTCACACGAACTATAAAAAATCGATCGTGCAGGACCGTATCGGCAACATTCAAAATGCGCTGCAGGTGGCCAATGCACTGGGCATCAGCGAATCCGGCGTCGTGCAACAGAAGAACCCTCAACGATTCGTCGAGGTGACGGTCATCTTGGGGGCCGATTACAAGTCACTCAAGTTCGGCGATTGAAAACCACGACATTGCCTTCCTCCCGAAGTATTCCATCGAGCATTCCATTTTCACATGTCCGGTGCAAGTCATGAGCGATCCGGAGGTCATGGGAAAAGCCTATGACCGGCGACTCATGCGCCGGTTGCTGCAGGCGGCCAAGCCGTATAAAACCTGGCTTTTCATTAGCGTGGTTCTGCTGCTCGGAACTCAAGCCGTCGGCGCCTACCGGCCGAAAATTGTCCAGCGGGCCGTCGATGAAGCCATCCAGCCCCATGAGCCGGACAAGCTGGTGGGATTCGTCTGGCTTTTTGTCGGCCTGCTCTGTATCGAATTTTTCCTGCAGTACGGCGTGATCTATCTGACGCAATTGACCGGTCAGCGGATCATTTTCGACATCCGAATGAATCTCTATCGTCATCTGGAACATCTGCATCTGCAGTTTTTCGACCGTAACCCCGTCGGACGCCTGATCACGCGGGTCACCTCGGATGTCGAATCGCTCAACGACATGTTTACTTCGGGCCTGGTCTACGTTTTCGGCGACATCTTTTTGTTGGCCGGCATTATCGTTTTTATGGCGCTCATGGACGTTCCCTTGACGCTGGTCACGCTGGCCATTGTGCCGGTGATTTTTACCATGTCCATGATCTTCAAAAAATACGTGCGGATTACGTACCGTGACGTTCGTACCCGTATTGCGTCGATCAATTCATATTTACAGGAAAATCTGACGGGGGCCGTCACCGTTCAGCTCTTCAATCGCGAACGGAAAAACTTCCAACAGTTTGATGAGCTGAATACATCGCTGACCGACGCGCACCTGCGTTCCATATTTCATTACGCATGGTTTTACCCGGCGATCAATCTGGCCAGCTCCGTTGCGATCGGGTTGATTGTATGGTACGGCGGAGGCGAGGTCGTTCGCGACTCCATCACGCTGGGAACGCTCATTGCTTTTGTACAATACGCACAGATGTTTTTTCGGCCCATCCAGGATCTCAGCGACAAGTACAATATCCTGCAAACCGCCATGGCATCGTCGGAACGGATTTTCGGGTTGATGGACTTGA
>CAYZJB010000037.1:0-9174 GCA_964478735.1 uncultured Bacteroidota bacterium | reverse complement strand
GCACGCCAGACCGGGGCCGATTCGTTCATCCGGCGTCTTCCGCTTGGGTATCACGAGCCGATGCAGGAAAGAGGGAGTACCCTATCGACGGGCCAGCGGCAATTGATCTCGCTGGCACGCGCGTTCGTGTTCAACCCGTCGATCCTGATCCTCGACGAAGCCACGTCCAACATCGACTCCGAGTCGGAATATCTGATCCGTCTGGCCATCCAAAAATTGATGACCGGACGAACCTCGCTCATCATTGCCCACCGGTTGTCGACCATCCGGCACGTCGACCAGATCGTCGTCATGCATAAGGGAACGATACGGGAGCGGGGGACGCACGAGGCGCTGCTCGCTCAACGCGGTCTGTACTGGAAGTTGTACCAACTGCAATATCAGGACCAGGAAAACGGATTAATTCGATCCGGCACCAACGGCTGATCGTTCGGCCAGCGGAATATAGACGCTGAAAACCGATCCTTTTCCCAGTTCGCTCTCCACCGTAATTTTTCCCCCGTGCTGGGTGACGATTTCTTTCACAAACGCCAGACCGAGACCTGATCCTTCGATGTCGTGCAGCCGCTTGTCGTCCTTGGCACGAAAAAATTTCGTGAACAGCTTCCGCACGTTTTCCTTGGACATACCGAAACCCTGATCGCGGATGCGAATCAGGGCGTGGTCCGGCGTGCGCGTGACGGTCATTCGGATTTTTGTGTCCTCGGGGCTGTATTTGACGGCGTTTGAAAAAAGATTGATGATCAATTGTCCCATGAGATCCGGATCGGCAAAAGCGGGAGGCATGTCGGGGTCCGTCGCGAGTTCGACCTCGATGTTTTTTCGCTCGGCCAGCGGACGATGCACGCTCAGGACGCCCTCGACCACGCCGACCAGGTCGATGCTCGACCGGTTGACGACGGTCTGGCCGCTTTCGATGCGGCTGATGTTCAAAAATTTATCGATCATGTCGGCAAGACGCGCGGATTCCGATCGGATAATTTCCATGTATTCTTGACGGCGGCCCGGGCTCAGTTCTTTGTCCTGTGACACGACCTCACTGAACCCCGCGATGGACGTCAACGGGGAGCGAAGCTCGTGGGCCACGACGGATACGAGTTCCGTTTTCAAGCGGTCGACTTCTTTTTCTTTGGTGATGTTGCGTAACACGATCACGATGGCAAGCAACTCGCGGTCGTCGATGATTTTAGACGCATGGGCGGACAGGACGATATTGTTTTGCGGAGCATCGGGATGCGTTTCGATTTCCTGGCGAATCACCGATCCCTCATCGCTCTGTTTGGTCGCCTCCAAAAGGGGTTTGAGATCGGGAATGAAATACGTCAGTGAACAAGCGAGGATGTCCTTCTCACGAATGCCGAACCATTTTTCCACCACGTTATTGATCAACAGGACTTCGTCGAATGGACCGGAAACGATCACGCCGTCTGCGATGTTACGCAGGATGGCTTCCGTCTTGATCTGTTCGCGGATGATCTGGTTGATGTTCAAATCGGTCATCCGCTTCAGTTCGAGCGTCATGTAATTGAATATGCGGGACAACTGGTTCAATTCGTCGCTTGCCGTCACATGAACTTTGTGGTCGAAGTTACCGCGGGCGATTTCTTTCGCGCTGTCCATCAACTGCCGGAGGGGCAGGTCCAACTGGTGATGAATGAATCGTGCGGTCAGATAGACGACTCCCGTCAGTATTCCGGCGGCCGCCACGACCATCCCCACGGGGTGTCCGATGCGAATAGCGCCCCAGATCGCCGCGGCAATGATCGCCGCGCCAACAAGGACGGCAACAAGGATCGCGATGAGCGTGCGAAGGTAAAGGCTGGAGGAACGCGGCCGGGATGTCATGGACCCATGGAGTTGGAACTCAGAAAAATATCCTGTACTGCATCAAGCGGACCTCAAAGCGTCAACGGTAACAGGAGGCGTATTAAAAGATGCGAAGCTCGGTCATACGGGGCAAGGAATTTTCATGGATGCGGCTAAATGGATGACCAAAAATGCGGACGTATCAGGTCATGCTTTTGAAAATGTCATCGAGAAGGGCCAGCAATTCGTCTTTAGTTGTCTTGCTGATCTGACGGCCCGTCAGCGGAAAATGGGGCAAAGAACGGGCAAGCTTACGCAACTCTGAAACTTTGAATTCGTGATAGTCCCCGTCGGGCTTGGTCAGTTTTTTCTTTTTGAGGATGGATTCGTCTTTTTTGACGTCACGGAAAATTTCCTGCCGGGCGAGAGTATTTAATTCAGTTTTTTTTTTACCGCCTCTTCGGAGGAGGACGGTGGAGGAACGTCGTCGTAAACGATGGATTCGGTCATCTCGTCGGGACGTGGAATGATGTGAACGCTGACGATCTGACCGACACGACGGGCGGCCGCTTCCCCGGCGGCGACACTGGCCTGAACGGCTCCGACTTCGCCCACGACCTTGATGGTCACATAGGCCCCGTCGGTAATCTCACGGCCGATCAACTTTACATTGCTGGCCTTGATCATGGCGTCGGCGGCTTCAATGGCGCCGACAAGCCCAAGGGTTTCAACCAGACCGAGCGCGCGTTCCGTCATAGAAAATTAGATCGAACCCTTTTTCGGGAGGATCATTTCGACTTCGGGATGCGGGCGAGGGATGACGTGTACGGAGACCAGTTCGCCGACCTTCTCTGCGGCTGCGGCACCGGCATCCGTGGCGGCCTTGACGGCTCCAACGTCCCCACGAACCATGACGGTTACGTATCCACCGCCGATTTTTTCTTTGCCGATCAGTTCCACCTTAGCCGCTTTGACCATGGCGTCCGCTGCCTCGATCGCGCCGACCAATCCTTTGGTCTCAACCATTCCTAATGCATCCAGTGATGCCATCGAATCCTCCTGATTTGAAAATCGGGTATGAAAAAGTAGAGGAGTTTGCTAATTGCTCCGAAAATTTTAGCGAAAAGCAATTTGAAAGTCAATTGGATTTTGGCATATTGAGACTGAGCCTCATCAGCCGCAAAAGCATCAATCGTGAATTCCGTCCACCGTCCACTGGGCCGCACGTCACTTTCCTGCCATCCGCTCGGGTTCGGAACGTACCGGACCATCGACGGAAATGAAGAACATGAACTGGCCCTCCGGCTTTACCTGTCCAAAGGAGGCAACCTGATCGATACCAGCGCCAATTACGGCGATGGCCTGTCTGAAAAACTGGTCGGTACGGTGCTCAAAGACGTCCCCCGTGATCGAGTCATTCTCGTGACGAAGGGCGGGTATATGCAGGGAGAGAACCTGAAGCTTGCGAAGTCGCGCGGGTTTCCCGAAGTCGTCCGCTACGGTCCGGATCTCTGGCATTGCATTCATCCGGATTTTCTCGAAACACAGCTCACGGCGTCGCTGGAAAGAACGGGTACCGATGTGATCGATGTGTATCTGCTGCATAATCCCGAATATTTTGTCAATCACGCGGCACGCCACGATGCCATTCACGATGCCGTACTCGATGAATATTACCGCCGTATCGAATCGGCCTTCGCCTACCTCGAATCGCAGGTCGACAAGGGCCGAATCCGGAGCTACGGCATCAGTTCGAATACGTTTGGTTTTCACCCGCGCGACCGTGCCCGTACCGACCTCATGCGCTGTCTGAGAGCCGCGGAGGCGGTATCGACCGATCACCATTTTGCCGTCATCCAGTTGCCGATGAACTTGTTTGAATCCGGAGGCGCGCTGTTTGAAGCTCATTCAGGATTGACAGTGCTGCAGTTCTGTCGGTCGCATAACATCGGCGTGCTCCTCAATCGCCCGCTGAACGCGTTTTTTGGTGACCGGCTGTACCGGTTGGCCGATTGGAGCCGGGGCGGCGAATTACCCGACGACTTTCTCGATCGTCAACTCCAGCGGCTTGAAGAGAGTGAACGGTCGTTTCAACTTTTGTTTGGCGGCGATGCGTTCGGAGAACGCCGGGAATCGTTGACGAGTTACCTCAAGGCTATCGCGAGGGATTTGCCGTCGAAGGACCAGTGGGAAGCCGTCTTTTATCATTACGTCATCCCACCGCTGCGTCACTGGCTGCAACAGAATGAACGGCAATTCGGAAGCCGTCCGGAGTGGATCTCCTGGAAGGGAACGTTTGTTCGGGAGGTTGAAGATTCACTGGAGCACATCGATACGTTTCTTGCGTACGCCTCACAGCCCGTGTCCGATCGGATCCGGCAACAGTTGTATCGCAGCGGATATCCTCCGGTTGACGTACCGTTGAGCCGGATCGCGCTGCATGTTCTTTCCCGGCTCGACGGAGTATCGTCCGTACTCTGCGGCATGCGGCGGCGTGCGTACGTCGAAGATGCATTTGCGATCGACAAATTACTCGACGTCGATGCCCGTCGCATTCTCGATCAATTCCAAATCCAGATCGGTGGAGTATGAGCAGGTCGATACGGCGAACACGGGTGGTCAAACTGCGGACACGATCGATCCCCTCCTTGCGATACGCCGCAGCCATTCTCCGGGAGGGCGGCCTCGTTGCGTTTCCGACGGAAACGGTGTACGGGTTAGGGGCGGATGCTTTGGACGCCAGAGCGGTAAAAAAAATATTCACAGCGAAGGGACGTCCATCCGATAATCCATTGATCGTTCACGTGGATTCCATCCGGCAGGCGCGGCAATTGGCTTACGTGACGAAGCGTGCGGAAAAGCTGATGAAAAAATTCTGGCCGGGTCCTTTGACCCTGGTATTAAAAAAGAAAAAGGGCGTTCCGAGTGTCGTCACCTCCGGGCTTTCCACGGTGGCGATTCGAATGCCGTCGCATCCGGTTGCGCGGGCGTTGATCCGAATGGCGAAAGTGCCGATTGCCGCGCCGTCGGCCAATCGTGCGGGCCGGCCGAGTCCAACGCGTGCGGAACACGTGCGGCACGATCTCAACCGCCGGATCGATTTGATTCTTGACGGCGGTTCCACACACGTCGGGCTGGAATCGACCGTTGTCGATATGACCGGACTTCAGCCCGTCATTCTTCGGCCCGGCAAAATTACGGCCGCCACGATTGCGCGCATTTTACGCCAACCGACGAGCGCCGGAAAGAATCGTTCGCGTCCCCGGTCGCCCGGGATGAAATACCGGCATTATGCGCCCGAAGCGCAGTTGATCCTTGTCGAAGGCCCGTGCGATCGCGCTCGCAAGACGATCCGCCGACTGTACCGGGAGACAACGGCAACGGGAAAACGTACGGCATGGATCGACTTTCTCAATCCGGAGCCGCCAAAACCCGCGACGGATCTGGGTCGAACGTTACCGGCCGTGGCGAAAAAGCTTTTTGCCGCTTTGCGTGACATGGATAACGAAGGCGTCGACGTCATCTTCATACGCGGCGTAGCGGAACGAGGGATCGGTGCGGCGTTGATGAACCGTTTGAGAAAAGCCGCCGCTCGCATCATCGATGCCGACGGGAAGTGAATTTTATGAAACCCGTTTAGGATACGGTTTGATCCAGAACCACGTCAGGACGACGATGGCAAAGAAGGCGACGTAGATGGCGGTAAAAACGTAGGCGGGTGCAGTGTAAAAAAGCATTCGATGGAGCCAGTATTCGATAAATCCCGATCCATATGATTCCGGCCGCAGTGCGTCTTCGAGCACCGTCAAGGGGCACGTCACGCCGAATATGGCTTCCGCCGCGACCAGACCGATCGAGCCGACATGGATGAGACGAAACGTCCGGTGACGCACCCATGTCCAGCGCGCCCAGTGTCCGATCCAGATCAAAATGAAGCCGCCCAGTACGAACGAGACATAGAGAAAATGAACGATCAAAATCACGTTGGCCAACATGTGCCAACGTACGTCCGTCGAGAAAGGAAATCAACATGACGCGACCCGAAGCCTGGGAACTCCTGTGCGAATACACGGCCGGCGAAAGCCTGCGCAAACACGCGCTGGCCGTCGAATGTGCCGTGCGAGCCTACGCGAGAAAATTCGGCGAAGATGAAGAGACGTGGGGCGTGACGGCGCTGTTGCATGATTTCGATTATGAGAAATTTCCAGATCCCACGCCGCCAAACGGGCATCCCTACAAAGGGTCGGAGATTCTGAAATCCAGAGGGTTGGGTGAAGAAATTCGTAAAGCCATTTTATCCCATGCCGATTACACGGGAGTACCGCGGGAAACGAAGCTGGAGAAAACACTGTTTGCCTGCGACGAATTGTGCGGCTTCATCACTGCCGTGGCGTACGTGCGGCCGGGCAAAACCGTACGCGAAGTCGAGGTCAAGTCCGTGCGTAAAAAGATGAAGGATAAAGCGTTTGCGGCCAAGGTCAGCCGGGAGGACATCGTCAGGGGCGCTCAGGAACTCGGCGTGGACCTCGACGAACACATCGGATTCGTCATCGAAGCGATGAAAGCCCATGCAGAATCACTGGGATTGTGAACGTTGCCTGAGCAGAAATGCCATGCCGAGGATCAGGAAACAAAAACCGGTCGTGAGAATCAGGTACGTGGCGTACGACAGATTTCGGCTAATGACGGCATCGGCGGGGAAAGCGGGGTCGATGAAAACGGTCAGCGTATCCCCGACCGCGAGCGAGGCGGTGATGCGCTCCGCGACGTCAAGGCGGTTTCGTTTAGAACCGAAACCCGGAACGTTCATCGAGGTTATCATCGAATAGGGATGGCCGTCAACGGTGTAACGTAAAACGACCTCGGGATGAAAAGCGCGTTTTCCCGCGATCTCCGCGGACTCAACGATGGCCGGAACGGGCCGCCAGTGACGCCGGTGCTGATAATCTTTCAGTACAGAAACCTGAGACGCGATGAAAACGATTCCCATAACGATGCTGATCGCCGGAAGAAAACGGATTATTTTTTTCATGCGGCTCAACTTAACGATCTGCACGTGGAAAAACAATTAACATGACCGAACCCTATCAAATTTTCGCCAACCTGCTGGGTCACCATGCCGTCTCCATCGACCCGATGATTCTGGAGGACTACGGCCGCGATCGAACGCGGGATTTTGAACCGAATCCGTCGTTGGTTGTATTTCCATCGAGCGCTGAAGAAGTCGCTGCGGTCATGAGGGTGTGTGCGGAAAACGGTTTTTCCGTCGTTCCGTCCGGCGGACGGACCGGTTACGCGGGAGCGGCCGTCGCGGCCAATCGCGAAGTGGTCGTGTCGATGGACCGGATGAACCGCATGCTCGGAGTCAGCGACGAAGACGGCTGCGTAGAAACCGAAGCGGGTGCGATTTTGCAGAATGTTCAGCAGGCCGTCAGGGACCACCGTATGATGTTTCCCATCGACTTTGCCTCGCGAGGCTCGTGTCAGATCGGGGGATGTATTTCCACGAACGCAGGCGGATTGCGCGTCATTCGTTACGGGATGATGAGGGAATCCGTTATGGGCCTCGAGGTCATCACTCCGACCGGACAACGGCTCGATTTGCATGACCGGCTGCATAAAAACAATTCGGGATACGATCTCAAACAGCTCTTCATTGGGGCGGAAGGAACACTGGGGATCGTAACGCGCGCGGTGTTGAGGACCGTTCCGGTTCCCCGGTCACCTCAGGTTGCGCTTCTGGCGGTCCCGGAGGCGGAAACCATCGTCCGGATCCTTGGAGAATTACGCCGGAAGTCCTGCGATATTCTGGCGTTTGAATTTTTTGACCACCGGTCGATGGATGCGGTTCTGGCACATATCGACGGATTACGCAAACCGTTCACCACCCCTTATCCGTGGTTTGCCGTCATTGAGGTCGACGAAACGCGAGATGTTTTCATGATGAAAATCGAAAAACTGATCGAACAATCCTGGATCGCCGATGCCCTGATCGCGGATGCTCCTTCCGAGGCGGCTCGAATCTGGAAATATCGTGAAGCGATTTCCGAAAGCCTGTTTTCGCTCGGTCACGTCCACAAAAACGACGTGGCGGTACCGATCAGCGCCCTGCCGCCATTTATACGGGAACTGTCCGGAGCGGAAAAACCCGATGGCGCGGAAGTTTTCCTTTTCGGTCACCTGGGTGACGGCAATATTCACGTTAATCTTGTCGATCGAACGAATTCCCCGGCGTTTCGCTCAGCCACATCGGCATGGGATGAGGCCATGTGTCGAATGGTCGTCCCGTACCGTGGAACGATCAGCGCGGAACATGGAATCGGTTTGTTGAAAAAACATTTGCTGGCCTATCAACGTTCTCCGGAACAACTGGCGCTCATGCGTCAAGTCAAGCGGGTACTGGATCCGAAGGGGATCTGCAATCCGGGCAAGATGTTCGATCTGTGATGGGATCCTCCTTTTCCTGATTTGATAATAATTTCAAAATGCGGTCTCGAGCAGGACATCGCGCTCGCATGTGTTTGAAGACCTGCAGCACTTCTTGCCAACGTTTTCGGAGCGGAAGTATCCCCACAGCCGGTCTTTTTTAAAATCGTAGAAGACCAGCCATTGCCGGGTTCCATGAGGTCTGGTGTAGGTTGCCGGCAACCGCCGGGGTTGACCCGCTCGCACCCAACTTTTTCCGTGAATCGGTCGTAGCTCCAGGGGGCCGAGTTCATCATAAAAGATCAGATGCGAGCCCTAGACGGACCAGCGCGTAAAGGGGCATCCCAGCAGCTTCGGCGGTGAAAGGGCAATCTTGACGATGTTCGAGCGAATCTCCGGAACCCACTCAACCGGGCGACCTGTTCGGCGCGTTCCTTGAAAAGATCGACACCCTCTTTGTTGAACCGCCGTATCAGTTCTCGGATGTACTCCTCGTGCAGACAAGTCACCTTGGGCGATCTCTTGGACCGTATAGCCATGCGCCGAATGGATAATGACTTGAGCGCGGCGAAATGGCGTGCGACTCTTGCCGTGACGCAGTATTCTCTGAATGGGGTTATCTTCACCTCTTGTCAAAGAACGAACAAACAAACTCATTGAAACCTCCATGACGTTGGACGGCTTCGAATCGGTCAAATCTCCAAAAAAAGTACAAGATCGTTTTTCGGGATCGGCATTAGCACCTTTTCTTTGGTTCTTTCTTTTGGTGCGGCAAAAGAAAGAACATGATACACAAGCCCTTCAGACGCGGTCGTCTTGATATCATCAACTTCTTTTGGCAACGCGCCTCCCCTTAAAAGGGAGGGACCGGGTGGCATAGCATAGCATACCTGATTTCCGATATAGAAATTATAGCGAGTAGGAATCGGAAGTGAGAGTGCT
>CAYZJB010000036.1:1585-39750 GCA_964478735.1 uncultured Bacteroidota bacterium | reverse complement strand
ACCCACGATCCATCCGGATGCATGTACATATCTACGCAAAAAACGTAGATGTTGCGGATACAGAGTCTAACTGCGGCGCCGCCGTATGCCACGTCGGGTTGTTTAGCGATCTCATGCGGAGATGATTCCCCATGACTAACGAAGTTGCCATCCTAATTGACTACAAAGTATCTGGTGGGCGTATTGAAGGAATTGACAACTTCTATGCAGCACTCAAAAGTGAGTATATAATCCATATCCGGACAAATCCAGGACCTCAGGCAGGAGGGCTTTATGATATGGTAGTCCAAGTAATACTCAACATGAGCTTTGCTGATTTTGTTGAACAGGTTGTCATTTACGGAATGTTATGGGATATGGTTAAATTGGGTTCCAAAAGGTTCTTCATCCGTCCGTTCCTAACTGCACTCAAAAAGCTTTTAGCTCGAAATCCCAATATCGATTTCTACAGTGTCGAGTTTGCTTTTGACGATTTAGTAATTCGCATTGTCGGAATAGGACGAGGTTTTACGTCAATTGTAACCACAGTAGTTAATGAAGTTTCCAAGCATTTCGCTTCAATTAAGGAACTCGCACCGTACTATCTTGATTCTATCTTTATCCCGATCACACAAGGAAGTGATCCTGAACCGCGCTTTGTATTGTTACCGTTGAATAGTGCCGATGTCAGCGATTACCTAAGATTCTGGGGGCTCGAATTTGAAAGGGGCATGCGTCGTGATGTATATGCCGTCGATTCCCGACAGTTATTAAACGTAAACTGGAAGTGAGTTTCCCCAAAAGAAGGATTGAATAGCCAAGACCTTTAGGTCGTGGAAGAAAAAAGCCCAAACCCATCGGGCTTCAGCCCATTCAAAAAACTAAAAGCTATGGCATGAGGAGGAACGATGCCTTATGTGAGAGTGTGGGTTCATCTTATCTGGGCGACAAAGAACAGAACCCCGATTTTAAGTGATGATCTACGGGAATAGGTTTTCTCTCAAATCAGAGAGAATGTGTCGAAGAAAGGCATTTACCTCGATCTCATAAACGGTACGACAGATCATGTTTATTGCCTTGTATCTCTGAAATCCGACCAAACGATTGCCAGAGTCGCTCAGCTTCTCACGGGAGAATCATCTTATTGGGTTAACCCCGAGAACCAAAGGAACGCGAAGTTTGAATGGCAGGATGAATACATAGCCGTTTCGGTAAGTGAATCGATGCTGGATGCTGTGAGAACGTACATCAGGAATCAAGAAGAACATCATCGGAAAAAGAGTTTTTCAGATGAATATGATGATTTTATGAAGAAGTATGGTTTCGAGATATTGAAGAGGGGCTAAAGCCCTGTTTCATTTATTATACAATGAATTTTTTAGCCCACGAGCTAAAGCTCGCGGCAATAGAGGTGGACTTATTTTTTCGCCTGCATGATCTCCGGAAATTCGTAGTAGACCACGCCGCCCGTATCCGTTTTCCTTACCCGCCGCCCGTCGACCATTTTGTCGAGCAGCGTTTCTGTCTCCACGAGGTCTTTTTTTAGAAAATTTGCCGTGTCCGTCACGGTCAGTCGGCCTTTTCGCATGGCGGCAAACGAAATAATATCGGCCTGGACTTTTTCCTCACTGGGCATGAAGTCTGGAAATTCATATGTGATGCCGCCGTCGGTTTCCAGAACCGCCTGTCCTCCATATTTGGATGCGACATCGTCGAGAATGGCCTGTGCTTCCTTTCGGGTCACACGATATTTGGCCATGACCGGGCCCAGGCGTAAGACGCCGTGACTGGACTTGATCAGGTCGAAGACTTCCTGATCCAGCTTTTTGCGTCGGGCGGCGTGTTTTCGTCGACGTACGAAAACGATCAGCAGTACAACCCCGAGCGACGACAGGGTACAAAACCAGACGCCGGGGGATCGGGCCGTGTCATTAGCGAACGCGGCCCATGAAAACGGCAGCGGTCGGGCCCGAATGCTCAGAAAATTCGCGCGAGTACTTCTTCCCGCGTACAACCCCACGCGATCCGCCGTTGAATAATACCCTCGCTCATCCGAGAATTCGCCCAGGTCGTGGCCGTTGACGGTAAAATGAAGGACCGGCTGCCGTATCCGGATCGTCAGCGTCTGGACGGCATTTTTGTCGAAACCGGGGACTGCCGTCGGAGGCAGGAGATTATAGCGCGATCCGTACGTCTTGCGTTGGGCCGATGCCATGCCGGTTTCTGAAATCGTCAGCAGAGCATAATTATCGTCGTCGGACAGGCCGAAGATGATTCCGGCCAAACCTTCTTTGCTCCATTCAAAAACGCGGAAGTTGACCTCCAGTTCCACGTCCCGGCAGGATACTGATTGCGTCGAATAGTGATCCGAACTTTCGTCGTACACGGTATACGAACCGCTTTCATAATACGCCCCGCCGCTTTCTCCCCAGTGGTTGGAGTGGTCGATGAAATTGTCCATAAATGTGACGTCGGCCGAATAATCATAATCTTTTTCCGTCATTCGGGCGGACGGGGTAAAATCGAAATTCGACGAGGGGGAAGTCCCAGCCGGAAATACGCGAAGGTCGTCGAAATGCGCGTGGACACTGTCGTAGGCCACGAGACCGATATGCCCTTCGGTGTATTTGGAATGCTCCACCGTATCCAGCGCCACGCCGTTGACAAACAGGACGAAACGCGGGCCGACGGCCTCGACTCCCAGATAATTGATGCCCTCCGTCCGGATGGCCGTGTGTTCTTTCCATGGCAGGATGCGCGTCCACGATTTATCCACGTACATGCCCATTCCATACTGGCCGTTACCGGAGATGCGGAATTCGTAGAAATTGCGCAGATCTTTACCCCGGAAGATGATCCCGTATCCGTAGTTGGATGCGCCGCCCATGAATTCCGTCCGAATCACTGCCAGGAAATCCTTGAAGGCTCGTTTGGTATCCATGGACCAGCGGCCGTCGACGTCGTAAATGTGATACGCGCCTTCGAAATGGTACGCGTAGGGAGAATCGGTGAAATTACCTTTGGTGTCGAAGTGTTCTTCCGCGAGCGGCTGGCCCCATATCGGTGCGGCAACGACCAGCATGGCGAAAATTCTAACGATCATGTTCCGAACTCCACGCATGATGTAGTAGCCAGAAGTTCGTGTCACACTGGGTGCGTCGACGTGTGACACCATATTGTAAAAATCAAGCTTCGACCGTTCGACCATGTTTTTTCAGTTCTTAGTGGACTGCCGACACTCATCGATGCGATGACGTAGTTGCCGTGTATCCGACATCGGTTGGCCTCTCCCGAAAACCGCCGAGATGACGGCGACGCCTGCCGCTCCCGTCTGCATGACGTCGGGAGTATTCTCCCGCGTGATGCCACCGATCGCGACGACAGGAACGTGGACCTGCGTGAGGATATTTTTCAGCCCTTCGGTTCCGATGACACTCTTGATGTTGCTTTTACTCGTGGTCGGAAAGACCGTGCCGACGCCGAGGTAACTGGCTCCCTCGGCTTCCGCACGGCGGGCCTCGTCCGGCGTATTGGCCGAAGCTCCCACGATGGCTTCCTTGCCCAAAAGCCGACGCGCGATATCGACGGGCATATCGTCGGTTCCGAGATGCACACCGTCCGCTCCCACGGCCATGGCGACATCGATGCGGTCATTTACAATGAATCGGACGGGATCGCGGGCCAACGACCGAACGATCGAAGCCTGGCGGTAAAATTCGAGCGTGTCGGTTCCTTTATGCCGCAGTTGAACCATCGTTGCTCCACCGTCGATCACCTGACGCACGGAGTCGTCAAGAGGAGTGCGTACAACCGTCGTGTCCAGGATAACGTAGAGCCGCAAATCGAATGTCATGCTCACACTCGCGGAAACACGATGGCAGTCTACAGCGCCTGGGTCGTGTCGAAATTTTCCAGATAATGGGCGACGCGCTGCAGGTACTGGCCGCCGAGCGCTCCATCGACGACGCGGTGGTCGTACGACAACGACGCGTACATGATCGGGCGAATCGCGATCATATCGTTGCCGTCGGCATCGGTGATCACGACGGGGCGTTTTTTGATCGCGCCGACACCCATAATGGCGACCTGAGGTTGATTGATGATCGGAAATCCGACCGTGCTGCCGAAGACGCCCATGTTGGTCAGCGTAATCGTGCCGTCCTGGATTTCATCGGGTTTCAGTTTCTTCCCGCGCGCGCGAACAGCGAGGTCATTGACCGTGCGGCACAGGCCCGTCAGATTCATTGCGTCGGCGTCTTTGATGACGGGAACGATGAGGGCGGTGTTGTTTTCGATCGAAACGGCCATGCCAAGGTTGATGTAGTTTTTCTTGATGATCGTCGTTCCGTCGACCGAGACGTTGATCATCGGAAAGTCTTTGACCGCCCGGATCATGGCGTCGATCAAAAAGGGCGTGTACGTCAGTTTGAATCCTTCGCGTTTTTCGAAGGCGTTTTTATTGGCGTCGCGGAAATTCACAATCCGGCTCATGTCGATTTCCGTCACGGTGTAAACGTGTGCGGACGTGTCGAGACTGCGGCGCATGTGTTCCGCCGTCAGCTTCCGAACGTTGTTCATCTCGATGAGTTCGGACCGCGCTTTGTTGTATCCGTATTTGACCTCGGCGACCTGTTTGACAGCTGCTGTTGCCGCTACGGCCGTCGTCGCCACGGCCGGCGCTTTCCCGCGGCGCCCGAGATAGGCCAGGATGTCGTTTTTTGTCACGCGTCCGTTGGACCCCGTACCGGGGATCGTTTCAAGTTCGGCCAGACTCACGTTTTCCACTTTGGCGATGTTGCGTACGAGAGGGGAGTAGAACCGTTCGCCATTGCCCTTCAGCAGGCTGCCCGCGCCCACGGTCGTCGCCACGGCGGCCGTTTGTTGCTGAAAGGACTCGATACCTCCGGAGAAATGCATCGCGGCTTCTTTTTCGGTTTCCTTCGGTGCAGGGGATGTTGAGACGATGGCGGCGCCTTCTGCCGTGGCAATCCGTGCAATCAAGGTTCCGACGGCCACGGTATCGCCTTCCGGCACGATGATTTCTGAAATCACACCGGTAGCGGGCGATGGAATTTCCGAATCGACTTTATCCGTGCTGATTTCGAGAACCGTTTCGTCTTTCGCGACTTTGTCGCCGACTTTTTTATGCCATTTCAAAATTTTTCCTTCGGCAATACTCTCGCCCATTTGAGGCATGACCATGTCGACCATGGCCCCAGCGGACGACGGCTTGACCTCGGCCTTTTGTTCAATCGGAGTTTTTTGCTCGACCGGAGCTTTGGGTTGTAGCGGAGGAGCGGTTACGTTTGCACCGGCCTCGGTTTCGATCCGAGCAATCAATGCGCCGACGGCGACGGTTTCTCCTTCGGGAATAACGATTTCCGCCAGGACGCCGGACGCGGGAGCGGGGATTTCCGAGTCGACTTTATCGGTGCTGATTTCCAGAACGGTTTCGTCTTTTGCAATTTTATCGCCGACTTTTTTGTGCCACTTCAGAATCTTGCCCTCCGCAATGCTTTCTCCCATCTGGGGCATGACCATGTCAACTTTCATACACGATTTCTCCAGGGTTATATATAACGGTTAAATTTCACCTTCGTCGATCATCCGGCAGCCTTCCATCAGAACGTTCATCGTCGACAGGTGCACGTTGGGTTCGGATGGATCCGGCTCTCCGGCTTTGAATACAAAAGAACCTTCGGAAAGTTTCAAAATCTGATAAACGGCAAACTCGCCAGCGCGGACCGATCCGGCGGCGGTGTAGCTGGCCCAGAAAATTTCCCCGCTCCGGACGCGCATCGTTCCCTCGTGCCCCTGAGCGTGGAGAATCGACAGCGTTCCCGTTTTTTTCCCCAGGTTGACCATCTGGATCAATTCGATCGGGTTGAGATGCGACAGGCTTCCGGAAAAATCGGAACGCGGACCGGGTTTGATTTCGGTCGTCAGCAGTTCGTTGATCGTTGCGATGTCGGCAAACTCGCCGTACTGATCGAGCAGTGTCTGTTTGTCCAAAAAATTGATCACAAAACTTCCGATCCGGATTTTATCGCCCACCGACAGGTGATGTTCTTTGATCTTTTGACCGTTGACAAACGTTCCGTTCGTGCTGCCCTGATCGACGATGCGATACCCTTTCGGATCGGCCTGAATGGTCGCATGTTTACGGCTGACGTAGGGCGAGGTCAAAACGATCGTGTTTTCCATCGCGCGTCCCATGCTGATGGGTTGTTTAGGATTGACAAAACACGGTTTGACATTCGCACCTACCAGAAAAAATGCATGATCGCCCGACATGAGTCCCGTCCTAAAAAGTAGGCCAACATATTAATTTCACTCCATTATCGCAACACGCAAATTCCCTGCGGGGTCGCGAAAATCATGGGCCCGTTGCAATGGCCAAACGGCAATTGCGATTGAACGGGCGGCTGCCGTTGGAGGACGTCATGGTAATGGAATCCGAGTCGCTGTTTACGTGCATGAAGACCGAGGACTGGGCGGAAGGAATTCGGGCATTTAAAGAAAAACGCAGGCCGCAATTCAAGGGAATGTAGTGGCGGAACTGGATTTTTTTATTTGAACCACGCTCGATCGCGAATCCGAGGACGATTCTACGGGCGCACGGCCTGTCCGTTCCGGATTTTGAAGTTGTGCGGGACGAGGAAGCGACCGTTGAAGTGGTAGACCGCATCGGATAATCCCGTCGCGATGAAAATTCACTCGGCCGATTATCCTTCACAAAAGCGACATCGGCGGCGTCCTTCTGAACGTCAAACGTGACGACGCGGTGCAGGACGGGTTTGACCTTCTCATTGCGAGAGTGCGGCGGCATTTTTCGAAGGCAAAACTCGAGGGCGTATTGATTTCGCCTCAGATGCCGACTGGAACGGAGGTCGTCATCGGTGTACCGCAATTCGGGCCCGTCATGATGTTCGGGCTCGGCGGCGTGATGGTGGAGGCGTTGAAGGATGTCGCATTTCGCGTGATTCCGCTGACGGCCTATCCGGCGGAGATGATGCTGCGTGAGATCCGGGCACGGGCCATTCGGGAAGGCGTCCGCGGTAAGCCGGGCTGTGATCGCCAATCGCTGATCGATCTGATGGTGGCCGTGTCCGATCTCATCGAGGCGTATCCGGAAATTGCTGAAATGGACCTTAACCCCGTCATCTGCTACGAAAAAGGCTACACAATCGTCGACGCCCGGGTCGTCCTCGAGTCACACCGTTAATTCGATTCCGATCGGACAGTGATCCGATCCCATCACCTCCTGACTGATCCAGGCAGTTTTTAACCGCGGCCGCAACTCCGGAGTGATAAAATGATAATCGATGCGCCAGCCGACGTTGCGTTCCCGCGACTGCCGGAAGTTATCCCAGTACGTGTATTCATCGGGGTTATGATTAAATTCACGGAACGTATCGATGTAACCCATACCCACGATTTTATCGAGCCACGCGCGTTCGACAGGGAGAAACCCGGAATTGTTTTCATTTTCTTTGGGTCGGGCGAGATCGATCGGCTTGTGTGCCGTGTTGTAATCGCCGCAGATGACAAGATGGCGGCCGGCGTTACGCAGTTTTTCGAAGTGATCGAGGATGGCGTCGTAGAAGTCGAGTTTGTATCGCAGACGTTCGTCGTCGCGCTGACCATTCGGAAAATAAACGTTGAACAGGATGAACGCGCCGTGATCGGTCTGAATGACGCGCCCCTCACGGTCGAAGCGTTCGTCCCCGAACCCGTATCGAACGTCAGCCGGTTTGGCTTTGCACCACGTGGAGACACCGGAATAACCTTTTTTTTCTGCCGCATTGTAATAAGCGATATATCCGGGAGGATGAACGAGGACGTCGTCAAGTTGATCCGGGTGGGCTTTGGTTTCCTGCAGACAGAGGATATCGGGGCTCGCTTTTTCCACCCATTCCATGAACCCTTTTTTCATCATCGAGCGGAGACCGTTGACGTTCCACGAAATAATTTTCATCATCACCTCGTTGTGAAAATCTGCGGCGCAATTTATACCAATGACACGGGTGAGGCAAGGGGAAAGGCCGTATCGGCGTGGAGACTTAAGCAACCGGAGTTCAATATCGTTGCCTTGCAGGGCGAACTCGGTGGGAGCGGGAGCCGCCGTTCTTGAATGAAGACAAAAATATCCGTATGATACGCGTGATATGATCCGTTTTCGACACCGGGTCGCGAGAAATCGCGCGATGTATTTTATCGTCTGGGGCATCCTGCTGAGTGCCTTTGCCTACGTGACGACGCAGTTTACGCTGAGGTTTCAGGAACTTTTTGTTCTGGCGCTCGCGGCGATTTTGCCCGGTCGAATCGTTTCTTTTTTCTGGAAAGACTTTTTTCGCGGCAAACGGCTGATGAAATACGGAGAATGGGCCGGCGCGTCGCAGTGCTTCGAGCGGTTTTTGGAAAAAATCGAAAAATCTCCGTCGTTGAAGTGGCTGATGTTTTTTTCTTACGGTCTTTATTCCTTCAAAGTCGAGGCCGTCGCGCTGACGTACGACGCCCGTTGCCGCCTTCACCTAAAGGACTATGAAACGGCGGCGCAGAAACTCGAACGGGCGCTGACGATTGATACCCAGTACACCGCGGCGTACCGCACGTCGGCGGCTCTGGCTATTTTACGCGGTCCATCGAGCCAGGCGGAGTCGTTTTACGAAAAGGCGGTCCAGTGCGGCGAACCCCGGGCCGTTCCGTTCCGGGAATTTCGACGCCAGATCGAGGCGGAGTACAACGCATGACCCGTTCGATCGTCCGATTCGGCCGCATGATCAAGTTTTCCCATACGATCTTTGCGCTTCCGTTCGCCCTGACGGCAGCGGTCCTGGCCTCCCGCGAACACGGAATGACGTGGGCCCAACTCGGGTGGATCATCGGTGCGATGGTCGGTGCGCGAACGGCCGCCATGGGGTTCAATCGCATCGTCGATGCACGTATCGACGCTCAAAATCCGCGGACGGCAAAGCGGGAGATTCCGAGCGGACAGATTTCCATGGTTCAGGCATCAGTTTTTGTCGTAGCGGCAGCATTTCTTTTGATCGTTTCTGCATATTTTCTCAACCCGCTGTGTTTTTACCTGTCTCCTGTCGCGCTCGGGGTGGTGTTTTTTTATTCGTATACTAAACGATTTACCGCTTATTCTCATGTTTTTCTCGGACTGGCGCTGGCGCTGGCTCCGGTCGGCGCATGGATGGCGATTACGGGTGGTTGGGACACAGGGGCCATCCTGATCGGCCTTACGGTGCTGGCCTGGGTTGCCGGTTTTGACGTGATTTATGCCTGCCAGGACGAGTCGTTCGACCGTGCGAATGCGCTGTACAGTATCCCGAGCCGGTATGGCATATCGCGCGCATTGTGGTTTAGCCGGACATTTCACGGATTGACGTCCATCGGGCTGATTGGAATCGGTTACTGGTTTGGGCTCTCATGGCCTTATTTCGCCGGCAGCCTTGTGATCATCGGAATTCTTGTCTACGAACAATCGCTCGTCAAACCAACGGATCTGTCCAAACTGAACGTTGCATTTTTCAACATGAACGGGGTCATCAGCGTCCTGTTTTTACTTTCCACCATCGTTGCGGTATATTGGACATGATGAACGTACTCTGGGTGTTTATCGGCGGGGGTCTGGGCGCGGCCGCCCGGTACTGGTTGACAGGACTGACGTACAGATGGGTGACTCCGACATTTCCGGCCGGTGTTCTCGTGGTGAACGTTCTCGGTTGTTTTCTGATCGGTGCGGTGATGAGTGTTTTCGAAAATCGTTTTGCCGTCAGCCCGGCGTGGAGAGTGTTCGTCACCATAGGAATTCTCGGAGGATTCACGACGTTTTCGTCGTTCAGTTATGAAACCATCGCGCTGCTCCGTGACCAGGAGCTTTTTCTGGCCGGCATGAACGTCTTGGCCAACGTCGTCCTGTGTTTGATCGGTACTTGGATCGGGCTCGTCCTGGGACGGCTCGTTTGAGGTGATACAATGGAACCTATGAGCACTGGAAAATTGTTGCGAATATTCATTGGAGAAAGCGACCGGCTGGGCCACGAATCGTTATATGAGGTGCTGGTCAAGGAGGCGCGACGTGCCGGGCTTGCCGGAACGACGGTCATCCGTGGCATCGAGGGCTTTGGTGCCAACAGCCGGGTCATTCATACCGCGAAAATCCTGCGGCTGTCCGAAGACCTGCCCATCGTGGTCGAAATTGCCGATCGCGAAGAGGCCATTCAGAGGTTTGTCGAAACCGTACACGATCTTTTTGAGAAATCCAACTGCGGCGGGCTTGTCACGCTCGAAAACATCGATATCATCAAGTATACAGCGCGGAAGTAGCCACGCCTGTAAACCCTTGACAGTATTGCATTTTTAGCCTAATTTGCCGCTTGAAATTTGGTGAAATCCGAGAGGTGAGTATTCAAATGACTCTCCATGGGCATGTTCTGGTGCTCAATCAGAATTACGAACCGATGACCATATGCTCGGTCAAAAAGGCGATTATTCTCATTTTTCTTGGCAAGGCGGAGACCATCGAAATCATGGAAGGCAAAGCCATCCATTCGGTCACGTCGAGCTTTCCCTTTCCGAGCATCGTCCGCCTGTCGAGTTTTGTCCACCGGCGCCGAAAGGGCATCATGTTGTCCCGCAAGAATATTTTGAAACGCGACAATTACCAGTGCCAGTATTGTGGTACGCGATCGGCGGGGATGACCGTCGATCACATCGTGCCCAAACAGCGCGGTGGCCGGGACGCCTGGGATAATCTCGTGGCAGCCTGCATCCGCTGCAACAACAAGAAGGGCAACATGACGCCGGAAGAAGCCGCGATGCCGCTGTTGACCGTTCCCCGCAAACCTCATCCACTCAGTTTCATTCAGAGTCACGTACACACAACCGACGAACGGTGGAAGCCATACCTCTTCATGGCGTAATTTCCCGATCGATATCAGAGGATCATCCCTTTGCCACGAATTTTTAGCGGAATGCGGCCGACGGGTAAGTTGCATTTGGGTCATCTGGTCGGCGCATTGGAAAACTGGGTAAAACTGCAGGACACGCATGAAACGATTTACGGAATCGTCGACTGGCACGCGCTGACGACGGGGTACGAACGAACGGATGAACTGCAGCAGAACATCCGGGACATGGCCATCGACTGGATGAGCGTTGGACTGGATCCGCAGCGCAGCATTCTGATGGTCCAATCCCAGGTCAAGGAGCATGCGGAACTGCATCTCCTGCTCTCGATGATCACGCCGACGCCCTGGTTGATCCGAAACCCCGCCGTGAAAAAGCAGGTACGCGAGATGGGTCTGATCGAAGACGAGTCGGATGAAAGCATGACGCGTATCGATTTTGGCCACCTGGGTTATCCCGTTTTGCAGTCGGCCGATATTCTGATCTACGAAGCCGATACGGTTCCCGTCGGAGAAGACCAGGTGCCGCACATCGAGTTGTGCAGGGAAATCGCGCGGCGGTTTAATTTTTTGTTCGGTGCCAGCGGTTACACCTTTCCCGAGCCCCAGCACCGGCTGACGAAAACGCCACGGTTGCCCGGCGTTGACGGCAGCATGAAAATGAGCAAAAGCCTGAACAACTGCATCTATCTCTCCGATACCGAAGAAATCATCGATGCGCAGGTCCGAAAGATGGTGACCGATCCGGCGAAAATCCGGAAAAACGATCCGGGCCGGCCGGAAATTTGTTCCGTCTTCACATATCACGAAGTCTTCAATCCCGCCGAAGCGCAGGACATTGCCAGGGACTGTCGCAGCGGCGAACTCGGGTGCGTGGCGTGCAAAAAGAATCTTGCCTCCAAAGTCGCCGTACATCTGGCCCCTTTTCGGGCTCGCCGCGAGGAGCTCGAAGCGCAGCCCGGGAAAGTCGACCGTATTCTCAAAGACGGCTCGGACCGTGCACGCGCGATCGCGTCGGCGACCATGCAGAAGGTCCGGCGGGCGATGAGGTTGACGTGATGGAAACGGTTTTTTTCCTCGGCGGATCCATCGCGTTCGTCGGCCTGGTTCTGTGGCTTGGCATTCGCCAGCGGCAAAAACTGAACGAAGTGTTTTCCGACTTTGCGATGAAACTGGGCTGTCCGGTGACGCTCGCCGAGAGCCGATGGTTCGGTTTTCCGTCCATCGCCGGAACGTACCGCAGGTATCCGCTCCGAATCTGGATGTTTACCCGCTCCTCGGGAAGCGGCAAAAGCCGGTCGACGACGACGTACACGGCTTTTTCGATCCAGGTCCCGACAACGACGGATTTTGAATTTCACGTTTACGAACAGGGATTTTTCTCCAAGATCGGCATCAACCTGTTCGGTATGCAGGACATTCCAATCAACGACGAGGAATTCGACAGAGAATTTGTCATCAAAGGAAAGGACGAAAACCGCATCATCGAATTTCTTATGCCGGACATCAAACAGAAATTTCTGGAATTTGCACGCCGGTACGTCGCGTTCGGAGTCAAGTATTCCGGCGGGCAATTGTATTATGAACGTGCCGCGACGATTCGCAGTGAAAAATTCCGGACGGAACTGGAGGAATTGATCAATTTTTACTGCGATCTGGCCGATCGCATCGCAACGATGGAAAGGCGCCGAAGCTGACCATGACGACGTCGTACAAGGTCAAACTACAGAATTTTGAGGGACCCTTGGACTTGCTGTTGTTTTTCGTCCGTAAGGACGAACTGAACATATACGATATTCCGATTTCATACATTACCAAGCAGTACCTCGACTATCTCAGCCTGATGCGGGAATTGAACCTCGACATCGCGGCGGAATTCATCTTGATGGCGGCGACGCTCATGCGGATCAAGGTACGTTCCATGCTTCCGCCGGATCCGTTGCAGGAAGAGGAAGAGGAAATTCTCGATCCGAGAGAGGAACTGACGCGTCGTCTGATCGAATATCGCCAGTTCAAGGAAGCGTCCAAGTCGCTGGCCGAACTTGATGACTACTGGCGGACGGTATACCGCCGTAGTTATTTTAATTTCGACTTGCTTCCCCAGCAGGAAGAGGGCGCCGTCGGGCTCAAAGACATTTCGTTTTTCGATCTTCTGGCGGCCTATAAAAAGGCCGTTTCGCGAGCGCCGAAACCGATTTATCACTCGGTGGAAAAGCTCAACGTGACGGTCGAAGGGCAGATTCAGGTCATTGTCGATTTCTTCCAAGGACGCACGTGTTATTTATTCACGGACCTGTGCGGCCAAATGGGAAAGATCGAAATCGTCGTGACGTTTCTCGCCATGCTCGATCTGATCAAACGCGGGGACATTGCCGTCAAACAGGCATCGCTGTTCGACGACATTTGGATTTACAAAGCGGAGGAATTTTTCGAAGAAGATCCTCCCGGTATGGCGGAACCGATCGCCGCGTCGGACGTTGCGTCACTGACGGAACCCGCTCCTTTACAGGAAGAGGCCGTTGAAGAACGATTGGGCGCGAACAAAGACGTTCCGCTCGAAGAATTACCGGTCATAGAGGATACAGACGTTTCATCGGATGATGGAGTCGACACCGACGTTATCGAGCCGGCGGAACTGGGTGTAGGGCACGAATTGTTCGAGGGTGCGGCTGATGAACCGATTGAAGAATCCCCGAAAACCGATATTCCTGAGCCGTCGATCATAAAGGAATCCGAATCGCTCGAAACTCCCGTTGAGATAGACAAAGAAGAACATGTTTCGTCGGCCTTCATTGAAAAAGAAAAAACGCCCTTCGAATCCAAGTCCGGGCCGCCCTCGATCGACACGGATCAGCCGGTTGACGAAGCGACACGAGATGTGAGTATCGGCCAAGAAACGAGCGCAACCGGGCAACAATCGACCGATGAAGCCGGGGCAGGCAATGTCGAACAAACGGCAGCTGATAAAATCGACAACATGACCGTGGGTACTGAAACGACGGCATTTGTCGAGGATACGTCCGACGTGAAGAAAATTTCATCGGAGACGATCAATGCATTAACTGCTCGTGATGAAAAAAAGCCGCCGGTCGCGACACCATCCGATTCCGACGGATCGTCAGAGACTCGTTTATCGAGCGAATCGTCGGACAACCCTCCTTCGCCGATCCAACGTTTTTTGAGTAAAATTGTGACTTTTGTTAAACGCATATTCTTTCGATAAACCATGACGGAGCCGGGATTGACAGCCGACAGTACTTACGTGATCGATGGGAACGAACTTCGACACATCGTCGAAGCGATCATTTTTGCATCGACGGAGCCCATTCCAGTGGAAAAAATACTGGAGTGCATTCAGCGCGAGGGGATTGGCAAAAACGAGATCAAGGAAGCCGTCGATGAGCTCAACAAAGAATTCATCGAGCAGAAACGGGCGATTCGCATCGTAAAAATCGCCGGCGGATATCAATTTGCTACCCATCCGCAGTATGATAAATGGGTCAGCCGGCTTTTCGCTCAAAAAGCTGAAAAAAAATTATCGCAGTCCGCGCTGGAAGTGCTGGCCATCGTTGCGTACCGGCAGCCGATCACGCGTTCAGAAATCGAAAAGATTCGCGGCGTCAATGCGGATTGGACCCTTCGCAGTCTGATGGAAAAAAACCTCATCACGGTCGTCGGCCGGGAGGAAGCGCCGGGCAAACCGCTCCTTTTCGGTACGACCAAAGGTTTTCTGGAGCATTTTGGCTTGTTTGACATCGGCGAGCTGCCTAAACTGAAAGAAATCGAAGACATCATTCGTGAAGACCGTGAATTTGCCGAGACCCTGGAATTGGATTTTACCGGTGCCAGCACGGTGACGCAGGAATCGACCGAACCCCAAGGCGAGGCGCCCGGGGACGAACCGCTTACCGGCGGGGCCTAAGGAGGAGATATGGAAGATCGGTTATTTAAAAACTACGAGTGGCAGGCGTTTTCGGACGCGCCGTGGAAACACTTAAGCAAAGACATCTCGGAATCCAAAGTGGCCCTGCTCACGACGGGAGGCATTTACAACTGGAAGGTCACGAAACACTTCAATCTGGCCGATGAAAACGGCGATCCGACTTTCCGCGAGATCAAAAAGAACGTTTCCCAGGAAGACATCCGGATCGCCCACCGCCACGTCGAGTTCAAAGCGTCGGTTGCACTGGATGTGAATTGTCTTTTTCCGATCGATCTGCTTCTCGAAATGGAGAAAGAAAGAAAGATCAGCGCGGTTGCGGAATCTCACTTCAGTCTGATGGGAGAAGTCAAAGATCCGGGCCCGATTCTGGACGAATCCGTTCCGAAAATCATCAAGCAACTCAACAAATTCATGGTCGATGTCGTCATCGTCAGCGCGGTTGGACCGTGGAGCCATCAGACGGCCGCCCTGATCGCCCGCGAACTCGAGGAAGCGGAGATCAGCACCGTGATGATCAGTTGCATGCGAACGGTGTCGGCGAATATCAAACCTCCACGTACCGTTCTGGTGCGATTTCCGTTCGGTCAGCCGTTCGGCGCGCCGTTTGACCGGGAGACGCATAAAGAAATTTTGGCCGAATGTCTCGTACACGTCAAGTCGATTCGTGAACCCGGAGAAATCGCGGAACTCAGTCTGCGCTGGAGAGACACGTTCGCCAAAGGGCTGCGGGAATATCCTCAATTGCGCTCGGTCGTCATGGGGCCGGCGGATTCCGACGAGTCGGAGTGAGGCTCAATAAGGTTCTCGCCGAAGCCGGTGTGGCCAGCCGGCGGAGCAGTGAATCGATCATCCGGGAGGGCCGCGTCACGGTCAATGAACACGTCGTGACCGATGTCGCGCATGACGTCGACGTCGAACTCGACGTCGTGCAGGTCGACGGGAAGCGCGTTCATGTCAAAGGGAAAAACGTTTACGTCCTGCTGTATAAACCCAAAGGTACCGTTACGACGGTCAAAGACGAAAAGGGCAGGGACTCCGTCGTCGATAAAGTGAAAATCACCGAACGCGTGTTTCCCGTCGGCCGGTTGGATTACGATACGACGGGACTTCTATTGCTGACCAATGACGGTGACCTCGCGTACCGGCTGATGCATCCGAAATTCGGCATCGAAAAAACCTACGTCGCACGGCTCAATAAAAAGATCGGCGAGACGGAACTGCAAAAACTCCGTCGCGGCGTTTCTCTCATCGACGGTAAAACGGCGCCCTGCAAGGCGAGCAAACTGGGCAAAGAACTCGTGTCGATCACGATTCACGAAGGCCGCAACAAACAGGTTAAACGGATGTTCCGCAAATTAGGATTCAAAGTGCGTGAACTGCATCGAACGGCGTACGGCCCGATCCAACTCGGGCGTCTCAAATACGGGACGTGGAGGAACCTCAAACCCCATGAGGTGGCGGCGTTAAAAAAAGCGGCCGGACTGATATGAGCGACCGTATCATCATTACACTCGATGGTCCCGCGGGATCGGGCAAGAGTACGGTCGCGCGGGAGCTTGCTCGTGCGCTCGGCTATGCCTATCTCGATACGGGCGCCATGTACCGTGCGGTCACGCTGGCCGTGCTGAGGAAGAAGATCGATTGCACGAAGGCAAGCCGTGTGATGGAGACGCTTCCCGATCTTACCATCGATATCCGATATGACGGAGGGATTCAAAAAACCCTGCTCAACGGCGAAGACGTGTCCGAGGCGATTCGAACACCGGACGTCTCGCGCAACGTGAGTGCAATCGCCGCCATCCCCGAGGTGCGGCAACATCTGGTCGCGCAGCAACAGCGCATGGGGCGGGATGGGGGGTACGTCGTCGATGGACGGGACGCGGGCACGGTCATTTTTCCGAACGCGGCGATGAAGTTTTTCCTGACGGCCAGCGTCAAAGAACGGGCCCGCCGCCGCCAGTTGGAACTAGCGGCCCAGCAAACATCTTTGACACTCGAACAAATGATAGATGAAATCGAACGGCGCGACCGTCTGGACTCTTCACGCGACGTCAGCCCTCTTCGGAAAGCGCCGGACGCAATCGAGATCGACAACACGAGCCTCACCGTGAACGATCAGGTCGAGTGGATCGTTGAGCGCTTTCGCGAACGTTACCGCGTGTCGCCGTAACGTCGGATTTTATGATTCTCAGTCGTCGGTTTTTTACGGTAGCCTGGCCGGCCGTTTTGCTTTGTCTTGCCGGCGTTATCGACACCATGTTTGTGTGGTCGGGCTTGGTTCTTTTGGCTGTCCTGGTTCTGGCGTCAATCCTCGATTACGTAAATTGCCCATCCGTCTCCCGGTTTTCCGTACGGCGTTTTGCACCGCGGCGGCTCGCCCTGGGCGTGGCCAATACGGTTTCGATCGGAGTCGAACTTCGATTTCCACGCCGCCTCAGGATCACGCTGCGGGACGAGCCGCCCGACGAATGGGAAATGCGCGACGTCGTGTTCCAAGACTGGATTCAACCTCGCCATGTCAAAACCTGGACGTATACCGTTACACCCCCTCGACGCGGCGATTATTATTTTCACGATTTCAATTTGGCGTGCCGCGGCCCTGTATTTGGGTTGATCGAAAAACGTTACGTCATCGCCGCATCGATGCCGGCCCGGGTCTATCCGAACTATCACGAAATCCGCAAATTTTCACTGCTTGCACAACGGCACAAGCTCAACGAGATCGGACTGCGGCCGATCTCACGCTACGGAGAAGGGACGGAATTTGAAAGTCTTCGCGACTATACACCGGATGACGACTATCGCCGCATCGACTGGAAAGCGTCCGCGCGAACCGTACGTCTGATCACGCGGCAACATCAGGTGGAGCGAAGCCAGCACATCATGCTGATCGTGGATTGCGGCCGATTGATGGGAACGATCGGCGGCGCGGCATCCCGGCTCGATCATGCCGTCGACGCGGCGCTGATGCTGGCGTACCTTGCGCTCCGTCAGGATGATCAGGTCGGCCTGCTGGTCTACGACGAACGCGTCCGGCGCCATCTCGCTCCGCGCCGCCATCGCATGCAGCTCGGCCAAATTCTGGAAAATCTTTATGCGCTAAAGAGCGACCTCGTGGAGTCCAATTACGTCGAGGCGTTTGAATATTTCAGGAAAAAACAAAAACGCCGGTCCCTCGCGGTCATCTTTACCGAAGTGATCGATCGGCGCGCGTCACAACTGCTGATCCGGTCCGTACAATCGTTGTATCCTCGACACCTGCCGTTGGTTGTTCTCATGCGTGACTGCGCTCTGGATGCGGTCATACGTCACCCCGCTCACGAAGCGTTCGACCGGTTTCGAAAGGCCGCCGCGTCGGAAATCCTGATGGAGCGGGAAGAAGCGGTCAGCGACCTCCGGTCGCACGGGGTGACGGTACTGGATGTTTTACCCGAACATCTTACCGTTACATTGCTCAATCAGTACATCGTCGTCAAATCGCGAGGCCGTCTGTGAGCCAGCTGAGCATGGAGTTCGACAGTGTTCGTTGCCTGAAGGTCATCCGTGCATCGGCGGGCTCGGGTAAAACGACGGCTCTGGTGCGGCATTATCTTGAGCTGATCCTGCATGAAGGCGGCGACGGACGGCCGTTCCGCCATATTCTGGCGGTGACCTTTACCAACAAGGCGGCAGGAGAAATGAAAGACCGTATACTTGAAATCCTGTCGATACTGGCTTTCCGGAAACCTTCACTATGGAGCGGCGCAGTGCGGGAAACGGCCGGCCGGCTTCTTGAAAGTCTTGGCATTTCCGAGCGCGAATTGCGGGAACGGGCTTCACGAAACCTCCGATCATTGCTGCATCGTTATTCGGATTTTCGCGTCGAAACCATCGACAGTTTCTTTCACAGTGTCATCCGCAGTTTTTCGTTCGATCTGGGCCTGTCGAGGAATTTTCTGATCGAGATGGATCAGGACGTTTTACTGACGCTGTCGACCGACGACGTACTCAATGCCTGCGGTCGTGATCCGGAAGTGACGGCGCTGCTGGAATCGTTTGTCGCCTACCGGCTCGATGAAGAAACGGGCCTTGACGTCGGACGCGTCTTGAAGTCGGTGAGCCGTGCGGTCGTGGAAGACGCCGAAACCCGGCGGCAATTGCATCGCCTGAAGGATATATCGTTAACCGAGTGGATGCATCGCATCGACCGTTTGATCCACTGGATCCGTCAGACGGAGGAGCGCGTTCACCACCTTGCGCGGCAGGGGGTTGATGTGATGGAGCGTCTCGGTTTGTCGGTTGACGATTTCCTGCAGAAATCGAAGGGCGTCGGAGCCTACCTGTTCAATCTGCGTTTTGACATCAAAAGTGAGGGATGGCGGCCGAACAGCAACGTGAAGGAATCGATGGCCGGAAAATGGTTTCCCGGAGGATCACTCAAAAACTCGCCAAAAAATGTGGAACGGCTGAATGCCGAGTTACTACCGGTTTTACTGCGCCTCGGTGCCCTCTGGGAAAAAGAAGGTGCAAAATGGCTCCTCGCAAAATCCGCCGCCCGATCGGTTCATACCGTCGCGCTTTTTTCGGAAATCCGAAAACGGACGGACAACATCCTTAAAAAACGTCAGAGTATTCACGTATCGGACCTGGCCTATCACGTTCATCGTATTGTCCGAGAGGAACCGATCCCTTTCATTTACGAGCGCATCGGGACTCGATTTTATCATTACCTGATCGATGAGTTTCAGGATACGTCGACCGTTCAATTCCAGAACTTTCTCCCGCTGCTCGAGCAGTCGATTTCCAGCGGCAATCCGAGCGTCGTGGTGGGCGACGCGAAACAATCCATTTATCGCTGGCGTGGAGCGGACTGGGAACAATTCGACCGGCTGCCGAATCTGAAGGTATTGCCCGACGTTCCCTGGTCGTCCGATTGGGCGGCGGCGATTCAACGGGCCTATGACGAAGAGCGGCTGGGTGGAAATTACCGCAGCGCTTCTGCGATCGTACAATTCAACAACGAGCTGTACAGTTTTTTGTATGAAAAAGAAGAAACCGCGCTTTCCCTGTATCGTGACGCGGAACAAACGGCGAAAGACGATCGGGAAGGATTTGTCCGGATTCGCTGGGACTACGACAATGACGATCCGCTGACGCTTCGCGGTTCCGATGTTGTAAAAACCATTCGTCAGTGTACGGAAGACGGTTATCGTCTGCAGGATATCGCGCTGCTGTTCAGGAAAAACCGACAGGCCGAGCAATGGGCGCACTACCTGATGGCGAAGGGCTTTGCCGTCGTATCGCCCGACAGCCTGCTCCTGGACCGTCAGCCGGAAGTTTTGCTGATGGTTTCCGTTTTGGAGTGGCAACAGCGGCCATCGGACCGGTTGTGCCGAGGTCAGATGCTGATGCTGCTCAGAGAGGTACGGCCGGACTTTTCGCTGAATGCCGCGGCGGCCAGGGCGGCGGTACGCTCGTGGGAAGAGCTGCGAGCTTGGTTCGATGCGCACGGCATTCGTATGCCGTCGCAGTACGGACATTCCCTGTACGAACATGTCCTGAAGATCATCGAAGCCATCGGTCTTGACCCCAATGGCGCCGTGCTGTCGGCATTTCTCGACGTGGTTCTGGACTTTTCCGCGCGTTTCGGAAACTCCGCCGCCGATTTTATCGAATGGTGGAACACCCGATCCAACGCACTCCCGATCCTGATGCCGTCCGGTCTGGACGCGTTGCGCATGATGACGATTCACAAAGCCAAGGGATTGGAATTTCCGGTTGTGATCGTTCCGGAGTGCGACTGGCCGCCGTACGAGACGAATCGGCGTCCGGTCTGGCTCGAATCGACGGACCCGCCGCTGGATACCCTCAGCCCGTTATACGTCGAACCGAAAGCCAGCGAAACGATTCAGGCGGAAGAGAAGCGGAAAGAACAGGTCGACATGATCAATCTTCTATACGTTGCAACGACGCGAGGCGAGGATCGGTTGTATCTTTATGCCAACTTCGCACGGAAAGAAAGTACCAAACAATCCGTTGGCCGGACGCTCCAGAAATTCCTGATTGAAAAAAAAGGGTGGGACGGAACGGCGGCGGAATGGACGAATGGGCGTCTTGTGCCGCGTCGCCGCGAGCATGCCTCGACCGTCAGTCCGGAACGGAAGCTCGATTTCGTGAGTACGTCGGAGTTCAACGATCGGCTTCGCATCCGCCCGAGCCCGGACCCGTTTTTTGCGTCGGACGACCATTTGGCCTATGGCGATGTGCTCCATCGTCTGCTCGCCACGGTCAACACGGCCGACGATTTGCCCAACGCCGCCGCGGAGGCCGCATCGTTGGGGCTTGATCGCACGCAGATCACCAAACTGCTCGGCGAGATCGAACGCCTGGTTCATCACGAAAATACCGCCCGCTTTTTTTCGCCCGGATTCCGCGCGGCCAACGAATTTGAAATCATCATGACGGACGGAAGCATCGGACGAATCGACAAACTGATCGACCAAGGAGACCGCTGGACGATCGTCGAATATAAAACCGGCCAGCCCTCACCGGCCCATGCATCCCAGGTACGCGATTACGTGAACGCCTTGAAAAAAATCTCGGATCGTCCCGTACATGGATTTCTGATTTATACGGACAGTCTGGATTGCCGGGAGGTGCCATGACGTTTCTCGAGGAAACGGCCAAAAATATTTCGGATCGCCACGGAACCGAGTTGTCCGCCGTTGCCGTGGTGTTTCAGAACCGGCGCGCGGCATTGTATTTCAAACATCATCTGGCCGAACTTGCCGGCGGAGCGTCCTGGCTTCCATGGACGACGTCCATCCAGGACTTTTGGAGCGAACGAACGGGACTGCGCCGCATGGAGACGGTCGAGTTGTTCTTCACGGCATTCGAATCGTATCGTGAATCGGGAGGGCTGGATACGATCGATGGTTTTTCCCGTTGGGCGCCGACGGCCCTTTCCGACTTCGATGAAATCGACCATTACTTTGTCGATCACGAAAAATTTTTTAGAGCGGCGCGAGATTTGAAGCGAGTCGAAGCCTGGTCACCCGACGGAAAGACGACCCCGATGCAGGTACGTTATCTCGATCATCTCGAGCGGATGGAAATATTTTACAAACGGCTCACGGCCCGCATGCAGACGGCGCGCGCCGGGTATGACGGCTGGATCGCCCGTACCGCCGTGACGGTCCTGGATTCGCTCGCGACGGACATGCCTTACCGATACGTTTATTTCGTCGGATTCAACGCGTTAACGAGGTGCGAAGAAAAATTAATGAAGGCATTGTGCGACCAAGAACGGGGAGAGATCATTGTCGATGCGGACGAATATTACACCGACGATCCGATGCAGGAGGCGGGCAGTGGACTTCGCCTGATGGCGCGCACGATGGGTTGGAAGAAGATCCCTGGGGTCGGACAACATTACCGAAATAGTTCGAAACAAATTACGCTCACGGCCGCCGCCCGTCGCGTCGGACAGGCCCGAACGGCGGGACATATTCTCTCGGAAATTCCGTCCGAACACCATTCAAAGACGGCCGTCGTTCTGGCCGACGAAACGGCATTACTTCCGGTCCTGCATGCCATTCCGGGCACCGTCGCATCATTGAACGTCAGCATGGGGTATCCCTGCAGCATGACGTCGTCGGCCGACCTCATTCGTCTTCTTCTCGAGATGCAGGAACGATCGCTCGAATGGGACCCTCGCGGATTTTATCATAAGGACATCGAACGACTGCTCCATCATCCTTTTCTCCGAAGAGTCAATGCGGGGTTATGCCGTGATCTGCTCGACCAAATGGCCAAATGGAATCAGGTTATCTTCAGCGAAGCGGACTGGAAGGAAGCCGTCCATGACCAGCCGGAGTTTGCCCGGTGGATTGCGTTGTGGAAAGACGGGGCCGACGCATTGACGGGTTTGAAAAGCGTCATGGAGGAATGGATCGAACGGTCGTTCAGTCTGCTGGAGAAGGAGGCCGCCCGTCATCTATACAGGATCGTTGCCCTGATCGAGCGTTATTCGGAAAACCTTTCGGGTCCGCTGAGTCTTCGAGTCGTACGCGAGATGCTGACGTCATTGATCGCGGAGACAAGGATTCCGTTTATCGGCGAACCGCTCGAGGGCCTGCAGGTGCTCGGGTTTCTCGAGACCCGCTCATTGGATTTTAAAAACGTTATCGTCGTCTCGGCGAACGAAGGGACGCTTCCGCGGCCTTCCCGCCGCGAATCGTCGATCCCTTTTGAGCTTCGAAAAGAGTGGGGACTACCGACCCATGAACTGCACGACGGTATTTACGCATATAATTTTTATAGGCTGCTGCAGCGCGCGGAAAACGTCTGGATCGTTTATGATTCCGAGACGGACGAACTCGGACAGGGTGAACGAAGCCGTTTTATCGCTCAAATGCTACGTGAACTACCGGCCTATCACTCGGGAATTCGGATTCGCGACGAAGTCGCCCGGTTTCCGTTTGTCTTGCATGGCCCTTCCACGACGGATCGTGTGATGAAAGACGGGAACGTGATGGATCTACTGCGTGAATACCTACAGTCGGGAGTATCGGCCACGGCGCTTCAGAACTATTATGAGTGCCGGATGCGGTTCTACTACCAATATTTGCTCGGTCTTAAAGCGGGAGACGACGTGGAGGAATCGATCGATGCCATGACCTTCGGTATGATTATTCACGAGAGCCTCAACGAACTTTACGCGGAATTTGAAGGAAGCTGTCTTGTTTCGGATCGGGTCCGGCAAAAAAAAGAAACGATTCCCGACGTGATCGTGCGGGCGGCCAGGAAGGTTTTCGGAAGCGGAGAGCTGCGTTTCGGTAAAAACTATCTTATGATGCAAGTGGCATCGAAATGGCTCGAGCGATTCATAGCCTGGGATTCGGAACGGGCGGGCCGACACAGGGTGTTTCTGGAAGGGCTGGAAATGTCGGCCGATCGTCGTCTCGCTGTTCATGGATACGACGTGCGGTTTTACGGGCGACTCGACCGTGTCGAAACGGTCGATGACCAACCGGTCATCATCGACTTCAAAACCGGGAAAGCCGAAGAATCAAAAAAAAGCGACATGGATGCCGTCATGAAGGACAAACGGGCGTTGCAACTCGCTTTTTACGCCTGGTTACGAACCAAGGCCTCTTCTGACGCACCGCAGCCGGCCATTTTTTCCTTCCGCCATTTCAGCGATCCGCTGATGGCGTTGACGGTGGACGGGCATCAGCTGACGTCAGCGCACATGGACGAATTCGAACAGCATCTGATCACTTGGATCGCCGAGGTGACCGATCCGAACGTGCCTTTTGAACGCACGGGGGAAATAAACCGTTGTCAATATTGCGACTTTCAAGTAATTTGCCAGCGTCAATCCCGGGAGTCATTATTTTGAGCGCTCTTTCCCTGAATTTTGACAATACGATTACATGCCCCAATTGCAAGGCGAACATTCCCGTCGGGGAAGCCGTGGCCATGCAGATCGAAGAACGGGTTCGCCAGCAGCTTCGGAATGAATTCAACGAAAAATTCAAACTGGAAATCGGCAAGCGCGAAAAGAAAATTCGTGAGCAGGCCATCGAAGATCTTACGCTTCAGATGAAGGATTTGAAAAGCGAACTCGATGAAAAGGCTATCAAACTCAAAGAAGCGTCAGAAAAGGAACTCGCCCTGCTGAGAGAAAAGCGGGAACTGGAAGAGCAGAGGCAAAATCTGCGCCTCGATCTCGAACGCCAGTTGTCTTCCGAGCGTGAACGCATCACCAAGGAAGCGTCCGACCGAGCGGCGGAGGAATACCGGCTCAAACTTGCCGAACGAGATCAAAAAATGTCGGAAATGGCCAAACAGATCGATGACCTGAAACGTAAGGCCGAACAGGGAAGCCAGCAGACGCAAGGGGAGACGCTGGAAGTCGAAATCGAAAACCTTCTTCGTAACTTTTTTCATGAGGACCGGATTCAACCCGTTCCCAAAGGGATCCGCGGCGCTGACGTGATCCAGGAGGTCATGAACAAACAGGGACACTACTGCGGCACCATCCTGTGGGAATCCAAACGTACCAAAGCCTGGAGCGACGGCTGGATCGGCAAGCTGAAAAGCGACTGTCTTGAGATCAACGCTCAGATGGCGGTTCTCGTCTCGACCGTGCTGCCCAAAGATGTCGGCCGCATCGGCCAGATCGACGGCGTATGGGTCGTTGATTTTGTAACGGCCATGGAACTGGCGATCGTGCTGCGCGCATCGCTGATCGAGGTCGCACATCTTCAGGCCGCGATGGTCGGAAAAAACGAAAAAATCGAACGGGTGTATGCATTCATCACCTCGCAGGAATTTCGTCAGCGTGTAGAGTCTCTGATCGGAACGTTTGCCGATCTGAAAAAGGACCTCGACCAGGAAAAGCGTGCGATGGAGCGCATCTGGTCGCGGCGTGAAAAACAGATTGAAACCGTCCTGCAATCCACGGCCAGCCTGTACGGCCAGTTACAGGGAATTATCGGCGCCTCGCTGCCGCCGATCGCTCAGCTCGAACTGCCCGCTTCCGACGACGATCAAACATCCATTCTATAAGGCCCTCTGCTTATGCGCACGAAAGTTGTCATCCTGCTGGCCGTCATCTGTGGATGCCGGTCCGGACAAACGCTCAAGGTGCTCGATCGGGCGAACGTCGATACCACCTGCAATCCATGCGAGGATTTTTACCAGTATGCCAACGGGGGATGGCTGTCACGCAATCCCGTTCCGAGTGACCGATCCCGCTGGGGGAGCTTTGACGAACTTCGCGACGCCAATAATAACATTTTGAAGAGTCTGCTCGAAGAGATCGCCGGTCGGCGTGACGTTCGTGATGGGTCGGACGTGGCGAAGATAAAGGATTTTTACTTGAGCGGCATGGATACGGCGACGGTCGAAGCCCAGAGCGGACAGCCGCTTGCGGACGATCTCGGAAGAATTCAGGACATTGACAGTAAAGAAGCGCTGGTCGTCACGCTGGCCCACTTCCACGCCTATCCGATGGAGCCGGTGTTCCGTTTTGAAGTCGAACCGGATGCCCGGAACAGCACGATGACGATCGCCGTCCTGTCGCAAGGCGGTCTTGGATTACCGGATCGCGATTATTACACGCGAACGGAATTTAAAGACAAACAGATCCAGGACGAATACATCAATCACATCACCAAGATGTTGTACCTGATCGGCGAGGATGCGTCGACGGCAGAAGGCCACGCTCGAACGGTCATGGCGATCGAAACGCGCCTTGCCGGCGCATCCATGACCCGGGAGCAATTGCGCGAACCCGATTCGATCTACCACAAAATGAGTCTGTCCGAATTACAGCGCCTGACGCCAAGATTTCCTTGGCCGGTTTATTTTCAATCGTTGGCGATCGACAGTCTGGAGGCCGTCAACGTGGCCCAGCCGGCGTTTTTCCGCGAACTCGACGCGATGCTCGCCGACGTCAGCCTTGACGATTGGAAGGTGTACCTGCGCTGGCACTTGATCCGTACGGCCGCGCCGTATCTCAGTTCATCCTTCGTCAATTTGAATTTTCTGTTTTACGGGACGACGCTTAACGGTACGAAAGAGTTGCAGCCCCGCTGGAGACGCGTGGCCACAACCCTTGATGAACTGATGGGCGAGGCGCTCGGGCAATTGTACGTCGAAAAAGTATTTCCGAGATCGGCCAAAGAACGGGCGCGCCGGATGGTCGATCAATTGATAGCCGCATACCGCGAACGCATCGATCGACTGACATGGATGAGCGATTCGACTCGTCGCCGTGCTCATGAAAAACTGAATGCCATCCGCATTAAGATCGGTTACCCGGACGAGTGGCGTGATTATTCCGGACTGACGATTCAACGGGACCATTATTTCAACAATGTGCGCCGGGCGTCGGAATTTGAATTCAAGCGTAACCTGGCCAAGCTCGGGAAGCCGGTCGATCCTGCCGAGTGGCTGATGAGTCCGACAACGGTCAATGCGTACTACAACCCGTCGACGAACGAGATTGCCTTTCCGGCGGGTATTTTGCAATGGCCTTTTTTCAGCGCGGACGGCGACGATGCCTTCAATTATGGCGCCATGGGTGCGGTCATCGGACACGAACTGACGCACGGTTTTGACGATGAAGGACGACAATACGATGCGGTCGGCAATTTGAAAAACTGGTGGAGCGAGGCGGATCAGGAAAAATTTCTGGAAAAAGCAAAAGCGCTGGGCGAGCAATTTGGTTCGTACCAGGTTCTCGACCAGTATGTCAATCCAAACCTGACGATGGGAGAAAACATCGCCGATTTGGGTGGACTGATGATCGCGTACGATGCCTATCAAAAAGCGACGGCAGGCAAACCGACGGCCCCGATCGACGGCTGGACCGGCGATCAACGGTTTTTCCTTGCCTGGGCACAGATCTGGCGGCAAAACATTCGCGATGAAGCCGCGCGTTTGCGGATCAAAACCGACCCGCATGCTCCCGGCAAATACCGCGTCAACGGTCCGCTGTCGAACATGGAGCCATTTGCAAAAGCTTTTGGATGCAAACCGGGCGACCCCATGGTTCGTCCCGATTCCGTTCGTGTAGTCATCTGGTAATCCAACCGAGAGGAGGGGTTATGAGAGTTGCCGTTTCCTTTGTATGGATCGTGTGTCTTGCGGCCTGTGCGTCGCCGCGGATCGAGGAACTGACCATCATGGTTCCCGGCGACGAGATGAAGTTTGACCGTGACACGCTGCGGTGCCATGCGGGATCGACCGTCAAACTGACGCTGATCAACCGCTCGACGCTGCCGACGATGAAACACAATGTCATCATTTACGACATGCAGGGTCAGCCGCGGCAGAAGGCCCTCGATTACGTCGGAGAACTCGCCTTCAAGGCTGGCGAGGCCGCCGGTTATGTGCCACAGCTTCCCGGGCTGCTCGCCAATACGCCCATGTCGGAACCCGGACAGACGGTGACGGTCGAGTTTCGTGCACCGGCGCCCGGCGAATACCTGTTTCTCTGTACCTACCAGCCCGCGCATTACAAAACGATGAACGGGCGTTTTATTGTCGAGCCGAATTAATACCTTCGAGACGGACAAGGAGTGGATATGAGACGTTGGATCATTCTCGCGGCCGCCGTGTGGGCGTGCCAGAAACCCTCGGCGATGGTGTCGGAGCAGGAGAGCCGCCTTGACGGCTATTTAAAAAAATACGCTCCGTATTCGATGCATTTCGACGCCAGCGGATACGACGATACGACCCAGACGATCCTCAAGAAACTCGTCGAAGCGGCAGAGATTCTCGACACGCTGTACCGGATGCAAACGTCGGAATACGGACTGCATCTGCGCGACAGTCTGGCCTCTCAAGACAATCCGTTCGCAAAAAAACTTCTCGCGTTGATTCAGCGGAACGCCGGCCCTTTCGAGCAACTCAGCGACTACGCGACCCTTTACGGGCATCAGACATACTATGCCGGGCACGAAATTTATCCGCGCGGTATGACGACGGCGATGTTCGATTCGATCGTGGCCACGTTGCCGGATTCGACGCGTCAGCAGTTTATGTCGCCGTATACCGTCATTCGGGAAGACGGCCGGGGCGGTTATAAGGCCGTACCTTATCATGAGGCATACGCCCGATGGATCACCCCGATCACGGCCAGGTTGCGTGAGAGTGCGGCGCTGACCCGCAGCGAGTCGTTCGCAAAGTTCCTTCGGCTCAAGGCCGACGCTCTGGAAACCGACCGGTATTTCGATGCGGACGTCGCCTGGATCGACCATGAGGGTCCGATCGACATGGTATTCGGACCGTTTGAAACGTATTCCGACGGCATCAAGGCGATCAAAGCAAAGTACGAGGCAAACATCGAGGTTGTCGACGAAGCAGAGTCGAAAAAACTTGACGTGTATACAAAGTACTTGAAGGAGATGGAAGAAAACCTTCCCGTTCCCGCGGTGTACAAATCGAAGGTCGAAGGACTGACGGCCAAGTTTGTCATCGTACAGGAGGTTATTCGAACGGGCGAAGGGCTTGCCGGATACCAGGCGGTCGCGACGAATTTGCCCAACGATCCGGAGGTTCATGCAAAAAAGGGAACGAAAAAAACGTTCTGGAAAAACATGTTCGATGCCCGATACAACACAATCATCCGTCCCGTCAGCCAGCGCCTTCTGGATACTGTACAGTTCGCCAGACAAAGCGCGGACGGCTTTTTCCAGTTTGTCCTGATGCACGAAATCTGTCATGCCGTCGGGCCGCGCGTGGTCAAGGCGGGACCGAAGAAGAATACACCGGTCAACGCCTCCATTGGGCCGGAGTATAACGGTATCGAGGAGTGCAAGGCGGACGTCGTCGGTCTGCATTCTCTCGTTTATTTGATGGACAAAGGCGTTGTGGACGCGTCGAGGGAAGAAGAATTCTGGGTGTCGTATCTCGGCAGTCTCTTTCGTTCGATCCGCTTCGGGCTCAACCAGGCCCACGGCAAGGCCGCATTTATCGAGTTGAATTATTTTCTTAAAAACGGTGGCGTTCGCTTTGACGCCGCGACCACTAAATGGAGCGTGGATGTCGCGCAGATCCGGAACAGCATCAAAAAGCTGGCGGCGGAACTGGTGGTGCTTCTGGGTGACGGCAATCCGGGCAAAACGAAATCGTTCGTGCAGCAATGGACCCAGATGACGCCGGAACTGCAGATCAGCCTGGATCAGGTTCGCGATATTCCGATCGACGTCATGCCCACATATACGATCACGTGGTGACCGTGAAGACCAATCGGTTTTACCGTCCGTTCGATTTCGAACTGCTCCACCCGGAAGAAGGGCGGCACCGGCATTCGCGCACCGCCTTTCAACAGGACCGTGACCGTATTATCTATACATCGTCGTTTCGACGCCTCCAGGCCAAAACGCAGGTGTTTTTTGCCGGCGAGTACGATTTTTACCGGACGCGACTGACGCATTCCATCGAAGTCGCTCAGATCGGCCGCTCGATCGCTCATTTTCTCAAGACGGAGAGCCCTCTGCTGGGAGACGATTTTTTCATCGATCCGGATCTTGTGGAAGCCGTTTGTCTGGCGCACGACATCGGACATCCGCCGTTTGGCCATGCCGGTGAAAAGACGATCAACCGCCTGATGGAGGCGTACGGCGGGTTTGAGGGCAATGCTCAGACGCTGCGGATGATCACGGAAACGATTTACTCCAGCCCGCGGGGACGGGAGGGAATGAATCCAACGCGGGCTTTTGTCGACGGCGTCATGAAATACAAAAAGCTATACCGGGATATGTTCGTCGACGGCCGACAGCCGCCCAATCATTTTTTGTATGACGAACAGGCCCCGTACGTGCGGTTCGTGCTGGGTGACGTTCCAGAGGCGTTGCGGCACGCGGACGACCTCAATCGCTTTCGCAGCATCGAATGCCAGATCATGGATTGGGCCGACGATACCGCCTACAGTTTGAATGACCTGATCGACGGCATCGGGTCGGGACTAATGACGTCGGCCAAGATCGAAAAATGGGCCGCCGACCGCCATCTGGCCGGTCACGATGCAGACCAAATCAATGTTGTACTGAAGGCGATATCGGAAAAAAGCCTGGTACGAGTTTTTAGCCGAAAGATCGGGGAGTTTATCCGGGCATGTCGACTGGAAGAACAGACCAATTTCATGAGTGCCACGACTTCGCGTTATGCATACAGATTGGAGATCGATCCGGATATCCGAAAGGCGGCCCGTCTGTATGCCGATCTGTCGAGAGAAATCGTCTTTTGTTCTCCGCAAATTTATCAGTTGGAATACAAGGCCGATTTTATGCTCGCGCGCTTGTTTGACGCGTTTATCGAACATTACGTTCGCAACGGTGAATCGCAAATGGTGCTGCTGCCGACGGACACGGAGACCTATGTTCGAGAGGAACCGGATCCGTTGCGGCGTGCACGACGGGTCTGCGATTACATCACCGGGATGACTGACGGGTTTGCCATTCGCACGTACAAACGTTTGTTCGATCCCGATTTCGGATCGATCGTTGACCTCGTGTAAGCGGAAAAAAATACGGCCGGTCTGAAAGACCGGACCGTATTGGTTCTCACTATAAGAAAGGGGAGGATTGGGGCTAAGTTGACATACGATTGTCGCTCATCCTGCCGACCACAGACTGCACTCTTGCCAGAAGGTCCGCCATCCGTACGGGCTTCATCAGAAGATCCACAACGCCCAGTTCGTCGAAAGAGTGGCTCGGACTGGTGGTAATCGCTTCGATCGAGCCGGTGAGGACGATTACCGGGATGTCCGTCGAAACGAGTCGAATACGCCGAATAATGTCCCACCCGGACATCTGCGGCATGAATAAGTCCGTGATGATCAGATCGAAAGTGTTTTCCGAAAAGATTTTGAGCGCATCGGGGCCGTTGGAAGCGGTCGTCACGATATGACCGTCGGTACGGAGGATCATGGCCAGCGTTTGCGTGACGATGTCGTCGTCGTCGATCAGTAGAATCTTCGCGATTTTTCGCGAATTACGAACGTCACGCAATTGTTTGGCGGAACTCGGCTTGGGGCCGGAATGGGACGTATTATATTTTTGTACCAACGTAATTGTGTGCGAGTAACGAGAAAATGCTAGGTAGTTTCACTTAGTGAAACAATAAGTGTGCCGTATCTGATATTCACTTTGTATACAACAAAAACACATATTTAAACTGTTGATAATCTGTTACATAAGTTTAACTGTCAATTAGATGACGTCATTTATTTGACATATGTCAAAATAGTGACTAAATGTTGACTCCTAGTATATGGTCGATTGTTGACGCTGTAACGGCATGATAGCCAGGGCGTGCTTCTTTATAAACACTTTTCGCCCACTCCAGGTCAGCGCTATTTTGAGCCAGTTTTGTGTATAACGGTTTGACCAGTTTTCGCCGGCCAATTTCTATCAGATATTTTTTCAGGGCCGGGTAACTTTTCCGGTACTGATTTTCAATGCAGCGTTGAAACCACTCGCAGAGAATTTCTGAATTGCCCGATTGAGTAAACATGAACTGTTCGTCGAGGTCGTCCATCCGTGCAGCCGGAATCGATGCGGGGAGTTTGCGTAAAAAATGCAGCCATTGTTGCGTGACCCATCCGTCCGTTTTGAGTTCTCGTGCATTCCTGCCTCCGAGCCAGGCACTGAGTTGCTCCTCCACTTTGCTAAACGCGTCGGACTGCGGCTGCGGACAGTTATCTGGAATTCCCGGACCGTAAACCCACGCCTGGATATTGACCTGTTTTTCGAGCTCAGGGGTCGTCAAAAGCTCATGGCGCAGCAGATTCACGAAACCCTTGCCCGTCATGGGTTGGAAAGCATACGTATTGAAATAATTTTTCAGAAAGTTGTCGAATCGTTCCCGTCCGACGCTTTCCTCGATTCTGCGTAGGAAAAAATATCCTTTTTCATACGCGACGTCGCCGACGCCTTCGTCGGGATCCCGTCCCGACAGGTCAAGCGAGAGCCATGTATCGCGGTGATGGTCACCGAGCCTTTTCATTTCGTCGCGCAAATCCTGGAGTCCGAGGATCGCCTGCATTTCCGCAAACGGTTTTCCGTAAACGGCTTCGTCGATACGCCGTTCGAAGTACACCGTGAATCCTTCGTTCAGCCAGAAATCGTTCCACGTCGCATTCGTTACGAGATTACCCGACCATGAGTGGGCGAGTTCATGGGATACGAGGGAAACGAGGGAACGGTCGCCCGCCAGAATCGTAGGCGTCGCAAAAGTCAGCCGCGGGTTTTCCATGCCTCCAAACGGAAAACTCGGCGGCAAAACCAGCAGGTCGTAGCGTCCCCATTGATACGGACCGTATAACGATTCCGCCGTTTCAATCATCTTTTCCGTATCGGCGAATTCATACACGCATCGCTCGATCATCGACGCTTCCGCGTACACCCCGCTTCGTGTGCCCAGCGGCCGAAATTCCAGGTCCCCGACGGCCAAGGCCATCAGGTAAGAAGGGATTTTTTGTTCCATTTTGAACTGATACACTCCATCGGCGTTTTTTGCCGTCGGGTTTTCCGCGCTCATTACGGCGAGGAGTTGGGGAGGACAGGAGATACGGGCAGTGTACGTAAACCGCACACCGGGGCCGTCCTGACACGGAATCCATGTACGGGCCAGGATCGCCTGAGATTGCGTAAACAAAAACGGGCGCTGTCCACCGGCGGTCTGGGCCGGAGTCAACCATTGCAGCGCATCGGCCCCCTCCGTCGTCCGATACATGATCGTCACTTTTCGGTCGGACGGAGATATCGGGATGCGCAGTGCCTTGCCGAACGTTTTAGACGAATCGCCGAACCCAAAAGCGGCGGCGGTATCGCCGAGCGTCACGCGTTCAATAACGAGATTTCTCGTGTCAAGAATAAGGTGATCCGTACCGGTGAGATTGTCGAACGTCCACGTGGCGGAGCCCGACAGTTCCCGTTTTTCAAAATCAACATTGAGATCGAGATCCAGGTGTTGTACCCGGACGTCCTGTGCGTTGGCATACGAGTGAATGTCTTTTTCAGGAGCGATTTCCATAACCGTTTTTCCTCCGCAGCTCAGGAGAGCGGCCGTCATCATCCATGTTACGATTTTCATTGAATCTCCCAGGTGGTTTTGCACGGCGAAAAAAGTAAGGGCAGGGTATTCTCCGCGCAAGCCATTTTTGCGGCCGGAGATGAAAGAAATCATGGACGATATCGTCCGGCCGCCATAGATTTCAAAAAGGGGAAAGGAGTTGACCATGATCCATTTAACGTTTATCGGCCATTCGGCGTGGATCATTCGACACGAGAAGTTCACGTTGATGGTCGATCCCTTCATCGAGGGCAACCCGGTTGCAACGATCCGGCGTTCGGACGTCAAGCCGCAGTTTATCGTCGTAACGCACGCGCACGGAGATCATCTTGGCGACGCCGTACCGCTCTCGAAAACGAACGGCGCAACGATCATAGCCAATTTTGAAATTGCGAACTACTGTGAATCGGCAGGTGCACGGGCCCACGCCATGCATATCGGGGGCAGCCACTCATTTCCGTTCGGGCGCGTCAAGTTGACGCCCGCCTGGCACGGATCGTCTTTTCCCGACGGCGGTTACGGCGGCACGCCTGCGGGTGCGGTCATATCCATCGGTGGCCGTACGATCTATCATACGGGTGATACGGGTCTCTTTTCCGACATGAAATTGGTCGGGGACATGGGCATCGATCTGATGCTGGTTCCGATCGGCGATAATTTTACGATGGGACCCGACGACGCCGTACGCGCCGTCGAATTTGTCCGTCCCCGACGCGTCGTTCCGATGCATTACGGTACATGGGACGTCATTGCAGCGGATCCCAACAAATTCGCCGATGCCGTCAAAGCAATGAACATTGAAGTGGATGTCCTCAACCCCGGAGAAACGATGGAGTTGTCATGAAATGGTGGGTGGTGTGTCTGAGTTTTCTGTTTTTGCATGAACGTAAAACGGACGTGGCGTTTCCTTCGGGAGTAGACTCCCTGCGGGTTGCCGGAGAAAACCATCTGAGAAATATCCGGATGTTGACCGCCAGCGGGGAAAATGCGGAGGCGTATCTGTCCTTCGATGAAACGAAGCTGATCTTTCAGTCGACGTCGGGGGAATGGGCCTGTGATCAGATCTTTTCGATGAACCTCGACGGATCGGATCGCCGCCTGATCTCCAACGGGAAAGGACGAACGACATGTGCGTATTTTCTACCCGGCGACAGTATGGTCCTGTACGCGTCGACGCACGCCTTTTCCGATGAATGTCCGCCGCCGCCCGATCGATCAAAGGGATACGTGTGGCAATTGTACGACGAGTTTGAGTTATTCATGGCGCGCGCCGACGGAACCCGGCTGCGCCGGCTGACCGACAACAGAAAATACGACGCCGAAGCGACCGTATCCCCGACAGGCGACAAGATCGTTTTTACATCGATGCGCGACGGCGATCCGGAAATTTATGTCATGAACACGGACGGCAGCGATCAACGACGACTGACGTTCGAAAAGGGGTATGACGGCGGCGCATTTTTTTCGCCGGACGGCAAACGTATTGTCTTCCGTGCCTCGCGTCCCCGGACCGCCAAGGAACTCGATGACTATGATGAGCTGGCAAAACTGGGGTACGTACGACCGACGGCCCTGGAAATTTACGTGATGGACTCGGACGGCAAAAACGTCCGACAGGTCACGAATTTATCGAAAGCGAGTTTTGCGCCGTTTTTCCATCCCGACGGAAGGCGGATCATATTTTCATCCAACGTAAATTCGGCCGACGGTCGAAATTTCGATCTCTACATGATCCATGTCGATGGGACGGGACTGGAACAGATTACGTTCAACGAAACCTTCGACGGATTTCCGATGTTTACTCGCGACGGCAAAAAACTCGTTTTTGCGTCCAACCGTCACGCGGCGAAACGGGGAGATACGAATATTTTTATTGCGGACTGGGTGGATTAGTCGATCTGACCGGCGTCGATCGGTTCGTCAGGCGCCATTCGATAAGCGCCGTCGTGAATGATCAGCCGGCTCTGCACGGTATCCATTGTGAGAGCAATCCATCCGTACCGCAGGACGCCGTCGTCGTTCAACTGGACACCGATGTATCCCTTTGTTCCATCTTTCCACCCACCGGACCACGCTGAATCGACTGCCGTCACTCGATACGAAGCGAGCAAATTGGCAAAGGCATCCCAACTGCGCGGTGCGGAGGGGATAAGCCCGATGGATTCGCCGGCGTTGAGCCTGACGATCGTGTCCGAAACGGCTTGGAATTTTTGAGCGCCAATGGAGTTGGCAATGAACAGCGTTTCGCTGAATCCGCCTCCTGCAATCAGGGACGTCGTAAAAGCGACTTCATTCAGAGTGTCCGAATCGAGGCTGACCGAGAGGGGTTCATTATAAGCAACACTGGCATTACCGAAGCTCACGTAGCGTACGCCCGAATTATTTGAATCGTCGCCGCATGAGATGAAGATTGAGAAAACAAGAATGAGGGTTTTTTTCATAACGCACGTAGGTTTATGATCGATAGGACGGTAAAATTCCGATGACCGAATTTCAATGACCTCAACAGGTCAATTTATCTTTGGATTCGTCGACCTCGATGGGATATTTTCCGCTGAAGCAGGCCGTACAGTAGGCGTGATTGTCCTGCGGGACGGCCGACAGCATGCCCTCGATTGAGAGATACTCGAGGCTGTCCGCACCCACTTCTTTACATAATTCTTCCTTTGACATGCGATTGGCAATCAGTTCCTCTTGCGTCGGGAAATCCATGCCGTAGTAACACGGGGATTTCACGGGCGGCGAGCTGATCCGTACGTGCACTTCTTTGGCCCCAGCCTTTCGGATCATCGAAATGAGCGGTTTGAGCGTCGTGCCGCGGACGATCGAGTCGTCGATCACGACCACGCGCCGATCACGTAAAACGCCCTCGACGGCATTGAACTTCAATTTGACCTTCTGATCGCGCGTCGATTGCACGGGGTTGATGAACGTCCGGCCGACGTAGTGATTGCGGATCAACCCGAGTTCGAATTTGATTCCCGTACGTCGGGAGTATCCGACCGCGGCCGTATTGCTCGAGTCCGGGACGGAAATGACGATATCGGCATCGACGGGGAACTCCTCGGCGAGATTCTTACCGAGTTTCCGGCGCGCTTTATCGACGTTATCGCCGAAAATCTTGGAATCGGGGCGTGAAAAATAAACGAATTCAAATATGCAATGGGCCGGTTTCGGTACGGGCTCGATCAGCATTTCCGTTTTCATACCCGACGCGTCGACGTCAATAAACTCGCCGGGCTTCACGTCTCGGACGTATTCTGCGCCGATAATATCGAGGGCGCACGACTCGCTTGCGATGACGGTGGCGCCGTTGAGCGTCCCGATGCACAGCGGGCGAATCCCGTGAGGATCGCGTGCGGCGAGCAGCCGGTCTTTCGTGATCATGACCAGAGAATACGCGCCGTAGATTTCACGTAAGGCGTGTTTCAATTGAGCCGCGACGTCGGTCTGCCCGGACCGCGCGGCCAGGTGGAGAATGACCTCGGTGTCGGAGGTGGATTGAAGGATCGCGCCTTCCTTCTGGAGCCGATTTCGTAGTGCGGGGTAATTGATCAAATTCCCGTTATGGGCGGCGGCGATTTCGCCGGAGTTGATGATCGCGTGCAAAGGCTGGGCATTTTGCAGAAAACTGCCGCCGGTGGTGGAATAGCGGTTATGTCCGATCGCAATGTGACCGGAAAGGCCGTCGAGAATATGCGGATCGCGATAGACGTCTCCGACAAGCCCCATGCCGACATGGCGGTACAACCGTGAACCGTCCGCGGAAACGATGCCGGTGGACTCCTGGCCGCGATGCTGCAGGGAATACAGGCCGAGATAAGTTAGTTTCGCTGCATCACGATGGCCGTAAATACCGAATACACCGCACTCTTCTCGAATATCGTCGATCATAGAGCTCCTAAGAAGTCGGGCGAATGTAGCTAAAAAATACCGCGGGTGCAAGGTCAGCGCGTGCCCTACCGATCGTAACGGATCGTAAACAGGGCATAGAGCCGTAAAGGCCACAGGACAATGAGCTGGAGCGCTTTCAAAGAAGGGCACCCGTCATCGGCAGTTCCAACCAGCTGCCGGCGGGTTTGACTTTCAACAACACCAACACGAACGCGATATAAAACGACAGAAAAATTTTTAATGCGACAAACGGGTCGTGGATGACGCCGACTGTCAAAAGGCCGCCGAACCCAAGTCTCAGGAACACATCTACCGCGCTAAGCCAGTAGACGGCCGGTATACCTTGTATTCCATCAATCCTTTGAAAAGGTGCTTGAGTGATGTTTCGCTCCCATCGCGTGAATTGCTGCAAAAATTCCCGCATCGTTGTGACAACGCGAGTTTGCGCCCGGCAGGTGGACTGATAGACGACGCGGCCCATTCGCGTCCCAAGCCGGGAGAGCGTTGCATCCTCACCCGTTCGAATTCGCCGACCCAGCAGCGTTTCCTCAAAATATTCTTTCGAAAATGATCAAAGATTGCCGTTCGAAAAACGTGAAAGCGCCGGAGCGATAACCGAATCGATGGTCGCCTGCGACGCCCGGTCAAAGACCTGCGACACAAGGGTAAAATTCATAAACCGGGGTTATCGCGAAGACAAGGGCGTATCGATAACACGAATCGTCAGAAGAGGCGGATGATAAACACACGATCGGGAGGGTGGTTCTGGCGCGCGACGCTGTTCAGACACTTGATGAAGAAGGGAAGTCGTTCATTGTAACATGGAATGACCAGACACTTTGAAAGGGATGGAACCT
>CAYZJB010000036.1:0-1485 GCA_964478735.1 uncultured Bacteroidota bacterium | reverse complement strand
GCGAAATTCCACATTCGGGTAAGTAACTTCCAAACGTTATTATCGTAAACGTGACTTGTTTAAGCAATACGATTGAGTGTTTTTTTGCCTAAGTACCGACACGACTATCTGATTCTTGCCAGCCTCTGGCTGTTGATGTTTTCCGCAAGCAGCCAGTTGATGATCCTTGCTCCCATTTTGCCGCAAGTTGGAAAACAGCTTCATATCGATGCGGCCCTGCAGGGTACGCTCGTGACGGCTTATGCGGTCATGTTGAGCGTATTTGCGATCGTCATGGGGCCGATATCCGACCGGATCGGCCGGCGGAGGATTCTTATGATTGGAACGGGTGCCATGGCCGTGGCGTTGGCACTCCACAATCTTGCATTTGATTATGTTTCATTTCTCATCGTGCGGGCATTGGCCGGGGCGGCGGGAGGAATGTTGAGCGGTGCGTCGGTGGCCTTTGTCGGCGATTATTTTCCGTATGAGCGCCGAGGCTGGGCCAACGGTATCGTGGCCACGGGCATATCGGCGGGGCAGATTCTCGGCGTACCATTCGGAACGGTGCTCGCCGAATGGTACGGGATTTACGGACCGTTCACGCTCTTTGGAGTCACGATGGGCGGTGCCTTTCTACTGGTCTGGCTGTTCGTACCCCAACCCGACGTGGAACTGCATGAGGAAAAACTATCGATTCAAGCGGCGCTGGCCAATTACAGATATCTTCTTACGCACCGAGCGACTGCGGTCACGGCGACGGTATACGGTCTGATGTTCTTCAGTTTCTCCGTGTACATCGTGTACCTTCCGACGTGGTTGACGTCGACCTTCGGGATCAACGGCCACCAGGTGGCCTCGCTGTTTTTTGTCGGAGGGGTTGCTTCCGTGATCACCGGACCCATGGCCGGACGAGTATCGGACCGCATCGGACGGCGATTGATCATCCTGATCTCCTGCATCGGACTGGCCGTTGTTATGGCATCGACAACGGTGGCGCTCGCACAGTTCTGGATCGCCTACGGTCTTTTTATCTTGATGATGGTGTCGGTGGCCATGCGTTTGAGTCCGCTGCAGGCTCTGATTTCGGAAATGGTTCCCGGCCGGCAGCGAGGATCATTTATGAGTCTGACCATCGCGCTGGGCCAGATCGGAATGGGTCTCGGAGGCGCCGCGGCCGGTTGGATCTATACCGACTGGGGATATGCCGGGAATACCATGATCGGCGCCGTTTTTATTTTGTCCATGGGCGTCATCGTATGGACGATGATTCCCGAACCGGCACCTCGTCACGCCAGCGTCGTCGACATGCCGCGCAAAGAGAAGATCGCTTCCTAAGCTGTTCTGCTTCCGAAGGCGGGCCCGTCGAATTGTCAAAAAAAATTATTGCCTCGTCCGTCTTTGGTTGACAAACTCTCATGTCGGCCTGACTGGCCAATAACATGCAGAAAAAAAGGCGGTCACAAAGTGAAATATTCAACCTTTCCGCCTCCGGCAAATCTTTCG
>CAYZJB010000035.1:3272-39810 GCA_964478735.1 uncultured Bacteroidota bacterium | reverse complement strand
TAAAAGTAATACAAATAAGTCGTTTCGTCAACTCTAAATTTTACAAGAGAATGGGGTCAGAAAGTGTGAGCCAATCGCCGTTCCCGTGTCTTAAAAAAACGGATCAGAGACTCGATATAATCCGAGCCGGTTTCAACTTGAATAAGATCGACGCGACTTTGTCGAAAACTTGACAAAACACGCTCGTTCAATCGTCTGAATTCCTGTTCCAGTCTTTCACGCATTTCAGGAAAGCTACTGTCAACTTCAACAATCTCAGACGTTTCCGGGTCTTCGAGCATGATCAGACCCACGTCCGGGATCCGAAACTCCATACGGTCGACAACACGAATGGCGACCACATCGTGTTTACGCGCCAGCGATTTCAAGGGGGTCGTGTAATCATCATCGTCGATAAAATCGCTCAACAAAAAAACAATGCTGCGTCGACGCAGCACGAGCGCCGTGTACTCCATCGCACGCCGGATGCGGGTTCCCCGTTCACGGGGAGTATACGTAAGCAATTCGCGAATAATACGCAGGACATGCGCTTTGCCCTTTTTCGGTGGGATGAACTTTTCTACGTCGTTTGAAAATATCAGGAGTCCGACTTTGTCGTTATTTTTGATCGCGGAAAACGCGATGACGGCGGCCATTTCGATCATGAGGTCCCGTTTGCTCTGACGACAGGTCCCGAAGTCGCCGGAAGCGCTGGCATCGAAAAGGATCATCAGCGTCTGTTCGCGCTCCTCTTCGAAAATTTTGATGTACGGCCGCTGCATTCTCGCGGAGACGTTCCAGTCGATGAAACGGACTTCGTCGCCGAACTGGTATTCCCGCACTTCGGAGAAACTCATGCCACGGCCTTTGAATACGCTGTGGTACTCGCCTCCGAAAACATGGTTGACAAGGCCACGCGTTTTGATTTCGATCGTACGAACTTTTTTTAGAATGTCTTTCGTAATCATGTCAACAGATCCGTCAATCGTGCGATATCGTCGATCACAACGTCTGCGTCCTCCAGCCGATCGTCGAACCCGCCTCGAACGGCTATCGTCCGTACCCCGGCCGCTTTACCCGCGGCAATGTCCTGCCGTCCGTCTCCGACCATGACGGCGCGTTCCGGGGACAAGCGCCACCGGCGCAGGATGTGGAGTAACGGAGCAGGATCCGGCTTTTTTTCGGGTAGAGAATCACCGCCTAAAATGATGTCGAAATAGGTTTCTAATTTCAAGTGCTGTAAAATACGGAGAGTGAAGTCGTACGGTTTGTTACTGATGACAGCTTTGGGTTTTTTCTCGAAATTCTGCAGCACGGATCTGACGTGGGGATAGGCCTCGACGTAAGTCGTACATTGACCGGCGTGATGTGTCCGGTATATTCCAAGGGCTTTTTCCAGTAGAGGTTCGGTAACCGATTCATGCCGTTCAAGGCAGCGGCGCAGGAGGATGTGAAGACCATCTCCGACGTAATGGCGAACGTCGGAGACAGGGATTTCCGGCAATCGCAGTTTGGCCATCGTGTGGTTTACCGACGCATGAATGTCCGCGAGAGAGTCGACGAGAGTCCCGTCGAGATCGAATAGGATGCCGTCTACTTTCAACCGCATCACGGAAGCCATGCCTTGATCGAAACGTACCCGAGGAAAACGCCGATGGCGACCAGCAGTCCTCCGGTGATAATCGAGATGCGCCGGACCGTCCGATCCGACATGGTTTTTCGCCGCCAGGCGATGATGCGGGCCAACGAAAAAAACCAGAGGCCGGTACCCAGCGTCATCCCAACGATGAATCCAAGTTTGTCCGACGTGTCCGATCGGATGACGTCGTAGGAAAACAACAGGCTAAGGGTGACGATCCAAAAAGCGATGGCCAGCGGATTGGTCAGACAGAGTAAAAAACCGAGAGAGAAGTTTTTCGTAAATTCGCGGTGCGTCATCGGCAGATGGGCTTTTTCAATATGTCCCTTCAATCCCATATACATCAAGCGTCCGCCGAGCAGGGCGAGGACCGGAAAGGCGATGGGTTGCAACCAGAATTCGACCTGACGCTGTATGATCGTGACGCCGAAGACACCGACGACGCAATAGAAGACGTCCACGACCAGCGCTCCCAGTCCGATCATGAGAGCAGGAAAGAAACCGCGTCGAAAACTTGTATCGATAATGGAAACGGTAATGGGACCGAGAGGGATTGAATTGACAAAGCCGATTGCGAATCCGAGACCGATGGCCAAAAAAGTATAACCCATTCTACAGATTTCCTGTGATCAAAAAGTCCCGGCCGATACGTCGGCATCGAACGTCGTGCAAAGCGAGTGACGTTGAAACGTGATGGGTGAGGTGGGCGTCCATCGAGGGCCGTCCGCTGCCCATGAGTAGGGGAGCAATGAAAATCACGACATCGTCGACGATGCGTTCCCTTAAAAACCGACCGTGCAGCAAGGGGCCTCCTTCCACCAGGATAGACGCAATCCGATGACGACGGAGCAACAACCCGCAGGCGTGTTTCAGAGAAATCGGCGCTCGCGAAAACGAATGGACGGTTACGCCCTTCTGCTGCAGGGCGATTACACGCCGGTCCTTTTGAGAACGGTTCGTCATCACAATCGTACGATGCCGATACTCGTCGCTGAAAAGGGTGCAGGTCAACGGGGATCGGAGTTTACCGTCGACGATGACACGCCATGGCTGCGGGCCCCGAGCGTAACGAACCGTGAGTGCGGGATTGTCCTTGATCACGGTACCGGCACCAACACAAACGGCGTCATATTGTGCACGCAATCGGTGAGCAATGGCTCGGCTTTCTTTGCCGGTAATCCATTTCGAAGAGCCGGATAACGTTGCCATTTTTCCATCCAGGGTTTGAGCCGCCTTCAACGTGATGCGCGGAACGCCTGTCTGTACGTGTTTAAAAAAATTGCGATTCACCTCACGGCATTCGTTTTCAAGTATACCGACTTCTACGTCGATTCCTGCCTTCCGAAGGCGCCGGATGCCTTTGCCGGCTACTGCGGGAAAGGGATCTTTCGTACCGCACACGACGCGGGAGATTTTTTCCGCAATGATCAACTCCGTACACGGCGGCGTTTTACCATGGTGACAGCATGGTTCGAGGTTGACATAGAGTGTCATCGCGGACAGGTCGGAATATCCCAGCCGTTTGGCTCTGCGAATCGCCACGACTTCTGCGTGGGGACCGCCGTACTTGCGGTGGTAACCGACGGCGACCACGGTTTCATCCGGTCCGTCTCCCTGGGTCAGGATTGCGCCGACCAGCGGATTGGTCTGCGTTCGGCCCATGGCCTTACGGGCAAGGCGAAGGGTCTGACGGATGAAAGATTCTTTGGACAAAGAGGAGTGTCAAAAATTTTTTTAGAAAGTAGGTTGCCTTGCGGATTTATTCAATCCTTTTGACGACCTGACATTTTGACGACGGTATTTCACTGAGATGGCGCTTTAATCCGGGTCAAGCAAAGCAACGCAAGCCATGCCTTGACTCTCGCCTTTGTCGAATGTATCTTAACCAAAAGTTTCAGAAAGTATTGAAAGTTTATGTCCCGGGTACTGACCAAGACCGTTGAATCGTTTGCGCATGACTGGGGGGAGTTGAGTTCGGCTTGGGGGCTCAACAAAGTGATGGGGCAACTGCATGCGTTGCTAATGGCCAGCGATAAGCCGTTGACGCTGGACGATATGAGCGAACAACTGGGTATCAGCAGGGGCAACGCAAGCATGAATATTCGGGCCTTGAAGGAGTGGGGCATCATTCGAAAGATCCGGATCAAAGGCGACCGGAAGGACTACTATGAAATCGACGAAGACATCTGGCGCGTCATTACTCATTTTGTCCGGGAGCGTAAAAAACGTGAACTCGAGCCCGTTCTGGACGTAATTTCCCGAAGCACCGACTCGCTCAGGCGTGCGTTGCCGTCGATGAACGCCACGGACCGCCGCACGAGTGAAACGTTTTTGTCGCGATTGGACAGTCTAAAACAAATCTCGGCTGGCGTCGACCAGTTGCTCGAAAAATTCATACACGGTGAAGAAGTGACGTCGACGGCGATCACACGCATCCCCATTACGTGGAAATGACCATGGACGCATTGGAAAACCTGGGGTGGTATCACGCACTCGTCAAAGATGCCGAACGGGTAGTCGGAAATTTTTTTGACCGCACGGGAAGCGCGGAACTCAAGACATTGCTCCAGAGCCAGCATCAGGGCGGCAAACGGCTCCGTCCGTTGATCATCGGTGCATCGGCGCAGTTGAGCGGATACCATCATCCCGGTTTGCCGTATGCCGCGGCCGCCATCGAACTTTTCCACATGGCGACGTTGTTTCATGACGACGTCATCGACGAGACGGCGATCCGGCGTCATCACCTGTCGTCCGGAAAACAGTACGGGAATATCCGTTCCATCCTCGCGGGTGATTATCTGCTTACCGAAAGCATCGATCTTTTGCTCAACCGCACGACACCGGAGGTGACGCGCGACTTTCTCAAGACCCTGCGTATCATGGTTCGAAGCGAAATTACGTCGTATAAAGACCGTTGGAATTTTCGACTGCGCCGCGATGAATATCTGAAAATCATCGATACAAAAACGGCGGTTCTATTTGCTTTTTCTTCCGGAGTGGGCTCGCGTCTCGGCGGCGGCTCTGCGGAACTGATCGCGTCGATGACGGAGTACGGACATCACATCGGAATGGCGTATCAATTGGTCGACGATCTTCACGACATGATGGGACTCATCGACGACGGCGATCACGATTTGAAAAACGGCTATCTGGCGCTACCCCTGATCGACCTGCTTGCAGCGATACCGGCGTCGGACGTTACTGCCGTGCAGAGTTTTCTGCAGAGCGGCCGGTCGGAAGGTTACAGGGAAGTCCTGCGTTGGATGAAGAGCTTTTCGATTTTTCCTTCGACATTGTCCACGATCCGCTACCACTTGAATCAAGCGGAAGTTCAACTGGATAAAATATCGATCGATGCCACACACACCGAGACGTTGACGGCCCTACGGTTTCTGTTAAGCTACCTGCAGGAAAAAACGGTCAAGCTCATTACGGAATATGAACGGTTGGCAGAGGAACCGAAACCGGTCATGGCCGTCGCCATCGGAGGGCATTAAGGGGCGTCCACGGATTGGACGAGCCAGTCCAGGTAGGGACGGGACCCTTCGGAAATCGGTACGGCAATAATTTCCGCGATATCGTAAGGATGCCATTCCCGAACGGCTTCTTCCAGTTTGTTGAATTGTTCAGACGTCGATTTGATGATCATCAAAACTTCCGGATCATCGCATATTTTTCCTTCCCACCGATAGATCGACCGCAGACTCGGTACGATGTTGCAGCACGCGGCCAGGCGTCTCTCAACTAACCGTCGTCCGATCGATGCCGCCACGTCGGCATCGGGCGCCGTTACAAAGACGATGATGGGACGTGAATCGCTCATTGATCGATCTTCAGTACGGCAAGAAACGCTTCCTGGGGAATTTCCACACGGCCAACCTGCTTCATTCGCTTTTTCCCTTCTTTCTGCTTCTCCAGCAATTTTCGCTTTCGCGAGATGTCGCCGCCGTAACACTTGGCGGTGACGTCCTTTCGCATGGCTCGGATACTGTCGCGGGCGATGACTTTACTGCCGATGGCCGCCTGGATCACCACTTCGAACATCTGTCGCGGGATCAGGTCTTTGAGTTTTTCACATAGCCGTCGGCCCCATTCGTAGGCCTTGTCGCGGTGAATGATGCATGAAAAGGCATCGACCGGATCGCCATTGATCAGGATGTCGAGCTTGACCAGATTGCCTTCTTTGAAGCCGGAATACTCGTAGTCGAACGACGCGTATCCTTTGGTGTGCGACTTCAGTTTATCGTAAAAATCGAAAATAATCTCACTGAGCGGGAATTCAAAGCTCAGGTCCGCCCGCGTGGGAGAAATATAGTGCGTATTGATATAAATACCGCGCCGCTCCATCGCGAGTGTCATGATGTTACCGATAAATTCGGTCGGGGTGATGATCTGGGCCTTGATGTACGGTTCTTCGACACGTTCGATGACGCCGGCATTGGGCATGGAAGAGGGATTGGAAACCTCGACGATTTCGCCATTGGTGCGATACACAAGGTAACGCACATTGGGTACGGTGGTTACCATGCTGATGTTGAATTCGCGCTCCAGACGCTCCTGTACGATCTCCATGTGAAGTAAACCGAGAAACCCACATCGAAAACCGAAGCCCAGCGCCGTGCTTGTTTCCGGTTCGTAGATCAGCGAGGAATCGTTGAGTTTTAGTTTTTCGAGCGAATATCGAAGTTCCTCAAAATCATCGGAGTTCGTCGGATAAATTCCGCTGAACACCATCGGCTTGATGTCTTTGTAACCCGGGAGCGCGGCATCGGCCGGTTCGGCAGCGGACGTTACGGTGTCCCCGACGCGAATGTCCGCGATTTCCCGAACATTTCCGATCAGGTAGCCGACTTCACCGGCCTGAAGCCGGTCCGTCTTGATCCGTTCCATTTTCAGATATCCGATTTCGTCTGCCTCATACTCGTGCTCGGTCGAAAAAAATCTGACCCGGTCGCGTTTGGTTAATTGCCCGTTGAACACGCGGATATAAGCGACGGCCCCTCGGAAGGAGTCGAACACGGAGTCAAAGATCAACGCCTGAAGCGGGGAATTGATGTCACCTTTCGGCGACGGAATTCGCTGTACGATCGCTTCAAGGATATCTTGAATACCGATGCCGGCTTTGGCGCTGGCCAGAATAATGTCGTTACGATCACAACCGATCAGGTCGATGATCTCCTGGCAGACTCGCTCGGGTTCCGCGGACGGCAGATCGATTTTATTGACAACGGGAATGATCTGTAGTCCTGCATCGATGGCGAGGTAAAGATTGCTGATCGTTTGTGCCTCGACGCCTTGGGACGCATCGACCACGAGGATGGCCCCTTCGCATGCCGCAAGACTGCGAGAGACCTCGTAGGTAAAATCCACGTGTCCGGGAGTATCGATCAGATTAAGGACATAGTCCTCGCTGTTTCGTGCGCGATACTCCATTCGAATGGCGTGGGCTTTGATGGTGATACCGCGCTCTCGTTCCAGATCCATGCTGTCGAGCACCTGATTTTCCATCTCACGTGAAGACAGAGTGCGTGTTTCTTCCAGAAGCCTGTCCGCCAGGGTCGACTTGCCGTGATCAATGTGCGCGACGATGCAGAAATTTCGAATATTGTTCATGCTTTTGCTTGCAAAAATTGGGCGCCAATATATCAATGCAGCGATGGAAAAGCAATTGAATTGACCTGAACTATACACTTTTGAGGTGTATCTTTGATCAACCCTGCGTAGTTTCGTAGCCGACATTACGGAAAAAGGTATTTTTGAATCCGATGGATCTACCAACAGTGCAAATTCAGCCCTCTGCCGAAAAGCGCCTGAAAGCGGGTCATTTGTGGGTCTATGCAAATGAAGTGGTTACCAAACTGAAGTCCTTTGCTCCAGGGGAATGGGTCAACATTGTAAGTACGAACGGACACCCGATGGGTACCGGGTATGTGAATCCGCATTCCCTTATTGCGGTCCGTCTGGTCACGCGCCGGACGACCGGGATTGACAAGAATTTCATGTACGAACGTATCGAGCGTGCCATCAATCGGCGAAAGTCACTGCTGAACGACGTGTCGGTCGGTCGGATGGTGTATGGCGAATCCGACGGTCTTCCCGGTTTGGTCGTCGATCGGTATGCTCGGTACGTGGTCATACAGGTGCTCACTGCGGGGATGGAGCGAAAACTGGAAGAAATTTTAGACGCGGTTGACGGAACGCTTTCGCCGGACGCCGTCATTCTGCGTAACGACGCCTCGTCGCGTAAGTTGGAGGGGCTTGAGCTGACGTCACGAATCATTCGAGGCTCGGCCCGCGCAAACGTCACGATCGAGGGAATCCGTTACGAGCTGGATTTACTCGACGGTCAAAAGACCGGTTTTTTTCTCGATCAACGTTTCAATCATACCCTGACGCGAGGCCGTGTCGACGGCAAACGCGTTCTGGATGTCTTCAGCTACGTGGGGGCCTGGAGCCTGCAAGCGGGCAGGTCCGGAGCGTCGTACGTTCTCGGCATTGACAGTTCCGCCTTTGCGGTGGAATCGAGCCGGCGCCACGCCGTGGACAACGGCCTAACCATGTGTGAATTTCGACAGGCCGATGCGTTCGATGCGCTGAAATCGATCAACGATGCTCAGGAAACATTCGATGTCATCATTCTCGATCCGCCCGCATTTGCCAAATCGCGCGCCGAGGTAAAAGACGCGGTCCGCGGATACCGGGAAATCAACCGGCGGGCCGCGAAAGCGTTGACGGACGGGGGGATGCTCGTTACCTGCAGTTGTTCTCACGTCATCGAGCCTGAGACATTCCGAAATACGGTATTGCAGGCCGTTACGAGCGCAGGCCGAAGCGCCTGGTTGATCGAACAACGTTCCCAATCGCCGGACCATCCGATCCTGCTGTCCATGCGTGAGACGGAATATCTCAAATGCCTCGTATTGAAAGTCGCGCGATGAAAAAGGTCCCTGTGTGCAGTGAACGTGAATTGAAAGAGGGCTTTCCACGGAGTATTCGATGGATGACGCGTGAGATCGTCGTCTTTCGTCTCGGCGACCGTGTGATGGCCCGCGAAGGGTCATGCAAGCACATGGGCGCCTCTTTGACACGGAGCGGTAAATGGAACGGCAGGCGCGTAACTTGCGGATGGCACGGCTGGCAATACGACATGCTCACCGGCGAATGTATCGGCAAACCCGAGGTGTGTTTGAAACGATATCCAACGGAAATTTCAGAGGAAACAATTTACGTGGTTGTGGATGATTACCCGATGACTTGAAGCAACCGGCGCCGTATGCGTTGCTGGTCCTCGAGGGATTCTATTTTATGTCCATGGATATCGGTCACGTAAAAACAATCCGCGACTCCGTCCAGTCGCGTTCCTATCTTGGCCGTGTGGATATTCAAATCCAAAGCGGCCAATTCACGTGTGATCTCATATAACAGGCCGATCCGATCCGGAGCGAAAATATCCACAATGGTGTGGCGGGCTGTATTTTCGAAATACACTTCCGGCGTCACGCTCGACGGGCGTTTCCGGCGCTTCCATTTTTCCCGGGCTTTTTGAATTCGCGGTTCGATCGGTGTTTGGTCCATGAGCGTATCGTGCAGCAATTTTTTGCAGCGGGATTGCTGATCGGGAGTAAGTAGATGACCGGTCAGATAGTGAACGACGCGGAAGCGGTCGATCACCAGTCCGTCCGCTCGCGTATGAACGGTCGCATCAAAAATATTGATATCGGACGCGGCCAGGGCGCCGCAAATATTGGCGAGGCAAAACGGTTGATCGGGCGTGGTAACGGTCACGCACGTGTAATGGGAACTGTCGGTAAACTGTACCGTTACGCCATCGGTCATCGGGTAACTGGTGTAGTCCGGTAGATCGGGATCTTCACGGTCGATACGCTGCTGCCGGAGCCAGCGATCGGTCTTCTCAAAAAGCTCATGCAGCAACGTTGCCTTCCATTCCGTCCAGACGGACGCATTCGACGCGGACATATCGGCAAACGTCAGAAGGTACAGCATGCGAAGGAAGCGGCGATCCTCCACGATAGCCGCGAAACCGGTAATGACTGACGGATCCGATAGGTCACGACGAAACGCCGTCTGTTCCATCCGTAAGTGATGCTGGATCAGACGGAGAATGACGTCCGTCGCGCCGGAATATTCCAACCGCGACAGCATCGCGCTGGCCAGTTCGACGCCTACATCGCAATGATCGCGATCCCGTGCCTTGCCGATATCGTGAAGAAAGCAAGCCCACGTCAACTGGTTTTTTTCAAACAACGTCAGATCATCGTAGATTTCCCGAAGCTTCACGACGGACGTGCGTTCAGAATCCGCCGTCAATAAAGCTTCCAATTTCTCGACCGTGACGAGCAAATGTTCATCCGTGGTATACGCGTGATAAACGTTGTATTTGTAATGGGCCACGACGTAAGAAAACTCCGGCAGGTATCTTTCGAGGAATCCCAGTTCATGCATCCATCGCAGGCCGTGGGCCACCTGCCCTTCGTATTTCCAGATCGCACAAAAATCACGTGCGACCTCTCGCGAGTTCAGAAACGCTTCGTCGATGCGGTGCAAGTGATCGCGGATGGCCAGTTGAATGGATTCCGACGGTACGGCGTGAAATTTTGTCAAAAGCAAAAATGCGCACATCATCAGTCCCGGGTGTTCAGCCACCGACCTGTCAAAGGTGCCGTCGAATTCCAGTATTGCCCGGTCGCTCACGCGTCGTACCTGAAACGGGGGTTCGACCGGAATCGTTGCGGAAGACGCCGGCCGGACCGGGATCAGGTGATGAGCGGATTTGTCTTTCAGCGACGTTGCCAGGGCATGGATGACGCGGCTGTGAGAAAAAAAATCCTGCATAAAACGTTCCACGGCGTTCGTCGGATCGCTCCCGTAGTTGAAAAATGCCGATAAGCGCTGCTGCATATCGTATGAAAGAACATCGTGCTTGCGGTTCGCGATCTGGTGCAGGGCATTTCGAACTTTCTGCATAAAATTAAACGCGTCATGCAGATCGGTGCGTTGAACGGAGAGAAGAAATCCGCGCGAGACAGCTTCATCCAGTACGTTGGACGAGGATCGATCCGATACCATGGCGTTTTCAATCAGCCGAAACATCCAGCAAGCATTGTGAACGTCCCGTAACCCTCCTCCGCTTTCTTTGACATTGGGCTCCAGCAAGCGATAAGCCATGCCGAACTTTTGACGACGTTCGGTCCACACGTTTTCCAGCAGCCGGGCGTAGGAGGCCGCATCGGTCAATTGTTTTTGAAGCTCGGCGGTGAATTCCGAAAATATCTCGAGATGACCGTACAGGAATCGGAGATCGAAAATCGTCGTAAATACCTGGACGTCCGACTGCAGAAGGCGCAGATACTCGTCCGGCGAACGAACGGCATGGCCGACGTGCATTCCAAAATCCCAGCATTGCCGGACGAGATGCTCCACTGTCTTTTGCTCCGCGGCCGTCAGGTGCCGGGGTACTAGAAAAACTACGTCGATATCGGAATACGGGCTTATCTCTGTCCGGCCGTAGCTACCGGTTCCTACGACAGCGAGCGACGGGGGAAGGGGCGTGGAGCTGAGGAGCCGGATCAGTGTCAGATCGACCAGACGCGTGTACTGGCGGGAAAGAAACAACCCCTGGCGGGCCGGAGGAGTTTTTTGAAAGAGGGCGGACCGTTCATGTTGAAGCCAGGATTTGAGGTCAGAGATGTCGTCGGGGAGGGTAGATTCAGGGATAAAGACGTCAGGCGTCATGACCGGGAGTTTTTTTTCGAATCCACCATCGGACGCCGACGGCGACGGCGATGACCGTCAAAATCACAAGGAAAACGAATTTATTATATCGCGTGATCAGCGTTTCAAAATTGGCGCCAAGGACGTATCCGCCATAGAGCAGAACGCCGTCCCACATGCAGGAACTGAAAAACGCGTACAGGATGACGCGAGGGCGGTTCAGATGGGCCATTCCCGCAAAGATCGAGATGACCGAGCGAAGTCCGCTGAGGAATCGATTAAAAAGGATGATTTTGAATCCGTAACGGACGAACCACGCTTCGGCTTTCTCAATGTCCCGCTTTGGGAAAAAACGGAAGTTTTTTCGAATAAAAAAATCCTTGCCGAAATACCGGCCGACGTGATACATCACCAGGAAGCCCAGAATATTTCCCGCCGTCGCGCTGAAAAACACGCCAAAATAGTTCAGTCGACCCGTTCCGACGAGCCATGCGCCCAGCACCGTCACGGTATCGCCGGGTATCGGGGGAATACAGTTCTCAAAAAAACCGGCGGCAAAAATGACGGCGTAAATCACACCGGTATCGAGCTGATTGACCAAGGCGTGAATCGTTTCGAAATCGGGCATGCTACTCCACGTTCTGAATCTGTTCGCGGAGTTTTTCGATTTCTTCTTTGATCGAGACGACGGTATGGATGACGTCGGGGAGGCTGGACTTCGAGCCGATCGTGTTCGCCTCCCGCCCCATTTCCTGAGTGATGAAATTCAGCCGCCGGCCGACGTGTTCGTCGGGCCCTTCGACGAGGGATCGGAACATTTTGTTGTGACTCCGGAAACGGACAAGTTCTTCCGTGATGTCGACCCGGTCGGCCAGAATCGCAATTTCCGTCTTCATCCGCTGTGGATCCAGATCTGTTTTTTCGAGTAACTTGGCCACACGTTCCTGGAGTTTTTCAAACTCCACTTGCACTTCGGACCTGGCGTGTTGATCGATCGTATCGAGATGCCGGTCGATCATCGCGACGCGCATCAGCAGGTCCTTGGACAGTTCCGCGCCTTCGTTTTGCCGCATGAGATGCATCTGTTCAACGGCGCCGTCGATGGTTTCGACGACTTGCTTCCAGAGCTGCTGGAAATGTTCATCCTCCATATCCGTGGAAAAAATGTCGGTAAAAGGAAGCAGGTGTTCGAGGCGGATATCGGTATCGATGCCCGCCGTCGTTGCCGCCTCACGGAGCATGCGGACGTACTGGGAGACGATGGTATGGTCGATTCGCAAGTTGGCAAGATTCTCGTTCGTCGATTGAACGTTGACCGACAACGTGATTTTTCCGCGTTCCAGCTTCTTTTTAAGTCGTTCACGGACTTCATTTTCACGGTACAGAAAAATCCTCGGAGCGCGGAAATTGAGATCCAGGTATCGACTGTTGAGCGAGCGAATCTCCACGGCGATGGACGTTCCGTTGGTGATGTGTTCGGCTTTGCCGTAGCCGGTCATACTGAGAATCATGTCAACCTCGACTGAAAACGCTTTTGATGCCAGTTCCACGCGGATCCGATGATTGCATCAAGATCGGTAAATCGGGGAGACCAATTCAATACCGCTTTCGCCCGGCTGGCGTCGGCGATAAGAACGGGAGGGTCGCCTTCCCGTCTCGGGGACATGACAACGTTGATGGATCGTCCGGTGATGGTTTCCGCATGACGGATAATATCACGAACGGAGTATCCCTTTTCATTGCCGAGATTAAACCCGTCTGATGGCCCTCCCCGTATGAGATAGTCCATGGCCGCGACGTGTGCATCGGCGAGATCACATACATGAACATAATCACGGATGCAAGTACCGTCGGGAGTCGAGTAGTCAGCGCCGTAGATTTCGATCGACACACGACGTCCCAATGCGACGTCGAGTGCAAGGGGAATCAGGTGAGTCTCTGGCGTATGGTCTTCGCCGATGGTACCGTTCGGGTGGGCCCCCGCCGCGTTGAAGTAACGAAGAAACACGGTGCGGATTCCGTAGGCCCGATCGAAGTCGCGACACATTTGTTCGACCATGAGTTTTCCCCGGCCGTAGGGATTGACGGGGTGTTGGGGAAAGGACTCCGTGATCGGTATCGAAGCCGGAACGCCGTACGTGGCGCATGTCGATGAAAACACCAGATGAGGGACGCCACACTCCCTCATGCAGTCCAGCAAATTCAGCGTACCCCCCACGTTGTTGTGGTAATATTTCGAAGGGTGGATCACCGATTCTCCGACATAGGCGAGTGCGGCAAAGTGCATGACGGCGTCGGGGCGGACGTTTTTGAATAAAGCCAGCAGCCCTTCTTTATCGGCGAGATCGATGATCTCCAATCGAGCGGCGCCGACGAATTCTCGATGACCAAAGGACAGATTATCGACGACGACGACGTCGTGTCCTTGACCGGCGAGAGCCGCAACCGCATGAGAACCGACATACCCGGCTCCGCCGGTGATCAAAAGTGTCATTTAACGGTAATTCTCGAACTGAATGGCAAAACTGAGGTCTTTTTCACGAAGCATTTTGATAACGGTTTGGAGGTCGTCGATATCGCGGGAGGTGACGCGCAGTTGATCGCCCTGGATCGTCGTTTGAACTTTGAGTTTAGTGTCCTTGATCATCGCGACGATCTCTTTCGCGTGTTCTTTCGAGATGCCTTGCTGCAACGTGATGACCATCCGGACCATGCCGCCGCTGGCCGGCTCCTGTTTACCGTACTGTAGCGCTTTGATCGAAACTCCACGCTTGATCATTTTATTTTGTAGAATGTCGATCACGGCTTTCATTTTGAAGTCGTCGTCCGCGAGAACGGTAATGTTATCCTTGCCGAGTTCAATGGAGCTTTTACTTCCCTTGAAATCGTAGCGGGTCTGGATCTCTTTGATCGCCTGTTGAACGGCGTTGTTGACTTCCTGCATGTCCAGTCGGGATACGATATCGAACGAATGCATGGCGGCCATAGATATTCTCAGCTAACTTGATGAGGTATACGAAAAAAATTAAGAAATTACGAATTCAAGAATTAGGGTCGTGGGGGCGCTCCGTTTAGAATCCACGTGCGGATGGTATCGATCTCGGTTTCAGACAGATAGGGAGGACCGTCGGCCGGCATCCGCTCACCAACGGTTTGAATCCCTTTGATTTTGTCGAAAAGGTAGCTGTTCGTCGTATCACCGGGTGCGATTCGTTTTTTTGTAGATGATTCGATAGAATTCACATTCACGATATTGGGATAGGCCACGTTCTCCGACAGATTTTGATTGGCTGCAGGCGCACTGCCCGCGTGACATCCCGATTTAGCGCATTTCGCCGTGAAGATGTTCTGCACACCGGTGGGAACGAGAGTGACGACGGCGTCATCATCTTCATCCAAATCTCCACATGCGACGATACCAAAAACAAGTATCATAAGCCAACGATTCATAACGACCCTTTACCATTTAAATTGACGAATAATGTTGAAACCAAAATGGAAATTCGCCCCGCCGTCCCACAGTTTGGATGACGCGGTAGCGCTTGAGCCGGCGATATATTGTGTGGTATGCAATACCTGACTGTTGCTCAACAGAACCTGGAAGACATGAAGCCGGATCTTGTACGCCAGTCCGACGGACCAGGTATCGAACCTGCGATCGTCCGCACCGGCAATGCCTTTATAACCGTCGAAGCGCGGGATGTATTCCGCCGTCAATGCCGTGTTTGGCAGGAATTCGTATTGCGTTCCCAGCCCAAGGGCCATGGTATAACGCGTGTCTTTGTAAATCGAGCCGTTTCGGATGATCGGATCATTGTGGTTGGACCGGAAAGCGAACGTCGGTACGACGAGCAGGCTCAGGCGCGGATGGACCTTTGCCGAGGCAAGAATCTGAAAGTTCGGCGACAGGCGATTCGCCGCCTGGACGTCGTCACGGCTGATCCAGTCGATACTGGCAAAGAATCCCACCGACCAGGGCCGATACGTTCGCGACGGCAGGGGAACGTACTTAACGGCGACCTCAACATCCTTGTTGACGCCGGTGCGACGAATCAACAGGTCGACATTGTCCCGAAGCGCAATCGACAGGTTCAGGCTCGTGTTGGCACCGTTGTCCAGACCAAAAAATGAGCCGAACGTATGACCGCCATTGCCGTTGATCAGGCCAAACCGATGCAGAATGCGGAATTCTGCCGTTCGGCTGCCAAGGACCCGCGTTGTGGGCAGATTGATCAACTGGGTTGCGAGGAAAAACTCAGTCACTTCATTCGTTTTTTCAACAGCCATGACGGCTTTCTGCGTACTGCCCCAGACGTCCTGGGGGAACGAATGGATCCATGCCGCGATCGTGTTGATCTCATCGACGGATAGCGGTTCTTCACCCAACGGCATCGGATCGTCTTTAAATGGGAACTTCTCCGGATCTTGAACGATTTTTCGATACAGGTAACTGTTGACGACGTCGTTGGGCGCGACGCGCCGCGTCGAGGGTTCTCCGTCACTCGGCACGTTAACCAGGTTCCTGTATGAGCGGCCGCGTTCGAGGGAAAGATTGCCCGGCGCTTCGAGACTCGAGTGGCAGGATATACAGCGGGCATCGAAGATACGCTGTACGCGTTCGAACGCATCGCCGTGCGGCGTTTGGGTCCATGCGGTTGAACACCACACGCCAGCCATCAACAGAGCTGTTTTTTTCAAGTACGTCTCCTTCCGTGGCGAAGTTGTTGCAAACGGTGATGCAAAAAATCAGTACCGGAGCAAAGCGCCGATGTTGCCCATGATCTTGAGTCGCGGATGTTCCGCCGTATTTTCCACACGACAGCCCTGCATGAAGGCAAACGTAATGGCTTCGTCCACGACGTCGCCGACGTCATGCGCTCTGCCGCTGCAGATGGGGCAGGTATTTTTTGCGCCTTTTTCTTCGGGAACCCCGATGAAAAAACAGTTATGACAAACAAAACCGGGGGCTTCGTATCCTTTGGAGATGACGAGCGTATTCACTCCGCCGCGCCGAAGCTGTTGAAGGGTGGGCTGCAACCCGAAGATCCCTTTGCCGCCGTTGCCGTGCGCTTCGTTGCGAAGCTTTTCGATCAAGTCGTTTTCATATTTTTGTTCGGCGCTTCGGGCGACGTTCTCCGCTTTGACCAGGACGTCGGCCAGCGGCGCTTCGGGTTCGACCACGATATGTCCGACGGTGGTTTTTCGGATATGCATGGGAAGAAAAGATTCGAATTGCTGAATCATGTTTTGTCGCCCGCCGATGACGAGCCACGTCAGGTCCCGGCCGGCAAAGAGTTTGTCTACTTCGGCGGCAACTCGTTTGAAATGCTTATGAACCTGTTCCTGATGCGCATGTTCGATTTTATGTTCTTGGATGCCGTCGATGCCGCCGAACCGGACTCGCGGCGCCACCGGGTCCCGGAAGTCGGCATGTTCGCGGACAAAACCGAGATTGACTTCGAGAATTTTGGCCTTGGCACGGTCCACCAGAACGATCGCATAGTTCCGATGCGTACACATTAGTTCACTCAGCGGGCGAACGTAAGGATCGAGGTCGGAATTGAGATAATTGGGTACCCGCTGCGGCAATTCGAAAACTTCCCAGAATGCATTGGCCGTCGACGAAAAAAGGACCAGTCCCTTGCTGTGTTCTTTATGGACAAAATCGTGTTGAACGAATTGTTCGAGTTTATCGAAATCGTGACCGATCGAAGCGGCTTGTTCTCTTGTCAGGCGTCCGTTGTTTTTATATTCGCCGAGTTTCTGGCGCCGGTCTTTGAGCAAATCTTTGAGGACGATTTTATAATCGCTGGGTTGATGCCGGTCGATACAAAGATACAGACTGGTGATATAGTGTTCTTTTCCTCCGAGTTTGGAAAGGCGTTGGATGTCTTTTTGACTGATCATGGCGCTCTCCTTCGTTAGATGACGACGGGACTATCGGTGGTTACTTCGGCCACACAACGGCAGCCTTGAAATGTATTGCGTTGCCTTAATCGTTGCTCGACTTTGGCGTGAAAAAGGGCCCCGGTCGTCGACCACGACGGGGCAATCATCAGGGCCAGCGGCGCATCGCCGTACAGCCGCTCGATCGCGATCCGAGGATGCAGACGTTCCACAAAATCGCAGACCAGCTCGAGATATTCGTCTTCGTCCATGACATGGAAAGGTTGATGTCGATACAGGTGAGCGAGCGGTGTATTCTTTACGATGTGCAGATTATGAATCTTCACGGCATGGATGGGTAATTCGGACAGCGCATCGGCCATTTCCAGCGTTTCCTCGCGGGTTTCGGTCGGGAAGCCCAGAATGACGTGTACCGCGACGTCGATCCCGCGCTCCGCCGTACGCTTGACGGCGTCAACGAAGCAGGCGTGGTCGTGTCCCCGGTTGACCCATTGCAAAGTCTTGTCGTGAATGGACTCGCATCCGAATTCGATGTCGACGTAAACCGAGTGCGACAGTTCGGCAAGGTAATCCAGTTTATCGTTCTCGACACAATCGGGACGCGTGCCGATGACGAGGCCAACGATACCGGACTGAGCCAGCGCTTCTGAGTACAGCCGGCGCAAACGGTCGAGTGGGGCATACGTGTTGGTATAAGCCTGAAAATAAGCGAAAAACGTGTCTGTTTTATACCTCTTACGTAATCTGGGCAGTGCGCGCTGGATCTGTTCCGCCACCGGCGCTGTGGGCTGCATATAGATCCGAGGCCGGTAGGCGCTGGCCGCAGGGCTGAAACCGTCGTTATTACAGTACGTGCAACCGCCTGTGGCAACGGTCCCATCGCGATTCGGGCAGGTAAACCCTGCATCGACGGTTACACGGTGTATACGTGTTCCAAAGCGCGATCGCAGGTAGGAATTATAACTGTAATATCGTTTATTCTCGAAATGCGGTGGCGGAAGAGCGGCTTGGGTCTGCATTCAGTCGCTTTTTGGATTACCCATCAATATACATCCGGTCCTGTCCTGAATCAATGAGGAATTCGGGTTCCGCTTCAAGAATTTCGTCGATACCAGGGTACATATCTTGAACATACGCAACGCCGGCATACGTCGTTCGTTTTGACGTTCAGGCGGCGTCGAAACGACACGGCATTTGCGGAGTTTACGATCTCCTTGAGGGTCGGTCCCGTCCCATACGGGGCATGAAAAAAACACGGCCGGACCGAACCGCCGGCCTCAATCACGGCCGAATTCCACGGTGCATTACATGCTACCTTTGGAAATTCACCGAGGCCGTGCAGGGCGCGATAGTAGTCGGCCAACCGTCGGAGTTTATCAGGCGACTCGGCAATGAACCCTGACCGGAACAGCCCGGAACGTGTCGTGATGATGTGTTCGATGCAATCCCGAAACTCGGGCAATTCGGTGGCCTCCGGAACAATGTTTGAATGGCCGAATGTCGGCGCATGGTTAAACGCATCGGTTGTAACGTCGGCCGCGAGGAAGCTGATGCGGTCGAGCCCTATTGACTGCGCGGCATCCACCGTGTTTTCGATGTCGCGAAAATTCGTCTTTTGCAGAACGCAACGTGCCGTGATGTTAAACTCCGGATTTCGCTTCCGAATGCCCCGGATGCCTTCGGCGATCTGATCGAAAGCGCCCGGAATCGATCGAATGGCGTCATGTACATCGCGGCTTCCATCCAGCGAAACAATAACGTCGTCGACATACCGGACGATCTCGTCGGAAAATCGTTCGAGCAACAGGCCCGTGGTCAGCAATGTGATTTGCATATTGACCTGTTTCATCTTACGTGAGAATTCGAAGACATTGGGATGCAACAGGGCCTCTCCACCGGACAGTACGACATGTCGGGTTTTTAGGTTTATCAATGACGCGAGAAGGCGTTCGAATTGTTCGCTCGTCCAACTTGTCTTGCGGGCATTGTTTTTCCAGATGTCACACATGATACACCGGCAATTGCACGCGCTGTGGGGCATGAGAATGACGGTGGGGACGGATTTCAGATAATGACGGTCAAACATGAACAGGCTGTTCTTCATGTTGTAGGGAGTGCAGTTGTGGCCATAACGGGTGACGGTTCAATTCATCTCCAAGATGTTCGTGTAACCGTTGAAACAATCCTTGAACGTCCATGTCGACCCACATCGGCATGCCCTTAAACACCAAGTTTGGTTTCAACCCGAGTTGACTCAACATGCCCGATGCGGCAAGACGCACGCGGCCTCGTACGATCACGCATTCGAGGTCCTCGGTGGTCGAGTGGATCAGGTTAGCCGCATAATTATTCTGCTGTCGACGAACGAGGATCAGGGACTTCGGGCGCTGCTTTAGCGACAAAACGGGTGGGCCGATCATGTACGACGGATTGATGGTCACCATTTTCAATATCATCTCGGGAGCAATGTTGTATTTCAGCGCAGCCCGCATTTCCTCAAAAAGCGAAGGGGGTCCGGTCATCGTGGAATCGGTTCCCAGCGCTACACGGTCCGAATCAAGTTGTCGGACGGGGGCCGTCTGACCGAACAGGAAATCGTTCGACGACGGGCACCAGACGATTGGCGTTCGGGTGGCACGAACTCGACCGATCATGGCATCGGACAGGGCGATGGCGTGGATCAGTACGGTTTGGCCGTCAAGCAACTTCTGCCGATCCAACGCGGCCACCTCGTTTTGAGCCAGATCGTCGATGCCTTCGCCCGCATGGATAAACAAGAGCCGTCGGCGTTTTTTTCGACGGACCGGTCCCGCCAGCGCAAGCGAGTGGTGCCAGTCGTAATGTCGCAGAACATCGACGGGCAACCTCCACATGTACCGTCGGTAATACGGATTGTGATGAAAGACGGTTGTCACTCCGGACAGCAGATTTTTCAACGCGCCCCATCGCAGGCGATCGATCAGGGGAACGGATTGAACGCGCTGGATCCAAGGATCGTCGGGCCGATACACGTCATTTGCCCATTGCGTGTAATTATGATACGGAGGCGAGCCCAGCTTCCAGTACAGATTCATTTCAAGATGATCGTGAGCATTGATCAGACCGTGATAAACATAACAATGCGAGGCATCGATAGTCGGAGAGAAAAAATTCGATCCGGTACGTATGGGATGTTCAATCCATCGTTCGTTCTCATGCCATCGAGCATTCCGGATCATCATCACGATACCTTCGTTGCAAGAATGCCGAGTACGACGGGGCGCTCCTGATACGTGAGGTTTTCAATACGCTGAATGGCGAATCCGCCGTTGGCCAGCGCCTGCCTGTATCTTTGTTCATCATGAATCGTGTGTTCTATCGTATAAACTTTTCCTCGAGTCACAAATGTCCGCCGGTCGCCGCGCCGTGCGGCCTCGTAATGAAAATCCGTCAAAACCAAATGAGCGCCGGGACAAAGAATTCGGCCCATTTCTTCGATGACTTGGTCAAATTCACGAAAATGACCCGCAACAAGCGTGCAAATGATGACGTCTGCGGCGGCAGGCGCGATGGGCAGGCATTCGGCATGTGCGTGAATCAGGTCGATCGGATGTCCCTGAGGGGGCTTTGCCCGGCGGAGCATACCTTCCGATGCATCGATTCCGATCACATGGCCGGCGCCATTCTGAATTGCCCAATGAAAATGGTCTCCGGTTCCGCAGCCGATATCCACGACACAGCGCGAAGACGGTATGACGACGGATCGGACGAAATGATCAGATAATAACTTGATGGGATTCGTTACCGTTGAATAACCTTCTGCCCACAAATCGTAGGCCGTCCGTGCATCAAGCGGTTGACGGCGGAATAAATGCCGTAATGCAAACTTCATCAAAAACCTTCCTTTTCAGGACGCCGGTAACGCAACCAGTATCGCTGAAGAATTTTGAGTTCCCACGGATGCGACAGAAAATTTCGGCGATAGCGAAAAGTCGACAACCGCTTCATGAATTTCCGTTGAAACGGGGTGATTTTATAATCGCTGATCGTGGGATAGTGGGAATGCAGCACGGTTTCAAATTCATGAATTCTCCGGATCATTGCGGGTGTCAACCAGGGCGTGATGAATTCACGATGCAGGTCGAAATCCTGCCAGCGCGGCTGCAGCCATTCTTCCAGCGTCCGCGGGTATTCAAAACCTCCCGTCTGAACCTGCGCATAGAGATCCGAATCCGTGGTCGGGACCGGACTGTAAACGTAAATGATGATTTCCGTTGCGGGATTGATGCGTTTGACCCGACGGATGAACTCCATGTCGGCTTCAATCATACGCCACACCTCCTGTTCCGTCGGCGCCGGAAATCCGAGGATGAACGAATACTCCGGAATAATGTCGAACCGCCGAATCCGCTCCGCGAACGACAGGATTTGTTCCGCGCTTTGGGTTCCGCCCTTATCCATGCGTTTCAGCATCGTATTGTTGCCGCTTTCCGCGCCGAAAAAAATCATCCGGCAGCCCGACTCACGGATCAACGAGAGGCTGTCATCGGAATACTTGTTCATCGTGTCGATCCGGCCCTCGGCCCACCACGGCATGTTTTCCGGTCGGATGAGTCGTGCAAATTCGACGGCGCGTTTTTCCGAAACGAAGAAGTTGTTGTCGTGGAACGTGATCGCATTGGCGCCCCAACGGTCTTTGAGCATCTTGATGTCTGCATAGACCCTGGCGGCCGACTTGGCTTTCCAACGGGCAGAGTAGATCGGCACGACGCCGCAAAAGGAACATGTAAATGGACAACCGATGCTCGAATGATAGCTCAACGTCCGGGAGCCGAGGAATGTCTTCATGAGGTAGCCGTCCATGCTGTAAAAACGGGTCAACGAATCGTACGGGAGCGGAGGCAGTTTATCCTGGTCCGGTATTTCATCTTTGGAAGTACGGCGGACCGTGCCGTTGTCCGGATAAACCAGGTTGCCGATCGGCGACAGGGGCTGTCCATGGGAAAGCGCGTGCAATAAATTAGCAAATGCGAGATCGCCCGGACCGGCGACGACAACATCGACAAAGCCGGAGCGTGCGACGGTTTCCGCATGATTGGATGCAAAGTATCCGCCCCATATCACCGTGGCATGCGGATATTTTTCTTTGATTCGTTTTGAAAACGGAACGGCCTGACGCAACTGAGGTCCGGGCATGACGGTCGAACAGAAAAACGCGTCGGGATGCATGGTCATGAACCGATCAATGACGAGCCAGGGGTCCTTCTCGCGGTTGCCGTCGACGATGGTATAGTCAAATCGTCCCTCGATCGAGGCGGCAATCTGAAGGATCGAATTGGGAATGATCCGTGCGTACGTCGTAGCGCGCGGATTAAACAGCAGGACTTTTTTCATATAGCAATTTGTAGGCTTCGGCCGTTTCAACGGCATTCGGCACGGAAACAGGGTTAAAAGTTGTTCCATTGGTTAACAGGTCCGCGATGCAGCGAACCATCGCCAAACGGTCGCAACAAATGTGCGTCTGAGGCGACGGAGGAACATAACCCACAGGCGATGTAACAACGTGCATCCCCGACGCGAGGGCCTCGAGCATGACGTATCCTTGGGTTTCAAAGGTTGACGTATGAAGGAGAATTTTGGCCGCCATCATCCGGTGCAGTACTTCTTCCCTGGGTATTAGACCGATAAAATCGATGGCATCCTCCAAATGGAGCGATGCGCGTAATTGTAACAACGTTTCACGCTGTGGGCCATCGCCAATCAAAGTACATTGAAGATTTGGAAACCAACGTCGGAGTTCTGCGACCACTCGCAAGACCTCTGCGTGATTTTTGATCGGCACCAAGGATCCGACGGCCAGAATATCCGTTGATCGGTCTTTGGAGTGGGCATGCCGAAACGGGATGAGGCCAACAGGTATCACGGCATGTACCGGCTGGCGGTACGTACGCTCAAACGCTAAAGCCGCAAAAGTTGACGGCACGGCAACGATCAAACGAGAGAGCAGCGCTGCGGCAAGACGGTGAATACGGACCGCGTCCCGTCCCATGACGCTAACGATATGCCGGTACCCGAAAAGACGGCGCATACATTCTCCGATGACGGTCGTTTCACCAATCCAGAAAGAATGGATGACGTCAATTCGACCGCATCGTCGGATTCGTACAAAACGCCGGGCGATGCGGAACCAGCACAGGAGGCGCTTTCGTATCGATCCGTGACCACCCGCTGCAGCGTAAACGGGAATGCCATGCCATGAATAGTCTCCGGCGCCGAAGGGGTATCGCAGACTTAGAACATGGATCGAGTCCGACGGAAATTGCTGCCGATAAGACAGGATGAAGTCCTGCAGATAAGGCAGACACGAGGTATCCGATTCGTCAGAGGGGAATCCTGGAGTTAAAAAAACGATGGTCATAAGCCCGTTGATAGTTTTTTCAAACGAAGCCGATCCTGACGGCCGATCAAAACGGACAGGGGGTCGGAAATGGGATTTTGCCGAATGCCCCGGTAGGGGCTTCGGACACGATCCAGCCAATTTCCCTCGGCCATAATGCGCCGGTAAGTGCCTTCAGAGACTTGCCAGAATTTTTCGATCGCACCGAGGCCGTAGTACGCTTTTCCATATTTATGAATCCGTTTGAGCGGGCGGATTGCATCGCTTTGACTTCCATAAAGTTCAAGTTGGGATGTTTTTTTCCGGGCGACATGTTCAATATTGACCACGATGTTGACGAGATGCCGGGTCAAAGGGACGCCGATCTCGTATACACGTATCGTTTGGTCGTCCCGTACCAGCGTTGCAACGACTTTTGCGACGCGTACATGTTCGGGATGAAAGTCGATACAGGAGGGAGCATAAATGATTTCTGCGCCGGCCAGAGGTCCTCGTAACGCTTCGGCCAGTGTGTTGTCGTTCCAATGATTTTCCGGATATTCAAGGAAAACGCATTCGACCGGAAGCATCCGGCGCAGTTCGTCGACTTCCTGCTTTCTCATTAATCGCATTTCCTCTGCCGATAACCCGCTCGCTTTCGACGCACCGCCATCGGTGACAACGATGAGAGTGACCGAATCGCCTTTTTCTATGTGCCGCCACATGGTTCCGCCAACGCCGAGGGTCTCATCATCCGGATGCGGCGCCACGATGACGACCGACTGTCGTCCGTCCGATGTCCAGTGCACGACGTCTCGCTGAGGATGAGTAATACATCGTACAAGAACATGGCTTAGTCGCCAGCCCATTTCTACGATCCCATAGACCACTGCTCTGACGATGTTTTTAAACGACATCGAAATCGCCTCCGATAAAAAATGTCGTTTCTGGGTCCGATAGATCGCGGATTGGAATGTCATTGAGGGGAATGATGCTGATATCGAAACCCCGCTGTCGTTTGATAAAACCGTTACTTATAAAGGCCCGTCGTGTCGGTTGGTGTTCATTCAACAACGCACGACACAAACTTGCGCCGTCCTTTCGCATCGCATTGAGTGCATATCGAATCAAGGCCGCTTTCGTCCGAAAATCGTCGGGGGCAGTCAGTACGTCGGCAAGATCGGCATACCGTCGTTCATGATGAATCGCATAGACAAGATAACCCACGGGGCGATTCTTATACCGTGCAATGACAAAACGATATTTACGATGCGGCGCGTGTCCATATCGATATCGCAGCCAGTCGCCGTTCCTGACAATGATGGCCCCATACTTGTTTTTGACGGACCGCCAGACGGTTTCGAGTTCAGGTGATGACACATCAATGTTTTCGAATTTCAATCCGTGCGTCCACGGATAATGCCACGTCGAATAAATCCACGAGAAGAAATCGATACCCGGCGTCAGGGTACGTATCACGAGAGATCGAGTTCGGAAATAATTACTTATCCGAAGCGGACATACAAACCAGGCGGCTCTCTGAATTTTTTGCCAGTGATGGCGGTTATCTTTCCTCCAATGTTGATTGGGAAGCCCAAGGACCAGTCGCACGCCGTCGAGTTTCCATGCGCAATGAGCTTTTTGCATGATGGCCGTCATGACGCCCCGGTGCCGGTACGCGCTCGCCGTCAAAGCGTCATGAGCGTGAACGACGGGCCATTCGTTTCCGTGAAGGTAAATTTGAGTAAACGTAGCCGCATAATGGCCAATGATATTTGCGAAATTGTCGAGAGCACAGAAGGCAGGACATTTGATCGCGCCTTCAGCCCGTAATTTCCATCGATAAACTTCTTCCGCTTGAGATGCCTCTACGGCGGTTGGCAGTATCGCCAGCGCAGATCGGATATGTTCATCCTGAACGGCAGTTACGGTAAACGAGTCTTCCGCTTTATTTTCTGCAATCGAAAATAACACGCCGGCTCGCTTTTTCGTCACCGACTGATAGATCGATATTGCGGTCTTCGCAAGCGCCGTGGGACTGAGATGTTTCTGAAAATGCTCCAGTACCTCCGTTCGGTTGACGGGATATGCAGTGGCTTTACGAATTGCACGTGCCAGATCGTAGGGGTCTCCCGTGTTCCACAATTCCCCGATTTTACCATCACCGCAAAACCTGGCAAATGATGGGATGTTTGAAACGATCGGCGTGCAACCACATGCCAGTGCTTCGAGCAATGCGTACCCGCTACTTTCGCGACGGCTTGCCGCTATGAAATAATCCGCGGCACTGTAATAGGCGATGAGCCGTTCGTGATCGATCCGACCCAGAAGGATTACCCGGTTTTCCATGCGGTACGACCGGATTCTCATCTTTACGTCTTCGGTCAACGCTCCGGAAGGATAAGCCATATACAAACGAGCATGAGGGAACTCGGGAGCAATCTGCTTGAACGCTTTGATGACGGTGAGAGGATCTTTGAGGTCATCGAGACGGCCAACCCACAGGAATGCGGGTTTCGCGTCGATACCCGTCAGACATCTCGCCTGAGCATAATCCATTGGGCTCATTCGAGTTGAATTTTCCGGTATCTCATAGACGTGCGTCGTACCGTTGAATATACCGGAGCGCCGGTAGATCTGTGCCTGTGCGTCGGCTGTAAACAAAACACCATCGGCGGCCTGAAAGCTGTATTTCGCGAGCCTACGTTTGAACCCCCTCGGTGCATCACCCCCATGATATTGCCAAACGATGGCAACGTCACGGGGTAGGTAACGCCGCAGCCACGGGAGGAGCCATACTTTAGCGTTGACATGAACAACGTCGGGAGCACTGGCGGCGATGACGTGCAGAATCTTTTTGGATCGACGCCAGGGTTCGAATCGGCGGGGCCCACGGTCCTCAACGAAACGATACTCAACTGCGTTTCTCACCAACGTCAAATCTCGTACAAAACGTTGTACAACAGAGATACGGACTCCAGCCGCGCGAATGGGATCGCACCATCCGCCGAGGGTACCGTACCTTGCGAGAAGGTCGTCGGCATCCGACAGACCTTCATCACAGGTATCGTTATAGTAAACGACACGCATCGGATTGGTTTACGAGTGAGCCGAGATGAATTCGCTGGTGAGCCATTAGAAATGTCTCGACACGGTGGCCCAGAATAAGGGTTGTCTTCGCCGAACGGTCTTTGATCAGGTCGTTCCATACCCTTTCTTCCAATTCCGTTTCCAGCATGGCGGTGGCTTCATCGAGTATCAGCAGGGGAGGATCGTGGAGTACTGCCCGCGCCAGGGCGATACGTGCGCGCTGACCGCCGCTGACGGTAAAACCACGTTCACCAATTGGCGTTTCGAGACCCGCCGGAAGTCCGTCAAGCATCTCTCGAAGGCAGCACAGATCGAGAACTCGTTCTATCCGTTCCGGGTCGACTGTCCGAGATGGAAAACAAATGTTTTCCAACAATGTTCCGCTGAATAGATATGGATCCTGACCGACAAAACCGATTTGTTCCCGGAGGTTCGGAAGGTGCCACTCATTGATATCGATGCCGTCGATACGAATGCACCCGCGCTGTACAGAGTGGAATCCCAGGATCAGATGAGCCAGTGTGGACTTTCCGCTGCCCGATGGACCCTCTATCGTTACCCATTCGCCTTCGGCTATCGTGATTGAAAACCGTTCAAAAACGGGTCGTTCATTCTGATATCCGAACGTAACGTCGTCACAGACGACCTGTCCTCGAACCGGTGCGCTGTACCTGCGTTGAACTCGATTGGAAGAACCTTCCTGCAAGAGGTCCGTCAGTCCCTGAATCGTCGCTTTCTGGCGTGTATATGTCATCACGTGTCGTGCGGCGGAAACCGAAGTCATCATCATGGCATATGCATAAAGATAAAAGGCAACACCGGTTCCGGCGGATTGACCAAAAAAGCCCGGATTTGACACGGAGATTCCAAAAACGGTCAAAAGTAGGGTAGTCGCCATCAGATAAATTCCGTGATTGACAAACGGTATGATACGGGATGCTTTTTTTTCGAACGATGTGGCTTCGTTCTGTATGGCAACATAACGTCTACGAATCTCCTGCTCGGCGGCGGCCGCCTGAATCTCACGGATGCCCACGAGGGCTTCTTCGAAAACGGCATGCGCCAACGCGTGCTTTTCCTGGGCGTGTCGGGTATAATATTCCAATCGCCGGGCCAGAAATTGAGCTGCAGGGAACGTTCCGCCCATCAAAACCAGTGCGCCAATGCTGGCGATCGGATGAAGATAGAACATCACGGTAAGACAACCACAGATGAAAAGGACGTTTTTCACCAGCGGCGCAAGGGTATCCGACAATGCGGCGTGCAGTTGTCCCACGTCCTCCGAAAATTGCGAACTCAACTGGCCCGTACGCTGAAAACGTGCAGAATCCAACGGTGTTCCAAGATGAACCATGAGCAAGTCCCGTCGCAATCCGTTGCGGAATTCCATTCCGGCGTGTTGAAGCCATGCGTCGATGCGATAGCTCAGCACGGCGCCGGCGGCGTACACGGCAGCGAAGAGGGGAACCAGTAGAATCAAATCGTCCCGGTGTGAAGTGGCGGACGTCGCGTAGTCGATCAGGACCTTGAGTAACCATGGATACGACAGATGAATGGCGGAAATCACAATCAGACCGATAACGATCAGAAGCCATAACGTCGTGGACGCCGGAATATATCTACGAAGCAAAGAGTAAAATTGAATACTGCGATCTGTCATCGGTTATTGCCTCAATTCGTCGGTTCGGTTGGCCGAAAGACTAAACCGGATCCAGGGAAATCCCCGGTGGGAAAATCGAAGTTTGTTCAACCAGCCGTTTAACATGTCGGGATCAAAAAGTTTGTCGTAAGTAAATCCCTCCAACTCATGCCAGCCATGATGATGATAATAGGGGATCATCTCGGGGAACCCCAGATTCGTGAAATAATCGACAGTTCGTTTCTTCGCCCGGTCGATATCCTCCCATCGATAAAAAAAACTGTCCATAACGTGGATTTCTCCATCTGACAGCAGACATTCGAATAAACGCCGTATCAGACTCGCACAGTCTCGAAAGTATTGCAGCGAACTGGCCAGGACAATCAGGTCGAACTTTTCACCGAGGTCCTCCGGGATAAACCGGCGGTGCTCAAATTGAAGATTGGGCTTGAAAAAAAGCCGTCGTGCCTGTTCTATTTCCACTTCATTTGCATCGACGGCAACGACGCTTGTACGGGGCAATGCATCGGCAAGGTGACGGCTCATCCATCCATTTCCGCACCCGATCTCCAGAATGCGGACGGGTTTACGGGCGTGCAGGTATTTCATGAATCGTTTTAGCGACTGTTTACGGATCGACCACTCGGCGGCAAGCGGATGGGTCTTGCCGATCTCGGGCAGACGGTTTACGATCGAATCGTCGTACAGGCGTCCTTCCGCCATTCGTACTTCGAGGTAAACGTCTTCAAACGATTTGTTATGTATCGCAGATTCGTTCATCCAACGTACCGCAGCGTGAGGATGTAATGGTCACCCAGATGTCGAAGCACGGGCCAGGTGCAGATGCGTTCATCGATCCGTGTGAGTCGGTGGTACAGTGCTTCGTGGCGCAAAGCAAAATTTTTCATATAGGGTGGAGGACTGATCACAGCAAGGCCTTCGAGGGCGACCGGCCTGAAATGCTTTCGAAACATTCCGACAACGGCACGAGGGGAATGGTAAAACGTCGGAACCGGAACTCCTTCGATGTTGGCCAGTATTTTTTTTCGCAGGCGGCGCGTGGCAAGGCGGAAATTGCCCTTCAGGACATGCAGCCACTCCCATAGACAAAATCGAGGCATGATGACCAGCGTGACGAACGCGCCCTTTTTGAGCAGTCGCGGCAGACCCTCAGCGATCGGTGACAGGTCAGGCGCGCAATTGAGGCCGCCAAAATTAGACAGGACGAAGTCAAAATTCTCTGCCTCGATTTCATGAAGATCCGTAAAACTGCAGCGCTGAATTCGAAGTTGTCCGTTTTTTTTTCTTATCTGTTCGATCATTCCGGCGGAGTGATCCGTCGCAAGGACCGGATGCCCTCGTCGGCTGAAATAAACCGCGTCCAATCCGGTACCGGCGTTGATATCGAGAATCGCGTCGCTCGGCTTCAAAAATTTCATCGCGTGCCGTCGAACTCTCGATCGCATCCAGGTCAGGATCGGATGGCCGATTTCGTTGGCATCGTAATTCTCCGATTGCAGCGTAAAGGCGCGTTCAGATGAGGGAGGCGCCTGCAATACATCATGCATTATTTCGGCTCTATTTTTTCATATACGTCGTAGCCGCATCCCATACGACGAAACCCTTTTTGAACGAGGCAATGAGAAAATCGTTGATAGCGAGCTTGTTTCGAAGTATCCGGCACGATGTCGGATCTGGATTGACATTACCATTTGCATGAAATGCGGTTCCAAATCTAATAGACCTGATATTCATCGTCTAGCCATCAGATACGCATGCAAGCGGATCCGGAAGATCATGGCCTGCATCAGATAATAGAGCAGATGAACGAATTTCCGGAAGATCCTGTCACGGAGGATTTTGTTCGTACGATATTCGGCGTGAATGAAACGGTGCAGAATTTTATAAAAAAAACGCTCATACGTCCCTGCAAACATCATGTCCAGATCGTCCGAATCAGTCCAGTTCGCTTTTGTTGTCAAATCATTTTTAACACGTTCGTAAAACGTTGTTCCCGGCAACGGGTAGGAAACGGAAATGCCGAGTTCCGCAGGCAGGTTGTCCTTGATAACCTTTCGGGTTTCACAGATATCCTTCCAGTTTTCTCCGGGATAGCCGAACTGTATGAAATAGGATATGTTGATCCCGGCTTTCTTTACTCGCCGGGTTGCTTCATAAATCTGTTCTACCCGGATACCCTTTTCCATGGCGTCCAGAACCTTCTGGCTTCCGGATTCCGCACCAATCCAGATGTCCACGCAGCCCGTGGTCTTGAGATGGTCGATCATTCGGTCGCGAAGCAGTAAATCGGCGCGCGTCTGACACTTGTAGGGAATCATCGCACCCGAACGGGAACATTCGTGTTGAAAGGATTCCAGCCAGCCGGGTTTGAGACCGAAAATATCGTCGGTGATCCACAGGTGGTCGGGATGGTAACGCTCCTTGAGGATTCGCCAGTGACGGGCAACTTTTTGAGGTGAGTAGGAGTGATAGCTTTGACCGTAAATCGGTTTGGCGCACCAGTTACAGTGATACGGGCACCCACGTGTCGTTGAAACATTCAGGGAGAAATAACCGTGTTTTTTCTGCCAGGCGTCTCGATACCGTTCGATATCGATGCGATCGAAATCCGGATCAGGTAACTCATCCATATTTTCAAAAAAGTCGCGTTTCGGAGTTCTGGTATTTGTCAGAACGAGGCCCGGTATATCGTTCAATCGGTTTTTATATCCGCTCAACAGTGCGTCCGTCGCCTCAAGTAACGTTTGTTCGCCTTCGCCAACGATTACGGCGAGCGCGCCCTGCTGTAGGTAGGCGTTTGTATGGTCCGTCACATCGGAGCCATGAACCAGGACGGGAACGTTTCGTGAGACAGCGGCTCGTATCATCTCGAAGGCGGCGTAGCGCATGTTGCTCAGGCACATTTTCGTCAGGTAATTGAAATCGTCGTCATAAATGACGAGCAGATCCGGACGATGACTCTCGAGCGACGCCACGAATTCGGACGGTCCTCGGGTAAACATCGTGTCAAAACACGCGACGGGATATGCGTGGCTTGCAAGGTATTCGGCGGCGATCAATGTTCCCAGCGGAGGATACGGCGTCATCAGCCGCTGCATTTTAGGATCGAGATGTAGAAAATAAGAGTGGGTGATCAGGACCCCGCTCATGGACTGACCTCCATCCGTTCGGCGCGATCGTGATAAGCCTGCGTGATTCGCCGCTCGTGATCTGCGGTAAACCGTGCGCTGATGCCGCGGGTGGACATAAATATGTCGTCGACGCGATTGGAGATATGACGATAGCGCCGCCGCCAGAGCTTTTGGAACCAGCGCATGATATGGTGATCGATGCGATCGAGAGGCAGATAATTCAAAATGCTTTCCCATGCTTTCTGTACACGCGAGCCGCCATTCAGCGGAGTCAGCGTGACGCTGTGGTTCTTCCAATTGGGCAGAAACGATGTCGTCCATGAATTTGCCGAACGAAATGCGTCAAATACGTCCGGATTCCACAACCCCAGGGTCGTGACAATTTCGTTGGCGGTATAATAGGATCGTTGCTCCAATGTCAAAGCATCGGAGGAGACGATAAAATTAATACAAAAATAACGGTTCCAGTTAAGCAGGACTGCTTTTTTAAACGCCGTCATCATTGCGCGGCAGATCCAGACACGATTCGGTTCGGTGACGATCATGAAATCAAAGTCGCTGGAGCGGGTGGAGACACCTTTGGAAAGGTCGCCCGTGATGGCGATACCGCGTACGTAGGGAAACATGCGGATCAGCTTGCCGACGTGCCGTACCCGTTTCAGCAATTGGCGTGCTCGCTTTTCCGCCCGTAGGCGGCGGTCGACGATGGTCTGTTCACGATGGGGCAGGAAAAAATAATTCCGGCTCGAACCGACCCTTTGCCGGGCCGCCAGTTCCCACAGCCTCGACTGTACCTCAGCTTCCGCGACACTGTTGGACGGGAGGAAATGAAAAACTTCGCCGGGCTTCAACGGATAGTTGAACACATCGAAATAACAAAGCGTTCTCAGAATGTCGCGCTCAAGACCGTTGGGTTCAGGTCGGGACGCCAAGAGGTTCCTTTCCTTCGGCTGCAGGTAGGATGCACAGGAATATGATGGAAAAGGTTACGCAAGATAACGCGCGAGAACAATAAAAATTTCGCCTATCCTTCGAGATTGGATGGATTTGGACGTCAAAAGTTACAAGATCGGTTGAACGGTACGAATTCGACGCGGGCCGCTATTTCACGACGCCAGGGTTGCGACGGACGCATTTTTTTTCTAACTTGGCCGCCTTACGGCGCCCGTGCAACGATCCGTTTGACAGGAGTGGGGCTGAACAGGAATACGATTGAAAATAATAGGTTGAAAGACATATGGAATTGCAGGAACTCACGTCACAACAACGCGATGCGATCGACGCCTTCGGACCCAACTCATGGTTCGTCGAGGAATTATTTTCCGAGTACTCGCGCGACCCGTCACAGATCAGCGAGCCGTGGAAAAGCTACTTCAACAATCTGACCGGTAAGGTCGACACCAAACCGGCCGAAACGGCGGCGAACGGCGGAACGATGCCCCTTCCGGTTGCCATGCCGCTTCCATTGCCCGGAGAAGAGGCCATTGCCCTCAAAGGTGTTCCGGCGAAGATCGTCGACAACATGTCGGCCAGTCTGACGATCCCCACCGCGACGACGTTCCGGACGATCCCGGTCAAGCTGCTCGACGAAAATCGGCGTATTATCAATCAATATCTCCAGAAAATGCACCGCGGCAAGGTATCGTTTACGCATATCATCGGTTGGGCGCTGGTTCGTGCACTCAAAAAATATCCGACGCTCAATTCTGCATTCACGGTCCTCGAGGGACAACCGCACGTTATTCGTAAACCGCACGTGCATCTCGGTCTGGCCGTGGACATCGAGAAAAAAGACGGCAGCCGTTCCCTGATCGTGCCGAATATCAAAAACGCTCACGCGATGTCGTTCGACCAGTACCTGGCGGCTTACGACCAGATCATTCGCCGTGCACGGACCAATAAAATCGAGCCCTCGGACTTTGCCGGTACGACGCTGACGCTGACCAATCCCGGTACGGTGGGAACGATCGCTTCCAATCCCCGGCTGATGATCGGGCAAGGCGCCATCATTGCGACGGGGGCGATTGAGTATCCGGCGGAGTTTCACGCGATGTCGGAGCCGCTGCTCGCCCAGCTGGGCATCGGGAAGGTCATGAACATGACCAGCACCTACGACCACCGCATCATTCAGGGGGCGGAATCGGGGCTCTTCCTTCAGTACGTACATCAGTTACTCCTCGGCGACGACAAGTTTTACGACGAGATCTTTTCCGCGCTTCGTCTACCGGTTAAACCTGCGGAGTGGGCGGCGGATCGCCATCCGTCGGTTTTAGGCGGATCGCAGGACTTCGAACTGTTCGAAAAACACGCCCGCGTCTGGAAGATGATCAACATGTTCCGCGTTCGCGGTCATCTCCTGGCGGATCTCGATCCGTTGACGGATAAAATGCAGTTTCATCCGGAACTGGATTCCTCGACGTACGGTTTCACGGTATGGGACTTCGACCGCACGTTTATCACCGACGGACTCGGAGGGATGAAGACCGCAAAGTTAAAGGACATTCTGGAAATTCTGCACCAGACGTACTGCGATAAAATTGGCGTGGAATTCCGCCACATCCAGAGTCCGGAAGAGAAAGAATGGCTGCAGGTCCGGATGGAATCGACGCGGAACCAGCCGCAATTTGACTCCGCTACCAAAAAGCGGACGTTGTCGAAGCTCGTCATTGCGGAAAATTTTGAAAAATTCATACACACGAAATTTGTCGGACACAAACGGTTTTCCCTTGAAGGGTCGGAAACGACTATACCGTTGCTCGATTATCTGGTTCTTAAATCGGCTGAAGGCGGCGTGAAGGAAATCGTTCTGGGTATGGCGCACCGCGGCCGGCTTAACGTGCTTGCCAATATTATCGGAAAGCCGTACTACCGGATATTTTCGGAGTTCGAAGGGTATCTCAATCCGGATTCACCGCAGGGCTCCGGCGATGTCAAGTACCATCTTGGAGCGACGGGCAGTTACCCGACGCCCCACGGATCCGTCATTGTATCGGTCGCGCCGAATCCGAGCCATCTCGAATTTGTCAATCCCGTTGTCGAGGGGATCGTTCGCGCCAAACAAACGCGTATGCCGCAGGAGAAAAACAAGGCCGTGATGGCCGTACTGATTCACGGCGACGCCGCGTTTGCGGGACAGGGTGTCGTGGCGGAGACGCTCAATCTGTCACAGTTGATCGGTTACCGTACGCGGGGAACGATTCATGTCATTATCAACAACCAGATCGGTTTTACCACGACTCCGGAAGATTCCCGGTCGTCGACGTACGCCACCGACGTGGCGCGTATGGTGCAGGCGCCGATTTTTCACGTCAACGGCGACGACCCCGAGGCAACGCTATGGGTTACGCAGCTGGCGTTCGAGTACCGGCAGAAATTCGAAAAAGACGTTGTGATCGACGTGTACGGGTACCGCCGTCACGGACATAATGAAGGTGATGAACCGGGTTATACGCAGCCGCTGATGTATCAGACGATCAAAGAACATCCATCCGTGATGAAAATTTACGCGGAGAAATTGATCCGTGAGGAAGTCATCACCGCGGAGGAATTCGACGGGATGCAGAAGGCCTTGTGGCAGGAACTCAGCGATGCGCTCGATGCGGCCAAACGCAAAGCCGTCCACTATCAACCCGACACGCCGCTGGCCATCACGCAGCGGGACATCCAGGCCCTGCATGTATCATCGCATACGTATGTCACCGAGGAACAGCTCAATCATGTGATCCGCGGGCTCACGACGGTTCCCGACACGTTTGCCGTACACCCCAAGCTGCAGAACTTCATCGATCAACGCCGCAAAGTACTCGAGGGCAGCGCTGACATCGACTGGGCCTTTGGCGAGGCGCTCGCGTTCGGCACCCTGATGCTCGAAGGCGTTCCCGTCCGCCTCAGCGGCGAAGATGTTGTTCGCGGGACATTCAGTCAGCGCCATTTGAGTTTTACGGATATTCACACCGGACAGGAATATTTCCCGCTCAATCACATGGACCCTCAACAGGGAAAACTTGAGGCCGTCGATAGCGCATTATCGGAAACGGCCGTGCTGGGGTTTGAATTTGGCTATGCCATTTCCGATCCCCTCGCGCTCGTGCTATGGGAGGCTCAATTCGGCGATTTCGCCAACGTCGCCCAGCCGATCATCGATAACTTCATCGTCAGTTCGTACGCCAAGTGGCAGTTGCCCAACCATCTCGTCATGTTGCTACCGCACGGTTACGAAGGGCAGGGGCCGGAGCACTCCAGCGCACGCCTCGAGAGGTTTCTGACACTCTGTGCCGAAGACAATATGATCGTATGTAATCTGACGACACCGGCACAGTATTTCCACGCGCTTCGCCGCCAGATGACGGCGCAGATGAAGCAGCCGCTGATCATCATGACGCCGAAAAGTCTGCTGCGTCTGCCCGAGGCTCGATCGCCCAAGAGCGACTTTACGTCCGGCCAGTTCCACGAACTGTTCGACGACGCAACTGTCGATAAGAATAAGATTCGTAAGGTCATTTTATGCTCGGGCAAAGTTTATTACGATCTCAACAAACACCGTTTCGCTCAAAACATCAGCGACGTTGCCGTCGTCCGCGTCGAGCAGTTCTATCCGTATCATCGTGACATGTGGCGAGCGCTGCTGAGCAGGTATACCCGTGCCACGGACGTCGTCTGGACCCAGGAAGAGCCTCAGAACATGGGCGCCTGGACGTTTATGGCGATGCGGTTGCCCGCCGATTTACCGTCGCACATGAAATTGTCCTATGCCGGTCGCCCTGCCGGTGCCGCACCCGCCACAGGATCGTTGAGTGTACATCAGGTCGAACAGGAACGTTTGATTCAACAGGCGTTTGCGTGAAGACCATCCACTGCAGCAATTGATCTGCAGGATAGGCGCGTCGATACGTGTTGTTTAGGAAGCAAAGCCTTTGGCTCAGAACCTCCGTAAACGAGAAGCAGAGGTTTCAATTGTGGGCAGTGAAGGATTTTGCGCCAGAGGCGCATGAGCCTTTGGCTCAGAACCTCCGTAAACGAGAAGCAGAGGTTTCAATTGTGGGCAG
>CAYZJB010000035.1:0-3172 GCA_964478735.1 uncultured Bacteroidota bacterium | reverse complement strand
TGAAGGATTTGAACCTCCGTAGGACTAAGTCCGACAGATTTACAGTCTGTTGCGATTGACCACTCCGCCAACTGCCCGTGATAAAAATTTTTCAAAAAAACGCGTAACTGAGCTGGTGGGCGGAATCGAACCGTCGACCTACTGATTACAAGTCAGTTGCTCTACCAGCTGAGCTACACCAGCCTTTCAAAGCGGCAGAAATATAGTCGCCGAGGTATATAAAGTCAAACGAAATTCACGCAAATAAAAAAAGCCCGACATCGCTGCCGGGCTTTTTTCAATCAAAGGTTAATCAGAAGTTTACAAAATCGGTGACGCTGACTGGTGTAATCGTACTTCCGTAATGTTCATTGACCGATTTGATGACTTCGTTTGCCAAAATTGCATAGCCAACTGAGGTGGGATGAACGCCGTCATAACTGAATAAGCCGCCGGTAATAAAATCCGTCTTTACACGGATACCTCCCCCCGCATTGTACCCGGATCCTGTGGGGCCCGAAACAGCGGCGATTTGATTGAACAACTCGTTCACATCGACCAATGCCCAACCATGAGCCGTAGCCTGAGCTGCGATGACTTTGTTGTATTCATCGATTATCGTGTTGATGGTTGTTACTTCTGTCGTCGTTAACGTATATCGTCCGCTCAAAGGATCGGATGGGTGTAGACCGTACGGAGTTTCCGCGCTGCCGTCGCCGATGGCCGTGGAGGTCGATCCTAGAACTTGGGACGCCGCCAACGTGACAAACTGTACACCTGTTTCTGCGGTGTAAATCTTCGCCCGTACCGTCGGTGGACCGAGATTGACGACGACGGAATCTTTATTGACGGCGGTGAAATACGGGATTGCCGTTACGTACGGGACGTTGACAAGGGCCACATCGGCGCCGAGTGTGGCCAGACTATCCATTGCCGCATCGTACCCATCGGTGAAGTTGTATCCAAGTATGCCGGCCAAAGGATCTGCCGTAGAAACGGGAGTGTAAGGAGGAACGCCCGCTATGGCCTGGAAGTTGCCATCTAAACCGGCGCCATTGGTAGCATAACCCAGGATGTCGTTATTTCCCAGGTGAAATGTCACAAACGTCGGATTCAGTAATCTGAGGTTCTGAAACTGTGTTTGTCCGCGAACTATGGGATCGAACAAGGGGTTGCTAGTTCCCAGACGAGTCTGGGACCAGCTGGTACCGTTCGTCGATCCCGATGCGTTTAAGAAGTCATATAGGAATGCGGTCGGTACTCCCAAATTCTCATACGGTGTCGCCTGCAAGGAATTGCCGGGTACGGTGGATGCCGTCGTGGTTCTGAAGACTGGCGACCCGGTAGTTGTCGAAAAGCCCAGCAATACCAGCGTCCCTACAGTACCTGAATCCGGAAAGTTGTTATACGTGAATTCCGCATCGGCAATGCCCAATCGATTGGCGATCATGCGAGGATAGGAAATGTCTTGGAACGCTTCCTTTAAACCACCGCTTTGAACGCCGGCCGTCAGGCTGTTTCCAATTGCGACGTATTTGTTGAAATTGGCCGTTCCGGCTGAAAAACTGCCGTCGTCAGCCTTGGGATAATCGACCGAGCATCCGAGAAAAACGGCGGCCAGGCCGAACCAGATTATGTTGATACGAATGTTCATTTTTTGTGTCTCCTTATTGACCGCCAAAATTGTAACCGAACCCAACCGCAAAAAGATTTACATGCGATTGGTACGTTCCGTCGAATCCATCGACGTTGTTTTTCGTGCTGCGCTCGACGAAGTTGACCGAAAGGTAACTGACGTCCAGACTGAAGGCGTCGCTGACTTTGTATCCGATCCCGATGCCGATATCATGTCGATCGGTGTCCGGCAATAATGGACTGATCGTATTGGCAGGGGCCGGGGTTTTGTCGAAAATGTACCCTAGTCGTCCGGCAAAGCGATCGGTAAACCAATATTCGCCCCCCACGCGAATCTGCCACGCGTTGTCATATTGCTGTTCCAAAACGTTCGTCAGTGAAGGGTTGTCCGGAAATTCGATTTCGATGACCTTGAACGTCTTCCAACCGACATATGCAAAATCTACTTCCGCGTTCCATTTGTCGGTTTTATAACCGACGCCGACAACGATACTGTTGGGAAAGTTCAGATAGTTGGCGTTGCCATCCTGCTTAAGCCCGCCGAAGGCCGGGTTCGCCAGGTTGGCCGCGACGGTTTGATCGACCAACTGCGCGAACGGATCGACGCCATAGGTATCTTCGTGCGTAATCTGTTTGAACTTGGCCGTTCCTTCGTATTCGTTGTGCACGAGGTGCTTGTAATCGACGCCGATTGACCAGTTGTCGTTGATCTTATAGAGCGCGCCAAGGTGCCAGCCAAATTCACCGGGGTCCGTTCCGGTCAGTTCGACTTCGGCGACATCGTATACGGTCGTATTGGTTCCGTTAAAAAACGTCTGGCCCTGACGCCGCTTGAGCGCAACTTCCGACCAGATGTAATCGACCGCCCCACCAACGGAAAATTGATCGCTAAACTTGTACGAAAAAGTCGGCGACACGTAAACGACTTTGATGTCTCCTAAAAGCGAACGGTAGCGGCCGCTGAAGCTGTCCTTCCATTCCGTTCCAAGCCCGTAAGGCGTAGTCACGGACAAACCCACGGCCATTTTATCACTAACCTGATACGCGCCGTGAAGAAAAAAGGGAGGGAACCACTTCGTTTTTGCCTCATCACGTGCCGAGACGCCCGGGTACGGGTTTGCGCCTACGAATTTACTCAGCGACTGCACCGGCGTGAGTCCAGCATAAATTCGCCACTGACCGGGCGTGCCGAACATCGCCAAACCCGCGGGATTGTAAAATCCGGCCGACGGGTCCCACGGCCGTGCGACGAAGGCGCCGCCCTGAGCCGTTGCCCGCGCACCTTGCTCGTAAATCGAAAATCCACCGGCCCACATGTCCGACGTCATCGCCAGAGCGAGCAACGTCGCACACATGCGTCCAAAGAGTGTAGAAATGGGGGAGTACATCGTTTCCTCCTGCATGGGTAAAGTGTTAGGTTAGAGAGAGGAATTGCTCCGAAAACAAAGAAAGGGAAATTCGAGGAAAAAACTATTAAACCAGAAAATGAGAGTCAACTGGAATGTCGATTGAATGTCGATCGATTCGATGCTCAGGGCCGGGATACAATCAAATCGTC
>CAYZJB010000034.1:13515-40753 GCA_964478735.1 uncultured Bacteroidota bacterium | reverse complement strand
CTGGTCTGGCTCACGCACGAGCACGAGCCGTGGCGACCTCGTCATGAGGCTTAATACTTTTTAGCAAGGGGCGAGGTCCACACAAATCAAATTGCCCGTCATCAAATACCGGATTTTCCATTGAGAGAGTTCCATCGGGCCACGCAGGTTTCATAATCCGTCGGCCGGTCCAGATCGAAAAGGACTCCTTCATCCTCCACGTCGAGTTCAACCACCGACGATTGGAACGTCTCCAACGCGCGCGGCAAGATGCGATCTTCGTCGTTTTCCACGCACCATCGGACCATCATCCACGGTAACAGCACGGGATGACCCCGCTTCAGACGATATCGGGGGACCACCGCGTTTTCCGGATTCCATGCACGGATCATCTGCACCAGCGTTGACGAACGGATCAACGGCATGTCGGCAGGACAAATGAAAACGCCCTTGACCTTTTCCATCAGCGACGACAACCCGCATCGCAGCGACGACGTCATGCCCCGTGCGTGCGCCTGGTTCTGAACGATGCGGATGGGGAATCCGAACGTCAGGGCAGTGATGTCGTCGTGATAGAAGCCCGTCACCACCACGATTTCCCTCAGATGCAATGCGCCGAACGCTCCGGCGCACGTTTGAATCACGGTGGAATGGCCAAGCGGAAGTGTCAGCTTGTTGCGTCCGTGGCGCGCCGAAGCCCCGCCGGCCAGAAGGACCGCGGAGACCGTTTTCATTTTTTCTTCACACTATCTTTGACACGAACGGTCAACACCGCGCAAGGCGCTTTGCGAACGACTTTTTCCGTCACGCTGCCGAGCAGCATGTGCTCCAATCCGCCCCGACCGTGTGTGGACATGACGATCAGGTCCGTGTCACGTTCGGCGGCAACCCGAATGATTTCCGCAAACGGTTTTCCCTGAACAACGGCTTTGTCGACGCGCAACCCCTCACAATCTCCGCGGGAACGCACGTGATCGATCAGGGAGTCGAGATACGTCTCCGACGACTCGCGAACCGATTGTTCCAGCGTGACGATGTCGGTCATCCCGATGGGCATATCTGAAAAATAAACCATCGGCTCGTACACGTGCAACAAAACCACATCCGAACGAAACAACTTTGCGATATCCAGAGCCGCATTGAGCGCGATCTTCGACGCATCGGAAAAATCCGTCGGAACGAGAATATGTTTGAAAGCGATCATGGCAACTCCTTCCTTTGGCGAAATTTACAGATGACCGAGAATGTCCCGCAATGATTTTAGCCGGGATTTCCAGGCCGTATCGTCCAACGCAATCGAAATACCCGCCACCCCGTATGCCCCGAGGTCGAGTAGACGCGGCACCGCATCGAGCGTGATTCCTCCGAGTGCGAGCACCGGAATGTTGACGGAAAGACAGATTTCCTTGAATGAAGCTTCGGACATGACGGAATGTCCCGGCGGTTTTGACTTGGTCGGGGCGATCGGCCCGGCAACGAAAAAATCCGCGCCTTCTGCCGAAGCTGCCGCCGCGCCTTCCAGCGAGTGAACGGAAACGCCGATCATTTTGCTTCCGAGAATTGACCGTACAATCGACGGCCGCATACTGGACTCCGCTAGATGTACTCCTGCAAGATCGCGAGCCAGGATGATATCGGCACGGTCGTTGATCCAGAGAAACGATGCCGAGTCGGGCCGTTCGAGGATGGCATCGACGGCAAAAAGCAACTGGCGCGTTGATAGGTCTTTTTCACGAATTTGAACGGCCTGTACGCCTTCATCGAGGAGCGCCCGTACGTGATCCGTCCACGGTGAACGCCGGATACGGGATCGGTCCGTGATTGCGTAAAATTTAAACGGGAGTATGTTTGATCTTCCAGACATAGTACAACCCCATGATGCCCGGAATCAGTACGTTGATCAGAAAAAGCAACAACGATCCGTTGAGCGCGGCGGACGACGGAACGGCAGCCATTCCGAAAAAAAACATAATCGCCCCTTCCCGCACGCCAAGGTCCATCACGGCAATGGGCAACAACGACTTGGCAAACATGGCTGCCGCCGAAGCCGCCAGGGCGGGAAGGACGTCAACGTCATGAAACGTTCCGACGCACAGGAACGTCTGAAGATAAATAATGAGTTGAAAAACAACGCCGTACATCAGACTGGGCGGAAAGTGATTTTTTTTGAATACCTCCGTCGTCGAGAGTAACATCGTCAGCTTTTCCGTCAACGGCATTCGAGCGACAAGGTTCGAGGAACCGCGAATCCACTGCCGAAGCGTTTGTGGACGAAAAAGTATCAGATGCGCCAGTACGAACAATGCGCCTGCGAGGGCGGCACATAAAACGTAGACGCCGGCTGAAAAGCTCGACGTTCGCGTTGAAAAATACGCGATGGCCAGCAAACCGAACATCGCCAGGGGCAGTTGAGAAAAAACCTTGTCGAGAATCGACATGCCCGTCGCCTGCGCACGGGAAATACCGGGAATGAATAAACCTTTACCTAGTTCTCCCAGACGCCCCGGCGTGATCAGCCCGATCGAAAATCCGCACAGTAACGACGCATACACGTGACGCGGCGGCACCTCGGGATATGGGATGCGAACGAGAAAGCCCCATTTTCGATACTGGATGTAAATGTTCAACACGGCCACGGCAAGCGCCATCACGAACATGACGGGTTTGATGTCCAAAAATTCGGAAACGATCGCAGACCAGTCGACTTTTTGAATCACCACGACGATCAGACCGACGGTCAGGCCTATTTTGACCGATGCCCATAACACTTTTCGTAAGCCGGAACGCTGAGCCGGAACGGTCGGGACTATTTCAGCCATGCGATGGGATCCAGAGGTTCACGGTCTTTGAAGATCGCAAAATACAGGAGCGGTTGTCCGTTTTCGGATTCGTCCACCCGTGCAATAACGTCTCCCGGGTTGACGATCTGATTGGCGCTGACGTACATTTCCGAAAGATACGCATACACGGTGTAATATCCTCCGCCGTGATCGATCATGACGGTATTGCCGAAACGCCGCAGCCAGGTCACAACGGTCACCTGTCCTCTCGCGACGGCGTACACGGCGGCGTTTGTGGAGGTCAATAGCTCAATGCCCGGATTGCGAGTTTTTGTGCCGTGGACGGGATGAATTTGGTCGCCGAATTTTTTTACGACGCGGCCCGCGGCAGGATAGGGCAGCTGCTTCCTGTATAAATGGAATGACGATTTTTCGATGAACGTCGGACGTTTTTCAACGACTCCTCCCGCCGCTTCTTTGGCCGCCTTGGCACGGCGGGCCTCCTCTTCGAGTCGCTTTTTTTCCAACGCAACAATGAGCGACCGCATCGTCTCGAGGTCCTCTTTTTTCTGATCGATCATCGAGGCGAGCATTTTTTTGTCTTTTTGAATCGCCGTCAGGGACTGTCGCCGTCGATGGAGTTCGTCGTCGAGACGGGTCCGTTCATTCTGCTTTTCGGCAATCAGGTTTTTGAGACGATGGAACTCCAGCTCGACCGCCGCACGCCGCTCTTCGATATCGTCTTTTTTCTGCCGCAGCAATCGAACGTCGCGTTTGTCCTGTTCGTGAATCAGACGAAAATACTTCATTCGCGCGTACGCCTCGCCCACGGAAGCTGACGTCAGCACGAGCGCCAGCGGATCTTCTTCTCGGTGTTTGTAGACCTGGAGGAGACGATCGGCAACGAGCCGCTGCAAGGTTTTCAGTTCTTCCTCCGTATTCTGTAACTGACGCTGCAACAACTGGATGTTGAGTTCCGTCGTTTTCCGACCGACCTCGAGTTCCCCGATAAGTTGTTGGAGCAGTGCGACTTTCCGGTTGGCCTGGTTGAGCCGGTCCAGCTCTGATTTTTCCTTTTTCGTCTGACGGCGGACTTCCGACTCGTATGTCGTCAGTTCGTTTTTGATTTGTGCCAGGTTTTTTTGATGCTCACGAATGGATGCCGCATAATCCTGAGCGAAGAGACGTCCGGATACGGCCACTGCACAACCGACGAAAACCCGCACCGCCGCCCGCAGGATAGGGCAACGATGTACCGTTTTCACAGACATTCCATTCCACAAATGGCCAAGGGTTTTTAGATTTTCAGGCCAGAACATGATAGTCCGATACGGCTTCAGATGTCAACTTACGGTTTCCTTCAACGGCCATCGATTTGAGCCGATCAAAATCTGAGATCGTGAAATCCCGACGTCGCAACGGATATACCGATTTATTCGTCAACAACGGCACGTCTTGTGGAAACCCGAAATGCTCCACGGCATGGTTCCACTCCTGCGTACCCGGAATCGGCGTGAAGGACGACAGGCTGACCCGTGCACCGAGATCGTGTACGTATCGGATACTGTCCTCGACCTCCGCCGGCTTTTGAAACGGCAAGCCCATGATCAGATAAACCGTAACGTCATGCCGCGGAAAACCCGCCCGTTCCAGATGGGCAAGCGCCCGAACAAGATCGCCATCGACGACTTTGCGCATCTGCTTCTGCCGTTCGGGGTTTTTCGTTTCATAGCTCAACCGAATCGTCTTGAAGCCGGCGGCGACCATAAGTTCGGCCAGTTCCTCATCGACAAGTTTGGCGAACAGTCCGTTCGGCGTGTGAAAGTTCACTGAGTACGGCTTTGCCGCAACGTAGCGCAAAATCACTTTAATATGCCGGTCGGCATTGACAAACAAGGCGTCGTCATAAAAAGCAATATTCCGGATCCCACGGCCTGCATAACGGTCAATTTCCGCCACAACGCGGGAGGGATCTCGACGGCGAAATCGATCGGACAGTTCGTGCGTCGCGCAAAACGAACACGTGTACGGACAGCCTCGCGACGTCAGCATTGCCGCATAATCAAGACGGTCGTACAGATGGTAGGCCGGAGGCGGAAAGTCGTCGTCGGTCGTGTAAGCGTACTTGGGTTCGATCTGAAATTTTTCCTTTAACCACCTCAACACCTGCCGTTCACCCTCTCCCGCGATGATCAGGTCCGCGCCGGACGTTGTGCGGGCAAAATCCGTGAACAGAGTCGCATAAATCCCGCCGAGTAATATCGTCGATCGTGGGAATATTTCCCGGCACATGGTAATGGATTCGTGTACTCCGCGGTACCAGTACGTCATTCCGGACGTGATCAGGACGGCGTCGATCGTTCGCGATGATTGAATGTTTTCCAATTGCCGTCGCACCACGGTCGGCGGCATCCCGTAGCGCGAATATTTTCGCGGTACGTGCGCCAGTTCTCCGGGTTTGTCGACTTCTTCTTTATAATAATGCCCGTCCCCAAAGGGCTTTGAATGCGGGACCGATCGTCCGGCGAACTGCAGCACGTCGGGATGCCATCGATCCAGTGCATCGACCAGCACAACGTCGCAGCCGTTTTCTTCAAGCAAGGACGCAAGATAGAGCAAACCCAGGGGCTTCAACCACAGATCGTAGGCGGCAAAGTCGTAAATGTACGGGTTGACCAACAGGATCGAAGGTCGCATGGCCTTTTATGATTTTATAGGAAAAACGAAAATCGGCTACTGCAGCATCTCGTCATGGGACGAGATGGTGTGACTTTCAATCACTTCGTTGTTGCCATTGAGCAGGATGACGGTCGGCTTGAAGGTACGGGCTTCCTTTTCGTCCATGATGCCGTAGGCAATGATGGAGATAATGTCGCCGGGCATGGCCAGTCTTGCGGCGGGACCATTGAGACCGATGACGCGGCTGCCCCGTTTGCCGGCAATCACATACGTTTCGAGTCGTGCGCCATTATTTGCATTGACGATCTGAACGCGTTCGTTATGAAAAATACCGGTCGCTTCGAGCAAATCCTGGTCGATCGTGATGCTCCCGTGATAATTCAGATCCAATTGTGTGACCCGGGCGCGATGAATTTTGGCTTTGAATATCGAACGCAACATAAAAGCGGCATAATATAACAGCGTCAACGCACTTTGACAATCGTTATTTCATGTTCCATGAACGCATGTAACTCGTGTAAAATCAAGCCCAAAAAAAACAACGTCAACGGCTTGACCTCACACATCTTGATTCGTATTTTTGCTCAAACCAAAGGACTTTCATGAAAGCGACGGTACTCACCTCTTCGTCGCCGTAGTCCTTCTCCCTCCGGTTCATTCTCAGTGGACATCGTTCGGACCTTACGGCGGTTACGTTTTCCCTGTACCTAAAAAAGGTACTCTGCTGCTCGCCGGTACCGACTATGGCGGTATTTTTATTTCTCGCAACGGAGGAAAGACATGGGCCATGGCCAACGACGGCCTGGCAATCTTCGCATGCGTGCGATTACCAGTCATGGCTCGATGCTCTATGCCGGCGGTGGCAGCGGAATCTACGTTTCCCGCGATCACGGTAAAAACTGGAAGGCAGCAGGATTGCAGGGCCATATCGTACAATCCATCCTTGTCGACGGTAGCCGGCTATTTGCCGGTACGTTTGGCGCCGGAGTTTGGACCGCCCACACCCACCACCTTTCATGAACCCCGGTCAATGACGGAATTGAAAGTGATCTTGTCGTGGCAATGGCCCGGGAAAGGAAAACGTATGTACGTCTCCACGATCGGAGGCAGTGTTTGCCTCAACCAATGACTGAAAATCGTGGTTCGACGACGGACAAAGCTGGCATTGATCGACATCTGGAATGAACGCCGCAGAGATTCACGATATTTTGTTCGTGAACGACCGAATTTTTGTCGCGACCTGGGGCAGCGGAGCCTTTTTTTCTGACGACAACGGCAGGCACTGGGTACAGAGCAACACCGGAATGACGCGCTGGGATCTCCTTTGCATGCTCAGGTCCGGACCCGCTCTTCTCATCGGATCGGCATACGATGGAGTTTTCCGCTCCATCGATAACGGCCAAACCTGGAGCCTGGTCAATACAGGCCTCCGCCATCTTCTTGTCACCTCTCTGACGACGGACGGTAACCTGGTTTTCGCCGCAACGTTTTTCGGAGTTCATGCCTCAACCAATCACGGCCAAAGTTGGATCGGGCTGACGCAATTTACCGATAAAGTCATTTGGGCCGTGAATTACGACGGTTCATTACTCTATGCGGCAACGGATGGTGACGGCATTTTCCGATCGTCGGATCAGGGACTAACTTGGACGGAAGTCAATGACGGCCTGACCAGTCTGTATGTCTATGCGATCCTCAAGGCCGATGGTGCGATGTACGCAGGCACGGATGAAGGGGTTTTCGTAACCCTCGACGGGGAACACTGGATACCCGTTCGAAATGGAATGGAAAACGAGACCGTCCTATCGCTCGCTCACGATGGAAATACGCTTTATGCCGGGACCTACGATCATGGTGTCTGGCGTTCAGTGGACGGCGGCACGTCGTGGTCGCAGTGGAACGATGGATTGAGCAGCCAGATCGTCTGGGCATTGAAGGTCGATGGAAATTCAATCTTCGCCGGAACGGCAGGCAATGGAGTTTATCAACGACCGGTCGAGAATATTATCGTACCCGTAACAACGGCCCAAAAGAACAACGCCCCTTTGCAAATCGAACTTCGGCAGAACTACCCGAACCCGTTCAATCCCACGACCACGGTTTATTTTGACCTTCCACAACGCAGCCGCGTCCGTCTCGCCGTTTTCAACGCACGCGGACAACTCGTCAGAACACTGGCCCAGGGATCGTTTGAAAACGGCAGTCACTCCGTATTCTGGGATGGGCGAAACGAAACGGGCCACACAGTCGCCAGCGGTGCGTACTTTTATCGTCTGGAAACGGATGATTTTATCCGGACGCGGAAAATGTTGCTGATTAAATAGCCTTCGATTTTTAACCCGATCGACGACTCCACCTATCTCCGGGTATGTGTCGGGTGCCGTGTTTTCAGTTATTGACACACTCGGTTGAATTAATATATTGGAAGCGAAAGTAATCAACGTCTGAACTTTGTTACACCATTTCTTGGACCCTATCGTGCATTTCACTCCGTTCCGATTCAGTGCGATTTTTTCTGTTTTTTTGATTTCCTCCTGCGGCTTCATGTCGGCACCGCCTCCGGTTCATTTTTCCAACGAGTGGAACGGGAAAACCGTCTGGGCCAATCGCTCGATGGAGGAATTGAACCCGAAATGGATCGAACGCGATTCGATGCACGTCGATATACGGCCGGGGGAAAAATGGTTCAAGACGGTGCTCGATTCAGGTATGGCGTATTCGATCATCGTCGATGCCGGCGCGCTCGACGCGTGCGATCCCTCGGTTGACGGCACCCGAATGGACTGCCAGGCGTTTGAACTGGCGGGCCGGCGGTCGCGTACTGCGCTCGATAACGGAGCGTTCGAACACCGGGCGTACGGATTTGAAGGATCGTTGCACGGCGTCGAAAAAAACTACAGTCCGGCAAAGACGGCGTTGATATTCGATCATGACGGCGGAACGGAGTTCTTTTATTTTCGCGTTCGGAATACGGCATCGGTTTCCCTGCCCGCAACCGTCCGCATCCTGCGGTTCGAAAAAAAACATTTCGGACATCCGCTCGCCTCCCGCCCGGCGACGTCGGGCGCCGTTGCGTATTTCAATCTTTTCCGTCATCGCACGCGTCTTTATCGCGGCCTGACGCGCAACGGACACGACGGCATCGATCTCGCGGTTGATTTCAACACACACCATCTTCCTCATGACGTGATTCAGGAAGTTGTCGCCGTCGCCGACGGCATGGTTCTCAAGGCCCACATGGAAAGTTGCGCCATCGGATACATCGTGTGGGTACGGCATGATACGCCGTTCGGCGTCATGACGTCGATGTACGCCCACATGTCGTCATTCGTCGTCCGCCCCGGCCAGAAAGTTAAAAAAGGCGAACGGCTCGGTTTCATCATCGAAGAGCCGTTATGCGATTTCGGTTACTCCGGACATCTTCATTTCGAGATGTGGAACGGCATTTCGACTGCATGGCACGACGGCTATTCTAGCGGCAACGGACAAATCGATCCTCTGCCCTGGATTTTCGAAAAATAGCCTTTATCCCTCCTAATTTAATTCGATCCCTCGGAAGGCTCGTCATCGAAAAAAAACAATAATCGAGTAGGAGGGAGCTTACTCTCCCCGTCCTCTCACACCACCGTACGTACCGTATACGGCGGTCCGTGAAGTTGTTTGAGCGCATGTCGTATAGGAAGCAGTGACACGAGATCCCGTCGGTCAAAGTAGGATTTTGGAAAAGCATCGTTCATGTGTGAGGCTCCGAAATTCCCCCAAACCCCTCGGCCATTCGTGGCCGATGTCCATGCGCGCACTTCCGTCAATCCCCGTTTCATCAGGCCCTTTGTTCGGATGTCAATTCGCTTCCATTGTCGCCAGAGACTGTTACGCAATCTGCGACGTATCCACCCATCGAGTTCTTCGAAGATGTTCTTCACTTCCGCTAATCGGAAATATTGAATCCATCCTCGTATGACGAGATTGAGTCGTTCGATAACGTGTCGGAGCCTCTGCCTTGTTGGAAGAGTTCCCGTAGATTGTCCTTAAATCAGACAACAAGGGGGACAGCGGAGTGCCTTGCGGCGTGCCTTCTGTTCGGAGCTTATAATACCCCGCTCATGATGCCTGCCTGCAGATATTTGCGAATGACCCGCAATATCCGCTGTCCTTGACCTTGCGGGCTACTCGTGCCTCCCCGGGTAATGCGCACTCACCTTCCCGCTTATGCCCGTCGCATCTACGTCCAAGCTTTCCGTATAGGTATCGGACTTTGAAGATAATGGCCTTCTCATCCAGCTTGTCCGCCTCATATGTGATTCCTGTTCGTCGAGCCAGCGTTTTGCCTGCGACTTCCTTCAGACTCTGCCTCACGACAGACGCCCATGCCGTCCGGCTAACGATTCCTCCTATCAGGCTCGTAGGAGATTCTCACTCCCAAGTGAGTGCGCCCTGCCGGGCGCACCATAACAAAAAAGGCCGCTGTTGCGCGGCCTTTTTATTCATTGGCTAGAATCTGAAATTCACGCGCGAAAAGTAATACGTTCCCGAGAACCCCATCTGAACGGCGTCCCAGAGTCCACCGGTTTCGGTTTCCGTATCCTGCTGCTTCGGGTAAACATTGAATAGATTCGCCGCGCCCACGTTGACGGATACATGGTGTGTCACCTCGTAACCGAGCGTCAAATTTGTCACGATCTTGCCATCGTATTTATCTAACGTTCCAAGCCAGTCTTCCAGAACGACCCTTCCGAAGTAAACGAACTGAAGATTACTGCTAAATTTCTGATACTTGTGGTCAAACGTGAGATTAAATTTACTCTCCGGTGCTGAAGCGAGAAGAAATCGCTGTTCGCGGCTCCCAAAATAAATGTCCTCTTTCCCGGCCAACTGCGGCGTGGTATGGATATCCTTTGCCTTGATATCGGCCATTTTGTTGTAGTTCCCGGCAAAAGTCGTGATCAATCGCTGCTCGCCCATAAACGCCGTGTGACTGATCACTACGTCGATTCCAAACGTACGGGTATCCAGAGCGTTAGTAAAAAACTGAGCTGCCCCGACGTTCAACGCCTGCAATTGTGCGCCGATATCCGGGTCCGTGTCTTCAAACGCTCCGGTCAATACGATTCGATCCTTGATCGTCACGTAATAACCGTCAACGCTGCCGGAAAAATCACCGTATTTAACGGCGAATCCGCCGCTGATGTCCGTCGCTTTTTCTTCTTTGAGTTTCGGAATACCGAGATCCTTCGCGATCTGACCGGTATTCCGCGCGATCAGTTTATCGACCGCCACACCGGATACAAAGTCGGTAAATGTAGAGTTAAAGTAAATTTGTGCCAACGACGGAGCGCGGAAGCCCGTGCTGGCGGAACCACGCAAAGTGACGTTGGGATTGATCTTGTATCGGGCGGCTAATTTTCCATTCAAGGTGCTGCCGAAATCTGAATAGTTCTCAAACCGGAGGGCACCACCGACCATCCATCGATCCGTCACGTCCAGTTCCATATCCAGGTAACTGCCGAAGTTACTTCGGGATTTGTCAATCTCGTCGCCGGGCTGAAATCCTGGAAATCCTTGAGAACCGCCCGGACGGAAAATCGAATCCGTTCCGTCCAAACCGAAGAAAACGGGTCCGTAGTCTCTCCACGAACCCTCTTCGCCGGCAAAGATCTCATAGTTCTCGATACGGTATTCCAGGCCCACGCCGACGTTGAGGCCTTTATGGATCGCAGGGTAGAATTTCGTGAAGTTAATTCCTGTGGTATTTTGCCAGAGTTGAAATCCGCCGGCATCAAACCTGGTTGGCGATGCGCCTTCAAGTGACGCATTCAGCGTATTTTTGATCGTGTAATCGAATCGGTTGGATCCGAACGTATTGTTGATGTCCATATCCCATTTGCCGAGCTGGGTCCGCACCCCCGCGGAAATCGACCGGTCATCGATCTTCGACGTAATGCGCGGGTTAAAACCGTTAGGATAGATGGAGATTACATTACGCTCTTCGTCCGCCGTCCGGGTCCATGCATACGCGTCCGTATAGCGATGGCCGATACCGCCGAATGCATACACACTGGTCTTTTGATTAACCGGGTACGCCGCATGGGTAAAGAAACTGAAATTATTGCCGCCCGCGTCGCCGAACTGCTGTCGATAAATGTCAAAAACGCCGGGATCGGCGGGACGATTTGTTTTTTCCTTGGTTTGATAATCCGCTGTGAAGTTGGCAAAGCCTCCTTCTCCGAGCCGGACGCCGTAGTTGGCACTTATTGCTTTTGTCTCGCCGTCCCAGTCATAATCTTTCGGAAGTGCGACGTCGTATTTTGAACCGGGATCCGCTTTGTTGAAGCCGCCGGAAATGGATCCTGTAAATTCTTCAACGGAAGATTTCAACACCACGTTGATCACCCCGGCGATCGCGTCCGAGCCGTATTGAGCGCTGGCTCCATCACGCAAAATTTCAATGCGTTCGATCGCGCTGACCGGAATGGCGTTGAGATCGGTACCGGTGTTCCCCCGGCCGCGCGAGCCGAAAATATTGATTAACGACGATTGATGACGGCGTTTGCCATTGATCAACACCAGCGTTTGATCCGGCCCCAGACCGCGCAGCGTCGCGGGATCGATGTGATCGGCGCCGTCTGCACCGGATTGTTTGTTGGAATTGAACGAGGGTGCGATGTACTGGAGTACCTGATTGACTTCGACTTGCCCGACCTTATTAGGAATGTCCCGCATGTCGATCACGTCAACCGGCACGGGAGTTTCGATAGCGGTTCTCCCGTAGCTGCGTGTTCCTACCACCTGAATGTCTCCCAGCTGAATCGCGGATTCTGAAAGCGTAACGTCCAGCGTCGTCTGGTCGCCGACCCTGGCTTCTGTTTTTCCATAACCCAGATAACTGAAGACCAGCACCGAGTGTTTTGACGTTACGGTAAGCGAATAGTCTCCATTTCGATCGGTGGTGGTTCCACGGTAGGTTCCTTTTTCGACGATATTGACTCCGGCCAGCGCCTCTCCGGAAGCATCTTTTACAGTCCCCGACACGGTATGTTGAGCGTAAGCACCCATCGGGAAAATCAACGCGAGCAGAAAAAGCTTGAGAATAGACATGGTTATTACTCCTTGTTATGATGTTGGGTTAAAAAATCCAACGTCACTTAGCCATCCGTTATGAATGCCTGCATAGACACCTCCGCGCAGATGGTGGAACCGGAAGACGAGACGGGATAATTGTTTTAGAAATGATTCTCTCTGTGCGTCAGGAGATTAACAAAACGTAATGACAGAATCCAATGGGAAATTTTGAACACATTGGATGGGAAGAAAATAAAAAACCCGTTCTGATTTCTCAAAACGGGTTTTAAAATAAATCCCGGCAACGTCCTACTTTTCCATGCAGCTACCCACATGGTATCATTAGCGCTGGTGAGCTTAACTACTCTGTTCGGAATGGGAAGAGGTGTTTCCCCACCGCTATAGTCACCGGAAATTTTCAAAATTTGACAATTGAGATTTGTGACGATCCAGGATCGAGAGATTACTTTATGAAACAAAAAAATAAATCAAGCCGCACGACTGATTAGTACTACTCGGCTGAACACATTACTGCGCTTACACCTGTAGCCTATTAACCACGTCATCTCCGTGGAGTCTTTAGTCCCGACCGAAGTCGGGAGGGATACCTAATCTTGAGGTGGGTTTCGTACTTAGATGCTTTCAGCACTTATCCCATCCGAACATAGCTACTCTGCCGTGCATTTGGTAATACAGCAGATGCACTAGAGGTTCGTCCACTCCGGTCCTCTCGTACTAAGAGCAGGTCCTCTCAAGTATCCTTCGCCCGCAACAGATAGGGGCCGAACTGTCTCACGACGTTCTGAACCCAGTTCACGTACCGCTTTAATTGGCGAACAGCCAAACCCTTGGGACCTTCTCCAGCCCCAGGATGCGATGAACCGACATCGAGGTGCCAAACCGGGTCGTCGATGTGGACTCTTGGACCCGATCAGCCTGTTATCCCTAGAGTACCTTTTATCCTTTGAGCGATGGCCATTCCATGCAGAACCACCGGATCACTAAGGCCGACTTTCGTCTCTGCTCGGCTTGTTTGCCTCACAGTCAAGCTGGCTTATGCCTTTGCACTCTGCGCACGGTTACCAAGCGTGCTGAGCCAACCTTTGCAAGCCTCCGTTACCTTTTAGGAGGCGACCGCCCCAGTCAAACTACCCGCCTAACACTGTCCTCGCCCTCGATTCAGAAGGCTGAGTTAGAATTTCAATATCACAAGGGTGGTATTTCACATTGCGACTCCACGACGCCCAAAAGCGCCGCTTCAAAGTCTCCCACCTATTCTACGCATGCAACATCAAAACCCAATGTTAAGTTATAGTAAAGGTTCATAGGGTCTTTCCGTCCCGTTGCGGGGAGCCGGCATCTTCACCGGCACTACAATTTCGCCGAGGCCATTGTTGAGACGCAGGACCAGTCGTTACACCATTCGTGCAGGTCGGAACTTACCCGACAAGGAATTTCGCTCTGGTGTTAATTCAATTTAATTGAATTGGACTTTCGCCCCTGCATGTCGCCATGCAGATCGGACTATATCTTGAAACGTGGCTGTCACCCTGAGCCTGTCGAAGGGTGACTTCCTGTTGTCAGGCTTCGACAAGCTCAGCCTGACTTTTTCTCGTTTCTTTGGCGTGTAGTCTCTGAGGATTCTGTTCTCGAAGTAGGCCTTCTCTTCGCCACCCATCATCATTCAACTAATGAGGGAATAAATTGAGAAGGCCGAGTCATCAAAATTTTCATCATGATAACTACCTCCTTTGAACAGTCTTTCCTGCTGATTGTCTGCACCCTACACATTTTCACGAACAAATATTCGTAGTGAGGGATTCTCAGATTTTCCAGCAAATAGCCAAATTTTACTAAGGCAGCGTATTTCTACCTTAGGACCGTTATAGTTACGGCCGCCGTTTACTGGGGCTTCGGTTCAAAGCTTCGCTTGCGCTAACCTCTCTCCTTAACCTTCCAGCACCGGGCAGGTGTCAGACCCTATACGTCGTCTTTACGACTTTGCAGAGCCCTGTGTTTTTGGTAAACAGTCGCTAGTCCCATTTCACTGCGGCCCGCCTTACGGCAGGCACCCCTTCTCCCGAAGTTACGGGGTCAATTTGCCTAGTTCCTTAACAATGGCTATCTCGAGCACCTTTGGATATTCTCCTCGCCCACCTGTGTCGGTTTACGGTACGGTCAGCCTGTAATCTCACGTAGAGGTTTTTCTTGGCAGCGAGATTAGGACGAATTGGCTTGCCCGAAGGCTCGTTTCTTATTCGCGCTTCACGTTAAAACGACCGTGCGGATTTACCTACACGATCTGGCTACACGCTTAAACCTGGAAACCAGTCCAGGCCCGTCTTTCACTTCTGCGTCACCCCTTGGTTGATAACGATTACAAACCGGTGCAGGAATATTGACCTGCTTACCATCAGCTACGCCGCTTGGCCTCGCCTTAGGCTCCGACTAACCCCAAGCAGATTAACTTTACTCAGGAATCCTTGGGCTTTCGGTGAAGGAGTTTTTCACTCCTTTTATCGCTACTTATGCCAGCATAATCTCTTCCATGTCCTCCAGCCGGGCTCGCGCCCAACCTTCGATGGTTAATGGAATGCTCCCCTACCGCGTATGCGTCGAAACGCACACACCCACGGCTTCAGAGGCAGGCTTAGTCCCGTGAATTATCGGCGCGGAACTGCTTGACTAGTGAGCTATTACGCTATCTTTAAATGGTGGCTGCTTCTAAGCAAACATCCTAGTTGTCATTGCGGTTCCACATCCTTTGTCACTTAGCCTGCACTTTGGGTCTTTAGCCGATGATCTGGGTTCTTTCCCTTTTGTCGACGAAGCTTATCCCTCGCCGGCTGCTTCCCGGAGAACTCGTCAACGGTATTCGGAGTTTGAGAGGGTTTGGTACCGTTGTGACAGCCCTAGCCCTTTCAGTGCTCTACCCCCGTGACGATCTATTATCCGAGACTATCCCTAAAGATATTTCGGGGAGAACGAGCTATCTCCCAGTTTGATTAGCCTTTCACCCCTAGCCACAGCTCATCCGAGCCACTTTCAACTGACACCGGTTCGGTCCTCCATAGGGTTTTACCCCTACTTCAACCTGGCCATGGCTAGATCACTAAGGTTTCGCGTCTACCGCACGTTACACTCCTTTCGGAACGCCCTGTTCAGACTTGCTTTCGCTACGGCTGCGAGGCTTGATGACCTCTTAACCTAACGCAACGTACGAGTAACTCGCTGGCTCATTATGCAAAAGGCACGCCGTCATCCCGAACAAGTTCGGGACTCCGACCGCTTGTAAGCATACGGTTTCAGGTTCTATTTCACTCCCCTCGAAGGGGTTCTTTTCACATTTCCCTTACGGTACTATTCGCTATCGGTCACAAGAGAGTATTTAGCCTTGGATGATGGTCCACCCAGCTTCGCACAGGATTTCTCGTGTCCCGCACTACTCAGGATACCCACGTGCTGCTTTCCGTTTCGGTTACAGGGCTATCACCTGCTGTGGCGCTGCTTTCCAGACAGCTTCACCTACGTACTTACAGATCACTACAAGGGTCCTACAACCTCCCGATGTAAACATCGGGATTTGGGCTATTTCCCTTTCGCTCGTCACTACTCGGAAAATCTCGTTTGATTTCTATTCCACCAGGTACTTAGATATTTCAGTTCCCCGGGTTGGCTTCGTCCTGCCTATGAATTCAGCAGGAGATCGCACCGCATGACCGGTGCGGGGTTGCCCCATTCGGATATCTGCGGATCAACGGCCGTTTGCGCCTGCCCGCAGCTTTTCGCAGCTTGCCACGTCCTTCATCGCCTTCTTGTGCCTATGCATCCTCCGTATGCCCTTAATAGCTTGAATAAATTTCACAAAGTATTCAAACAACTAAGTGTAAAAAAATAGTAGCGATCTCTCGATCGAAGATTGTAGTCTTCATTATCTAGATCATAACAAAATCTCAATTGTCAAAGAACTTTGGCCGATCTCAACGATCGGTGTATCTGAACGGCTTACGCCGATCCGAACAATTTTTTATACCCTTACAAACCACCCGACTTGAGCGAAACGCATCCGAACAGAAGGTAGATAGCGTGGAGCTAAGCGGGCTCGAACCGCTAACCTCCTGCGTGCAAAGCAGGCGCTCTCCCAAATTGAGCTATAGCCCCGGATGATGAACACACTGCCGTTTGATAAAGCAGTGGGCTTGGATGGAGTTGAACCATCGACCTCACGCTTATCAGGCGTGCGCTCTAACCACCTGAGCTACAAGCCCGAGGGTACACTTTTCAAAAGAACATTTGCCTAAAAAAGAAGGCAAAAAAAATAAAAGAGAGTATACACGCGATCCAAATGGAGATCGTCCGGTGAAATAGGGAATCTAGAATCCCGATAAATCGGGAAACAGGTTCTCCAGAAAGGAGGTGATCCAGCCGCACCTTCCGGTACGGCTACCTTGTTACGACTTAGCCCCAGTCATTGGCCTCACCTTCGGTCCGCCTGAGGCGGAACTTCGGGTGCTACCAACTCCCATGGCTTGACGGGCGGTGTGTACAAGGCCCGGGAACGTATTCACCGCTGCGTGCTGATCAGCGATTACTAGCAATTCCAGCTTCACGAAGGCGAGTTGCAGCCTTCGATCCGAACTGAGGTCGCTTTTTTGGGATTGTCTTCGCCTTGCGGCTTCGCCCTCTGTGGCGACCATTGTAGCACGTGTGTAGCCCTGGACGTAAGGGCCATGATGACTTGACGTCATCCCCACCTTCCTCCGATTTATCATCGGCGGTCCCTTTAGAGTGCCCGGCATTACCCGATGGCAACTAAAGGCAAGGGTTGCGCTCGTTGCGGGACTTAACCCAACATCTCACGACACGAGCTGACGACAGCCATGCAGCACCTATACTAGCGTCTCTTGCGAGAAGCCCACTTTCATGGGATAGCACTAGCATTTCGAGCCCAGGTAAGGTTCTTCGCGTTGCGTCGAATTAAACCACATGCTCCACTGCTTGTGCGGGCCCCCGTCAATTCCTTTGAGTTTCAACCTTGCGGCCGTATTCCCCAGGTGGAGGACTTAATGCGTTAGCTGCGGCACTGGGCTTTAACACCCAACACCTAGTCCTCATCGTTTAGGGCATGGACTACCAGGGTATCTAATCCTGTTTGCTCCCCATGCTTTCGTCCCTCAGCGTCAGTAACGAGCCAATGAGCCGCCTTCGCAACTGGTGTTCTTCCAAATCTCTACGCATTTCACCGCTACACTTGGAATTCCACTCATCTCTCTCGCACTCAAGATCGACAGTATCAATGGATAGTCTACAGTTAAGCTGCAGGATTTAACCACTGACTTACCGACCCGCCTACGGACCCTTTACACCCAGTAATTCCGGACAACGCTTGCCCCCCCTGTATTACCGCGGCTGCTGGCACAGAGTTAGCCGGGGCTTTCTCTGAGGGTACCGTCAGGTCTCGACAAGTCGAGACTTTCTTCCCCTCTAACAGTAGTTTACATCCCGAAAGATTTCATCCTACACGCGGCGTTGCTGCGTCAGGCTTTCGCCCATTGCGCAATATTCCTCACTGCTGCCTCCCGTAGGAGTCTGGGCCGTATCTCAGTCCCAGTGTGGCTGATCATCCTCTCAGACCAGCTACTGATCGTCGCCTTGGTGGGCCGTTACCCCGCCAACAAGCTAATCAGTCGCAACCTCCTCCTTCAGCGAGTAAATCTTTGATAATCCGATCATGCGATCAAATCACCGTATGGAGGATTAGCCCAAGTTTCCCTGGGTTTTCCTCCACTGAAGGGCAGATTGGTTACGTGTTACTCACCCGTTCGCCACTTTACTCACGATATTGCTACCGCTTTCTCGTCAGACTTGCATGTGTTAGGCACGCCGCCAGCGTTAGTCCTGAGCCAGGATCAAACTCTTCGTTGTCATTTTTATAAACGAAGATGATCCGGTCGAACTCGCATTAGAATCAACTGTGTATACTCTCTAATTTTCAAATAACGTTGGACGCGACTCACGTCGCATCGGCATTGCCTCTCTCTCGAGGGGTTGCTATTATACAAAAATGATCATCCCTTTGCAAGTGTTTTCTGTTGAATTTTTGGACGTAAGTCGAATTTTTTGATCAACCTACCTCAACACATTCAACATTTTATTCACATGATTTCGGGAGAACATTGGGCCGTCTTTCGACGGGCGCAAATAATATAGAAAAAAGGTTCTTAAGTCAAGGGGTTTCACACAAAACATCAAGTTTTTTCTCGATTTTTGACGTACTCTATATTGGCGGGTTTAAACTAACTCCTTCTTCATTAATCAGTATGGCTTCAAATACCTTGCCCGCCGAGGCAAAAATTTGTATCATTCGTCACACCTGACAGGAGCTATATTCATGTGCGGAATTATCGGCTATATCGGACCCAAAGAGGCTTTATCTATTATTATCAACGGCTTAAGGCGTTTGGAATATCGCGGTTACGATTCCGCAGGCCTTGCCATCATTGATCGGAACCGGCTCAATATGCGCAAAGCGGCAGGTAAACTAACCGAGCTGGAAGCCGTCATTAAACGTGATTCACTGCGTGGAACGATCGGCATCGGTCATACCCGATGGGCGACGCACGGAGTTCCCAATACGACCAATGCTCATCCCCATACAGGCGAACACGGCGATATCGCCCTTATTCACAACGGAATCATCGAGAATTACCTGGCATTGAAGGTTGAACTCCAGAAAAAAGGCCATACGTTTACGACCGACACCGATACGGAAACCGTCGTACACCTGATAGAAGAATTTTACGAATCGTCCGGGTCACTGGAAACGGCCGTACGGGAGGCGCTTGCCTGCGTCAAAGGCACCTTCGGGATTGCGGTGATCTCGCAACGAGAACCGGATAAAATCGTCGTTGCTCGCCATGGCAGCCCGCTGGTGCTGGGTTACGGTCACGACGAATTTCTCGTCGCTTCCGATGCATCCGCCATCGTCGGACATACACGCCAGGTGGTATATCTGGAAGACAACGAAATGGCCATCCTCACGCGCGACGGAATCCAGACTAAAACCCTCGACAATCAGACGGTAGAAAAAAAGGTCGAGGAAATCACGTTTGACGTCAGCCAGATCGAAAAGCAGGGTTATGAACACTTCATGCTCAAGGAAATTTTCGAGCAGCCGAGCACCATTACGGATGCGATGCGCGGCCGCCTGATTGCCGACGAAGGCATTTCAAAGCTCGGAGGTCTCGTCGATTTCGTCGATAAGCTGGTTGAAGCGAAGAAAATTATCTTCACGGCTTGTGGTACGTCCTGGCATGCGGCCCTGGTCGGGGAATACATGCTGGAAGAGTTCGCCCGGATCAACGTCGAAGTCGAGTACGCGTCGGAGTTTCGTTACCGCAACCCGATCATTGAACCGGGAACCGTAGTCATTGCAATCAGCCAGTCCGGTGAAACGGCAGACACACTCGCCGCGCTCCGAGAAGCAAAACGGCGAGGAGCTGTTGCGCTCGGCATCTGCAATGTCGTTGGCAGCACCATCGCGCGTGAATCGCACGCCGGCGTCTATATTCATGCAGGTCCGGAAATCGGCGTCGCCTCCACCAAAGCGTTTACGTCCCAGTTGACCGTGCTCGCTCTCATTACATTGCTCCTTGCCCGAAAACGGAACATGTCCACAGTCGAAGGCCGTCAGATCGTGGCCGAACTCCAGGCCCTTCCCCAAAAAGTAAAGGCCATTCTGACGAGTAACGATTATGTCCGGGAAATCGCCGAACGCTACCAGGACAAACGTAATTTCCTTTACCTTGGACGAGGTTACCATTTCCCGGTCGCGCTGGAAGGAGCTTTAAAACTCAAAGAGATTTCGTACATCCATGCGGAAGGCTATCCGGCAGCGGAAATGAAACACGGGCCTATCGCACTGATCGATGAAGATATGCCGACGGTCGTAATTGCACCCCAGGATGCCATTTACGACAAAGTCGTGAGCAATATTGAAGAAGTGCGTGCGCGTGGCGGAAAAATCATCGCCGTGACAACGGAAGGCAACGTCGAAATAGCCGAAAAAGTCGACCACGTCATTTATATCCCGAAAACACTTGACTTCCTCTGCCCGGTTTTGTCCGTCATCCCCTTACAATTACTCGCGTATCACATGGCCGTTCTGCGCGGCTGTGACGTGGACCAGCCCCGGAATCTCGCCAAAAGCGTGACCGTCGAATAGCAATTTAGAGATGAAAAATCGTCGAGCTGAGAAAAAACAGTCCGACGCCGACAAAAATGATCAGCGGCATCCATCGGTGGGGGCTGTCATTAATTCGGGGAATGAGATCCGTCGTCGCGACATGGATAAACGTCCCGGCCGATAAAGCAAGAGCGGAATCTCGAATCATCGTACTCGGGCTCTCGACTAAAAAGATCAAAAGTGTTCCCGCAACCGACGCGACGGCCAGCACGATCGTACTCATCAATCCGTAGCCGCGCCCGTGATGCGAAACAAACATAATCGACGAAATCGTAAATCCCTCCGGGAGTTTGTGTAAAACCGTCCCCCAGAAAATCAACCAGCCCAGCGACGATCCGGATAACATCCCGCTCCCGATCGCGACACCACTGAAGAAATTATGAACGGCCAACCCCACAAGGGCCGATGTACTGACCACATGAGAAACCAGATGCCCGTGGGTTTCTTCGCCGTAATGGAAGTGGGGCGTAAAGACGTGCTCAAAGAGATGAATGATCAAGTAACCCAGAATGACGAACCCCATCATGCCGGGAGAGGACCCCACAAACTCGGGAATCATGTCAAGCAGGGCCACGGCGAGGATATAACCCGCTCCGAGCGCGATAAATATATCCAGATATTTTTTTTCCCACTGTCCGCGGGCGACAAAGAGGATTCCACCGAGAATAATGACCAGCCCGGAGATGGCGCTCAGCCCAAGCGATACCGCTAGATCCATGGCTTAATCGCCGAAGAGCTTGAGGTTAACCTTCATGCCGCGTTCGCGTACCACCTCGACGAGCGAATCTAACTGCATAACCGTTCGGTCAATGCGATGATAAAGTTTGTCGTCGTAGATCAGTTTACCCAGATTCCCTTCTCCGCGTTGGATCGTGGTCGCCATGCTGTCGAGCGACGCCGTCAGATGGGCAATGGAGGTCGTAATCTGCGTGACCTGAGAAAACGTCGTATCGATTTTTCCGTCCGTTTTCTGAACCAGCGTCCGAAACGTACGGGCGGCGCCGCTGAGACGCGTCAACATCGAATCGATCTTGGCGTCGCTCTTGTCGGCAATCCGTGCGATCTTTTCCGTCGTTTCGTCGAGTTGTTTCACCACCTGTTTGAGCGAGTGAGCAAACGATTTGTCGTTGACGACGCCGCTGATGCCCACCAGTACGGTGTCGACCTTGCGCAACGTACCCTTCACATCCACGGCAATCTCTTTCAGCTGGCTCGTCAATTCGGTAATGTCCGGCTCACGCTGCCCGCGCACGACCGATTTTCCATCGTATTTCTTTCCAGATTTTCCCGGAACAATGTCGACCTTTTTTCCACCGAAAAAATCCGAACTCGCGATCAACCCGGTAACGTCGGCACGAAGCTGGACGCTGTTGGACAGACTGACGAGTACCATCACGGAATCTCCCGTCAACTGAATGTCCGTGACCTTGCCGACTTTCAATCCGCTGACCAGCGCCGGATCTCCGATTTGCAATCCGCCCGTATTGGGGAACAGCATTCTGATTTCAAACGTATTCGGCTTGAAGGTGATGCCTTTGAGCCATACGATGCCCAGCACCAACATCATCACGCCGATCAGGATCGTAATACCGACCTTAATCTCAAGAATCTTGTGATCGTTCAAAGTCGCCTCGTCGGTTGGTCTTTTATTCGAAATCCCTCTGAAGGTAGCGGTTCGTTTCGCTTTCACGCGACTTGTTCTGAATCTCGGACATCAACTTGTCGCTGAACACTTTGGCGGCATCGTATCCCTGAATCTTCAGCAGGAGGTTGAGCGCGATCGCTTCGGCGATAACGGTAATATTTTTACCCGGATAGATGGGCAATTTAATGATGGGAATGCGGACATCGAGTATATTAACGGTCTGCTCATCCAGGCCGAGTCGTTCGTATTCTTCTTTGCCGTCCCACAATTGCAGATCGACCTGCACTTCGAGCCGCTTTTGAATTCTCACGGCACGAATGCCGAACATCTCGCGAACATCGAGGATTCCGACGCCGCGAACTTCGATAAAGTGACGCAGTGTATTGTGGCCTTGTGCAATCAGGATCGTCTCGGCCGTTCGTTTGATCATCACCGTATCGTCGGCAACAAGTCGATGTCCGCGTTCGACGAGGTCAAGCGCAATTTCACTTTTTCCTATTCCGCTTTTGCCCGTCAGGAGCACTCCGATGCCGTACACGTCGACCATCGAGCCGTGCACAGTCACTTCGGGCGCAAACGCTTCATCAAGATACGCGCCGATCAGATGGATGGCATCGGTCGTCGAAAAGCTGGTCCGTAACAGCGGGACGTTACGCCGGACGCACCAGTCCTGCACTTCTGGCAAAATGGCATTGCCGTTCGTCACGATAATGCACGGCATGTCAAACTGGAAAACTTTTTCCAGCGACTGGATCCGTTCCTCTGCCGTCAGACTCAGCAGGTAATAATTTTCGGTGTTGCCGAGGATCTGGATTTTATCGTGCGTGAAAAGCTCGACGAAACCCGCCAGCGCCAGACCCGGACGATGCAAATCCCGTTGAGTGAAATAGCGGTCGCGCAATCCGCCTTCGACCAGGACTTCAAGGTGTAACCGTCCTCTCAGGTCGTCAATGAAACGCGACAGCAACATTTTTTCGACACGACGAATTTTATCGGTGCCGGTCTGATAAATAATTTCCGACATCACGCGAGAGTTTAGCGAAAAATCGAGATTAACACAATTTATTTAAAGGGCAACCGCCGGTCGGGAACGGCGTCGAAGTTCCTTTTTCAGAAAAGCTCCGGTATGGGATTCGCGGATGCTGCAGATGTCTTCCGGAGTACCCTCGCCGATAATCCGTCCGCCTGCCCCGCCGCCTTCGGGCCCGAGATCGATGATCCAGTCGGCACATTTGATGACATCGAGGTTATGTTCGATCACGACGACCGTATTTCCCAGGTCCACGAGTTGTCCCAGGACGTTCATCAGCATCCGGATGTCTTCAAAATGTAATCCTGTCGTGGGTTCATCGAGAATGTAGAGGGTTTTCCCGGTGCTCGCGCGGGAGAGCTCCTCCGCCAGCTTGACCCGTTGGGCTTCGCCGCCTGAGAGCGTCGTGGCCTGCTGACCGAGATGAATGTAATCCAGACCGACGTCGTGCAGGGTTTGCAGTTTGCGTTTGATCGCGGGTACGGCGTCAAAAAACTCAAGCGCTTCCGCTACCGTCATTTCCAAAACGTCCGAAATCGAGCGATTACGGTAGTGAATTTCCAGCGTCTCGCGATTGTATCTCCGTCCCTGACACGTTTCGCACTGGACGTACACGTCGGGAAGAAAATTCATTTCGATTTTTCGCAGACCGGCGCCCTGGCAATCTTCGCATCGTCCGCCAGACACATTGAAACTGAATCGGCCTGGCTTGTAACCCCGGACTTTCGATTCGGGTAGACTGGCAAACAAATCGCGGATCAGTGTAAAAAGATTTGTGTACGTTGCCGGGTTGCTCCGCGGCGTACGGCCGATCGGCGATTGATCGATATCGATTACTTTGTCGATCTCGTCCAATCCGCGAATGCTTCGATACGGCAGCGGCGTCACCGATGCATCGTAGAAATGGCGGGCCAGAATGGGGTACAACGTCTCATTGATCAACGTACTCTTTCCGGAACCGCTGACACCCGTAATGCAAACCAGTTTACCCAGCGGTAATTCCAGGGTGACGTCATGCAAATTATGTCCGCCGGCGCCCGTCAACACGATGTTTTTTCCGTTGCCGGGGCGGCGCTCGTTCGGCACTTCTATTTCCTTTACCCGCTGCAGGTATGCGGCAGTCAAAGACTCCTTGGCCGACCATTCGTCGAACGGCCCCTGAGCGACGACGTGTCCGCCGAGCCGCCCGGCGCCCGGACCCAGATCGATCAAATAGTCTGCGTGCTCCATCGTATCGCGGTCGTGCTCTACGATGATGACGGTATTCCCGAGATCACGAAGATTGAGCAAGGCCTGGATGAGTTTTTGATTGTCCCTCTGGTGCAACCCGATGCTGGGTTCGTCTAAAATATACAGAACGCCGACAAGCTGAGCACCAATCTGCGTCGCGAGCCGAATCCGTTGCGATTCACCGCCGGACAATGTTCTGGCCGGCCGTTCCAACGTAAGGTAGCTCAATCCCACTTGCAGCAAAAACCCAAGGCGTTCCTGGATTTCCTTCAGAACCGGCTCACCGACTTTCCGGAGACGGTCGGGAATGTCAAAACTTTTTAGAAAAGCCGCCGATTCATCGATCGACAAGGACGTCACTTCATGAATGTTCTTTCCACCCAACCGGTACGACAAAGGCTCTTTTTTCAATCGACCGCCGTTACACGTCTGACAGAGTTTTTCCGACATGAATTTCTCAGCCCACTCCTGCGTACTGTCGGACGAACTTCTCTCTTCTGCTCCTTTAATAAATCCAACCAGTCCTTTGAAACGGCCAGTATAATTTTTCTTCCGCTTGCCCGAATAATAGTAAAATTGATATTTCGTCGAGCCGGTCCCGTGCAGCAGAGCCTCGATTGCCTTTTTCGACATCTTTTTAACGGGGGTATCGAAATCGTAGCCCAGGCCCTTCAATACCGTCTCGATCTGGAGAAAAAACCAGTTGTCCAGGCTTGTCTTCTCGAATAACCGAATCGCGCCCTCTCGAATCGAGAGCGACGTGTCCGGAATCAATAGATCAGAATCAATATCGCGAATGACCCCAAGGCCGTCACAGGTCGGGCATGCACCGTACGGACTGTTGAATGAGAACAATTTCGGGAACGGTTCTTCGTAACTGATACCGCAGTGCAGACACGCGAGATGGACACTGTATCGAATATCCGTGCCCTTTTTTTCTGCAGGTTGAAGAATGATGACCCCCTCGCCTAGATCCAGAGCTTTTTCAATCGATTCGATCAAGCGTTGCGTGACGGCGCCATCGATCACCAGACGATCCACCACGACTTCGATATCATGCACTTTGAATCGTGACACCTTCTGGACATTTTCAAGTTCCAGGATTTCTCCGTCGACGCGAACCCGTACGAAGCCGCTCTTACGAAGTTTTTCAAACAGTTCCTGATAATGCCCTTTACGGCCGCGAACGAGAGGCGCCAATAGCAGCTGCTTGCTGCCTTTAGGGAGTTGATTCAGCGCGTCAAGGATCTGATCTCGCGATTGCCGTTTCACTTCCCGGCCGCACTGATAGCAATACGGCGTCGCGACCTTGGAGTATAACAATCGGAGGTAATCATAAATTTCCGTGACGGTCCCGACTGTCGATCGTGGATTGCGCCCGGAGGTCTTCTGTTCGATGCTGATCGCCGGACTCAATCCGTCGACCAGATCGACGTCCGGTTTTTCCATCATGTCGAGGAACTGACGTGCGTAGGCGGACAACGATTCCACGTAACGCCGCTGGCCTTCGGCATAGATCGTATCGAACGCCAGCGAGGATTTCCCCGAGCCGGACAGGCCGGTGATGACGGTCAGTTTGTTACGTGGAATATCGACGTCGATATTCTGAAGATTGTGTACACGCGCACCGCGAACGATGAGCGTATCTTTGAAGGATTCGTTATGCATTCCCGGCGGCAGGGAAAGCGTTATTTGAGAAGTTGCGCTCAAGGACCTCAGTGTTTTAGGGCGGCAATATAGAAGATTTTTGAAATGATGTGCAAGTTGTAGGATAACCTACTTCAAATCAACGTCCTCGACAAACAGATCGAAATTCCCCTCGCGTCGTGCCGCAAATACAATCCGCCGGCCGTCGGGAGACCACGCCGGTTGTGTGACACGCTCAAATCCCGTCCCGATGATCTTCAGTACCTTCCCGGATAAATCGAATATCGCGATTCCCCGATCAAAAGGATCTCCGACGCTTGCCGCGGCTATCCAACGTCCGTTCGGGGACCAGGCCGGACAAAAATCGTGACCGCTTTTTTGGGTTATTCGGCGTTGCGTACCGGTATCAAACGATAGAGTATAAATTTCGTCATCATTCGGATGATCGTCTTGTCGAGCGAAAAACACGATACCGGAATCTCCGGAAGACCAGCGGGGCCACAGGCTACGGCCGTAACGGGACGTGAGGTCAGCAGTTTCGCCGGTATTCAAATCCATCCTTTGAATAAAAAAATGGCCGGAGTCCTGAGCCGTATAAACCACGTACTTCCCATCGTTCGACAGGTGTGGCGATAATTCGTTTGAACCTTCGGGCAAAAAAAGCCGTCGCACGCCGTGCGTATTAAAATCCATGAGGTAAGCGTCTTGCACGCTATCCCGGTCACTCTGAAAGATCAGCACCCGACCGGTTGCATCCCATAAAGGGGATCGATCGTTTGCTGGATGTTCGGTCAGGTTGGTTTCTTTCCGGTCCTTTCAGATCGAGACAGAACACATCCCAATTCCCATTGCGAAAACTTTCAAAAAGAATTTTCGTTCCATCCGGTGACCACGACGGATAGCGTTCATCCGCGGTTGATCGGGTCAAATTGTCTCCGGAATCA